>WQYI01000025.1 GCA_009781315.1 Candidatus Endomicrobium embiratermitis | reverse complement strand
TTCCAATACACCGTATTCGCGTCATTTGCTATTGCTGTTCCCGCTCCTCCCATTCCTACATATCTTGCTCCGGCTCCCATCTCAAGAAAAGACAAAGCAGTAGTACCGTTTGACGCGGCAAAAGCATTTGCCGTAACAAAAATCAAAAATAATAATAACGTATATTTTAATTTATTCATAATCATTAATATAAAAGCCTACTAATAGCCTAGGCGTTTATGGCATAAAAAGCAATGATTATTTTTTGGTAAGAGACAACAACAAAGGAAGGATATTTACTGTTGTTTCAGTATGTTTTCTACTTCCGCAACATCGACGTCTGTGGATGTGCAGCCGTCTTTTGTAAGAGAGACAAACTGAATTGCCACGTCATAATCTTCAAGTATTTTAAAAGCCTGGTCGCCCTCAAAAAGACACGCAATACCAACCATGGCTTGAGGCTTACGGTCTTTTATGATTTTTACAATCGCGCGCCCGCCTTTGAGAACGTATAAACCTTCGTATCCTAACTCTTTTACAAGTTTGGATATATCAATCATTTTACAGCCTCCGCATTCCATGCAAACGTAATGACTGTCTTTATCCTGCGCAGTACAAACAGCGGTATTGCGCATACAGTGCGGAGCAAAAACAACGCGTTTTTCAAACGGAATCCCGGAAAATTTTTTTGAATGGGCTTTGTTTTGCTTTTCAGTGAAAGCCCTATAGATTTGTTCATTGCTTTTTTTGGAAACTTTGCATAATTTCATAATAGAGTTATTATACCATTTTAGCGTAAATTTTTCATTTTTTGAGTTTTCTGTATCTTATTATAAGATTTAATATGGCGGCTAAATTTATAAGGGCGTCGTCAAACCAGCCTACTACAGGAATGGCGTCGGGTATAAGATCTACGGGGCTTATTGTATAAATTATCGCAAAAATGAGAAATACCCACGCAAGAAGCGGTCTTTTTCTTTTTTTTACGACTTCCGGATTAACGGCGGTTTCGCCGTCTTTTTTATTTTCCATTTTTTGCCTCCAAATTTTGGTTGAGAAAATTCTATCTTATTATTTCTTTCAAAATTTTATCGGTTTCCAGCAAATATTTTGCTTTTTCCAAAGAATTGTTTTCGCTTAATATCGTGTAATAATCGTCTTTTACTTTAGGGGCGTATTCAATGGCTTCTATAAACGTTTGTTTGTCAAAAGGAGCTTTGGCCACAAAGTTTACAAAGCCCGTGTTTTCAAGAAAAGTCCCGACATTTTCAATATTGTTATTTTGAAGAATAGAGCATAAATAAGCCGCTGTCCCGGTTTGAAGACCGTGTGTTCTCGGCGACGCGGAAATATGGTCTAACGCGTGCGAAATTAAATGCTCGCTGCCGCTTGCCGGTCTTGAAGAATCCGCCACTTCCATAGCTATTCCGCTTATAACCAAAGAGTTTACAAGCTTCGCGTAAAAATCTTTTGATTTAAAATCCTTAAAAGTTTCGGCATAATATAAAGAGTCTAAAGAATTTCTGGCAAGCAAAGCCGCGAAATCATTATAATCGCTTAAATTTTTATTGAACGCTTCTTTCCAGTCCCAAAGAGCGCTGACTTTCGCGATCATATCGCCGATACCGGAATAAAAAGTTTCTTCGGGCGCGTTGATTATCACGTCTATATCTGCGACAACTCCGTAGGGAATGCTTGATTTTACGCTTTTTCTTTTGCCTTCGACCAAAAGAGAAGCGCTGGGACTGCAAAAACCGTCGTTCGACACGGAAGTAGGAACGCTTATAAACGGAAGCTTCAAAACGTGCGCGCAATATTTGCTGTAATCCAAAGATTTTCCGCCGCCGATGCCGATTAAAACGTTTACGGAAGCCGGAATTTTAAAAGCCGTGTGAACGATATTGTCTATGTTTATATCCGATATTGCGTCTTTATGAACAACTTCAATACCGAATTTTTTAAACCCGCTATAAAGTTTTTCCCCTACGACGTCTTCTATACCGCTGCTGAAAAACAACGCGGCTTTAAAATATTGCCTATCGTAGAGATACTTTCCTATTTTAGCGATTTTTCCCGAACCGATTTTTAAAAGCGAAGGAATATTTATTGCTTTGTTTAATGACATAATGACCTCTTTTTAATTATCTTCTGCCTTTATTTTCACTTTGAACTTTGCACTTTATCTTTTATGTATTCTGTTATATCCCTGAAATCGTCAAACTTTAAAGTTTTGATATTTTGTTTTTGGCATAATTCCAAAAGAACGCTTTTTGCAAATACAGCGTCGGCAATTTGCGCGGATTTAATGTCGGGGATGCCGTCGCCCGCGTATATCGTAAAGAAACCCTGTTTCTTTAAATATTCGACCAGAGCTTCTTTTGATATGCCGGTGTTTTTATTGTAAAACATATGATCGCTTGACGGAGGAGTCAATTTAAAGCCTGTTTCCGGAGAATATTCTCCCTTATTTGAAAGAAGCGTTATATTGTATTTTTCAATCTCACGCGGAATTCGTTTTAAAATATAATAATCCATTCCCGCGCTGCATATATAGATTGGAATACTTAAATTTTTGCACAAATCCAGCGTCTGAGTAAAATAAGGGTCTATCTCTATGGTTTGTATAAAATCTTCAAGCTCGTTTTGAGGAATGCGGATTTTAGAGAAGATTCCGTCGAGCGCCTGATAGTGTGTGATTTTTTTGTCGAGATAATCCCGCCATGGTTTTAAATCATCCGGAGTAAGCAGGCGGTCTACAGCCATATTAAAAAAATCTTCTTTTGTAATAGTGCCGTCAAAATCGCTGACAAACGCAATCTTTTTCATATGTTAATTATATAACAATTATGTTAAATAATAAAATTACATCTAAAACAAGCGGGTTGAAAATTATATTCTCAACCCGCCTGGTTTTTGCATTTGATATTTGTCGTTAATTACTCTCTACTCATTACTGACTACTCACTGCATTTTCTCTTTTGTCGTTTTTGAACTTTACACTTTTCACTTTGAACTTTTATCTTTGCCTTTCTAACTATGCCGCCCGCGCCACAGCCCTTGCGTTTCTTATGTCCATCGGCGTCACAAACGAATCTTGCCCTCTGCTTCCGCTTAACATTTGCAACAATTCCTCTTTATCCTTTTTAAACATGTTAAACTTAGGTTCTTTTGTTTCCAACGCCGTCTTCAATTCATCTATATTTATCACAAAATCATCTATGACTATATTGTTATCTTTTATCGTTATTCCTTCTGCCATTGCATTCGCCACTATATACATATTTACTTTCATTCCTCCTGTTATCATACCTTGCAAGTCACTTATTCCTTTCACATCTCTTATCTCGTTAAACTTATTCTTAACTTCTCGGTTCTCTGCCGCTGCCATCAATACTTCCGCCGCTCCTCTCAATATCGATATCTCCTGATTTCTCTCTTCTTCATTAAACTCTTTTCTCTGCTCAAATGACAACACTTCTCCTATCTTTTTTACCAGCGCAGCTGATACTTCTTCTTTACTATACTTGCTTCCCAATCCTAAATATTTCTCCATATCCTCTATTTTTTCAAACCTTGCCGCTAATACTATCAATACTTTTTCCAATTCTGCCGGCGACATATATCCGCTCGCTACTTTGTTCAACATCTTATCTATCACTACATTCATTTTTGCATTGACTCCCAGCTTATCTTTTATTATCTGCTTGCTTCTTGACGGACTCTCTTCAGTTATCAAGCCTTTATTTCTATCTATGTCACTCTGACTAATCATTACTCTGTCATATCCCCTGCCTATCAACTCCGCTAATGATACCGTCTCCTTTGAACCACTATCATTCTTAAATGTCACTGTTCTTATCCCATCTTCTCCTATTTTCACTTCCCCGATTAACACATGTCCGGGTTTATCTTCCTTTCCTTCTCTTACCAATACTATTTCATTTCTATCAAACTCTAAGCCTTTGGCATCCGGATTATTTATCCTTCCTACCGCATAATCTCCTTCATCTCTCATCGTTCCT
>WQYI01000024.1 GCA_009781315.1 Candidatus Endomicrobium embiratermitis | reverse complement strand
TGTATGCTGTATGCTGTATGCTGTATGCTGTATGCTGTATGCTGTATGCTGTATGCTGTATGCTGTATGCTGTATGCTGTATGCTGTATGCTGTATGCTGTATGCTGTATGCTGTATGCTGTAGCTTGCATTTATTTACCTTGCAGAGTTTCAACATCGGCTAAATCTTTTGTTCTTCCCGATGCTAATTTGTTTTTAATTAAATCTTCTTTGGACAATACTTTTAATTTTATATCTTCTATTTCCACGGTTACTGAACGCCTATATGCTTCATCAAACTCCAAACCGTCAACCGACGTTACAATGTCTATCCTGCGCGGAAAAACTCCGATTTGGAAAATAACATTGTCTTTTTGAAAATCTTCGCTGCTTATATCATCCAACGGAGCGCCAAACCGCCGCAAAGCTTTGATTATCGCTTCAGAGTTTTTTAATTCCCCTATTACCCACACGTCAATATCCATTGTAGCGCGAGGATAGCCGTGAACAGCCATAGCATATGCCCCGACTAAAATAAATTTAACTTTTTCTTCGTTGAATATTGATAATAGTTCTTTGTAGTCGCTGTTTAGCATTGTATTTTTTACTAAGACCGCATAATTCTTCTGTCAATGGCCAAATATACCCGAGCCTTTGCGCAGCAGAGCCGGCGACAAAAGAAGAATCCTCGTTAGATTTGATTTTTGTAAGAGTTACTATTTTTTTCATTGCATTCTTCCTTGCTTATTAAATTACATTTTACAAAATTTTGAAGGCATGATAAAGCAAATTTTCACCGTTTTATATTTCAAACCCGCCGACATACGAGAGGGTTTTTGCGGCAAATTGCGAGCCTTTTTGCATTGATTTTTTTATATTTTTTGAGGATACGTATTCTGTTATAAAACCCGCCTGATAGCTGTCGCCGCAGCCCGTAGTATCTGTAACTTTTTCAGCTTTTAAAGCTTCGCAAACGTATTCTTTCCCTTTTTCATAGGCAATACTGCCGCGTTCGCCAAGCGTAGCGGTAAAAATCGTTTTATACTTTTCAGACTGATCTTTCAGATATTTTCTAAACTCCGGAGAATCCTGGTTTTTGCCGCTTATAAAAAATAAATCTATCAGCGGAAAATACTTTTCGTGCGAAGAATTTATTTTAATGTCGTGAAAATCTACGGCGAGACATTTCGCGGCTTTTCCCGCTTTGACGATATTTTCAAAATCAGGCTCAAATACAGTAGTCGCCAAAACGTCCATATTTTTAATAAAACTTTTATCGTCTTCGCTTATTTTAAACTTGTCCCAAACTCCGCCGGTCCACGCGTTGTCTTTAAAATATCTGTCGCCATACTTGTCTATGTGTATAATGTGGTTTGCCGTCTGCCCTTCAATTTCATAAATTTTCGAACAATCGAGTTTATATTTACAAATTGAACTTTTAAGTATTTCTCCGTATTTGTCTTTGCCTATATTTCCCATGACAAAAACTTCATGCCCGGCAAGTTTACAGTTGACGGCAAGATTTAAAGCATTGCCGCCCGGCAAAACTTTACCGCTTTCCGGAAAAACATCAACGCAAAAACATGCTAAAGCAAGAATTTTCATTTGTTTGCCGTTCCGAAATTCGTAATTGCCGTTATTAATCGTGTCTCAAAGCTTCTATCGGATTTAAAAGCGAGGCTTTTCTGGCAGGCCATACGCCGAAAACCAACCCGGTAAAAGCCGAGAAAGTAAAAGCAAGTCCTATTGAAAAAGGCGTTATTGAAGTTGTCCATCCTGCTATTTTGCTTATCGCAATCGCGCAGCCCGAACCGAAAAGTATCCCCATAATTCCGCCCGCGCAGCATACCACTATGGATTCTATTATAAACTGAAACAAAATGTCCGCGTTATTTGCGCCTATGGCTTTTCTTAAACCTATTTCTTTTGTTCTTTCGGAAACGGAAACAAACATTATGTTCATAATTCCTATGCCGCCCACAAGCAAACTTATAAAAGCTATTGCTCCCAAAAGAAGCGAAAACGCGCTTGCCATTGAAGACATTGTCTCCTGAATTTCCGCCATATTGCGTACTCTTACCAAATCTCTATCCGACGGACTTAACCTATGCGAAGCCAAAAGCCTTTGGACTATATCATCCGCGACAATCTGCATATCAAAATCTTCTTTTACCTGAACGTCCATATTGTTTAAATATTGCGTACCCAGAACCCTGTACATGGCCGTGTTTAAAGGAACTATGACTTTATCGTCTTCGTCCCTGAACCCGCTTGAGCCTTTTTGCGGAAGCACGCCTATAACCTGAAAATCTATGCGGTTAATTTTTATAAATTCGCCGATAGGATTAAAATCCGGGCTGCCGTAAATTTGATTAATTACCGTTCTGCCCAAAAGAGCTACTCTTTGTTTCTCCTTATTTTCGGTTTCGGTAAAAAACCGGCCGCTTGAGGCTTGAGAGTTTCTCATTTCCGCATAATCCACGGACACGCCGTCAAGCCTGGTATTATAATTTTTGCCGTTTGCCACTATCTGTACTCTTCCGCTCGCGTAACCCGAAATTGCCGCTATTCCGCGCACATTTTTCTTTAAATCCGCTATATCTTCGGGAATTAACCGCAGCCTTGCGCCCATTTCGGAAGAAATACCGCCTCTCTGCGAAGACCCGGGACTTACCATTAAAAGATTTGATCCTAGCCCCGCCACTTGGTCTTGAATTGCTTTTTGCGCGCCTGTTCCCACGGCAAGCATGGCAATCAGGCTCGCCACGCCTATCATAACGCCCAGTATCGAAAGAATAGACCTCATTTTATTGCCTATCAGCGCTCTTGAAGCCTGAACAAAATAATCTTTAATTCTTGAAATAGAAAACGCTTTGTGCTTAAAATCCTGAGAGCCGTTTCCATGTTTGCTTTCGCTTGCGGGTTTTGTGGTTTTGTCGGAAATTATCAAACCGTCTTTAACGGTAATTGTTCTTGTGGCGTAAGCGGTAAGATCCGGCTCATGGGTTACCATTATTATGGTTATGCCCGACTCATTGAGCTGTTTTAATATGTTAATAATTTCTTTTGTAGATTTAGTGTCAAGGTTTCCGGTAGGTTCGTCCGCGAAAATTACAAGGGGTTTGTTTATGAGAGAACGGGCAATTGCCACTCTCTGCTGCTGTCCGCCCGACATTTCATTGGGGCGGTGGTCCATTCTGTCTTTAAGCCCGACAAGTTCTAAAAGTTTTTCAGGATCTTCGTGGTTTTTTTCATCTTTTGAATCGGAATAAATAACAGGCAGCGAAACATTTTCAAGCGCGGTAAGCTTACTTAACAGATTAAACTGCTGAAAAATAAAACCGAGATAATGATTTCTTAAAGCCGCAAGTTCGTCGTCGGTATATTTTGAAACTTCTATGCCAGCGAGTTTAAACGACCCTTCGCTGGGTTTGTCCAGTAATCCCAAAATGTTTAGCAGCGTGGATTTTCCGCTGCCAGAATGCCCCATTATGGCGACGAATTCACCCTGATTTATTTCAAGATCTATACCGTGTAAAACCGGTACGTCGATTTTTTCAAGATGATATGTTTTTTTTAAGCCTTTAAGTTCAACGACTTTCATTTGATTTTGCCCTTTGTGTCTTTTCTTTTTCCCTCGCCCCTTGCGGGAGAGGGACTTGCAAAGCAAGAGGGTGAGGGGTATTTAATATCTTATAAATAACATCGAGACAAATTTGCATATTATTTAATACTTCGTTATTCCAAAAACGAACAACTTTAAAACCTTTATTTTCCAAATAATTCGTTCTTTCTTTATCATACTCATTTTCATTATGTTGTCCGCCGTCAATTTCAATTATCAATTTCTTTTCCAAGCAAATAAAATCTGTTATATATCTATTATCGATTGAAAATTGCCTTCTGAATTTAAAATCTTTATATTTGTTTCTCAGTTACTGCTAAAGTTTATGTTCTGCGTCAGTAGGATTTTGCCTGTTATATTTTGCAAGATTTTTAAACTTTGCCACATATTTTCTGTGCTTTGGAGAATTAAAATCTTGCATATATATTTAAATACCCCTCAAGCTTCGCTTGTCCCTCTCCCGCAAGGGGCGAGGGAACTACTTTTATTATTTATCTGGTTACCGCTCTTGGAGTGCCTGTGCTCATGAATGATTTGGCTTTCTCTTTGGCTTTGGTTGTTAAAGTTACGACGGTTTCGTCTTGGCTCAAACCCGAAAGAACTTCCGTAAAACGCCCGTCTGTTATGCCGGTTTTAATTTCTCTTGTTTCAATACCTTTAGGATTTTTTACAAAAACTGTTTTTTTGCCTCTGGCATCGGTTATAAAATTGTTAGGGATTGACCACGCATTTTCTTTTGAATCCGCGGTAACCGTTATTGTGGCCGTCATTCCGGCCCTGAAAACAGAAGGTTTTTTTACGGGGCGTATTTTTATCATATATACGGTAACATTGCTTAATACGGTAGACTCGTAAGATATATGTTCCACAATCCCCTCAAAAGTTTCGTCCGGATAAGCGTCTAAATACATTTTTAATTTGTCGCCGATTTTAATATATCTCAAATCCGTTTCGTCGACGTTTGACTCTATTATCAAATCGTCGGCCATAACCAGCACCGCGTCGGCGTTTGTTATTGTCTGTCCGGGCTCTTTTGGCCTTAAAATTATAAAACCGTTCATCGGAGCCACTATGGGCGTGGGTTTGTATATCTGTTTCCATCTTTCGTACTCTTCGTCGCCCATTGCGCGCGCAGCGTCTATCATCGCGGCTCTTTCGCTTGAACTCATCCAGGCGATAATTTGCCCTTTCTTAACATTGTCGCCCTCGTTTACTAGAATTTCTTCAATTCTGCCCGCAAAAGGCGGTTTGATTTCGAGCCTGTTTCTCGGGCTTACCGCGCCCGTTTCTCTGAACTCCACGCTCAGATTTCTTTGTTTTAACTGGGCTTCTTTATCTATCGCCTGTTTTGGCGATTTAAAAATTAGGAACAGGGCCAGCGCAACGGCTATTAACACCCCTGAAATAATGAATAGTTTTTTCATAAAAATCCTTTTTTGTTAGTTATTAATTGTTTTTGAAAATCCTTCGCCTGTAAAATTGCGCCAGCGGGATTTTTCGAGCGCCGCTGACCTTTTTACGTCTAAAAACGTTCTTTGCGCGGTTATATAATCGTTTTCAATCGAATACCAGTCCTGATATGACGAAAGACCGTTAATATATTTTCTTTGTGAAATTTCCGCCTGCAGCTGCGAAGCGGACAGATAATATTCTCTTACCGATATGATTTCTATTGCGTCGTTTAAACTGTTAAAATTTGTTATTACCGACGCTTGAAGAGAATTTATGACGTTTTTAAAAGTTTGTTCCGTTATTTTTATTTGATTTGAAGCGATTCTTGTGTCGGCTACAGTCGAACCGCCGCTAAACAGCGGATACGATATTGAAAGCCCCGCGTCCCAGCCGTATCTGTCAGGCGCCCACTCGCTGCCGGTTTTAGACATATTGCCGGACAAACTTACATTCGGGAACCACGCGCTATTAGTTTTCGCGGACTGGGCTTTTGACACTTCAATATTATACTGGGCAGTCAAAAATTCCGGAGTTTTTGTGATGATATTCGTAAAATCAGGTCTGGAAACCGTTCTTTCGTTTAAGTTAAGCCTCTCGTCGGTTTCAAGAATCACGCTGTCTTTTCTGCCTATAGCTTTCAATAAAGCGGCGGATGCCGTTTCAATGTATCTTCGGGCTTTTCTTAACTCGAAAGAAGTAAGTTCCACATCGGCCCCGACTCTTCTTAAAGAGCCGGCGTCAACATTGCCCGAATCGTATTTCAGCTGCACCATATCCCTGTTTTCTTTGCGCCTTTCAAGGATTCTTTCCGAAAGTTCAACGGTTTCGTAAGCCCACATAAGATTTATGTACTGGTTTGCGACTTCGTAAGCCGCGTCGGAAACGACCCTGTCATAAGAAGCCCGGGCAATTTGAAGTTCTACTGATCTTTGTTTGACGTCATTATAAGTGTCAAACCCTGAAAAAACAGACAGGCTGGCGTTTAAGCCGTATGAATAACTTCTTGAAAAATTCCTGTCAATCCCGTCTTGAGGTTCGCCTCCTCTTTGCGAGGCGTTTCCTCTTAAAGAGACTGTCGGCATATAGCCGCTTAAAGAACGGTTATAAGATTGTTTCGCGTTTTCAACCTTTAGTTTTTCGGATTGTATCGCGGGATTTTTCTCAAGGGTTTGGCTGACAATAATTTCCCAATTGATTTTTTCGGCGCAAGCTAAGCTTGCTAAAAGGAGGAATGATAATACAAAGCATGTTTTTTTCATAATAATTTAACGCTTTATGTTTAATTTTTATTGCAAATAGATATTACTTTTTTTTGAGAAGAAACTCAATAATATATTTCACAAAAATTTCACAAAAAAATCTCAGAGAAACATTGCAAGAATAACGGTTTTTGCCTATACTAATCTCATGAGAAGCATCATAGGAAAAATATTATTTCCGATATATGTTTTAATACTATTTACGGGTCTGGCTTTTGCTGTTCCCGCAAGCCCGGATTTTTTTGAAGCCGAGCAGCCTGACGGAGAAAAAATAACTTTAAAAATGCAAGGCGACGAATTTTACGGCTGGACCGAGGACAGTCAGGGATATACCGTAATAATAGACACAACTACAAAAGAATGGTTTTATGCCGAACAAGATATAGACGGAAGTCTGCGGGCATCAAAATATAGAGTAGGAAGAGGTAAATATCCTGCGCCGGGAACACAAAAGAGCCTTAAAAAAAGGAATTACGAAAGAATAACAGAAGAAAATAGAATTCAGATGCAGCCTGCGGGCGATTCAAACGGAATTACCCGCAAATCTGCTGCCGCGCAGAATGCTTTGGAAAAAGACCGTCCGGTGAAAACACTAAAACATCTTGTCGTTCTTGTTGAGTTTTCAGACAGAAAGTTTAGAATTCCCAATCCAAAACAAGCATTTGAAAATTTTTTCAATCAAGTAGGATATTCTTCTGCCGGCGCCAGGGGTTCCGTTCAAGATTATTTTAAAGAGGTGTCATATGGAACATTAATTGTTGAAACCGTTGTGACCGATATTGTCACCCTAAGCAGCCCAAGCGTATATTATGCGGGTGCAACACCCGGCGATGGAACGCTAAGAGCGAATATAATGGCAAGCGAGGCGTTTAGATTGGTGAATAATAAAACTCCGAAAATAGATTTTACCCAATTTGACAGCGATGCCAGCAACAATATACTCGCCGTGACAATTGTTTATGCCGGTCCCGGGCAAGAAGCCGGAGCGCCGGCAGGTTCTATATGGTCACATGCGTGGAACGCAAGTCCTGTGGTTACTACTTGGGATGGTAAAAGATTAAACAGATACAATGCAATCCCGGAATTAAGAGGCGCCAGTCTCACCGGTTCATTGATTACCACAATAGGAGTATCGTGCCATGAACTTGGGCATGCTATGCTTGGTCTTCCTGATTTATACGACACTACGTACAGGAGCCAAGGCGTTGGAAATTTTTGTCTTATGGGCGGCGGAAGCTGGAATTCCGTTGGCGGCGTCAGCGGTAATTCGCCGGCGCATTTGTGCGCGTGGTCTAAAAGGAGAACGGGAATGGTAACTCCTACGGAAATAAGCGCTCAGGGAACTTATACGTTAAATACCGCGGCGACCGACAGCACGGCTTTTTATAAATACAGCGGAGCGTCATTTAACGCTAAAGAATACTTTTTAATAGAAAACCGCCAGGGAGCCGGATTTGACGCCGGCATGCCCGGACCCAGTAGGGGTATAATAATATGGCATATTGACGAAAATATGTCGAGTAATACAAACTACACTCATTATATGGTTGCCGTTGAAACTGCAGACGGTTCCGATGATTTGGCGATGAACAGAAACCGCGGAAAAGACAGCCATTATTTCCGTTCGGGAAATAAGACTGATTTTACTGATACGACAACTCCGAACAGCAAAAATTATTCGAATCAAAACGCCAATATGCCTATTACGAACATATCCGCGACAGGACCGGTCATGAGTTTTATATTAGGAGGCGGAATCTCAGGACCAGTAACAGGAACTATAAGCACAATAAATCCCGCGGAAGGCAGAAGAAATACAACGGTAACCGTAGAAATAAACGGAGCAAACTTGTTGGCAGGTTCTATAGCAAGACTTGTAAGAACGGGAAGCAGCTCAATGACAGCGACGTCCGTAGTGTGTAATTCTCCGAATAAATTGACAGCGACATTTAATATAGCAAACACTGCGGCGATAGGATATTGGGATTTATTGGTGTCGAGCACCGGGTATACCGGGGATATAAGAAAGAACGGAACGTTTTTAGTGCTGGGAAACAGTATGGCGATACACAGCGTAACTCCGGAAGTAGGAATAAAACAGATAAAATTGAATTTAAGCGCGACGGGAACGGATTTTCAAAGCGGAGCAACGATAAAACTGGTTAGCGGAGCGACAACTCTTACCGGAACAAATATAACGCAAAGCGGAACTACGAAGATAACGGCGTCATTCGCGATACCGTCTACTGTCGTTCACGGAGCAAAGTTTGATTTGACAATAACAAATCCTAGCGGTGATTATTTGACGAAACCGCAGGCAGTGACCGTAATAGGACTGTCAAACTCCGATGGTTTTAAATATTTTCCAAATCCCGTAAAAAACGGAAGAATAACTCTTGTAAACCCGTCTCAGGAAACGGCAACTGTTACGATATATACGTATTTAGGCGGAAAAATAAAGACGATCATCATCCCTGCCGCCAGCAGCGAGCAGTGGGATACGAAAAATGAAAACGGCGATAAAGTGGCAAGCGGCGTGTATATGTGCCGGATAGAATATGACAGCGGAAATAACAAAACGATAAAAATTGTAGTGAAGCGATGATAACAAAGATGCGATTGTTTTTAAACAAAGTTTCAGCGGCTCGTAAGAAAAAAGGCTTTGAAAATGAAAAAAACATTCGGCATTTTATTATTGATTACAGTCTTTTTATTTGTAAGCGTCGCGGCAAACGGCGCTGCCAAAGGCACGACGGTTCTTTCTTTTTTACAGATGCCGGCGGGAGCAAGATATATAGCGATGGGGGGAGCGGGAACGGCATTTGTTGAAGATTCTACGTCTATGTATTGGAATCCGGCGCTGCTTGCAAGAAGCGGGGCAAACAGCGTGGATTTTATGCATTCGACGTATGTGGAAGACTCGTCTTATGACTATGCGTCTTTTGAATATAAATTAAAGGGCGTAAGCGCGATAGGTTTTGCCATGCAATATTTTTCTTACGGCAAAGTCGATTCTTATGATGAATTCGGAAATGAAACGGGAAGTATTAATCCGTACGATTTGGCGATATCCGCGGGATATGCGGTTAATGTCAAAGGGTTTGGCATAGGAGTATCGGCTAAGATGATACGTTCGGAAATAGTGGACGAGGTGTATGCGACGGCGTTAGATGTCGGCTTGCGCTTGCCTGAGATGTTAGACAATAAATTTTTATTAGGGTTCGCCGTAACAAACATAAGCGAAGGTGTTAAATACGGCGAAGAAACGGAAAAACTTCCTATGACTGCAAGGCTTGGGGCGGCGTATTGCATAACGGACAACCTGCTTACTGCGGCGGATATAGGATTTTCGTATTACGAGGATGAGATATATGCCGCGCTTGGCGCGGAGTATGAGCTTAAATTACTTGACTCCGTGTCTATGCTTTTAAGGGCCGGATATAATACGATGTCCGATATCGGAGGCGTAGCGGGATTGACGGCGGGTTTTGGCATAAGAGTTAAATCTTTAATGATAGACTACGCATTTGTTCCTATGGGAGATTTTGGGGACACCCACAGAGTTTCTCTTTCCTACTTTTGGTTTTAATCAAATGTATCGCGACAAACATATATTATCTCTGACTGAAAAGAATACCTTATTATATATATCAGGAGGTTATTTTATAGGCAATAGTTATGAAAAAATAAAATATACATTTATGAACCTTATTAAAAAACCAATAAACTTTAATCCGGCAATAAAAATGCTATTTACCGTAATTTTTATTTCTTTTATAGCGGTATCTTTGTCATTTTCGGAACCCGCCTATCCCAACCCAATAGATGTCGACCAGCCTGACGGAGAAAAAATAAGGATACAGTTATTTGGCGAC
>WQYI01000023.1 GCA_009781315.1 Candidatus Endomicrobium embiratermitis | reverse complement strand
GCGCTTACCGACGTTGTGCTCGGCGTTATCGTTATGCTTTCATTTGACGCGTTCTTTAATATTACTTTTGTATATCCGTTCTTAAATCCTGTTCCGGTTACAGTTAAATTCACCGCTGTTCCAGTGCTTGCAGATAAAGGCGTAAAACTTGTTACTGTCATAGCGTTATATATTGTCACCGCTTGCGTTCGCGTTACATAATCGCCGCTTGTATTCGTTATTGTCAAATCAAACTTTGTTCCGTCGCTTACGCTTGACGGTATCGCAAATGACGCTGTTATTCCCGTTGTTCCGCTTTGCGTTATATTTGTTCCGTTTATTGTTGTTGAGCCGCTGCTTAATTTTATCGTCGCTCCGCTCTGATAATCTGTTCCCGTTACGCTTAAATTTAACGTTGTCCCTCTTATTCCTATATCTGGTGTCACATTGCTTATCGCCATGCTGTTTCCCAATACCAAAAATATTCCCGTCTTTGTTATGTCGCTTACATACCCGCTGCTTGATACTGTCAAATTCCAATTTCCTATTGTCGCCGTATTCGGTATTGTAAATGACGCCGTTAATCTGTTCGACGAATTATATGTTACAGAGCTTGCGTTTATTGTACTGGCTCCGTTTGTAAGCCTTGCCGTTGAACCTGTCAACAAATTCGTTCCGTTTATTTGTACGCTTACCGTTGTATTCCTTCTTCCTTCCGCAGGCGTTATCGTATCTATAGTCCCTATTGTCACGTTTAGCATTTTCGGAAAAAAGTATTCGTCGGACATAAAGCTGTCGGAGGCGTAATTCATCTCGATTTTATACGAATATTTCGGTTTGGCAATTAAACCTTTTTGGAAAAAATAAACCCTGCCGCCGGTATAATTCATCGTGCTGCTTTCAAGATTCATAATATCGGTGCTTATGCATACGCCGTCGTCATAAACATACAATTTCGGGTATCCCGATGCAGGCGCTTCGTTTCGATAATTTACGTATTTTACTTTATAAGTAAACGTATCGCTTGCTTTAAGCGTTTCCGACGGAGTAACGGCATAGTCTTGTCCGTCGGGATTGTATACGTAAGAATTTCTTTCGCCCGTAGGAATGCTTGTAAACTGCGCGTTTGCATTGCTCAAAGAAGCGAGCAAAAACGCCGACGAAGAAGACGCAACGGCAAACACGGAGTCGTTTTGCGTTACGGACGTCGCCGTGGCAACAACGAATTTGTCTTCTTTTAAATTCCCCGAACCGTCGTATCTTTGATAACCGGATTTATCTCCCGAAGAATATCCGGCGTAAACGCCGGCTTGATCGGCATGCAGCGAACTAAAATTCAAACCGTTAAAATTTTTATTCCAAGAAGAATTTATGTCGTTCATTTTTATTATATCGTACCTATTGCCGCTGCGCGCTCTGCATAAAACATAAATGTCCACATCATTATAAACCGCGGCTCTCACTATGGCGCCGTCGTTGCCAATGTTATACGTTCTTTCACCCTTATTTGCTCCGTTGAGATCATATTTGACAACATACGGAAGAACTGTGGACGAGGGAGCCGCCGTGCTGCCGTAAACATAAATATGATCTTTTACGGCGGCTATCGCGTTAAAATATTTTGACGGCGAAGAACCTAAAGACGCAAAAACGGAACAAGTTATCGTAGACACATCCATACTTCCGTAAGACAATTCCCGTGTTTGCTGATGAATAGCATTCAGGAGCGAATACGTACTGGTTGACGCAACGTCCTGCCCCAGTTCCCAAACCATTACGCCGCCTGCGCCTCTGTCCCATGCATATACGGTTTTTTCTTTAACCTGCGGAATACCGTCGTAGTAATAAACGCCGTTAAAATTTGTTTGCGAAAGCACCGCCGGATTTGGCTTAATTATTTCCGAATACATTTCCTCTGCGTCGCCGACAGTCTTGCCGTAGAAAGGGATGCCGAAGAACACTTTATCCGGAGTTATTCTCCCGCTGGTTATCCATTTGTTAACGGAGCTCTTTGCCCATGCCATCTCGGCATGATGAGGCCGGGATGGCGTCTCTCCGTCATAGGTCATAACATGAAGCGCATCCAAAGTGTTCAGCGTTGTAGTCGAATAAAAAGTTACCGCGAAATCCGCACTGACTGCAAATGACAACCGCTTGTCGCTGCCAAGCTGCTGTCTTAAAAGTATCATAAAGTTTTCAAAGTCTTTTAATTCCGCGCCGCCGTCCTGCTTTGGTCTCCATCTGTCAATATCCCAGCCCGGATATTCCCAGTCGATATCCACGCCGTCAAAATCGTATTTATTTACCTTGCTTACAATATCGTTAACAAATTTTTGCCTGTTTGCCTCTTTAACGCTTTCCGGAAAAGTTCCGGTTCCGGCGGCACCGCCGAGAGCGAGTATTACTTTGACTTTCTTTTCGTGAGCGTTGGCAACAACATTATTGATAGTAGTATCATTTCTAGCCCAGCCGCTGGTTGGCAGCCGCACCGTAAAGTTGGCGTCGGGAATGCCGAAAGACAGTATAAGGTGCGTCATTTTATCCAATTGATCGCCGGTAGGAAGGCTTCTGTAAGACGGGAGGTACATTGCAATGCCGCCCTTTGATTCGCTCTGAACGCCCGACGTGATTTTTACGACATAATAATTGTTTTGATTTTCACGCGCCAAAAAATACAAATTATCTTTGTAATACACGCTGTCCAAAGGCGTATATGCCGACGCGCTATTCGGTTTATACGATACGTTCCAGATTATACTTTTACTTGCTATATTGATTTTTGCGGTTTTTATCGAACCGTCCGAATACGGGTATGTGATATAAATATTTTGGCTGCCGTCGGCGCAAACGCTTCCCGCGCCGCGCATATTGCTAGCAGTTGAACAAACAACTTCTCCGCTAACAAGCATATATTCTTCAAGATTCACGCCATTTATTTTATTTATCACGACTCTGTTATTTTTGTTTAAAGTTACGGCATAAGAAGTCGTTCCGATTTGCACAATTTCATTCAATCCTTTAGGCTGAACGGCATACGAAGCTTGTCCTAAATTAATTCCCTGTTCCGTCAAAACAATACTTTTATATTTATCCTGAACCAAAGGAGCGCAATAAGCATATCCCGTAAATATAAAAAACACGCTTGCAGCTATCATAAAATTTTTAAACATTTTATCCTCTGTCACTTCTTAACTTTAACCAGCAAATAAATTCCGATTATAAAAAATATAAAGTTCGGAAGCCATGCGGCCATGAAAGGCGAAAGCATATAATTTTCTCCCAAAGACTGCGTTATTGCCTGAACGCCCCAGTAAGTAAAAGCCGCGCCTAAAGCGAGAGTAAAACTCAATATCTTACCGAGTTTGTTTCCGAGACCCAAAGCAAACGGAATGCCGATCATCATTACCACAAGGTGGGAAAATACCGACGCGTAACGTATGTTTAAAGCTATCCTTTCTTTTAACGCCGTCTGGCCGAAAATTCTTAACTGTTTTATGTATTTTTGAAAATCGTACGTGTTCATCATTTCGTAACGCATTTTTTTCAAAGCTATGTCTTCGGGTTTAAGTTTTATTCCCGAATCATATTCTTTAAAATAAAACTCTTTCCATAAATCATTTTCAAAATCTCTTACGACGCCGTCTTTAAGCATCCACGTTTTGTTTTCCCAAACGCCTTCGGGCGCCAAAACTAACCGTTCCAGGATAAAATTGTCGCTGTATTTTTCGATTATTATGTCTTTCATTATTTTTTCTTTAGTATTAAGGTATCCGACCGAAAGTCTTGCGTTGTTTTGCAGCGAAACTATAAGATTTGAAAATTCCGTTTTTACCGCTATTTCCTGTTTCTGTATTTTTTCTTTTTTTACGATTTCGTTAAAATAAGTTGTTTTGGGTATTATAAGCTCTCTTGCCCCGAAATCTCCAAGACCTATTATAAAACCTATAATCATAAATAAGGTTATTATTTTCCAAAGGTTTATTCCTGCGGCTTTCATTGCCGTTATTTCGTTTCTTTTGGCAAGTTCGCCGAGTGAAAACAACAATGCCAGAAGCGTAGCTACGGGCAATACCTGAATTATCCACCATGGTATGTTGGAAAACAAATGTTGCGCTATTATAATAAGTCCGGTTTTGTTTTCCATGTAAAAACTAATTTGCCTGAACAGTTCGGATATTAAAACTATAAATCCGAACGCGAACGCGGTAAAGAAAAATATTCTGGAAAACTGTTTGGTTACGTAAAAATATAAAATTCTCATGGATCCTTCACGGAGTTTATCCTCGAAATTCGTAATCGGGGATTCAGGATGACAAAAGAGCGGAATTAAAGACTGCTTTTGTCATCTTTTTACCATTTTTGTGAATAAATACAGCCCGCACGCCGAAACCGCAAGATTAGGCGCCCACATAATAAACCATGCCGGAGCATAACCCCTTTCCCCGAGATTCATTGCTATTATAAGCAGCATATAATAGAAAAGTATAACGCCCAGGCTCATTCCAAAGCCTATGGTTTTTCCGCCTTTTCCGGCCATTATGCCTATCGGCAGCGCTATAAGAACAAAAGCAATGGGCGCTGTGGCGAAAATCCATCTCATCCAGAATTCGTTTTCATAAGCATAAGGCGGTAAATTTTGCGATTTATATTTTTTGATTGTTTTAAGTATTTCCCGCGAATCCATTTCGCGAAGCGAAGAAGATTGCCCTTTTATCGCGTCTCCCAAAGGAATGGGAAAATCGTATGATTTAAAAGTCATATGTATCATATTGTTTATGTTTGACGGATTTGCCCTTTGCCAGTACCCGTTATAAAGAGTAAAGCGCACTCCGTTTAAATAAACTTTGACTGAAGCCGATGATGCCGCTATTCTCCATGAGCCGCTGTCGTTCATGGGAGAAGCGACCGATGTTTCCGGATTGTCGGATTTTTTCTTTTTGTTTTCGAATTTATAAATGTTTACTCCGGACATCGTGTTATTTTTGCTGTTGACTTTATTTGCGTATATCTGGTAATCGCCCAGATTTATAATGGTTTTTTCGTCAAATTTTACAAGCGGTCTTTTGATTATTATTTCCTCATATAAGTTTCTGAAATTCTTATGCATATTAGGCGACCAAAAATGATTGAAAAATATAAGAAAAACCGAAATAAGGCATACAAAAACTATCACTGGAACGGACAGTGTTTTGTAATCTATGCAGTTGGCTTTCATTGCTGTAATTTCATTGTCTTCGGAAAGCCGTCCGTAAGCGATTAAAACGCCGAAAAGCACTGCCATGGGTATCGCAAGCGTTAAAATGTTGGGGAGAATGAAAGCGAAAAGCTTTAAAACAATAAAAAACGCCACCCCTTTTGATAAAAACAAATCGACAAGCTGAAATACCTGATCTAAAAGGAGAAGCATTGAAAAAACAGCCAGTCCGAAAAGAAAAGCTCCGCAGAATTCCCTGATGATGTACAAATGAAGTTTTTTTATCATTTTTGAACAGTTGTCATTGACATTGAGATTTATATTATATCATATAATTGTCTGAAAATGAAAAAATCTAAAAAAAGTTGTTTTTTTTGTATTTTTTTTGATATACTGTCAAAACTTATGTAAGACACAAATTTAATTTTGCCGCAAAGGGGTTTTATGCGCTGCCTTTACCTTTTTATTTTGTTTTCGTTTATCTTCGTCGCAAACGGTTGTTCAATCTTCAAACCAAAACCTGTCGAACCGGAAAAAATTTCAATCAGAGACATCATAAAAGCAGGGGGATATAAAATCACGGTTTATTTTGACGTGGATTCTGATAATCTCAGCCTTATCACTAAAGATTCAATAATGAGAGTAGCCAAATTTTTGTCTATTTCGGATACCGAAGGCTATCTTACGGGTTTTGCGGATAAAACCGGAAAAAAAGACCACAACGTAACTCTAAGCGAAAAACGCGTTAACGCCGTTAAAGATTATATTTTGAGTTTAGGCGTACCCGAAGAAAATATTTATATTGATTATTTTGGAGATGATTTGCCGGCAGTAAACGCTGAAACGCCGGAAGCTTACGCAAAAAACAGAAGAGTTGAACTTTTGCTTACTTCAAAAATAGAAGACGCGTTAGTAGTAAACGCGGATTCAAGCAGAGCTACTATAAATGCTTTGAGCATAATGAAACAAAGAAGAGCCGCCCAGGAGGCTCTTGAAGCCGAGAAATATATAAAAATAGCGAATACGGATCCTAAACAAAACAAACAATCCGAAGATATCCCGACCGAAGCTTCAATGATGCTTTTATTATATCAGGATGCTCTGGAAGCCGAGAAATATCTAAAAATAACGCCCAACACAGATACTGAGCAAAATAAACAATCCGAAGATATTCCAGCCGAAATTTTAGAGATTATGTCACAATTTTATTAAAAAATTAAGGGTAAAATTCGTAATTGCCGTTGATTTGTAATTTATAATTATTGTTAAAACAGGGAGTTAAAATGACGCGTTTTATTAAATTGTTTACCGCATTGTCGGTCATTATTTCGTCTTACGGGCTTTTATACGCGCAGACTGCGTCTTCGGAAAGGCTTCAGTCCGACATATGGGGGGGAAGTATAGAGTTGCCGGAGTCGCAGACTGCTGCTTCGAAAAGGCTTCAGTCCGACAATACTGTTGATACATCTGACGCGGATGATGCGCAGCCTACGTTTTCGGAAAGGCTTCAGTCCGACATACAAAATGAACTGATAAAGCTTTACAATGCGCAGTCTAAGCCTTCGGAAAAACTTAAATCCGATAACATTGTCGATACATCTGACACGGATAATGCGCAGGCTAAACCTTCTGAAAAGCTTAAGTCCGACAGCATTGTTGATAATACGTCTGACAGGGATAATGCGTATGACATTCTTTCGGAAAGGCTTCAGTACGGCTTATGGGGGGGAAGTATAGAGTTGCCGGACGCGCAGACTACGCCTTCGGAAAGGCTTCAGGCAGAAATTAACTCCGATGAAAGGAGCTCCTACCTTGAACAGAAATATAGAAAAAACAAACGTGAAAAAGCGCAAAAACGTGAAAAATTTAATAAACAGCTTGAAAAAATAGGCATTTCCGAAGAAGAAATCAAAGACAAAGACGACGAAAAAATTATAATGCTGAAAGAAATAAAATTTTCCGTCAGCGACATTTTGCCGCAAAAGTTTTTTTACGAAATAAAGAAAAGATACGAAAACACGAAGGTAAGCATAAACGATATATATTCCATAGTTACCAAGATAAACAACGAGTATATGCTTAGAGGCTATATTTCTTCGCAGGCTTTTCTTTCCGAGCAGGACATATCAAGCGGAAATTTATTTATAAATCTTGTCGAAGGCATAGTTGACAAAGTAACCGTAGACGGCAATAAAACTACAAAAGAGAAGTATATAAGAAAGTATATTAAATTTGACAAAGTTGACAATTTAAACGCTATAGACACAAATATGCGGGTAATGAAATTTAACGCCGAAAACGACGCTAAAGCCAGAGTCGTTCTTGCGCCGGGCAGGGTTTTCGGGACAAGCGACGTGAATTTGATTATAGACGAGCCGGAGAGATATTCGTTAAACGTTTTCGGAGATAATGCCGGACAAAAAGAAACAGGGCTTTACAGGGGCGGTTTTTTCGGCACGGTACGAAGCATAACCGGCTACCGCGATATTTTCAATTTAGGCGGAGTTTTTTCGGAAGGCTCGAAAGCTCTTTTTACTTCATATGAAATACCGGAGCCGCTTTTAGGAACCAGGGTCGGAGTTGGTTATGACTATTCTGACACCCAGATAGTAAACGGAATTTTAGAGACGCTTGAAGTTAAAGGCGACTATTATAATGTGTACCTTTATGTGAAAAAACCGTTTTATATACGTGAAAATACGGTAAGCAATATGACGTTTAACGTTGTTACCAGAAAAGGCGCGAGCTATATATCGGGCTATCAGACGCAGAGCACAAAAACCGACCTTATGTCTTTAAACGCGGATAATAGTTTTATGACGAGTTTCGGATACATTTATAACTCTCTTACTTATGCTCAGGGTATGAAGCTTATAGAAGGCGAAACGAATTTTGAAAAAATATCTTATTACGGGGAATTTTACGCGGCTCTTTTAAAATATTTCGGGTTTAACTTTAAGCTTAAAGGTCAGGCGGCTTTTGAAAACGTTCCGTCTTCCGAACAGTTCAGCATGGGCGGATCAAACAGCGTCCGCGGCTACAGCGAAGGAATGATTATGGGCAAAGACGGAATAAACGCGAGCGCGGAACTTCAATATAATTTAAGTCTCCCAAAAATAAAATGGGTAAATTTTACGAGGTTGTTTTTATTTGGGGATTACGGAATCGTGTATCCTGGTTCAAACGCCAATTTGCCTGACGATTACGAACAATCCATTTACAGCATAGGCGCGGGCTTGAAATTCGGATTGTTTCAGCATTTTGACGCGGGCGTAACCTGGGCTTTCCCTCTTGGCGCTCATAAATATTACGATATAGACCCGAGCAGAATATTATTTATAGTATCGGCAAGAATTTAAAACGACAGTTACGAATTCAAAATTACGAATCAACGGCGAAGCGGCAATTAAGAATATGAAAGAAGATAATATAATTCGGGAAAAATCTTTTGATTTTGCGGTGAATATTACAAAATTACGTAAATACTTGTATGACGATAAAAAAGAATTTGTTTTATCTAGGCAATTGTTGCGAAGCGGGACGTCTATCGGAGCAAATATTGAAGAAGCCATAGGCGGACAGTCTTCTAAAGATTTTTTAGCTAAAATCACGATAGCATATAAAGAAACAAGAGAAACCATATATTGGCTTAAGCTTTTATACGCAACTGAATATTTAACAAAACAGCAAAGTGAAAATATATCAAAAGAAGCAAACGAAATATGCAAAATTTTGGGAAAAATACAAACAACAATGAAAAATAAAGTTTCGTAATTGTAGTTTTGTCTTTGCAGTTGATTCGTAATTTTGAGTTCGTAATTTTTATATTAAGGGAGTTTTCAAATGAAAAGAAAGATTATTGCATGGGTAGTAGCGGCGTCGTTTTTATGCTCACAAACCGGTTTTGCGCAGATGATAGTTACCGACGGCAAAACAGACACGACCGTTAACGTAAACGGCAATGTGACGGATATTCACACAAATACCGTTTCCGGAAATACCGGATTTAACTCTTTTAAACAGTTTGACGTATGGATGAACAATACCGTCAATCTGCATTTAAAAGACAACATGAATAATCTTGTAAATTTGGTGCATGACAGCGCAACCAAGATAGACGGAGTATTAAACGCGTTTAAAAACGGCAAAATCGGCGGAAACGTTTTCTTTTTAAATCCGAACGGCATAGCCGTAGGCGCTACGGGTATTGTAAACGTAGGAGCTTTAACGCTTGCCACGCCGACAAAAGAGTTTATGGATTCAGTGATAAGCTCCGATAAATCGGTTTCGTCGCTTGTAACTAAAGCTATTCTTGCCGGAGATATTCCGATAAATCCTACGGGAACCATATCGGTTAAAGGAAAAATTAACGCTTATGACGGCGTTGGAATAGACGGCGGAAACGTTGAAATAGCTAAAACAGGCGAGATAAAAACGTTAAAAGCCTCCGAAATAGTTAACATGTCTGGCGTTAATGACACGGAAGTGGTAATAAAAGACGGAAAAGTTGTTATAAAGTCTCAAAATGATGCTATAATCAGCGGTAAAATAATAGCTGACGGCGGTGAAAATGTAAACGGCGCGGACATAAGCATTACGGCAAAAAATGATATAGAGATGCTTGACGGCGCTCACATTTCTTCAAGCGGAAACGGTATAAATTCTTCCGGCGGAAGCATATACATATTTGCGGATAATGACGCGGCTTTTAATAACGGAGCTTTAATAGAAGCAAAAGGCGGTCTGACGGGCAACGGCGGGTTTATAGAATTCAGCGGAAAAAAGACGGTAAATTTAAACGGCGGAATTTTTGACGCCTCCGCCAAAAACGGACTTTTGGGAAATATTTTTATTGATCCGGCAACTATAAACATAAATGCAGTCGGAGGTTATGCCACCTATCTGAATGGCGGAAATTATCTTCTTCAAGCTGATAATGACATTAATATTGGCGCGGGTGTTGCTCTTTTAGCTTCGGGCGCGAATGTTAAAATGGAATCTAAGATAATAAATATCGGAAATAATGCAAAAATAGACGTGGGGATAGGAGACATAACCCTTGAAGCTTCGGCAAAAGATGAAAATCATGTGATCGGGACTGCTGCTTCTTCTATAGATATAGGGCAAAATGTCGAACTTATAGGTAAAAACATAAGCATAACTGCGGAAAGCAGTAATAAGTACGAAAGCACAAGCACAGGCGGCGGCAATATGACGGACGATTTGGGCAGTTTGTTAAACGGCGGGTCAGGCGTCGACATTAAAAACCTTCTTAATATGGCCGTCGGGGCTATATTGCCGCAAATCAAAGAGCAAACCGGCGACAGCTTAGACGTGGCGTTTGCGTATTCGGAAGCCAAGTCAGGAATAAAAATAGGCGACGGAACTAAAATAACCGCTCAG
>WQYI01000022.1 GCA_009781315.1 Candidatus Endomicrobium embiratermitis | reverse complement strand
GATAAAATTAAGCAGCGGCTCAACAACAATAAACGGAACAAATATAACGCAAAGCGGAACAACGGGAATAACAGCGTCATTTGCAATACCGTCAAGCGTAAGCGACGGAACAAAGTTTGATTTGACAATAACGAATACAAGCGGCGATTACGTAACGCGAACGCAAGCAGTGACAATATATAATGCTATGACAGTAACAAGTTTTACGCCGTTATCTGCAAGCACGGGGACAACGGTGAATTTAACGGTAACCGGAACAGGATTTAAGAACGGGTATACAAAAGTAATATTAAAGAACGCGGCAAATGAAAGCATAACGATAACGCCGAGCACAACATCGGTAAGCGCGACGCAGATAGCGGGAACATTTACGGCGCCAAGCAGCTCGGGAACATGGAAAGTGTATGTGTCGGCGTATAACGGAGGACCTGAATACGCGGCAGCGTCGAATCTGAATATAACGGCAAGCACAGGGAACGAGGATGATGTAGTAATAACGTTTCCCGTAAGATCCAAAAACGGCGTTCAAAATACGGGAATGCTAATAATACAGAAAATGACATTTAAGGAGAGTGTTCTAATAAGCGCGCAGCAGCATAACAGTTTTGCGCCAGCAGACTCGCATGTGAGGGAATTAAAGCATACGAACATAGGAGTGCTAATAGAGGCGCAGGGCAAACAGCCGGAAAAGGAAATAGAGTTAAGAATACCGTACAATGAATCGGATATAACGGAAGTGGAAGAAGAATTATTAGTAATATCAAGGTATGATGAAGAAAGGCAGGTATGGGTTCCGTTAAAGTCGAAAGTAGATAAAGTAAATCAATATGTGATATCAAATTTAAACCATTTGTCAGTATTTGCCATAATGGGAACGGGAATAGCAGGGAACGCGGTTGGAAATGTTAAGTATTATCCGAATCCGATGAAGCCGTCAAAGGGAATGAATTACGCAAGGATGCATTTCTCAAATCTGCCTGCGGGAACCCGCATAAAGATATACACATTGCTGGGGCAGATCGTGAGAAATTTAGAGGCTGATGCGAGCGGGATGGCTGTATGGGACGGGAATAATGAGAACGGCAAAAAAGCGTCCAGCGGGACATACATAGCATATATAGAAGATAATAAAGGAAACAAAAAAAGAATAAAGATAGCGGTTGAAAGATGAAACTGCAAAGAAACTCAACATCTTTGCCAAATTTTGTCATAAATGTATTGCTGACGCTATGCGTCAGTTTTTGTATTCTCTCAGCAAATATATCAGCTTGCCTAAAATCTTGTAATCTTTAGGGTAAACCGGCGGATACAAATGATTTGTTGACCTTAAACATACTCTGCCGTTACTTTTGTTATAAACTTTTATCGCTGCTTCGCCGTCAACCAAAACCACAACAATGTCGCCGTTTGCAATATGGCTGTTTTTAGATATGACTACGGTATCCCCTTCCACTATTCCCGAAGGCTCCATGCTGTCGCCGCGTACTTTTAAGGCAAAACATTCCCTATTCCTTGTTACGCCGGTATTTATGTAGACATAATCCCGGGCGTCCTCAACCGGTTCTAAAAAAGTTCCGGCGTGAACATTTCCCAAAACAGGCACCGGCGAAAATTTTTGCCTGTCAACTATTTCAAGTCCTCTTGCCATAGATTCTTTCCTGTTCAGATAACCTTTCTTTTCCAATATTTTAATGTATTTTTGCACAGGCCCTATGGTAATATTGAATTTTGCCGCGATTTCCCTTATTGTCGGGAAATTGCCGTTTTCCAAAGAGAAGTTCTCAATAAAATCTAAAACCGCGCGCTGTTTTTCCGTAAGTTTTTCCATATTGCCCCCTATAAACTGCAATTAACAAATATCAGATTACAATTTACAATTAAAAACATAGTTGTCATTTATTTGTTAATTGTCAATTGTTATTTGTAAGTTATAGCATACATAAGTATTCCGTGTCAACAAAAAACTAATTAATTATTGTATAATTAACTCATTATGAAAAAGAACCCTTTAATTAAAATCGGTTTTCTAAAAACCCCGACGGATAATTTCTCCACAACCGGCGGTTTAAAAAAGTATTGGAAAAGCGTTAAACCTTTGATAGAACAGAGAGAAAATCATTTTGCTAATGTCTGGAAAAACGGTTCCGAAGAAGAAATTTTTGCGGAACTTGTATTTTGCCTTTTTACTCCCCAAAGTAAAGCTGTTTCCTGCTGGGCTGCGGTCAACAAACTCGCGGACAACAATATGATATTTGAAGCCTCGGCCGGCGAAATAGCAAAAACAATCTCAAACGTGCGTTTTCACAACAACAAAGCGCGTTTTGCCGTCGAAGCCAGAACGCTCTTTACGTCCGGCAAGAAAATGAAAATAAAAGAAAAACTCGCGTCTTTTGACGATATTTACAAACTGCGCGAATGGATTATAATAAATATTAAAGGCATAGGATATAAAGAAGCAGGACATTTCCTAAGGAATATAGGCATAGGAAAGGATTTGGCAATTTTGGACAGGCACATACTTAAAAACTTAAAAATTTTTGGAGCAATTAAAGAAATCCCTAAAACTCTTTCCCCTAAAATCTATAAAGAAACCGAAAAACAAATGCAGAATTTCTCAAAAAAAATAGGAATACCTATGTCGCATATGGATATGCTTTTATGGTGTAAAGAGTCGGGAGGAATATTCAAGTAAAGCAATTAGTAATGAGTAGTTGTTTTTGTCATACCGGCGAAAGCCGGTATCCAAGTTAGCCGTTAAAAGGCATAAGGAATAAAAAATATTTTTAGTAACAATGGATTCCGTTTTTCAACGGAATGACACTACCACACCAGGGTTTTTAGAAAAACTCAATCGGAGTAAAAATGGATTTTACGGCGTTGGAAAAAATACAGTACGGGGTTTATTTGATAGCCTCTGCTTTTGACGGGCAAAAAAGCGCTTTCGCGGCAAACAGCGTTATGCAGGTTTGTGCGAGTCCCGTTAAAATAGCGATTTCGGTTTCAAAACAAAACTGGACTTACGGATTGATTGAAAAAGCAGGGCTGTTTTCAATAAGCGCGGTCTCGCAATCAGCTCCGTTTGAATTTATAGGAAAATTCGGTTTCAGAAGCGGAAAAACGTTTAACAAATTTGAAAATACCGAATATAAAACTTTTGAAAGCGGTATTCCAGCGGTCATTCAATACGCCGCGGCGGTTTTTGAATTAAAAATTACCGGTAAAATTGACGTCGGAAGCCATACGGTTTTCATAGGCGAAGTTTTAAATATGGAAAAACTGTCCGAAGAAACTACGATGACATACGAATACTACCACAAAATAAAAGGCGGTCTCACCGCTAAAAACGCCCCGACATACAGAAACAAAGTAGAAAGTTAAAAGTGTAAAGTGAAAATGTTGTGTTTCGGTCCCCGATTAAGACATTCGAGGATAAACTCCGCCGAAACCTATTTTAAGTTTTTGCAAAGCAAAAACACGTCTTTTTAACTTTTAACTCTTCACTTTTCACTTTGTCTTTATTACATCAGTCCCGGGATTTTCATGCCGCCGGTAATTTTTTTTGCTTCTTCGGCCATAACATCCTGCGCTTTTTTGCCGGCCGATGAAAAGGCTTCCAAAACAAGTTTTTCTATTTTTTCTTTTTTTTCTTTAAGCAAATCATCCGGCATTTCAAAACTTAAAAATTCATTTTTCGCGTTCACTTTTATTTTTATGCCCTTATATTCCACGTCCAAAACCTGCGATTTAAGCTTTTTATCCATATCTCCCAATTTACTTCTCATAGCCATCGCTTCTTTTGCCATCTTAAACAATTCCATTTTTTCCTCTCCTAACTTTTTTTATCTTTAATAAGTTTTTTATCCCTTATTATCATAACTCTCACTAATAATCCGAGAACGCCCCAAATACCGACCAAAATCCAGCCAGTTAATTTAAAGCCTTTCAACAAGAAATAAACGCCTAATGCTCCGCATACAGTCGAAATAATAAACATATTTTTATATAAAACCGCTTTTTTGCTTAACTCCACTATTTGCCTCTCTTCTCTCTTTTTTTAACAATGAACCTGATTATAGCGTAAACAGCGACGTTTAACGCCAACAAAGCAAGCGCGATATACATAACTTGTATATTATCGTCATCCGCTCTTCCTATGTAACCCAAAACAAATATTTGGACAAAAGATAAGGCGTACAAAAAAAGTTTCAGCTTCGTTAAAAAATTCATTATTGAATCGCCTTCATCAAAACGGTCCTTTTCAAAAAAGAACCTTTTTTAGACGCTTCGCCTATATTCATAGAGGTTACCGCCACTTTGTTTATAATGAAAACCTTAGAATAATCGTCGTAGTCCTCCGCATACCCCCGTACGGAATGTATTATGTAAGGTTTATTATTTTCATTGCCTATATAAAGCATTATGTGTCCCGGAAAATACAATAAAGTTATGCCTGGAATGCCGTATTTTATAATTTTTACGGTTCTTAAGACTTCGAATTCGGAAGACTCAAATCCCGCTAAAAAAACGCCTGTTTGGATTTGCCCCGTAGAATTGCGCGGGAGCATTATGCCAAAACACGCAAAAACCTGTTTTAAAAAAGCGGAACAGTCCTGATCGCCGTTCATACCTCCCCAGCCGTAAGGATGATCCAGATTTTTAAACGCCTGAATTAAAGCATTGCGCTGCGTATATTTAAGAAATCCTACGGATATATCGGATTTAGCGACAAATCCTTTTTTAAATTCGAGTTTGCCGTATTTATCCGCGACGGGTATTCTTATTTCGGCGTAATCGCCGTAAATTTTGTAAAACGGCAGCTGCGTACCCATCTTTACGCTCTCAAAAAAATCTTTCATCTCCTTATCTTTGTAAATATCCGCGCTTGCGGAGATAAAAACCGCCATATTTTTCCATTTTTTATATTCTTTTATTTGGTTTTGCCCGCAAAAAGCTATTGAATCGCGTCTTATCCACCCTTCGGCAACTTCAGAAACCACATAAAACCATTTATAGTCTTTTGACGCGTATAAAACCGCAAGCGGCGAGCCTAAATCAAGCAA
Organism: Candidatus Endomicrobium embiratermitis; assembly: GCA_009781315.1. GTDB lineage: Bacteria > Elusimicrobiota > Endomicrobiia > Endomicrobiales > Endomicrobiaceae > Endomicrobium > Endomicrobium embiratermitis. Next base: position 7,712 of record WQYI01000022.1, on the reverse strand, counting down.
AGTAAACTGTATTCTGTCTATATCCGAAGTTTCTAAAGAAGAATACAGCGGTTTGTCGGAAGGCAAAGCCCTGAGCTGCGCGTATTTTACGGTCATCGCGAACTTTACATCCACGGGAGTTCCGAAAACAGAGTAATCTATATTGTCAATAATGCCGGACAAATATTCCAGCCCGACGGGCTGTTCACTTGAACCGTCGTAATATTTTGAATAGTTCTCTATATCTTTTTTAATTTTTGCCAACTGGGCGCTGCCTGCGTATTTTTGAGGAAAATAACGAATATCTTTTAAGAAAAAGCTTTTCCCGGTAATTCTGGCATTTAACGCTTCTATGCCTTTTTTGTCGAGTATTACCAAATCCGGATTGTCTATTTTAGATATCCAGTATCCCGCGCTTTTCATTTCTCTGGGAACATCGTCGAAAGATAACGGAGCGGGATAAAATGTAACCATTCTAACTTTTTTCGAAGATGAACACGAGGGTAATATAAACGCGGCAAAAAATAAAATTATTAAAATAAATAATTTATTTAATTTACAGCCATGATGACAGGTATCGTATTTACGCATCTAAATCTTTCCTTAAAGTTCCCGAAGTTATTTTTATTATTCCGTCTTTTGTCCCCAGCATAAGTTTTCCGTCTTTATCTATTCCTTTATTTACGCCTTTTATGATTTCAAATCCGGTTTCGACGGTTACAAAACCGCTTTTAAACGCCGTTTTAGAATTATATTCCCGCGCATAATTTGCAAAACCGTTTTTTTGAAATCCGCGGTATAAGGAGTCAAATTTTTCCAAAAAGCGAGCCAAAAGCGCGGCTCTGTCCGTATTTTTATTCAATATTTCCTTCATACTCGCGGAAATTATTTTTAATTCTTTCGGCAAAACATTATTGACGTTTATTCCTATACCGACAGCGACCCAGTTTATCACATCCTGCTCGGCCGACATTTCCATTAGTATACCTGATATTTTCTTTTCGTCAACTAAAATATCATTAGGCCATTTTACCGACGACTTTATTTTATACTCTCTTTCCAGAACTTTGTTTAACGCTATAGCCGCGACAAGCGCGAGTTTAGGCGCTTCGTCCGGGCGTATGCGGGGTTTTAAAAGCAGCGAAAACCATAAGCCGCCTTTACCCGAACTCCAGACTCTTTTCATTCTTCCGTATCCGCTGCTTTGTTCGTCGGCTACGACGACAATTCCTTCCCCGGCGTTTTCAGCGGCCATTTGTTTTATTTTTGTCTGCGTAGAGTCTATTTTTTTATAATGCAGCACGCTTTTGCATATTTTAACCGGTTTATTTATTTTGGAAAGAATTTCAAATTCGTTGACAATATCGCCCGTTTTTACAAACTTATAACCTTTTGGAGACGTCTCTATTTTGTACCCGTTTTCCCTAAGGGTATTAACGCGCTTGTGGACCGCGGCCCTTGAAACTTTCAGTGTATTTCCGAGTGTTTTTCCCGAAACGTATTCTTTTTCGGAAAGCAGCTTCAAAATGTTCATTTTATCGTAATTTCTAAAGTTATATCCAGCGCCGGAGCGGAATGGGTTATCATTCCCACGGAAATTCTTTCAACGCCGAGTTTCGCGAATTTTCCTATGGTTTTGGCGTTTATTCCTCCTGAAATTTCAATTTCCGGATTATAACAGTTTACGGAATTTTTCCTTATAAGCGCGGCCATTTTTTTAGTATTCGCGTAACTTGTGTTGTCGAGCATTATTATATCCGCGCGGACTTGCAAGGCATGGCGCACCTGAGCGGCGTTTTCGCATTCCACTTCAACAAGAACATTCTTATGTTTCTTTCTGAAACCCTTTATTTTTGAGGCTAAATCTTTCGTAAGACTTAAATGATTGTCCTTTATCAAAACCATATCCGACAAACCCATTCTGTGGTTTGCTCCGCCGCCGCAGCGCACGGCGTATTTGGCAAGCTCTCTGTAGCCTGGAATAGTTTTTCTGGTATCAAAAATTTTAGCTCTTCCGCCTTTTACGGCAGATACGAATTCGTTTGTAAGAGTCGCGATTCCCGACATATGCTGTAAGAAGTTCAAAGCGGTTCTTTCGCCGGAAAGAATCGCCTGAGCCGGACCGTTAATTTCTAAAATATGGTCGCCTTTCTTTATTTTAGAACAATCTTTTATTTTTTTTGTCACCCTGCATTTTTTATCTATCGCTTTAAATACCGCCGTAAAAACGTCAATACCGCATAAAACACCAGGCTTATTAGCTATCAAAACGGCTTTAGCCTGTTTATCTTTAGGTATAAACTCTTTAGTCGTAATATCCTTAAAAACACAGTCTTCTTTTAAAGCAAGCCTTATCAATTCGTTGGTATTCATGTTCTTGATTTTATAAAATAAACAAATATTTTACAACGATAAACATTCAAATTTCTGCATAAACCCCGAATTTGATATAATTGGCTTATATAATTAGACGGAGTTTTTAAATGAAAAAAGCCATAAAGGTTTTTATTTTATTAATCTTGCCGTTTTTCGTTTTTACCGCCTGTTTAACGGCCGGTAAAGCCGGTATTCCCAAAATATATAACGACGGTTCTGAAATAAATGCCAAAATCGCCGGCAAAAAATTTCGTTTGACAGTCGCAAAAACACAAGAGGCCAGAGCTCAGGGGTTATCCGACAGAGACAAAATGCCCGCGGACGGAATGATATTCTTATTTGATGCGTCGCAGCCTCTTACGTTTTGGATGAAAAACATGCGTTTTCCCATTGATATTTTATGGATAAACGGCAATAAAATAGTCGCAATAACAAAAAACGCCCGACCCGAACCCGGAGTCAGCGACGAAAACTTGAAAAGATATTTTTCGGGCTATTACGCAGACACCGTTATAGAATTAAACGCCGGAGACTGCGAAAAATATAACATTAAAACAGGAGACGCAGTTGTCATTCCGGCCTCCGAGCGGGAATGACGAGAAAAAGGAGAAAAAAATGATTTTAAGACTTAAAGAAGATTTGAAAAAGTATATGAAAGCGCAGGATATGGAAAGCCTTAACGTAGTAAGAGGAATTTTGAATGAAATAAACATACGCGAAATGAAAAATATAAAAATAAACGACGAAGAAATAGTAAAAGTTTTGAGAAGCGAAATAAAAAAGAGGAAAGAAGCCATAGAAAACTTTGAAAAGGCCGCAAGGCAGGATTTAATAGATAAAGAACAGAGAGAAACTAAAGTTATAGAACAATATCTGCCGGCGGAAATGCCGGAAGAACAGCTTTTGGCAAAAATAAAAGAAATTGCCGACGCTTCGTCCGACAAAAGTTTCGGAACGGTTATGAAAGCCGCCGTTGCGGCGGTCAACGGACAAGCCGACGGAAAAAGAATTTCCGCGGCTGTAAAGAAAATTTTAGGATAACACAAATAAAAAGAACGGCCGTGAAGATAATTCTTACGGCCGTTCTTTGATTTATTGCCTTTGATTCGTAATTCGTAATTTGAAATTCGTAATTGTTTTTACTTCTTTCCTTTTTCATACTGCAAAGTTTTTGTAGTCATATCGGTTACAACCGAAGGTCCGAAATATTGCATAGGCCCCGGGAACATATAACTTTCCGTAACAGCCCATTTGTCGCGGTTTTTTAACAATTCTTTAAAAGGCTTTCCTTTCAAATCAACCAAAGCTTTTAGTATTACGGGTTTTTCTTTGCCGTGCCTTTTTTCAATGTTCATCATCATTGTCAAAGGTATTCCGCCGCAAACCCACTGTTTAGGAGACTTGGTTAGGTTTTTTACGGAAGACAAATAGCCGGTTAAACCGTTAAGAGCCAAAACCGCCGCGTTATAACCCAAAGCATAGCAGTAATTCGCGTCAAAATTAGATGGAATGCCGCAGCGCCCTTCATAGCCGAAAAAGTGCATTATAGCCGAAAATTTACCTTTATATTTGCCGTCTTTTTTAAGTTCCGAAAGTTTTTTCTGTACCATTTCAATCAAAAGTTTTTCGGTTTCAATCAAAGAAACCTGAACATTGCCGTGAGGGTCTCTGTCAAGCATAAGCTGCGAGGCTATTCCAGCAGGCAGAGATTTCATAAGTCCTGAAAGATTTGACGGAAGGTTTTTACACACAAATTCTTTTTTTTCTTCTACGGAATTCATTAAAGACATTACGTCCGTATTTTCAGCCAAAACGTCGTTAAGAGCCGAAATAAGCTCTTTCATTTCCGGAATAAACTCTATCAAACCTTCGGGAACCAAAGCCACTCCGTAATTTTTGCCGTTTTCACAGCGTTTCAATATTATTTCAACTATGCCGTCCACTACCTGCGCGAGAGTCATTTTCTTTGACAATACTTCTTCGCCGATTAAAACTATATTAGGCTGGGTTTTAAAACCAACTTCCAGAGTTATGTGAGACGCGCTTCTTCCCATAAGACGCACAAAATGCCAGTATTTGCGGGCGGAATTCACGTCCCTGCAGATATTGCCGACAAGCTCGGAATAGATTTTTGTAGCGGTATCAAAACCAAAAGAAGTTTCTATGTGCTCGTTTTTCAAATCGCCGTCAATGGTTTTAGGAACTCCTACGACGCTGATATTCATATTTTCTTTCTTAAAATATTCAGCTATAAGAGCCGCATTTGTATTGGAATCGTCTCCGCCGACTACGACCAAGGCGTCGAGTTTATTTTCCGAACAATTTTTTTTCGTCGCGTAAAATTGTTCCTGAGTCTCTATTTTTGTCCTGCCTGACTGTATGAAGTCAAAACCGCCAGTATTTCTGTAATCGTCTAAAACTGCTTCCGATATGACTTTATATTTGTTCTCAAGTATTCCCGACGGTCCGCCCAAATAACCTATTAAAGTGTTTTTAGGATTGGCTTTCTTTAAGCCGTCAAATAAACCTGCGATAACATTATGTCCTCCGGGAGCCTGCCCTCCGGAAAGTACGACGCCTACTTTAACCGCTTTCTTTTTTACCGAATTATTCGCCCTTTTCACAAAACTCACTTCAGGCAAACCGTAAGTATTTTTAAATATTTCTTTTACCTTTTCCTGGTCGGCTACGGATTTAGTGGGCTTTCCGGATTTTACATTTACCGAAGCGGGGCCATTTTTTAAAATTTCCGGCAAAACCGGTTTAAATTTACGTCTTTCAATCTGTAATTCCGAAACATTTGCTTTGCTGGACATCTTTACGTATCCTCCCCAATTATTGGATTAAATCAGCGGTATTATAACATAAATTGACCCTTTTTAAAATAACAACATGGATCCCCGATTTGGACATTCGGGAATGACAAAAGAGCGGAAATACAGCTTTCTTTTGTCAATTTGACTATAAAACAATAATAATATATAATTGTTGGACTTGATTTATGAAGTAACAATTTCGGAGGAATCAGTAATGGCAAAACTTAAAACCGGCAGACATACGTCCGCTCTTAAAGAAGCAAGAAAGGCAGTAAAAAGAACCGAAAGAAACATTGCCGTAAAAAGCAAAATCAAAACAGCCGTAAAAAAAGTCGAAGCAGCCGTAAAAAACAAAGACGCGAAACTTGCCAAGGAACAGCTTAACATAGCTTTTTCGCAATGGGACAAAGCTGCGAAAAAAAATATAATCCATTATAAAGCTGCCGCAAACCAGAAAGCAAGACTTTCCAAAAAAGTCGCAAGCTTGTCAAAATAAATAACCCGTTGATTTACAAATATAAAAACTGCCGGTTTTCAACATTCCTGCAGTTTTTTATTTTTGCTAGTAGTATTGTCATACCCGATCGCCTCTATCGGGTATCTATTTTTACTAAATATTTCTGTTTTCCTTTCATTTTTTTAAAAGACTAACGTGGATTCCCGATATAAACTTTCGGGAATGACAGGCAGTACTTGTTATCATCATTTACATACAAACAATATTACTTTTTCCAAAGCGGATACGGCGTCTGAAGTTCCGGTTTTAATAGCGGTATCGGCTTTTAATATGACTCTTATGCTTTCTTTTAAATTTTTCAGGCTGTGTTTTTTTAAGTTTGACAAAAACGGCCCCGCGAAAAACGAATGTATTCTTAAAGACGAAGCCGCTTCCTGCGGCGACATTCCCTGTTCTTCAATTCTGCTTTTCGCGTCAAGCATTCTCCGGACAGCGGAAACTATTGCGGAAAGAATCATCACGGGTTCTTCCCCTTCCTCAATAAGTTTCTCCAAAACAAACATCGCTTTTTTTAAATCTTTAGCTTCCATATAAGACGACAAAGAATAGACGTTAACTTCTTTAGTGTATCCGCTTATTTTTTCTATGTCTTCTTCGGTAATATTTTTTTTGTCTTTTCCGGCAAAAAGCGACAGTTTTTCTATTTCGTTTGAAATATTCAGCAAATCCGTTCCGTTTTCGTCTATTATTCTGGAAATTACGCCGGATGCGGCGTTTTTGCCCTTTTGGTTAAACTCATTTCTTATAAACTCTTTAACTTCGCTTTCATATTGTTTCCGGCAATCGACTGAAACGCAATTTTTAGACGATATAGTATCGTTAAGCAATTCCTTTCTTTTTGAAATCGTTTCTTTTTTATAATTAGACGAGTAGAGCATTATAAGACATGACGTATCAACGGGGTTATCTATATAGCCGCAAAGCCTTTCGGCGTCGGCCGCTTTCATTTTATGCAAATCTTTGACTATAATTACCCTTTTTTCGCTTAAAAAAGGCAAGGTCTGCAAAGCGTTTAAAATATCTTCGCAGGAAGAATCCGCGGCGTAAAAAACTTCTTTATTCAAATCGCCCGCGTCCAAAAAAGATTCGGTTTTTTTGAGACAGTAATCAATGAGATAAGCTTCTTCTCCCGCGAACAAATATACCGGAGAATTTTTTTTTGAGGATATATGCTTGTTGAAATCTTGAATTTTAATCAGTGACATAATAAATAAGGGAGGAGGTAGAAAGGAGAAGGGAGGAATTTAAAACAACAAATTTTATTTTGCCGTTACTTCCTACCTCCTACCTCATCCTTCCTGCTTGCCGTTATAAAGGTACTTTTCTCTCCGAAACGCTTGTTACCGACCCGAAACCTCTGATTGTTCTCTTAACTATATCTCTTGAAAGCTTTTCCCAGATAATAGTCCTCGCTTCCTCTTCGCTCATTCCGTCTCCCATTGAAACGTCCGTATTTCTGTTTGTAATGTCTTTATATATCTGTATTCCTTCCATATTCGGTTCCGTCCAAAGCGTAACGTCGTTTTCTCTGTCTATAAGCGAAACGCTGACGATAATCCAAAGCTTAAACTGTTCCGCGACCATATTTACGTCGTAAGTCAAAGGCTGCAAAATATATCTTCTTATTGTAATGCTCAATACTCCGTTGGCTTCGCTTTCGGTATTAACCAAAGAAAGCCTGCCGTCTCTTAAAACTTCATCCACAAGGGCGTTCATAAACTTAGCTTCCAGCCCGAACTGATTTGTATTATTTACAATAGGCCTGACGCAAACGTTTCTGATATGTTCCGGCAAAATCTGGGGCGCAGGGTCATAGATTGACGCGCAAGACGACAAAATAAATGCCGCGCACAGAGATAACCAAAGTAATAATCTGTTCATTGTTCCTCCAAAAAAAAACAAACATGAACCTCCACGGGCTTACGCCCGTGGTATCAGCCTATTGCAAACAAAGTTTGACCTGAATCTTCTCTACCTTGATTTTCAATGTACTTCTTTATTATTTCCTCATTAATTCCTATAGT
>WQYI01000021.1 GCA_009781315.1 Candidatus Endomicrobium embiratermitis | reverse complement strand
GAGAGAATAAAGAAAGAAGAGGCTGTTAGGATAGCAGAAGAAGCTAAGATAACGAAAGAGATAAGTGATAGCGAGTTGTTAAAGCAGAAAGCGGAAGCGCAAGAAAGAAGAAAGAGGCCGATGTTAAAGACATATTCGTTAACGACAAATTTTGAGACAAACAGTTATTTTCTGACACAAGAGTATAAAAAACAGATAAAGGAAATAGCGGAAGAAGTAAAGAAATATGAGTTCAAACACATAACAATAGAGGGACACACGGACAGCACGGGGACTAAAGAGATAAATAAGAGATTATCGAGACAGAGAGCAAGAAGCGTGCATGACGAATTTATAAAAGCGGGAATACCTGTTGAAAAGATGAGTCATGCGGGATTTGCGGATACTATGTCCGTAAAGAGCAACAAAACAGCGGAAGGAAGAGCGGCAAACAGAAGAACCGAGATATTTGTAGAGTAAAGAGAATGGCAAAAGTAATATGTCAAAAATAAAGGAGGTGGTTCTCTATTCCGTGAATGATTAAAACTGAAAACAGCCTGCAGCATGTAGTATAATAAAATTGCTGCAGGCTGTTTCGTTTTAAATATTTGTTACGTGCGGCAGGCTGCCGCGCTTTTTGCTATAATACCGCTTAGCTGTCACCCTGCACGAAGTCGCAGGGTCTATGAATTTATAGATTCTGCGACTTCGCGCAGAATGACGGTTGGTACTGTGTACCTTGCTGTGTTAGGGGAGTAAAATGAAAAAATTGCTGGAAATCGTTATTGTTTTGTTTTGCGTTTTTTTAATTTTGGCCGTTGCGGCGTTCTTCATTTTGAAATCCGTGCTTACCGAAGAAAAAATTAGAAGCTATGTCGACGGCGCTTCGCAAAAATATATAGGCAGGAATATTAAGTACGATAAGCTTTCATTTAATCTTATAGGAATAACTTTAAAAGGGTTTGCAATAAGCGAAAAGAGAGGCTTTGAGAACGGAACGTTTGCGAAAGCGGACAAATTTATAATTAATATCGAATTAAAACCGCTTTTCAAAAGGGAAATACGCGTAAATAAAATAGGCGTAAGCGGCCTTGAAATAAACATTGTCAAAGATAAAGACGGCAAATTTAATTTTGACGATATAACTCAAAGATTTGCTTCTTCTTCACAAAAACAGGAAGCAAAAGTTCAATATAAAACCGAATCAAGCCCTCAAAATCTTGCCGCGATAATGCTGAACAAATTTTATATAAAAAATTCCAAACTTTTGTTTGAAGATTTGTCGTCGGATATGAAAATAACGCTTGAAAATTTAAACGTAAATATGAAAGATTTCAGTTTTACGGAAAAATTTTCCGCGGACGCGAACTTTAAAATAAATTACAAGCGGGCAGGCAAAGAAGCGGACGCCGCGATAAGTTTAAATCTGACGGCCGATTTAAAAAATATGTATTTAACTCAAAGTTACGCGGATATTCATTCGCTGAAAATAAATTTTGAAAATATGTCGATCTTAGGAAAAGCCGCGGTGAAAAATTTTTCGTCTCCCGACATAAGCGCGGACATAACAATAGATTCTTTGACTAATGATACTATAAAACAATTTGTAAGCAATTTGCCGAAGTTCAAGTTGATAAAAGCCGAGTTTTCCGCCGGTATAAAAGACATGGATTTAAAACAGGGATATTTGAATTTAAAATCTCTTAACGCTTCCGTTGAAGGCATGTATGTTTCGTTAGGCGCGTTAATAAAAAATTTTACCGCGCCTGAAATAGTTTTAAACGGCAATGTGTCTCCGATTACAAATAATACGTTAAAGAGTTTCGTTAAAGATATGCCTGCGTTCAATATAAGCAAATTAGATGTTAACGCCGGCTTAAATCTCGATATTGAAAAAAACTCGGCGGAAATAAAATCAATTTCCGTTCATATTCCGGATGTTATTGTAAACGCCTCGGGTTTTATAAATTGGGGGAAAGATCCGAAGTACGATATAAAAGCGAATGCTAATTTGACGCTGGGCGGGTTAAAAGATATTGTTCCCGAAATAGTTTCGCCTTACGACCCTAAAGGAAAACTTGACATTGACGCCCAAATAACGCAAAGCGATATAAAAGCTTTGCTGAAAGCCAGAGACGTAGCTTTTAAGTTTGAACCTATGTTTGGCATGGAAAAAATCAACGCGGATATTACTATGGCTTCCGTGGATGCCGTAAAAATCAGCGGTTTGTCGGGGTTTCTTAACGGTAAAAAGTTTAACGGGCAAATGGAGTATTTAAAAACAAAATCCTCGTTAAACGTAAATTTAGATTTAGACGCGGACGGCTTAATTATAAACGCCTTCCCTGAAAGTTCAAAGAAAGACGCTGCCGTAAAAAGCGTTTCAAGCGGGACCGTTTCTGTTGATTCTTTGCCCGTCAATCTTACGGCGAACATAAAAGCCGGCGAAATAAAAATCCCTTATTTTTACTCTAAAAAAGGAGCGACGATAAATGCGTCGCTTACGGGAATTACCGATAAGCTGGATAAAACAAACGGCAGCGTTAAATTCAATGTTTCGGGAGGCGTTATAGAAGACGCTGAAAAACTTTCCCAAGCCAATAAAATGACAAAAATCGCTTTTACGTCTATAGCAATCGCTTATAAACTTGCTAAGACTTTTAATATAGGCGGCTGGCAGGGAACAAAAGACGACAAATTAAGTTTTGATTCGTTTAACGGCGATTTGGCATTTGTAAACGGTAAAATGACGGCTAAAAAAATGGATCTTATTTCAGAGCTTCTCACCATGAAAATTACGGGAACCGCGGATTTTAAAGCGGATAAACTGGATATGAAAGCAAGCCTCAAGCCCGGCGTAAATAAACCCGTGATAATGAAAATCGGCGGCAGCATATCAAAGCCTAAAGGTTCTTTAGATGTTGTATCAAGTGCGGTTTCGATTTTAGGAGACGACAAAAATTTGAATAAAGTAATAGGCGGTCTGCTCGGCGGCGGAACGTCTAAATCCGATTCGACCGCCGATTCCGAAAAGCCGGAGGCCAAACCGTCCGCGGCAGACGTGTTAAAATCATTGGGAAATATTTTAAATAAGAAATAAAAAAGGGACAATAAGACGATAGTCCGGGCACAGGCGCTAAAATATTTTAAACTTTCTGCCTTTAAAATTTATAAGCTTATCTTTTTTCATTAAAGCAAGTTCTCTTGTCATCGCGCTTCTGTTTATAAAAAGAAAATCCGCCAGATCTGTTTTGCTTATGGGAATAACAAACTCATTTTTCCCGGTTATGTTTCTTTGCTCCGCCAGGTAAGAAATTATTTTTTTTCTGATGTCTGGCTTGCTTATATGTTCAAGATGTGCGATTACGTTAATATATTTATGCGCGACTATTGAAAGCAGATTCCTTCCCATTTTTAAACGGATCTGGGCTGCCGATTCCATCGCAGTAATAAAATGTTCATAAGGGACAATCATTACAAGAGAGTCAACGACGGCATAGCTGCTGAGGGGGCTTTTTTGTAACTTGATAAAAGCAAAAGCTTCATAAAAAGTATCTCCGGGCAGAAACTGCATCATTAACGAGCGCGTGCCTGAAAAGTCTTCCCGTATTATTTGTACGCCGCCTTCCAAAAGTATTAATATATTCTTAACGGGATTGCCTTCCATGTGTATGAATTCGCCCTTTTTATATTTGCGGATGTCAGGTTTAAGGTAACTCATGACATACTCAATCTCCGCCTCCGACAGTCCTTTAAAAATATTGCACTTCGCTAGCAGTTTTTTCATGTTATTATTATACGTTATTTTGGTGCAAATGCACCAGATTTTGCTTGTCTAATTTTGTTGAATAATACAATATATAAAATATAAAATAATATTCGCTCCGGACTAAGTTCGGGATTTGTTGTTTTTAATCGGAAAATAAGATTTTTCGGGCTAATGTCCGTCGGTGTTCTAAATAAAAAAATTCAAAAAGAGGCCAAAGGTGAAAAAATTTATTTCTTCTTGTTTTTTTCTGTTGTTTTTATGCGCGTCCGCGGTTTATGCTCAAAGCGCAAATCATGATTTATTTTTAATTAACGAATCTACGGGTACAAGAGAGTTTGTCGTTTCCGGCGTATACAATATAGATTCGTCGCTAAGCCCTACGGGAAGCGGCAATTTTACGGTAAAAGGAAACAGCATAGTGCCGTCCGACAATATTCTTTCCGGAATTTTGGTAAGCACTAACGGAGTGTTTCTCGGCTCCGGAGGTTCGCTTTTTAATATAGCTCAGGCGGGCACTACTTTTACTCTTTTGGATATAACGGTGTCAAGCGCGAATATCATCGGAAGCGGTTCTGTTCTCGTTCTTAACAACGCAGCTTCTTCCGCGCTTATTACAAACGCGATACTTGATAAAAATAATGCGACTCAAAACGGCGGCGCGATATATGCTTTGTCAGGCACATTAGAGATAATTAATACTGTCATGCAAAACAACGGAGCGACCTCTTCGGGCGGAGCCATATATAATCAGACAACCGCAGTATTGGAATATTCTTCGTTTGCTTCAAACACGGCGGCAAACGGCGGCGCTATATTTAACTCCGGAGCGAACGGAAAAATATACGTTTTGGGAGATGTTGCGTTTAATAACAACTCCGCCTCGGTTTCAGGCGGAGCGATCTATAACAATACGTCGGGCGTAATAATATCGACCGCCATCGGGGCTGTCGTTTCGTTTTCGTCCAATAACGCGATAACCGGCAGCGGCGGAGCGATATATAATGTGTCTCAGGTAACGATTTCTTCTTCGCAATTTTTAAATAATACGGCTAATACGTCCGCCGGGGCCATATATAATACCGGTACTGTGAATTTGACTGATTCTCTTTTTGAATCAAACAGAGCCGTTAACGGCGGCGCCGTGTATAATACCGGCGCGGCGTTCAATATATCCGGAAATGTCTCTTTTAGTTCAAATTCGGCCAATACAAACGGCGGCGCTTTTTATAATGCCGGAAATTTTACGGTTTTATCGACGGGTTTTGTTTCGTTTGATTCAAATAATGTGGCATTCAGCGGCAGCGGCGGCGCGCTGTATAATACCGGCACCGCTACTTTGTATGCCGCGGAATTCATAAATAACACGGCAACTTTAAACGGCGGAGCGGTTTATAGCGCTGGAACTCTTAATCTCGGGAACGTAACGATGGATTCAAATATATCTTTCGGCAGCGGCGGAGCGATATATAACCAAGGCGCAAACGCGAAGATTAATATTACAGGAAACACCGTGATTGAAAACAATACTTCGGCTTTAGACGGCGCCGGAATATATAATAACGGCGGCGCGATAAACGCGGCGGTCGGCAGTACATTGTCTTTTGATTCAAACGAATCTCTTAACGGTTCGGGCGGAGCGGTATATAATTCGTCGGGCGTTTTCACAAGCGCTCTCGGAAGTTACGTGGAATTTTTGTCAAACACGGCCTCGCAATACGGCGGCGCAATATATAACGGCGGAGTTGTTCCGTCGAATCTTTCCGGATCTTACGGAGTTCAGCTGCTTGGAGGATCTCTTTTTAGCGGCAATGCGGCGTTTGCCGGAGGAGCCGTTTATAACGCGTCTACGGATGAAAACAGCGGCGTATATATAGGCGGAAACTCGCAGTTTGTCAATAATTTCGCTCTGACTCAGGGCGGCGCTATTTACAATGCAGGAACATTTTATCTTGACTCCACGTCCGGAAACATAATATTTGACGGCAACATGTCGGCGGGACATCCTAACGACATATACAACGCTTTAACCGGCGCGCTTTACATAACCGGCGGCGCCAATGACGTTGTCATTAACGGCGGAATATTAGGCGCGAGCAATGCCGGCGAAGATTACGGAATTTTTAAAACCGGATCGGGAAGGCTTTTGGTAAACGGAGACAGTTCCGGTTATACGGGAAATTTCTTCCTTGAAGAAGGGACTGTAATATTCAGCACGGGTTTCTTTACCGGTAATTCATCAATAACGGGCGGAGTTCTGGATATAGCGCAGGGCGGAAACATAACTACCGGCATTATACGCGTTTACGGCGCCGGAACGATGAATATAGATACGACGGATGATTTGGTGTTTTCAGGTTCGCTGCTCGGCGATCCGGACTTTTTTTCCGGAGGCACGGTCAACAAGAATTCGACCGGCACTTTGACTTTTGTCAACGCTCATTTGAACAGGCCGATAAATATTTACGCGGGAGTTCTTGAGGCTTCGACCGGAACCGTGTTCAGCCTTGGCGAAAGCGTCAGATTATTTAACAACAGCACGTTTACAGTAACAACGCCGGGAAGCTTAACTCTTTATAATTCGGGCTTGGTCGGCGGCGCTACGACATATGCGTCCAATGTCGGCGGAGGGACGCTTAACATAATCGGCAATAACAGCGGTTTTCAGGGAACTTACGAACAATACGGCGGTAAAACCATTGTGACAAGCGCGCGCGGACAATACGGCAGTATGTTTACCGGAATAAACAATATATATGACAGCGTGCTGGACGTAACCCAGACTTATTTTACCCGCAATAACGTTACCATCGGATACGACGTGAATCTTTTTAATAACGCAGAGTATTCTTACCGCAACAGAACCGTGGCGCCGACTATCATAAATACGTCCCATGTTACGTTTAACGGAAATAATTCATCCGCTTACTTCGGAAAAGCCAGAGAATTGGTAAGAAACGCGCAATATATACTTATGGGCGATTTCGCGGATAACGGAACGGGCAATACTATTACTTTTGAAGACTCCATAGTTAATTTGCCCGCAGCCAATTATAACAACGATTATACGTTTATTAATTCTATTTTTGATTTAACCGCTTTAACAGTCTCGCCCACACCCGGAGCAAGCACTCATTCCGTCACATTTACCGATTTGACTTTATCCGGCAACAACGGCGTGACCGTAGGCATAGATTTTGTAGATATGGGCAGCGGCATATTTCAGGCCGGGGCAGACAAACTTTATACTACAGGTTTGTCGTCCTCTGTTTATCTTTACGACGTAAAGCTTTATTCCGGAGCGGATAATTACGTTACGGCCGGCACATATTATGCTCAAGTGTTATTCGGCGGGCTTACTTTTGACGATACCAATATAAAATCGTTTACGGCGATAAGGGCTTACAATACTTTTGACCTTACTATAGATCCGACTCGCCTGACGGAAGTTATGATAGGCGTTACGAGCGGAATTGACTATCACAGCCTTTATACCAGAAACGCGGAACTCGGCAACAGAGGTTTCTCCGTACAGGAAGCAATGACCTATTATATAGATATGCCTTTAAGCGATACGGCTGTGGGCATATTTATGGTTATGGGAGGAGAAGGCAATGACGTTGACGCCTCGCAATACATAATTTCCGGAAATATTAACGGTCTGGGCGCCGGCAACGGTTCGTTTTTCAATCTTGTAGACCTTACTACTTTTGAGATGTGGAATTTAACCATGGCCGACGCATATATAAATTCCGACGGTTCGGTATTGAGAATGAGCAGCAACACTGCTTCCGCGGTATTTTCAAACGTTATACTGAGTTCTAATGCGTCAGACAACAGAGGCGGCGCGATATGGGCTAATACAGGAGAACTTTACATAGACAGCATGACGGCATACAATAATTATGCGAGTTCCGGCGGAGTTATGTATGTTTCGGACGGCGTTTCGGTAAAATTCGACAATTCGTCGAGATTTATAAACAATACCGCCTATGCCGGCGGCGTTATATATGCCGAAAATCTGGCCAGCAGAATCTTCATTGAAAATACCAACGTGCTGTTTTCTTCAAATACGGCAAGCAGCAACGGCGGAGCCATATACGCTTATAACAGCCCGATTGATTTTGTCGACAGCACTGTAGTTTTTTCAAGCAATACGGCCGAGGGGTCCGGCGGCGGCGCAATATATGCTGATACTTCCAATATTAATTTTACCGGAGGAAATGTTTCATTTTCCGGAAATGTTGCCGAAAACGGCGGCGCGATATACGGTTCCGGCGTCGCGTCGCATCTGACTTTCTATCAAAGTAACACGAATTTTATAAACAACAGCGCCGAAAATGGCGGAGCTATAGCTATTATAAATTCGACTATGAGCATGACTCTGACAATGTCAGACGTGCTTTTTGAAGGCAATTCCGCCGCAAGCGGCAAAGGCGCCGACATATATATGGAAAATTCCGAGCTAGACATTATTCTCACAGGATTTACTTCCACATGGCACGACAGTCTTACGTTAAAAGGCGGAATATATGTCGAGACTGAAAATAACGTGATAAATAAAACCGGCTCGGGTGTTTTTACGCTGATGGGAGACAATTATATACAGGGACTTTTTGACGTTTCCGGCGGGCGTTTTAACGTTACTGACGCCGAGTATGTTCACGACAACGGAACGTTCACTCTTCACGACAGCAGAGGAATGTATGTAAGCGGTTCGACCATGACTTTTTACGACACTACAAATGTTATTATGACAAATAATTATTATGACGAATATATCGGCAAGTTTGACGGCACGAGCGGCGGCGCTTTGACGCTGTCTTCGGGAAGCGTTATGCTTTTCGCCGGCAATGTCGAGTTTAGCAGCAATTCCGTTTATGAAAACGGTGCCGCTATATATAATGACGGCGGCTCTTTGGTGACTTTTAGCGGCGCTTCAGGGCAATTTTTAAATAATACGGCCGTGTTAGGCGGAACGATATATAACACCGGAGCTTCAACTGTGGCTTTCTATAATGCAAACATAACTTTTAGCAGCAATTCGGCTGTCAGCGGCGGGGCAATTTATAACGACGCGGCTTCCTTTTTAAGCATAATGGGAAATATGGATTTTTCCGGCAATACGGCTTCAGGCAACGGCGGAGCGATAGCCAACGCGGGATTTGCCGACGTAATTGCGGATAATTCTTATGTTACTTTCAGCGGAAATACCGCAGCCGATTCGGGAGGACTTGGCGGGGCCATATACAATACGGCTATATTAAATCTTACGACGCTTAACGATGGAGAAATAGCATTTTCAGGCAACGTAGCTTCCGGAACTCCCAACGACATATATAATGCCGCGGGAGCGAAGATAAATATCAACGGCGATTCCGGATCGGTTACCGTTAACAGCGGTATAAGAGGAGTTGCAGGCAGTACCATAACGAAATCCGGCAACAATATTTTTAATATAAGAGGAAACAGTTCCGGATATACGGGACGCTTTGAACAAACCGGCGGAACTACCGTTGTTACAAGCAATTATTTTACCGGAATAAGCAGCATAACCGCCGGAGTTCTTGAGCTTGCGACAGGAACCGTTTTAGGCGGCGGAACAATCGGCATATACGGCGCAGGAGATATGGAGATAACGACTCCGGGCAATTTGACTTTCAGCGGACAGGTTACCGGTAACGGCACCATAAACAAACCTTCAACAGGAACGCTTACTTTAACCGGTAACAACAGCAATTTCATTGGTGTGTACACGCAAACAGCAGGAACTACGACGGTTACTTCCGCAGGAAGGATGTTTGCAGGAACAAATAATATTATATCAAGCGTGCTCAACGTAACGCGTAATGCCGCGACTATGGGTTACAATGTAAATTTAGGAGATAACGGCTTATCAAATTACTATAGCGCTTATACCGGAATTACCAATATATCTGCGCAAAACGTTACTTTTATAGGCAATAATGCGAAAGCCTATTTCGGTTCTAATACTACGGCGAGCCGCAGCTTTAATCTCGCAGGGGCTTTTGGAAATTCGGGAACCGGAAATGAAGTTGAGTTTAACAATGCCTACGTTACTTTCGGAGTGAATGATTACGGTAACAATCTTCTTTACAGATTTACCAATTCGGTCCTTGACATAAATAACGGGCTGACTACCCTTGGCAGCACAAGAAGCGTAAGTTTTTCAAATTTGGCGGTTTCAAACAGCAGCCTGAATTTCGGCGTGATTTTTGACGGTAACAACGTTTACGGAGATCAGCTTTATGCTTCGCAGTCAGCCGGAACTTTAAATTTGGGCTTTTTGGCTATAAAGAATGATAGCGACGCCGGCGGACCGGAACTTGTCCACAGGATTAAAGTTCTTGACGGCATAGAGTTTACCGATAACGGTGTTCATAAGGATATAACCACCTCGGCTTACACGTATGACGTCTACGTAGATACGGACGACGCTCATTATGTCGTGCTTGCCGCATCGGGCCCTGCGGACGCTTATTCGCTTGACAGGCAAAATATGAAAACCGGAGAAAGATATTATATTTGGTCGCTTGACAATTTTACTTATCACGAAGGCGACAGTCTGCACGATATGAGCAGCGGAACGTTTTACGTTTACGGCTTTAATAATGATGCTTCAAATAGCGTTTTGTCCGGCGTTTTGACGGGCGTAAACGTGTCGACCGACAGAGGAACTTTCTTCAATATAGAAGCCGGCACGGAAGTTGACTTCTATTTGGAAAATTTAACCGTTACAAATGCTATGGCAAACGGGTTTGCCACAAGCACGGGTTCTTTAGGAATTGCTTTTACCAGAACTAACGACGCTGACGGTTCGGTGTTAAGAATGATAAGCGACGAGGCTACGGTAAATATAAGCAACGTAATATTTAACGATAACGGCGCGGTAGGAAACGGCGGAGCAATATACGTCGGCGCAGGGACGTTAAACGTTTCAAATTCGCTGTTTTCCAATAACTCTGCGGGAATTGCCGGCGGAGCTATGTATATTACGAACGGAACCGTGAATTTAAATACCGATGCCGGAGACATACTGTTTGCAAGCAATACCGCAAACGGAGTAAACAACGATATTTATCTTGATTCCGGCGCCAATCTTAATTTTACCGGAACCGGAAATACGATAATTACAGGCGGTATACTCAGCAACGCGGCGGCAACCGGAATAAACGTGTATAAAACCGATTCCGGCACGTTGCATCTCAGCGGAATAAATGAAGTGTACGGAAAATTCGAAGTTAACGAGGGAACGCTCAAATTTGACGGCAGCACTTCGTATACCGGAGGAGAGTTGTCCTTAGTAAGCGACGCTTATTTGGACTTGCATAACGGTTTTGCAAACAGAATAGATCTTGAAACATTTAATACCGGAGGAAACCTTATTATTGACATATTTGCCGACAACACAAATGACAAGATATATGTTGATAATGCGGAAATAACGGGCGGCAGTATAGCCATAATGGTTGACAGCGGAACATATTACAACAACAGATATTATCTTATAGTCGCGACCGACTCGGTTACCGGAAAATTTTCTACAAGCACTTTAAGCGAACCTCTCCGTTACCGTTTATTCTACGATGATAAGAATGTCTGGCTGGACGTAAATTATATGTATGTAAGTACTTTCAGCAAGCTTTCTCCTCTTACGTTTAACCAGAGCGAGACCGCAAGAGCCATAGATACCATATCGCTTAATCCGTCCGTGGAGTGGGGCGCGCTGATAGATCATTTCATGTGGGATCTTAACGAAGCCGAACAGCTGAACATGCTGTCGCGCCTTTCGGGCTATTTCTACGCTAACGTCGTAAGAAACGCCGCGGCTGATATTCCGTCAAAGCAGATATACGATAAGCTCAGAAATCACGCTGAAAAAGACATTACCAGTAGCGGCCTCTGGGTGCAGGTAAGAGGCGGACAGGAAACGTTTTACGGCGATGAAAATTCGCTCGGACATTACGTTGATTCGTCTTTGGGAGCTATGCTCGGTTTTGACAGATATATAGATGAAAGCGGTATGATGTGGGGAATATACGGCGGAGTAAGCCAGGATAATATAGAACAAGAATTAAACAAGGCGGACGGTAAGAGAATCATGCTCGGTTTTTACGGCGGGCGTTTTGAAGAAGGATGGGAGTTAAAAGGATTATTGCTCGGCAGTTACGATATGTTTGATACGACAAGAGAAGTGCTCGGCAGATTTGCCGACGGAAACATAGATGCAATTACTGTCGCCGCGGACTTAGAAGGAGCTTTAAAATATAAACTTTCGGATAATACGACATTCAGGCCTTTTATAGGTTTAGAAGCGGAAAATGTCAATTACAAAGGCTTTGACGAAACCGGCGCCGGGGAATATAATTTAAACGTCAACGACGGGAACTATCTCAGAGCTTCCGCGCGTTTGGGAACCGGCATAGAGTATGAAAGAAAAGTCTGGTCGGCTTACGCCAACGCGGAAGCAAGATATGTTATAACCGGAGATAAACCGGAAGTTGAGAGCGTTTTTGAAAATACCAACGTGGAATTCTTAAGCAGAGGAACTGCCGAAGGACAAATACAAGGCGGCGTCACTGCCGGAGCCGAAGTGAAAATTACCAATTGGTTCAAAGTTTTCGCTAACGCTAATGTAACCGCGGCTGACAGATACGCTTTTTACGGCGGTAACGCGGGTTTCAGATTTGTGTTCGGCAGAAGAGATTCTACATTCGGTAAGAGTTTGGCGTGGGCGCAAAAACTCGCCAAATCGGCTGAAAAAGAATCTATAGCGGCTCAAAGATTTACCGAATACGGAAACACCAGAGAAGCGCACAGACAGGCGCGCATGGCTTTTGCAGACGCGAACGAATCGCTGAATATGACCAAAAAACTCAAAAATTATCTTGTTCTTACGGGATATGAAAACATGAGCGATTCCGAAAGAACGGCGGTTGACGAGAAAATAAGGCAAATAGAATCTACCGCCTGGCAGGCCAAAGACAGAATAATAAACCTGCTTTTCGGCGTTTCCGAACTTAAACAAGGCGAAATTTTCGTGGAGCACGCCGAAATGCATCTTCAAGCGGCCAGCGAACTCAAAAAAGCAAACGCAGCTTCGGATAAAATAGTGTCGCAAGCCCAGCTTGCCTCAGCAATGGCCGATAAAGCTTTAGAGAAAACCGACGAGGCGTTAGCAAAAACTGCCAAAGCCCGCGAAAAAATGATAATGGCCGAAGGCATACTTCCGGAAGATGAAATGAACGCTATAGCAAGAGATATTGCGATTGTTGAAGAGAGAGCTCTTGAAATTAAGAATCAAGCCGGACATATAATTGAATCTGAGCAAAATGCGATTAAAAAGGCGAATGAAAGAAGAAGCAATCCCGGCGCAATGTCAATAAGGCTGCACACGGCGAACTTTGGCGTTGACGAAGCTGTTATCGGACCGGAAGATGCAAAAATGATAGAAAAAGCCGCCCGCGATATACTAAGACACGGGTATAAAAGGATAACCGTTGAAGGACATACCGACAACACCGGAGCCCGCGAAAGAAATGACGCTCTTTCGCTCGGAAGAGCAAAAGCCATAAGGGATAAACTGATTGAATACGGTATAGATCAGGACAAGATAGACCACATGGGGTTTGCGGACACCATGCCAGTGGACACGAATAAGACTGAGAAAGGAAAAGCTAAAAACAGAAGAGCGGAAATATTTGTGGAGTAACGCTATATACGCCGTTATCGAAAAAAGCCTGCGGGAATATTATTAAACCCGCGGGCTTTTTAATGACTTTGTCTTTGTTTTTACTCAACTTCCTATCTTCTCATCATCTCATCTTCATTTTTTCCAGATGCTGTAAGCCGAAGCTATTTCTTTTTTGTCTGTTTCTCTTACAAGGATATGCCAGAAGCCGTTATCGTTTGTTTTGTAAGTTTCAACTTTAATTTTTTCGCCCGGTTTAACTTCATTTTTAAAGTTAACGGTTATATCGGTAAGTTTTGCGTTTTTACGGACATCTTCGGGAACTCCCTCGACTGCCCATGCGGTAAAATGTACGTTGTTTACATGCTCGTTTAAATCCGCGTCTTCAAGCCTTGAAATTATTTCATATGCTCTTACCGGGCTTTGCCCTTCAAAAGACGGCTGCTGTATTTCAATGTCTTCCATAGCTTTTTCCGGATTGCCGTTTTTTACCAATAAATGCCGAGGGGTTCTTGTTATCCTGCGTTTTTCCAAATCGAAAACAAGCCACCAGCTTACGGCTTTCGCGGCTTCTTTGCCGTTCTCGTCGAACACTGTAAAATCCCTGCGGCTTTTTAATTTATCGCTGAAAACATGCCAGGTGTTTAATTTTATGTTTTGCGCGGCTTTAAGTTCTCCAAAAATTTTAAAACTCATTTTTATTAAAACCCACGCCGTTCCGTTTTTGGAAAGATCTTCCCAGCCCGCTTCAAGATTTTGGGCATCCAATGCCGCTGCCTGCTGTGCGTAATTTTGCAAAGTCCACACGGGAACCGTATTATCGGCGGCAACTTCGCCGTATCTTACTTTAAAAAATTCAGTTAACATAATATTTCCTTTGAATGCATAGTAACGGCTTTGTTTTTGCCATGCATATATGCATCTAAACTTCCAATCATCCGATTTACTTCAAATCAATCTTTCTTTTTTCGGGTCTGCCGAGTTTATTTCTTGTCCACATCCTGAAAGAGTACATATACTCAAAAATTGCCGGTATTATAAGCAAAGTGAGTATTGTCGAGCTTATAATTCCGCCGATTATTACTATGCCCATGCTTTGCCTGAATTTGCCTACTTCGCTTAATGCGAGCGCCGTGGGAAGCATGCCTGCCGCAAGCGCGAAAGACGTCATAAGTATTGGGCGAAGCCTTATTGTTCCGGCTTCGATTATCGCTTCTTCCACGTCTTTTCCGCGTATCATAAGCTGTTGAATATAATCGACAAGAATAATCGAATTTTTAGCCACTATTCCCAGTAACATTATAAATCCTATCATTGTAAACATATCCAAAGCGCCGTTTGTTATAAAAAGAGCCGCCAGACCGCCGATTGCCGCCAGCGGCAAAGCCACCATTATCGTAAAAGGAGTTATTACCGATTCGTAAAGGCTCGCAAGCACCATATAAATAAATATTATTGAAAGAACGGCAGCCATTGATATGCTTTTAAATAATGTCTGCATTTCTTCCATATTTCCGCCGTACTGGTAAGTCACGTTTTGCCAAATTTCTTTGTTTTTCGGATTGTTTTTATGCTCGTTAATAATTTTTTGCGCTTCGGCCTGTATTCTTCCCAGCGTCGCGCCTTTGCTCAAATTTCCGCCGATTTCTATGTATCTTATTCTGTCGCGTCTGAAAATCTTTGTCGGACCTTCGGCTTGTTTTAACGTCGCAACCCGCGAAAGCCTGATTCTTTTATTGTTCATATTGAAAACGTAAAGGTCGTTAAAAGAATCCATTATATTTCTTTGCCCTTCCTGGAATTGAACTCTTATGTCGTACTCAAGGCCGTTAGCCCTGAAAACAGCCGGAAGGTTTCCTTCTACCATCGCCCTTAATTCGGCGCCCGCGATAACCGAATTTACGCCGAAAAGTTTTGCTTTTTCCGGTTCTATGTCTATCTGGTATTCAGGCTTTCCGGAACGGAAATTTGTGCTTAAATCGACAAGCCCCGGAATGTTTCTGAATTTTGCTATAAGCTGGTCGGCAAGCCCCGAAAGCTGTTTTGTGTCTCTGGCAAATACCATAAGAGAAAAAGGTTTTCTATTGCCGCCGGGCATTCCGCTGCTTGGGTCGTTTAGCGAGATTATTACGGACGGGTCAAGCGCTCCGGCAAGTTTTTGCCGGATTACAGTTTTAACGTCTTCTGTGGACAGCGTTCTTTTTCTGTAGTTTACCAAACGCACGTAAATATCGGCTACGTTTAGTTCTCTGTTATTATTACCTATTGAAACAACGGCAAACTCCACTTCCCCAAGCGCCATTATTATATCTTCTATCTGCAGACAAACGGAATTGGTTCTCGCAAGCGAAGCGTCGGGCGCGGTTTCCACTACTATTCTGAATTCTCCGGATTCCGAAACCGGCATAAAATTCGTAGGGATTTTTTTAATCAGCATTAAAGAGGCGGCAAAAATCAGAACCGTTATAAACAAAGCTTTAATTTTATTTTTAAGGATAATTTTAATTGCTTTTACATAGAAAGAAAGCGTAATTTCATAGAACTTATCGAACCATACGACGGTTAATGTTCTTATAATTCCGCTTGTTATTCGTACAAATTTTCCTGGCTTATTTTTCTTTGCCTGCGCGTGCGACGGTATTATGTAGGCCGAAAGCATAGGCGCGATTGTCAAAGCGTCTAAAACCGATATAAACATCGCGAAAACTACCGTAAGGCCGAACTCTTTAAAGAACTGTCCTATTATTCCGCTTAAAAAACCTACGGGTAAAAATACCGCTATAACGGAAGCAGTCACGGCGATAACCGCAAGAGAAACCTCGTCCGTTCCTTTTTGCGCGGCTTCATCGGGCTCTTCGCCTTCTTCGTAATGCCTGTAAATATTTTCGCGCACAACTATGGCGTCGTCTATCAAAAGCCCGACGGCAAGCGACAATGACATAAGGGAAATTATATTTATGCTGAAATCAAAAAAGTACATAAAAATAAACGCGCCTATAAGGCTGTTAGGGAGAGCCAGCGCCGTGATAAACGTCGAACGCCAGCTTGCGAGGAAGAAATATACAACGACGATCGCGAGAAAAATTCCTTCGAAAATCGTGTTTCTGACGTCCGTGATATTATCTCTTATGGCGTTTGCGTTGTCTGTGACCACGGTAAGCCACGGGTTTCCTTTTGTGCCTTTGTAACGTGCGTTAAGTTCCGCTACTTTCTTAAGAACGCCGTTTGAAATGTTGACTTCATTTGCTTTTGACTGTTTGTAAACCCTTAAAAGCAGAGTCTGTTCCCTTATAAGTTTTCCGTCTTCTCTAAGGTTTATTCTGCCCATTGTGAAACGTTCCATTATCGTGTCTTTGACTATTGCAAGGTCACCGACCGTAACGGGGACTTCATTGCCGTGAAAATTTACGACGACATTTTTAATGGATTCTACGGTTCTGTATTCGCCTATGGAGCGGAAAGAAACGTCGTCATATCCGACTGAAAGTCTCCCTACGGGGACGTTCATGCTGTTGTTTGCAATAGCGTTAGAAACGGCAGTCAGCGTTGTGTCGAATCTGTTTAATTTTTCGCGGTCAACCATGACCTGAACTTCTCTTCTTGTGCCGCCTGCCATCCATATTCTCGACACTCCGTCAACTCTTAAAAGTTCCTTCCTGAAATATTCGTCTCCGAAATCAAACAATTCTTTCGGGTCGAGTTCGGCTTTAAGGCTTATTGTCATAACCGGAGCCGATTCAGGGTCGAGTTTTAATATTATGGGTTCGGTTATATCTTCCGGAAAACCTCTTCGGATTTCGGCTATTTTGTCTTTTACTTCCTGAAGAGCTATTTCCGGATTTTTTGACAGCTCAAATTCCGCGTAAGTCGTAGAAATTCCGTCCTGGCTGATTGAAGTTATATGTTTTAATCCTGAAATCGCGCTTATGGCGTTTTCAACTCTGTTAGAGACCCTGTTTTCTATTTCCTCGGGCCCTGCTCCGGGATAAGTTATTGAAACCTGAACATACGGAAATTCCACGTCCGGCATCATTCGTATCGGCATTCTGGACATAAAAATAAGGCCTATTATTATCATGGCCATAAGAAGTGAAAAAACAAAAGTCGGACGCCTGATGGCTAATCTTGCTAAATTCATATAATCCTCTTGTAAATAAATTTATTGGATAACATTGCTATTATATCTTTTTCGGGTAAATTTTATGTTAATTTTTAGTTAAGTCACTTCAAACTATCGTTTAAAATTATACAAAAAAATGCTTAAATAAATATATGAACAACAATGTAAACTTAAAATTAAAATCGAATAAACCCGAACTTTTGCTTCCGGCAGGTTCTCTTGAGGGATTAAAAACCGCGTTTTTATACGGCGCGGACGCCGTATATGCGGGTATACCGGAAATATCGCTGCGCGCAAAATCCAAATTTCCTTTGGAAGAAATAGAAGAAGGAGTTTCATTTACCCGTAAAGCCGGCAAAAAAATTTATTTTACGTTAAATCTGTTTTCGCATAACGCCGATATTTCCCGTATTGAAAATTTTGTTAAAACCATAAAAAACCTTAATCCTGACGGCGTTATTGTTTCAGATCCAGGAATTTTTCAATACGTGAAAAAAGAAATTCCCAAAATGCCTGTACATGTTTCAACGCAGGCAAACGTCTGCTCTTGGCTTACCGTAGATTTTTGGAAAAATATGGACGCGGATTTATGCGTTTTGGGAAGAGAAGTAAGTTTTGCGCAAGCTTGTGAAATCAGAAAAAGATGCGAAGACATCCGCCTTGAAATTTTTGTACACGGCGCGATGTGCGTAAGTTATTCGGGCAGATGTTTAATGTCCGCTTTTATGGCTTCGCGAAGCGCAAACCGCGGAGCGTGCGCGCATTCGTGCAGGTGGAAATATAAGAGTAAATTGCTTTTGGAAGAGGAGCTTCGTCCGGGGGAATATTTAGAGCTTGAAGAAGACGAACACGGCTCATATATCCTTAATTCAAAAGATTTATG
Organism: Candidatus Endomicrobium embiratermitis; assembly: GCA_009781315.1. Taxonomy (GTDB): domain Bacteria; phylum Elusimicrobiota; class Endomicrobiia; order Endomicrobiales; family Endomicrobiaceae; genus Endomicrobium; species Endomicrobium embiratermitis. The sequence goes on along the minus strand of WQYI01000021.1, from coordinate 2,609 downwards.
CCTTATGCCAAAACTCGATAAAATTTTGTCGGCAGGTTTTGACTCTTTAAAAATCGAAGGCAGAAATAAAAGCGAATATTATGTTGCCCAAACGGCAAGAATATATCGTAAAGCGATTGACGATTATTTTGAAAGTCATGAAAATTGGATGGCAGACATTTATATGAAAGAGCTTTTAACTCTGCAAAACAGGGGATATACTTTAGGATTTTTCGACGGCATACCCGGACAGGAAGCGCAGGACTATGCAGACACGGCAAGCAGGAGCGAATGGCGAAACGCCGGAGTTGTAAAAGAAAATAAAAACGGAGCGCTTAAAATAGAGCTTAGACATAAACTCAAAAAAGGAGACGAAATTGAAATTTTGTCTCCTTTGCGTTTTGAGCCGGTAAAAATAAAACTTGATAAAATGTTTGATGCCGACCACGGAAGACTTGTGGAAGAAATAGCCCCGGGGAAAACAAAGCAGTCCGTAATAATCCAAATAGAAAGGGAAATTTGTTCCCGTGTTCCTGAAAATACCGTTATACGTTTGAAAATCTGAATATTTTGTTACGTCAAAATTTTTTTGCTAATATATTTGGAATTGTTAAGGCGCGGATGTAAAGTTTACATAGACAAAAAAAAGGAGGATACAATGTTTAAAAAATTAGTTTTTGCCGTTATGTTTGTCGTTGTCGCCGTATCTTTGTCTTTTGCGGAGTTTGGCGTTATCGGAAGATGGGGGCAGATTTTGGGAACTACGGAATTTGATTTTAATTCCGTCGCAGTGCCCGGCAACAGAAGCGAAGCGGACGCCGGAGTCTGGGGAATAGACGTTTTCTTAGGCAAAGAAGGAATGTTCGGTTTGGCTGAAAACGTCAGCTTCGGCGTAAGGCTCGGCTATTCGCAATTCGGAAAAAATCATCTTGTAGATCCGGACGCCGAACTTACTTCAAAAATTTTCGCGACTACGGAAAATCTGTATATAAAATTTCAGCTGCACGAAAAGTTTGCAATTGCCGGAAGCGCCGGAGTTTTTACCGCGTTTAACACTTTTGAATATACCGATATTTCTACAGGGCAAAAGAAAACAGACGTGTCGTGGCAGGTTCTGCCCAACGTTTCAGGCAGCGCGGAGTTCAGGCCAATAGACTTTTTAGCAGTCGGTTTTGAAATAGGATATATGTTTAACGGAAAATTTAATTACGCGGATTTCAGCGTAGCCCATACGGAAATTTACAGGGACATATCCGGCTTTAATTACAATTTCTTTGTGAAATTATACTTAGCTTAACAAAAAGACAGGCAGGTTTTTCAAGAGACCCTGCAATGAATATGTCAGAAAAAAGACACTCCCTCTTTTCTCCGGGGAGTGTCTTTTTTACGGTAGGAAATAGCGCGTGATATTTATTTTAAAATGCAGAAAGTATTTTATTTGCCTAAAACGATTTTAACCAACTCAAGAGGTTCGACAATTTTTCCATTTTTATAAACACGCATATTGCCGCCTGAAATTTCGTCAATCAATATAACCTGCCCGTTATTTCTTCCGAATTCAAGCTTGATATCGTAAAGCTCGCAGCCGTATTTAGCAAGATCGTCTTTTACCATTATACATATTTTTTTAGTTTGCTCTTTTAATGACTCATATTCATCATTGTTAAGAATATTCAAAATTGCCAGCGCGTCTTTTGTAATAAGCGGATCTCCGCGCTCATCATCTTTTAATGTAACTTCCACATAGGCGTTTAAATCTTGTCCTTCTTTGGCATATTGGCCGTAACGGCGCATGAAACTTCCTACGGCTTTAAAACGGCAGATAACCTCTATTCCGTTGCCAAAAACCGTAGCCGGCAAAACCTCCATTGTATTGTTTTCAATGTCGGATTTTACATAGTGAGTTTTTATGCCGTTTTTTTGAAGCAATTCGAAAAAATGTGTTGTAAGCCTAAGACCGCCTTTACCCATTCCTTCAATGGAAAGCCCAACCGTGTTTGCGCCGGGATCAAAAACGCCGTCCGTTCCTGTTACGTCGTCTTTGAATTTCAAAAGATAATTTCCGTTTTCAAGCGCGAAAACTGTTTTGGTTTTACCTTCATAAACGTGTTTCATAGTAAACGTCTCCTTATATTTTGGATTTTTTTATCTGCGCATGCGATGTGCTTCTCCCATATGCCCGCCTTCCATATGTCCGCCGCCTCTGTGTTCGTCTCTTATTATCACGGGCCCGCCGACAACCGGTTCGATATACGGGTCGTAAAACGGATCATATACTACAGGTTCCACGACAGGTTCTTCAACTACTTCTCTGCCGATAATTTTTCCGTCCGGAGTTTCTATAATTTCCTCTCTTACGGGCGGAGCAATTACGCAGCCTCCTAAAGCAAATATCACAAGCGTTAAGCAAATATACTTCATATATCCCTCCGGTTATACGTTTTCAAAATAAGCCGTACTAAAATTTCAACTATTTTACAAAATATTGAATGCTTTTGTTAACTCTGTGTAGTATCTCATAACATATTGGACTTTTTGTGATTAAGAAGTGTTAAAGCGCAATGAAGCGGTGTTTGGTAATTTAAAGCTCTGTGATGTCTCTTGTTATTATACCAAAAAATATAGTCTTC
>WQYI01000020.1 GCA_009781315.1 Candidatus Endomicrobium embiratermitis | reverse complement strand
TCTGATAAAAGAAGCAAAGAAACAAAAAATAAATTTAAATAAATATCGGGAAATATTAAGTGTTGCCGACATAGAAACAAAAATCAATGCGAAGAAAGTACAGAAAGAGCTTAATGAATATTTGGATAAAGCCAAAACAGAGCTCTCGTATCAAACGTATAAAGCACTTACCGAAGGCGATGTAATAGCAAACATAGCCTCTATTTCCTCGCCCCTTGCGGGCGGCAGTCCGAGGAATAACGAGGACATGTCTGCCGCGGGTGCGAGTGGTGAGCACCCCGGCTCCGAAGCAAAGCAAGGAGAGGATGCCCGAGGGCAGGTGGGGGGTTGGTCTTTGTCTCTTTCCAACTACAAAGAGCTAAGCAAATATATATCGCTTTACGAGTATGAAAACTCATCGGATCCGTTAAGTCTTTACAAAGAAGAGAGAAATTTGTTTGCCGAATTATTGATAAAAAGCGCTGACAATAAAGAAATAGAAACGGTGATATTGAGCCTTGCGTTTAGCAAGTTTAAACGAGTTATGGAAAATAAGGCGACAGACGCAGAATTCAAGTATATAAAAGATTTCAAAGCGGAAAACATAAATAAATTGTGGGACAGAACAGTAAAAACGGAAACATTTGAAAAAGTGCTTCCGTTTTTTTACAGGTATAATGAATATTATCTTGCCAATGAAAACAGAAACGAAGAGTTTGCGGACAGAATAATAAAAGGAATAAACAAAGAAAAGCCGGTAACGGCGGTAATAACCGGCGGATTTCATACGGAAGAGTTAAAACAAATCCTTTTAAGCAAAGGTTTGTCGGTATCGGTATTAACGCCCAAAATAAACACGGAAACCAAAAGCGCCGAGCGCAAATACGTGAAACTGTTAAACGAACAGGTGAAAGCGCAAGTTTCAGAAGCAAAGCTGGACGCGTATGCATTGGCGCAATATATAAAAACCGGAGACAGCGCTGATTTAATGAAGACGCTGCTGGAAATAAGAGAATTGCATAAGTCCGGAGTTTTCGGCAATCGAAGTATTGAAGAAATCATCAATCAAATCGTTGAAGTTTATAATAAAGAAAATGAAATAAAGATTAAGGTATCATCATCCGCAAAAGAAGAATTTGTTATAAACGCCGGTGGGAAACAATATAATTTGTCGATGAAAGGCAAAAGCGTTAATATTTATGAAATAGTTTTGCCGAACGAGCTGAAATCAAAAATCCCGCCTGCCGCTATTTTTTACAAACTCGGCTTAAAGTTAAAGGCCGAAAATCCGATTGTAAATTTCATATCAAATCCGTTCACATCGCCCGCTTGGGAAACAGCATATCTTGCGATATTGTCTTTAATAAATCCCGTAACCGGCTATCTTGCGTTTTTTACAAGCCATATAATTGCCGACACATTAATTTTGAAAGAAGGGGAAACAAGAGCTGACGCTTTCAAAAAGAGCGTAAAAGCCCATATAAACCCGAAATTTATAATAGGCACTTTTTTCATAAGTTTGCCGTTTATGGTTTTGTCTTTTGTGTCTTTCGGCATAATTCCGCTTGTCGCTGCAATGGCGTTCAGTTTTATAATTCATAAAGGCTACAACGCTTTAGCCGTAAAATACGGTTTTACCCCTGCCAGTGTTTTAACTTTGATAGCCGAGCCAAGAATCGGAGACATAATAGATTCATACATCAAAACAGCGCCTGAGGTTAAGCGCGAGCTGTTAGTTGAATTTGCAAAATATCTTTCAGCTAAAGATTTGCGTGAGTTTCAAAGCATAATTGAGAAAAACGGAAAAGAAAAATGGTTTCAGGAAACTTTTTCAACTAAATATTTCATATCCAGCCTTACCATGAACGGACTGAGAAAAATCAAAATTATTATGACTTCTGCTCTGAAAGCCGAAATTAGCGACAATTTGGCCGACTTCGCAAAATATAATAATAAAATTTCTAATGCGGAACTTCAAAATATTGTTGACGAATACGGAAAAGAAAAATGGTTTATAGACCTTTTTTCCGGAAAATATCCTTTGAACAAACTTAACGCAAGGGCAATAAGAAAGTTAAGAGAGTTCGTCTATGTTCACGGTATGGAACGTATTAATAAATTGATTTATTTGATAACGAAAGAGGAAGAGCATAATGATTTAGCAGTACAGTATATTCACAAATATATCGTGCCGGAGGAATTTTGGAAGAAAGATAATTCTAAAGAAAAACTGACGTTGACGTCTAAAAAAAGCTTAATATTAACGTCTTTGATATCTAAATTGCCGCAGACATTGTTTAGATATGCCGATAAAGCGGAGAACGTTATACTTGTAACTCCGCATGTAATTCCTCAATCCGAAGCAAGCGAAATTCTTGATTTGTTTAAACCAAGCAAAAGCGGAGAGATTTCATTTTTGGATTATAACGCGAAAGCTTTGCGCTTGCTTAATGCCGCTAATAACAGAGATGAATTAAAAGCGATTCTTGTTTATGTCGAAGAAATGATAAAGGTAATGTCGCTGTTGAGTTCTTCGGAAGCCGATAGATGCCGGAGAACAGTTGATAATTTTAATGAAATTCTGAAAAAAGAAAAAGATTTTTCCGAGATAAAAGATTCGCTGCATGATTTAATTAATGATGTTCATCAAAGAGGCGAAAATGAATTTCCCAGAACTATGGAAAAGCTTGTATTAGAAACAGAAAACAAAGAAAGTAAAGTTTATTCTCGTTTTACAAATCTTGACGATGATATAAAATTCATTAATTTGTCCGAAAACGGCGAAATAAATCTCGAAATTTTAAAAGCTTTAAGAACGCTGATGGCAGGTCATTATCGCATTGCTCTTTTATATAAAAATATTTATATAAAAGACAGCACGTTATTTTGGACTTTCCACATCGGCAGACACAATGTTTCTTTATTGGCGGATTTCAGCGAAAGCGACAGAAAAATATCAATATCTTATTACGAAGGCGCAAGATGGCATGGGAATAAAATGCGTTTGAATTATATAGAAGAAGTTTTGAAACAATTGGGTTTTAACAGCATAATTAAAGAAGACGGCGACAAAGTGATAAATATAGGATTGCAGGCAAGGCTGGATAAAGATACCGGGCTTAACGAAGATAAAGATTTATCGTATATATTGGCGCAAGCTATAAGTTTGTTCCAAAATTCACTTAATATGGATTTAGATACTCTAAATGTGGGGTGGCTTGTTGCGCAACCGGGCGGCGGCGCAGCCATGTATTCCGGAGCTAACCTTGAAACTGTAAGTTTTCTTGCTATAAAGTTTTTTTCAGGGAAATTGAGAGAATTAATAGAGGCTTCCGACGGAGGAAGAGGTCTGGCGGCATATAATCATATGTTGATCGGATTCGACGCGCCGTTATTTGACGAAGCGCGCCAAAGGCTAAATCCCGTATTGACGGGATTAGGGCTTGATAAAATACCGGATAAATTAGAGAAAAAATACGATGATAATTTGCAGCTTGTAATGGACAAATATTTAAACGAGCCTTTGGAAGAGGCATATGCAAAAGGGAAAATAATATTAAATACAAATGGACAACTGGAAAAGAATAAAAATTATGATATTGCCGTTGAAATAGCGAATGATTTGCATAGTGATAATAAAACTGTTTTATTTGAAGCCGGCTCTGTAATTAATCAAATGATCAGCAAGAGATATTTTAATTTATGCACGGAAGCGAAATTCGGCGGGCAGCATACATTGAAAGCAGGTTACATACAATTAATAAACGGCGATTATCTGTCGGTTAAACTGATCGAGAGCAAAGGGAGAACGGTAAAGGCGGTAAAAGCCGAGCTTGTAAGCGATAGAGGAAGGGAGACATTAGATTCCAAAAAATTGACAGATATACTGAAAGAGGAAGGCTATCAAAAAGATTTAGAAACTGAAAACATAAGCGAAAGCGAACAGGCATCGTTTATAGAAGCGTTGAAAAAAGAAATAGAAACGACAAAAAACCCGAGCGCGCAAGCCCTGGTAACATCCAAAGGAAACGGGATGTTTGCGGGCGAAATATTGATAGACCCGGACAGAAGCAAAATAAAGAAAATATTGAAAGATAATCCCGAAAAAGCAAAAAAAATAATATGGATAGCGCCGTACACAACGCCCGACGATATGGAAATAATAGACAAAGTAGGAGCCGTAGTTACGCTGGGGGGGGGGGTAAACAGCCATGCGGCGATAAGCACGAGAGAAATAGAGAAAATGTCGATGGCGATAAAAGCGGCATTGCAAAACGGAGAAATAAAAATAGAATCGGTCAAACTTAAAGGCATTCCGAGAAGTATAAACGGAATTCGCTGTCAAGACGGAGAAGGCATAACAATAACGCTAAAAGACGGCGATAAAATGTTGTTAAACAGCGGGCTTGGGACAATAGAGATTTTGGATACCGGCGAAAATCTTGAACAATATAATAAAAATACGGGCGATGCAATCCGAATTTCCGGCGCCGAAATTAAACCGCAAAAAGAAATAAAGCCGAAAAAACCGTCGGAAGAACTTAAGATAAGCGAAATGGTGAAAACATTCGGGGAATTAAGGGATGAAGATAAAGACAGAACCGGAAGCAAAGGGTGGAATTTGGCGAAGATGCTGCAAAGCGTGTTTAACAATGGAGAAAATACGATACCCGATGGAATAACGGTAAACCAAGACGGAATAAGATATTATTTGGGAGAAAAAGCGGCAAGATATGACGTCTTAATCCAAGAGATAAAGAATATAATAGCTGATAAAAATTTGAATGATAAAAATAAAAAAGACGGTATAGAGCCGCTGAGAAACGAGATTATAGAACTTATAAAAAAAGGCGGACGGGCAAAAGAATTAACCGATGCGGTTTTGTTAAAGATGAGGAAGTCAGGGATAAAGATAGCGGCGGTACGTTCGTCCGGAATAGGAGAAGACGGGCAAACGCGCGCGTTTGCGGGCATGGGAGAGAGCAGATTAAAAATAAAAAGGAAAAACGTGCCGGGAGCGATAGCGGAATGTTTTGAGGCGTTTTATTCGGACAGGGCGATAGAAGATATGATAAGAAACGCAGTAACGGTAGAGCCGGCGCTCGTAATACAAGAGTGGGTAGATTTTGCCAAAAGCGGAGTAGCGATGGCTGACGGAGATATAATTGTAATAGAGGGAGCGTACGGAGAATGTTCCGCGATAGTGAGCGGAAGAATAACGCCGGACAGGATAGTATTAAAAGTGACGGATTATGAGAAAGGAAAATTTGAGATAATTGAGTATGAAACGTCGGATAAAGATTACAAAGTAGAAACAAATGAAAACGGAAAAAGCAATTTGGTAAAAGTAACGGAAGGAAGAAAAAAAAGGATATACGGCGAAGAAGAATTAAAAAAGGCAGTAATAGCTATCGGCAAAATAAAAGATAAACTGGGATTACCCGACCCGGACGTAGAATTCGGCTTTGACAAAAACAATAATTTAAAAGTAGTGCAGGCAAGAGCAAATACGTCCGCGAAAAAAACCGGAGACGAACCTAAAACCGAAACAGTCGAAGATATAATAAACGCATACGGCAAAGAACCCCCCGAAATTAGACCCGGGTTGTTGGCCGAATTTGCCAGAAATAATAAACTTACAAATAAAGAACTTCGCAATATAATCGGGAAATACGGAAGTGTAGAATGGTTTCAAGAACTTTTTTCGGGAAGATATTCTCTGGCCGGACTTACCAAACTTACCGTTAAAGCAATGGAAAAAATTGGATATTTATATTCCGGTTTGGAAATGGATAAAACCGATGCCGGATTAATGAAGCAAAAAGGGACTGCCCAAGTTTCCGATGTCCAAAGATTGATAGCTTTTGTTATAGATACGGATCAGGATGATGAATTAAAAATACAAAACACTCACGAGTATATTATGCCCGACAGATTTTGGAAAGAAACAACGGTTTTTGAAAAGGAACTGAAATTAACGTCTTTAATATCTAAGTTATCGAAAGAAAATGCGAATAAAACAGGAGATTATATCTTTGCGGCTCCCAAATACGTAACTGTTGAGTCGTCTAAAATGCAAGAAGTCGACGAAGTTTTTAATTCGTTTATCGCGTTTTTGAATTATAATGAAAATGCTTTGTATTTGTTGAATCATGTTGATAATAATGATGATTTAGAAGAAGTTCTCGGTTGTGTTAAAAGTATGGCGGGTTTGATATTACCGCTAAATTCGAAGGAATATCAGGAGTGTCTGAGAAAGTGTGATAAATTTATAAATATCGGAGAGAAAGAGGGTTTTACCCGGATAAAATATTCATTAGAGGAACTTATTAATTTTGTTCACCAAACCGGAGAAAAGGAGTTTTTTAGAGTTTTGAGAAGTTTTACATACGAAATGAGCGACAGGAAAAACGCTCATTTTGATTTTCTAAGTTTTGACGGTAAAAATATAAAATTTATTAATTTGTCAAAAGGTGGTGAAATAAATCCGGAAATTTTAAAGACTTTCAAAATATTAATGACAAGTCCTTATAAATATTACTTAGATAAAATCATTTTGAAAGACAATATGTTGGTTTGGAGTTTCAAGTTTGTGAAGCACAGCGTTTTCTTAGCGGCGAATTTCGGCGAAAGCGACAGAGGCATATCAATATCATATTATGAAAGTGAAGATGATAAGGGGCGCAGAATACGCTTGGAGTATGTCAAAAAAGTTTTAAAAGAAGGATTGGGCTTTAACGTAATTAACGACGACAAGGTAATTAAATACGATAGCGGGGAAAAGGAAATAAACGTAGGATTGAAAGCAAAACTTGATAAAGATACCGGACTTAATGAAAATGACGATTTGCCGTATATATTAGCGCATGCTATGATGTTGTTTCCAAAGGTACTATGGCTGGATTCGTATTTTTACCATAACCCTGAAAATATTGATTTGGTCATTCAAAGATTTTTTTCGGGTGAGTTGAAGGAATATAGTTCCAATAACGATGAGTTTGCCAAGAGATTCAGCAAACCGCCGTTTGACGCGATACAGCAGAAATTAAATCCTATGTTAGAGAGATTGGGGCTTAGCATAATATCCGGTGAATCGGCAAAAGAATACGAAGATAATCCGCAGTCGGTAATGGACAAATATTTTAACAAGCCTTTGGAAAGAGCGTACGCGGAAGGGAAAATAGCGTTAAATAAAGGCGGACAGTTGGAAAGAAACGCGGATTATGATATTGCCTCCGAAATAGCGGATGGTTTGTTGGACAAAAATGCCGGAAATTTCTTTAAAACCGGCTCGATAATTAATCAAATAATCAGCAAGAGATACTTTAATTTACGCGAAGAAGGGAAGCTTGGCGGGCAGTATACGTTGAAAACAGGGTACATACAATTAGAAAACGGCGATTATTTGTCGGTTAAACTGATAGAAAGCAAAGGGAGAACGGTAAAGGCGGTAAAAGCCGAACTTGTAAGCGATAAGGGAAGAAAAATATTGGATGCCGAAAGTTTGATAAAGATATTGGAAGGGGAAGGGTATAGCGATTTAAAAACGGAAACCATAAACGAAAGCGAGCAAAACTCGTTTATAAACGCATTGAAAGGAAAAATAGAAGCGGCGGAAAATCCGTTCGCGGAGACATTTGTGATGTCCGCGGGGAGCGGAAAGTATGCGGGCAAAATACTGATAGACGCTGACAAAAACAAAATAAAAGAGATAATAAAAGCCAGTCCCGAAGAAGCGAAAAAGACAATATGGGTAGTGCCGTACACGACGCCGGACGACGTGGAGATATTAAATCAAGTAGGGGCGGTAGTGACATTGGGAGGGGGATACAACAGCCATGCGGCGATAAGCACGAGGGAACTCGGAAAAATGTCAATGGCGGTAAGGGCGTTGTTGAGGAACGGGAAACTGGAAATGGAGTTTGTCAAACTGAAAAAAGGCGAAACAAGAAATATAAACGGAATTCAGATACAAGACGTGGAAAGCGCGGAAATGATAACAATAGAAGACGGCGCTAAAATATTGCTGGACAGCGTATTAGGGCAAATAGAACTGTGCTCCGAAGAAGAATTTAAAAAACATGAATATTCAAGCGAAACAAGCCGCCCTGCGGCTGTTGCGGTTAAACGGCAAGGAGAAATGAAACCGAAAAAGCCGTTAAAAGAATTGAGTACGGAAGAAATAGTAAAAACATTTGAAGAATTAAAAGAAGAAGATAAAAGCAGAACGGGAAGCAAAGGTTGGAATCTGGCGGAGATGCTAAAGAAAGTGTTTCGGGGAGAAAATATAATACCTAAAGGAATAACGGTAGGCCAAGACGGGATAAGATATTATTTGGGAGAAAAAGCGGAAGAATTTGACAAGTTAAGCAAAGAAATAAGGAAAATAATAGGAGATAATAAAGGTTTGAAAAAAGAACGTATAGAACCGTTCAGAAAGGAAATAATAGCTCTTATAAGAGACACGGCGAAAGATATAGAAAAAAATGGGTTAATAAAAGAAGTATTAAAAAAGATGGAAAAATTGGGGATAATGATATCGGCGGTACGTTCGTCCGGAGTAGGGGAAGACGGTCAAATGCACGCTTTTGCGGGAATGGGAAAAAGTAAAGCAAAAGTAAAAAAAGAAAAGGTGCCTGAAGCAATAGCGGAATGTTTTGAGTCTTTTTATTCGGACAGAGCGATAGAATATATGATAAGAAGCGGAGGAATGGTAGAGCCTGCGCTTGTAATACAGGAGTGGGTAGATTTTGCCAAAAGCGGAGTAGCGATGGCAGACGGAGAAATTGTGACGATAAACGGAGCGTACGGTGAATGTTCCGCGATAGTTGACGGAAGAGTTAATCCTGACAATATAGTGTTAAGAGTGAAAAGTTATAAGACAGGCGAATATGAAATACTAGAGTATGAAACAGCGGATAAAAATTGGAAAGTAAAAACAAATGAAGACGGGGAAAGCAAATTAACGAGAGTAGTGCAAGGAAGAAAGCAAAGGATATTTACGGAAAAAGAATTAAAAGAAATAGTAAATGCCATAGGCAAAATAAAAGATGAGTTCAAATTTAACCCCGACGTGGAATTCGGATTTGACGAAAACAACAAACTTAAAGTAGTGCAGGCAAGGCCAAATACGTCTGTGAAAGAAACGAATGACGAAAATATAACAGCGTACGAATTCTCAGAATCAAAACTGCCGTTAGCCGCGACTATTTTTTATAAGCTTCGGGATTTAAAAGTTTCAAATCCGCTTGTAAAATCAATTGTAAATTTTGTGTCAAATCCTTTCGGTTCTCCCGTCTGGGAAACGGCGTATCTTGTGGCTTTGTCTTTAATAAATCCCGCAGCCGGTTACCTTGCGTTTTTCGCAAGCCATATAATTGCCGACACGCTAATTCTCAAAGAAGGCGAAACTAGAGCCGAAGCTTTAAAGAAAACCCTAAAAGCCCATTCAAATTGGAAATTTATAGTAGGTACTATAGCCATAGCGGCACCGTTTGCGGTTATAGGAATAACGCCGTTTGCGTTCTTTTTAAGCTTTATAATTCATGAGGCTTATAACGCTTTAGCCGTAAAATACGGTTTCGCCCCTGCCGATGTTTTAAATAAGGCGGAAACCAAAGCGGAAACAATCGAGAATATAATAGATTCATACACCAAAACAGCGCCTGAGGTTAAGCTTAAGCCTGAGATGTTAGCTGAATTTGCCAAACATAATGCCGCTCTTTCGCCTAAAGAGCTTCGAGACGTGCTTAATGAATACGGAAGTAAAGATTGGTTTCAAGAACTTTTTTCCGGTAACTATGGTGCCGCATATTGGCTCACTGTTGACGGGCTAAAACTAATCAATTATATGATTTCTGATTTAGGTTTTAAATTTGATGAACAATTGGCCAGCTTTGCAATATACAATAAAACCATTTCTAAAGAATTCAAAAATATAGTTGATAAATATAAAGACAATGATAAAGTAAAGGAAGGTATCCGGAAACTTGTTTTAGAAAAAGATATTACCGCTAATGTACTGGAAAAAATCTGTTATATAATCTCTAATTTTGATGTTGAAATTAGCGAAAATTTGATGAAGTCCATGAGAAAAAAGGATAATTTTACTTTTGTTACTTTTGCAGAGTTTAAAAATATACTTGATAAGTATAAGGATAAAGGGAAAAAAGGATTTCAGGAATTTTTTTCGGGAGATTATTTCATAGGCGGGTTCGGCGCTAGAGGACTGGATAAAATCGGCTATATAATCTCTAATTTTGACGTTGAAATTGACGACAGTTTGATTAACTTTGGAAACTTCAATATACTTTCTTCCGTAGAGTTTAAAAACATAGTCGGCAAATACAAAGATAAAGGAAAAGGAAAAGAAGGGTTTGAAGAACTTTTTTCAAAATATTTGGGCCCGTTTATTACGACCGAAGAACTGGATAAAATCGGTTATATAATCTCTAATTTTGATGTCAAAATTAACGAAAATTCGATTCTCTTCGGAAAGTTCAATAGAATTTCTCCCGTAAAATTTAAAAACATAGTCGGCAAATACAAAGATAAAGGGAAAAAAGGGATTGGAGAACTTCTTTCGGGACGTTTGGACATATTATCTATTACGGCCGAAGAACTGGAAAAAATCTGTTATATAATTTCTAACTTTGATGTCGAAATTAGCGAAAATTTGCTCAAGTTCGTAAAAGTAAAAAATATTTCTTTCAGAAAGTTTAAAAATATGGTTAATATGCACAAAGATAAAGGAAAAGAAGAGTTTGAAAAAGTTTTGTCCAGAAAATATATCATTGACGAAAGACCTAATACTCTGGAAAAAGCCGTCTACGTGAGCTCCGAATTAAAAGTTAGAATTAGCGGAAAACTTCTCGAATCCGTCGCGAGTGTCGATGTCAGGTTTACTCCGTCCGACATAAAAAACGCAAGAAAAATATCTGAAGTGCTCGGAATTGAAGTTACGCAAGGTATGATCAGCTGCGCCGGTAAAATAAACATCGGGCTTTTGAAGAAAAATAAAGGAAAGGAAACCGCATATCATAAAATTTTTTCATATGATACCGTAGGATACGATACGCCGGATGAGGTTATGAGAGAGATAAGCCAAGGGAAATTAAGTTTCAAAGAATTGGTGGTAAAGCCCGAAGACGCAAAATACCATAATATAAACGATACAAGTCCGGAAAGCATTGAAAAGTTAAAATTGAATTTATTGGCGGTAAAGAAGATAATTGATGCGGATTACAATGGAATATACAGATTGGGCGGTTTTTTTGAAATCAGGACAAATTATACTTTGGATGAATTGTTGGAGAACGACGACAGATTAAAAGTGTATACGGATGAAATAATATACGCGGTTTCCGATATTAAAAAAATGTTGGAAGAGAAAAATAAAGCGCAAGAAAAACAAGATGTGGAAACTTTAAGCGGTATACTGAATGAAAAAGATGATAATGATGAATACATATATAGTTTTGTAAGAGGGCGCGGAGTGGAATACAGTTTGGCAATGCATAATGTCGGCAATTATGATTTAGGCGACATGGTAGGCGATTGTACGGGTTTAAATTTTATGAACATAAACAGAGGAATGTACAAAAGCAGATGGCTTATGGATCCGAGTTATGAAATATTCCAGGTATTTATAGACGGCGAATTTACAAACAAGTTTGAAATTATAAAAGGGGAGATTTCCAGTACCGGCAAACAGGTGATAATTATAATCGGGCAGGAAGATATACCTCAGTTTAGAGACGGTACGAGTTCTTTAATGCATCAAAGAGACATTGCGTATTTTAAATCCTTAAATTTTATTATTGAATTTGCAAAAAGAAACGGTTTTGAAGAAATTTACATAAGCCATACTTCAAATAGCCCTCATATGACAGAAAAAAGCAAAGCCGTATCAGTACCGGTAGAAGAAGAAGTAGTACCGCAAATATATATACAATCGGATTTCGAGAATTTATTAAGCCAAAGCGCGGTCGAAGAAAAAATAAGGGAAGAAGAAAAATTATTGAATGTTAAAACTTTTAGCGTTTCAAAATTAAAGCAGATAAGATTGCTTATGAACGCGGAAATGTTTCCTGATGTTTATGTAAAAGACGGACAGTACATTATACCGGTGTCGGATAAAATCTCGGTTTTGTTTAAAAATGAACTCCAACGTCGGGCATTTAGAGAAAAATTAACTTTAACTTTAAATTTTATAAAAGTAAATATTCGTGATATAGAGGTTTTGGGTCTTCGTAAATTAACCGCGTCGGAAAAAAATTATTTGTCGAGCGCGGAGATAAGCAATGGTTTTAATGCGGGTGTTTTTAATTCATTAGACGCGCTGTCAGTATCACCGGACAGTTTGCTTGCCGAAGAAAATATCGACAAATTAACGCCGAAATTGAGTCTTTTGATAAACTGGGATAAATTATACAAACTTGACGGCGACAATTATGCGGCGGTTATAGGCAAAACGAAATCAGGAAAGCCGGTTGCCGTTAAATTTATGCTGCAAAAAGACGAGCAGCTTAAACTTGCCGGAAAAATAGAAGAAATGAAAGAAGGAAAGATAACTCGGCAGGATAAAGAAGAGCCGGAACCGGTTAAAAACAGAGTTAAAGGAATTTTACTTTCAAAGGAAGGATTACACGACAACGGATTTGGCGAGTTCAGAGGATTAATAATCGGCGGGAATTTTAAAGTATACCTCGATAATTCCGATGAAAAGATAATGATAGTATATGTCGGCGGCAAAATATTAAAATTTAGAGTAAATTCTTTAATGTCGGAAAGATCGGTTTACAAAGGCGAATTGGAAATTATAAATCCGGAAGAATTGTCAAACGCAAGCAGTGAAATTGACGAAAAAACAAAGATGTTGCTGTATAATGCGAAAATTCCGTCGATAAGTACAAGCATAAAAAAGGTCAAAGCCATAGAAGTGCCGATAAACGAATTGACGCAATCAAAAACGCCGGCTGTTTCTTCGGATAAAACGGATGCGCCTGCCGCGAAAGAGGCTGAAGGAACTATAATTACCGAAACGGAAAACGCTAAAAATAACAATTTTTCAAAGCAGTTCTCCCAGGTATTCAACTCGTTTTTTAAAGGCAATCTGTTTTACAAAGCATTTGCGGTATTAGCGCTGCCTCTATCCGCGGTATTTTTCATTTTCGGCTTGCCGGCGCTGATAAGCCTGCCGGCTTTGTCCGCCGCCGCTCTTTTTGCCGGAAGCATCCACATCGGCGGTGAGGATGATATTTTTACCGGAGAATATAGCGACACGGGCAATATAACGATAATAAATCTGGAGCAGCGGTCTTATTACGAGCAGGAAGAGTTTGTTCTTAGAAAGAATCAGGATTTTGATGTTAATAAGGGGCATTATTTAATTAGAAATCTTCCGCATAAAGACCTGATGGGATACGTAGAAATTCCCGGAACTAATAACGGAAAGGCGAATATGAGAATATCCGAACTGGGAAGGCGCGTACGTAACGGCGAAAAGGTAACAATAGCGGCCGAAGTGAAAGACGGCGTAATACTGGGAGTTGTCGTGAAAGATGAATCCTCCGGAAACTATAATCAGCTGAACGGAGCTGATTGGAATTCTTCTCTTGCGGAGTATAAAACAAAAGACGGAAAGGTTATTTTCAAAGTTGTTGATCCGGTTGTCAAAGCTGAAAATATTGAAGAAAATAAAGGCGAAGTTAAAAATACAATAACGCCGCCCGCGGCGCAGGAGAAAGACAGCGTAAAATTCAGGCTGCCGTCCGCGACTAGAATAAAAATAATAAATGATCAAGGGGAAGAAAAAGAATATTTTATAGATCCGATCTCTGCCGTCGTGAAAGCAGAGGCAGGGGCTGTCATTACTATACATTCGCGGGTCATGGGAGAAGGGTGTCTTGAAATTAAAGGAATTCCGGCTGAAATGATAAAAAAAAGTAAAGACATTCTCGGAGTTGAGATAGACGAAACGTCAATATTCGGCAAAGATATATTTGGGGCTCTAAAGGAATTTGCCGGAAAAAACTCGGCAGTAACCATAGCGGTTGAAACGTATTACGGCGAAGTAACAAAAGTTCTTGCAATGAAAGACGGAAAGTATGAGCAAGTATGGTCTACGTTCGATTGGATGACGATAACCGATTCGCAGAGGAATAAAATATCGCATTCCGAGTGGGAAAATATGCCGCGCGAAAAATGCGAAAACGAAAATTGGAAATTTCAAGGAATTTTGACCGGAAATAAAAACGGAAGAGTAAAGCTCCCAAAAGGAATCGATGAAGAGGGGATATCCGGTATACTCAGGGAAATTACGGCAAAAGGCGAATCGGCAATATCGGTTGAAACGCATGGCCTTAAACCGGTAAAACTTTCGGTAATGAATGACTATGGAAAATATGAACAAGTGTGGTCAATCCCCGCAGCAAAGACAAATAAGCCGCAAAGTAAAAATTCCAAACAATCTGAAAACTTAAAAGAGGATCCCGCACGGGAAAAAACGCCGGCGCCAGAACAATCTAACGTTTCCGGTCAAGTTCAAGAAAATAAGCCGCAAAAGCCAAAGAAGAATCCGAAGGTATTAAAAGAAAAGCCCAAAAAAGCCGGCAATCCAAAGGCTTCCAAGGCGAGCGCTGTTAATGATGTTATCGATAACGGCGCTGAGGGCAATAAAAACGGTTTATTAAGCAAAATAAAGGCAGAATATTTAGGAGAGTCGCTGTCTTACCGCGAGTGGTTAAAACTGCCGTTAGAAGACCGTACGCTTTACACGATTAAAGGAATTACCGCAATAATAACGTCGCGGTTTGTATCTATAGACGCAGGTGTTTTAAAAACGCAGATGGTAATACCCGACACGCCTGAATTTAAAGAAGTTTACGATTATTATAATAAGAACATACCGGTAGAAATTGAAGGGAAATACTATGAAATGTCAAAAACAAAAGGACAATTCAGAATAACAAAAATTTTAACGAAAGACAAATCAGGGCGTGATAAACAGCTGTATTCCAGAGAAGAGGAAGAGTTGCCGATAACGGAAGAAGAGTTAACGATACGGGATTCGGATGCGGATGATTTCGAGCAGAAAGAAATACCTCCTGTTTCCGCTGCCAATGCCAATGGCAGGGAAGAGGAAGATAGTCAGGTAACGGCAGAAGATCCGGAAAGCGGAAAGGCAATAGATTTTGTCAAATGGAGGAGATTAGACCGCGAACAGCGTATCGGGTACACGCTCAAAGAATTCGCTACAATGAAATTCTTAAAGACAAATTCTTTAGAAATTGGATTAAGCCTGCCCGAAACCCCTGCAAATGAAAAAATTTTAAAGGGTTTTCCGGATGAAACGCCAATAATGGTTGAAGCGCGGCACGACGAAATAAAAAGATCTTTCATAATAACAAAAGTTTTAGCGCAAAGCGGATCCGGAGAGTATGATAAACAGCTGTATTCCAAAGAGTTAACGGATTTAGCAGAGCAAGAAACATCGGATCCTGTACAGAAACCTAAACAATCCGAACCCAGACCTGCAGCTACAAGAGATGTTTTGTCAATATCCAAAAGAAAGACAGAGACGGAAAATAATATAAAAGTAATAAATTTGGATAAAAAAGAAGGGGAAAAAGGGAGAATAATATCTTATACCGAATGGGCAAGCTTCAAAGATAAAGACAAAGGACATTGGCTGTTTGAAGGAGTTGAGGTTAAAAATTTAAACGGAACGATAAGATTAGAAGGTGTTGCGGAACAATCGATGGCTGACCTGGCGAAACTGGTAGAGGACGCGAAAGAGAAATCTGGAAAGGAAGGTAAAGATAAAGAAGAAATCGGAGTAACGGTAGCGCTTGAAATGCTGAACGGCGAAATAATAAAAGTTTTCTTGATGGATATGAATAAATCCGGAGCGTATGACCTTAAGAAACCGATATGGACGCAGATTAAAACAAAAGAGATAACGGTAAAAGATCCGGCTTTAGGTTCGGCAAAAGAAATGTCTTATCTCGAATGGTATTACGAACATTGGATAAAAATGACGCCCGAACAGCAAAAGGAAAAATCTTATGTGCTTAAAGGAATTTTTGTTGAAAATACGGCCGGAAAGATAAGCCTTAACGGAATTGTGCAATACGTGCCTGAACTTGGGGAACTTGTAGCTGAAGCGAGACGATTGGGGAAAGCCGGAGTAACGGCAGCGCTTGAAATGCGAGGCGTCGAAATAATAAATGTTTTCGTGATGGACGAGTCATCCGGAACATATGATGAAACGGAATCAATATGGCCCAGAATTAGAGGAATAGGCGCGATAACGGACAAAGATACAAATAAAAAAATATCTCATTCCGAGTGGAGAAAAATGGCATCCGAAGGACGTAATAAAGAAGGACATTACATAATTGAGGTAATCGGATTTAACAATATGGAAGGAGCGACAAATATTTTAGGAATCAGGGAACAGCAAATATTTGAATTAGGGAAGTTTGCAAGGAAAGCGAAAAAAGAAGGAAAAGCCGCAAAAACAATAACGGTTGAAACGGAAGGCGACAAAATAATAAAAGTTTGGTTTATCAATGATGCCGGATACGAACAAATAATATATCAGGAAGTAATGATAACGGATTTAGCTAATCCCGGAAAGAAAATACCGCATTTTAAGTGGAAAGACTTCGAAGATAAAGATAAAGGAAGCTGGATGTTTGAAGTTTCGGTTGAAAATACCGCAGGGGTGATAAAAGTTTCAGGATTTGATGAAAGATCAATATCAGAACTCGGAAAACTTGTAAAGGAAGCAAAACGCGATAAAAAAGACGGAGTAACGGTAAAGGCTGAAACGGAAGGCGTCAACATAGTAAAAGTTTTCGTGATGAATGAAAAAGGAGAATATGAAGCGAAACCAAGATGGACTCTGGTTCAAGGAATGGACGTAAAGGTAGTAGATTTAGAGTCGGATCCGGAAAAAGAGCTGCCTTATTATCCCAAATGGCATCATGAATTTTTGAAAATGCCGCCCGAAAAACAAAAAGAAGCGCATTATATGCTTAAAGGAATTGAAGTTAAAGAGATAAAATTAAGCGAAATTAAACAAATAATATCGGAGCTCGGGGAATTTGTAAAGGTTGCAAAACACGGCGAAAAAGCCGGAGAAACGGTAGCGGTTGAAATGCTCGGCAAAAAAATAATAAATGTTTTCAAGATGAATGAAGACGGAACGTATGATGCGCAAGAGCCGTTATTGCCCAGAATTGAAGGCATAGGTACGATAATAAATAAAGATACGAATGAGAAAATACTTCATTCCGAATGGAAAAAAATGACGGATGAAGGACGTAATAAAACGGGACATTACGAAGTTGAAGTTTTGGTTAAAAACAGCAAAGGATGGGTAAATGCTTTAGGAGTTGAGGAGATAAGAATACCCGAACAGCTCGGGGCGCTTGTAAATTCCGCTAAACTCAACGGAAAAGACGGAGTAAAAGTAACGGTTGAAACGCTGAACGGCAAAACAATAAAAGTTTTATTGGCGGATAATCCGGAAACGGTATTATACCAAAAAATAAGTCAAAAACTAACGATAACGGATTTAACGGAAAAGAAAGAAATATCGGGTTCCGAATGGGAAGAAATGACGTCCGAAAAACGTAATAAAGGAGAATGGGAACTTAAAGGAATTTTGGTTAGAGATAACACGGGAGTGATAAGCGTTTTAGGAGTTGATGAAAAACTGATACCCGGCCTCAGAAAGCGCGTAATGGATTCGAAGTACGGAGAAGCAGCGGTAAAAATTGAAACGGAAGGCGTCAACATAGTAAAAGTTTTCGTTATGAATAGTTTCGGAGTGTATGAACGAATATATCAAGAAGCGACGATAACGGATTTAAAGGACCCCGAAAAGAAGAAAATACCGTATTCCGAGTGGAAAAATATCAAAGATAAAGACAGAGGACATTGGAGAATTGAAAGAATTTTTACTGAAAACCGGTATGGAGCGATAAGCTTTCCGGAAATTGTGAAAAGAACAATACCCGAACTTGCAAAACGCATAGATGGCGCGAAAGGGAAAGGAATGGCCGGATTGACGGTAATGATTGAAACGGAAGGCGTCGGAATAAAAAAAGTTTTTGTTATGAATGAAGATGCGAGGAAATATGAACAGGAACCGATATATGAATACAAAGGCAGGAAAGAGAAAGAGACAACGGTAGCAGATTCATTGACAGGCGAAACGATGCTTTACTCCGAGTGGATGAGAAAAAATAAAGAGCTTCAAAACCGCAAGTTTTGCACAATTACGGGATATGCTGCTGCAACGAAAAAAGTGATAAATTTTTTACATATGAGACGGACAGTTCCTAAACTTGAAGAAATTTACAATGCTTCTCCGGAGCGCTTTCCCGGAGGAGTGCCGGTAAAGCTTGTAGCCCGCTACAACGAAACGAGACAAATTTTCGAAATCAGGGAAGTTTTTATGGAAGAAACGCCCGGTTCGGGAGATTATAGCGAACAGCTATATCCCGAAAGGTATATAGAAATAACAAATTTGAGGACTCAAGATAAGTATAAATATCCAGCGTGGGGCGCCGGCGTAAATGTTCCGGATGATTTAGTAAGCATAAAAGAAGGACATTATAGAGTAGAAGGTATTTTTAGTACAAGCCTGAACGGAAATGTAGAGCTTCCTCCCGCTCTCGAAGTTGATAGGGCAATAATAGATGAGCTCGGAGAACGCGTACAGCAAGCGATAGTGTCCGAGGGGAAAGACGGAGTAATGATATCGATTGAAACTCTTGACGGCAAAGTAATAAAAGTTTCGGAATTGCCGGAAGTAGGGAAGCAGAAAAAAATATGGTCTAGGGATTTCGCGGCGGTTAAAAAAGCTGTTAGCGAAGTATTCGAAAATATACCTCGTCCGCCAAAGCGATATGTAAGATTGGCTATGGCAAGCGCCAAAATAAGCGCTGAAATATTAGAAATTTTGAGTAAGAAAGAGTTATATTCCGATAATTTCGAAAGCGACGGAGCGATAAGAATAATAAATCTGGATAAAAAAGAATGGGAAGAAGGGAGAGAAAGGCTGGTGTATCCCGATATCGGCAAAAAAAATATGAGCAGTAAGCTTACTAATGAGCTAATAAGATATTTGGGAAATGGAAATTTTATAATAACGGGAGTTTCCGTAAGCAGAGACAAAAGAGGAACAGGACATTTAGGGTTTCTGAAAATGAGAAGAAAAATATCCAACTATCCGCAAGACAAACCGACGGCGGCAATCGTAGTGCGCAATAAGGCGATAGAAGAAGTTTATGTGAAAGATGAAAATGATGAGCTCTATACCGTGCGGGTTACCGATCTCAAAACGGAGATAATAGTAATAGATATGAAGAAAGAAGAGGGGAAAGAAGGGGCAGTAAAAACAATATATGCCGCTCGAGGCGGAAAAGGCGGCCTCGGCATGAGCATCGATAAAGATTCGGTAGCGTCCGTAAAAAAATATATAAATGAAGGACATTATATAATCGGCGGAGCGTGGACCGTAAACGTAAAGGGAATTACAGATTTATCCGGAATTATAAACAAAGTAAAAGTACCCGAACTTTCAAAATATGTAAAAAAAGACGGAGCAACAATGGCGCTTGAGTTTTATAACGGCAAAATAATAAGAGCTTTCGTAATGAAAGCGGAAAAAGGAACATATGAAGAAATATGGCGTAATCCTGATATGGTTACGGATAGCGAAGCTGAAATTGAAAAGTTTGGCCGGGTTTTGCCGCTGCTTAACGAACATTATTTTTCAAGGGACCCGAATACGGTTTTTGGGCAGAAAGAAATGCTTCCTGCCGAAGTAAACGTCGCCGGTAATGACGCGGGAGTGGCGGATTCCGGTTTAAACAATTCAAATTCTCCGGATTTCGTGATAAGTGAAGATGAAATCCGCGAAATAACATATGCCGCGTGGGAAAGCCTGCCGCAGGAAGAACGCAGAAAACTTTGGAAAGTTACGGGAGTTACCGCCAAAGGTCCCAGAGTAAGTTTTGGCGGAGCGTCGGTGGTAGCTTATAAACTTTTGGATAAAGTTAGAAAGGCTCCGGACGGTAAAGTAGATGTGGCGGTTGTAGCGGAAAACAAGAAGATATTGGAAGTTCTCACGAAAGGCAAGTCGGGAGAATTTGACGAACGGGAATATCCCGTAAGGAAAATAATAATAACGGATTCGGAGGGGAAAAGAATATCTGATTCAGATTATAAAAAACTATCGCCCGAACAGCGTGAAAAATGCACGCTTATGATTTTTATTAAAATCAAACCTGCCGGCAGGAGCGCAACTATAGAGATAGACATGAAGAACCTCGGAATGAAAAGAATCGGGCAGCAAATAACGACATCCAAATTTGAAAAACTTGCAGAAGAATTTCCGGACGGAATATGGACGGCGGTTGAAGTGCGCGCCAATGAAATAAAAAGCATTCATACCAGAACCGCTCCGGGAAAATACGGCGACAAAATATATCCCGAAAGGAAAATAAA
Organism: Candidatus Endomicrobium embiratermitis; assembly: GCA_009781315.1. GTDB lineage: Bacteria > Elusimicrobiota > Endomicrobiia > Endomicrobiales > Endomicrobiaceae > Endomicrobium > Endomicrobium embiratermitis. Next base: position 1,930 of record WQYI01000020.1, on the reverse strand, counting down.
AATAACAAATCTTAATGATCCGAATGCCGAACCGGCGGAAGTATTTGCCCAAAAGGATATAAAAAAGCATTTAATAAAAGGAAATTATAAAATTGAAGGAACCCGCATTGAGAACGCAGAGGGAAGGATAAAAATTCCCGGAATTTGGGAAAAATCAATACCCGGTCTTAAAAATGAAGGAAGGGATTCGGAAGGCGGAATATTTGTAACAATCATAGTGCGCAAAAGCGAAGCAAGAGACGCTGAAGTAGTAGAAGTTTATGTCGGCGATAAGCGAGTACATCCTTTTTTTGAAAATGAAATAGTAATAACAAATCTTGCGGCTGCCGAAAAAGGGGAAGAAAAAGTATATCGATATCCCGCTTGGAGTCCCGGCAGAAGAGTTCCGAAAGATTTGGTAAACGTAAGCAGAGGATACTGGAAAATTTCAGGAATTGAGACTGAAAATAAAGACGGAGTGGTGCAATTTCCCAAAATTAAGAGAAAATCGGGAATATCTATGCTGGGAAAATTTATAGCGAAGTACGAAAAAGCAACGATGGCGCTTAAAACAAGAAACGGCATAGTAGAAGAAATTCTTGTATTGCTGTGGAATGAAAATACGCAAAAGTACGGATATGAAGAAATATGGCCGAATGCAAGTCCCGCCGTACATGAAGCGATTGAAAGGATTAACGATAATAAAAAAGACGATGTTTCGCTTGCCGCAACGGAAATAAAAGGGTTAACGGATAAGTTTATTTCCGACAGAGCAAAATTAAAAAATGAAGAATTGTTGATTTTAATGCGTTATGCGGCCGTCCGGGAAGATCATATACTTGCAAATGAAATAAAAGACGAGCTGCTTCAAAGAGTGTCTGATGACGGTAATTATCAAAAGGTGCTTGTTGAGGCTTTCGGTTTGATTAATAAATTGCCGCCCGTACCCGCGTATGACTTTAAAGGTATGCGGGTCGATTTTGAAAATGTAAATACCCGTCAGTTCAAACTAATGTGCGCTGCCTCTTAAAGGCAATTAACAGTTTACAAATAACAAACAACAATTAACAAATAATTAATTTTGTCGTTACTTCCTCTCCCCTTGCGGGAGAGGGCGAGCGTCCGACGAATAAGGAGGACGTGTCTGCGAGCGGGCGCGAGACGGTGAGCGCCCCAGCTCTTGCGGAGCAAGAGGGTGAGGGGTTGCAGTTAATCGGAAAAAGACATGAGAAAAATATTAGCAATACTATTATCAATAACATTTGTCTGCAATATTGCAGCGGAGTCTGTTTACGGCGTTGTTCTTCCTGCCGTTGCAAATAATCAATACAACATAAATAAGAATTTTTCCGTAGGCAATTTTAATACGGCAAACGACAATCTTGTGTTATTAATACAAGATTTGCACTGCCATTACGATACGCAGGTTAAGATTAGCGAACTTCTTAGGAACATATCGAAACAGGATAACTTTAATAAAATATTCGTCGAAGGCGCGAGCGCGGATATAACTGGCAGTTTTATAAAAAGCCTGCCTGAGAATATAAAAAACCCGCTGATAGAAAATTTGTTAAAAGAGGGCAAACTAAACGGAGCGGAATATTTCTTTTTGACAAATGATACCGTTGTTCCGTTATACGCTTTAGAAAATGAAGAATTATATTCTCAAAGCGGGGAAGGGCTGCAATATATATTAAACGCGCAAAAAGAAGTGGATAAAATAATATCCGAAATGGATAGAGAATTAAAGGCTTCCCAGAGACAGAATTTGAGCGGTTCAAGCCGTAAAATGCTGTCTGCGGTAAATAAATATGAAAATAAAAAACTTGAACAAAGCAGGTATTATAAATATCTGATAAAAGAAGCAAAGAAACAAAAAATAAATTTAAATAAATATCGGGAAATATTAAGTGTTGCCGACATAGAAACAAAAATCAATGCGAAGAAAGTA
>WQYI01000019.1 GCA_009781315.1 Candidatus Endomicrobium embiratermitis | reverse complement strand
TTACCTGCCCTCTTTCTACCTGATTCTTTTCTATTCCTCTCAGCAGCATCCCTATATTGTCTCCTGCCTGCGCGTCGTCAAGCAGTTTCCTGAACATTTCTATTCCAGTTACTACAGATTTCCTCGTTTCCTGTATCCCGATTATTTCTACGTTCTCACTTACTTTCACTTTCCCTTTCTCTACTCTTCCCGTTGCTACTGTTCCTCTTCCCGTTATCGAAAATACGTCTTCCACGCTCATCAAAAACGGTTTATCTACATCTCTTGCTGGCAACGGTATTGTTTCATCTACCGCATCCATCAATTTCATTATTGAATCTACACCGTCTTTGTCTCCCTGCAATGCTTTAAGCGCTGAGCCTCTTATTACAGGTGTCTTATCTCCGGGGAAATTATATTTCGTAAGCAAATCTCTGACTTCCATTTCTACCAAGTCCAACAAGTCTTTATCATCTACCGCATCACATTTATTTAAAAACACAACTATTGAAGGCACGTTCACCTGTCTTGCCAACAATATGTGCTCTCTCGTCTGCGGCATCGGACCATCTAACGCAGATACCACTAATATCGCTCCGTCCATCTGCGCTGCTCCCGTTATCATGTTCTTTACATAGTCCGCGTGTCCCGGGCAGTCTATATGCGCATAATGTCTTTTTTCCGTCGAATATTCTACGTGCGATACCGCTATCGTTACTATCTTTGAATCGTCTCTTCTTCCCTGGCTTTCTGACGCTTTCGCTACCTGATCGTACGATACGTACTGCGCCAATCCTTTATCGCCTAATACTTTCGTTATTGCCGCCGTCAATGTTGTTTTGCCGTGGTCCACGTGCCCTATTGTTCCTACGTTCACATGCGGTTTGCTTCTATCAAACTTTTCTTTTGACATATTTAAGCTCCTTTGTCGCCCTCTCCCGAACCCTTCGGGTTCGACCTCTCCCTGATAAGGGCGAGGTTAAGAGGTAAAATATTTATTTTTATATACCTGCATAACATTAGCCGAGGATGGGAATTGAACCCACGACCACCTCCTTACCAAGGAGGTGCTCTACCACTGAGCCACCTCGGCATTGTTTAACGAGGTCAGAATCATAAGCGGGAGACGGGAATCGAACCCGCGTGGCCAGCTTGGAAGGCTGGAGCACTACCATTGTGCTACTCCCGCAACAACTGCAATTAACAGTTAACAATTGACAATTAAAAACAACCGACAAGCCGTCAAATTGTTAATTGCCGTTAGAGTGGGGGCGGATGGATTTGAACCACCGAAGGGCAAGCCCGCCAGATTTACAGTCTGGTGCATTAGACCACTCTGCCACACCCCCGCTTTCCATAACAGTCATATTTTTAAAAGGAAAAAAGAACTTTGTTCTAAGCTTTGTTTTTATTTAGAGATAACTTGCTGATTATACTACAAAATGTTTTTAAATGTCAAATAAAAAACAACAGAAGATGAGATGCAGAGAAGATGGGACGCAGAGCAACGACTTTAAAGGCTGTTTTCTCCGCATCTTTGCATCCCCGCATCTCTGCATCAAAAAAATTCCCGTCTCTGAGGCAAACAAAACCAGGTATTTAGCAAAACGGCACAAAAAAGTAATTATTTCAGTTCTATTGCAACAGGGCAGTGGTCGGAGCCCTGAACGTCTTTTAATATAGCGGCTTTCTTTAAATTTTTAACCATATTGTCAGACACAAAAAAATAATCTATTCTCCAGCCTACGTTTCTTGAGCGCGCGGCTGTTTTATAGTCCCACCACGTATAATTGTCAGGCGTTTTATCAAAATGCCTGAAAGAGTCGACAAAACCTGCGTTTGCCAATTTGTCGAGTTTTTCCCTTTCTATAGGCATAAATCCGGTATTTTTTTCGTTTTCTTTTGGTCTTGCCAGGTCTATGGGGAAATGCGCTGTATTATAATCCCCGCATATTATGATTTTTTTGCCTTTAAATTTGTTTAAATATTCAATAAAATAATCGTAAAAATCAAGTTTGTATTTCAGCCTTTCGTCCGACGCGCCGCCGTTAGGGAAATAAATATTAAAAAGGACAAAGTTCTTAAAATCAAACCTTAAAATTCTGCCTTCATTGTCAAATTTTTCACTTTCTATTCCCGCGGTTACGGATTCGGGAGCAAGTTTGGACCAGACGCACACGCCGCTATAGCCTTTACGAACAGCCGACGAAGAATAAAAATTATAACCGCTGATTTCTTTTATGTCTTTCGGGAACTGGTTTTCTTCCGCCTTGGTTTCCTGAAGGCAGACAATATCGGCGTTTTCTTTTTTAAACCAGTCAAGAAAGCCTTTTTTATAAACTGCTCTTATTCCGTTGACGTTCCAGGAGATTATTTTCATGATTAATTGTAAAAACCTAATTTTTGTCGTCATTGCGACGAACAACGAAAGTTGTGAGGAAGCAATCCAGGAAAACAACAACGGCAACCCCTCACCCCAACCCTCTCCCGCAAGGGGCGAGGGAGATGACAACAAAAGACAATGTCTTTGTCGTTCACTACTCTCTACTCACTGCTAACTGCTGCAGTGCTTTTTCTGCTTCGCTTATGTTTGTTTCTGTCTGTTTAACGCTTTCCGAATCGTTTAATTCTTTATGAAGTTCAAGCGACTCGGAAAATATTGACAGGGATTTTTCTATTCCTTTAGGGTCTTTAGCCGTATCGGCAACGTTAAAAACGCACAAAGCAAGATTATTTTTAACTTTCGCGATAAGTTTTTTATTTTCGGGTTTTATTTTTTTTAATGCGTTTTCATATTCGGCGGCGGCTTGCGAAAAATTTCCGCCGGCTGCGAATTTATCGGCTTTGGATATTGTCCAAGCCGATGACATTCTGCCGGCGGAATTATTTACCGCGACTATAATATCTCCCAAAACTCCGGAGATTGCAAGACCGGCTATAAAACCGATTATAATAGTCGCAAATGCTTTCACAAATAAAACTCCTGTTGTCATGCTGAACTCGTTTCAGCATCTGTTGTTAAATATATTAATGTACGTGAAAGACAGACCCTGAAACAAGTTCAGGGTGACACAAAACAAAATTAAAACTTCGCGTTAGCAATAACCATAAATTTAAGCGGTCCGGTTTTAATGAAATTCAAAAGACCTACCTGAATGCCCTGCATATCTTCGGTCATATTAACAAAACCAAGCTGCAAACCTTTTACAGACTTGGCTTTGTTGAAAAATCCGTACTGTACGCCCGTAACTTCTCCGCAGTTAAAATTTACAAAACCGGCCTGAAGCCCGGCAAATTCATTACTCTTTGTTACAATCGCGCTCTGCAAGCCTATGGCATCGTCGGTTTTAGCAAAAATAAAATTGTAGGAAACGCCTCTTAATTCAGGCGTATAGTTCCCTATACCGATTACCAAACCATGAACGGCGTCAGAAGGAGGAACAGCAATTTTGTCCCACAGCGAAAGCTGAATAGGAGTCGCAGCAAAAGAAGCTCCGGCAAATAACGCTACTGCACAAACAGCAAGCAATACTTTTTTCATCTTTACTATCTCCTTTTTTAGGCAGCTTATGCCGCCTGTTTTAAAAATTGACACGAAGTGTCATCCTGAAAGGCAAAGCCTTGAAGGGTCTGCGTCTTTAACGGCTGTATGTTTCGACTTCGGGACTATGTCCCTTCGCTCAACATGACAAAGAAAAACCATTGTTATCAGTATGACGGCTCAAGATGTCCGTAAGAATTTAACCACATCGGCTTTGAATTTGTCAAAACCGTTTTTCTTTTTGGCGCTTACGACAAAAACAAATTCTTTATCGATTTCAAAATACTGCGAAATTTTTTCCTGAAGTTCCGCCAAATCAACGCCTGCCGGCAGTTTATCGCATTTATTGGCCGCTACTTTAAAAGGCACGCCGTATTCCTTAAGCCACTGCGCCATATTAAAATCAAGTTCGGTCGGACCGGTATATGCGTCAACTATAATATACACGAGTTTTTTGCTTTTGCGCTGCGCTATACATTCTTCTATCATAACGCGCCAGAGTTCTTTTTCTTTCGGGCTGACTCTCGCAAAACCGTACCCCGGCAAATCTATAATCCACCGCCCCATAGAAACGCTGTAAACGTTTATGCTTCTCGTGCGTCCCGGGGTTTTTGAAGTTCTTGCAAGATTTTTACGGGAACACAAAACGTTGATAACGCTGCTTTTTCCGACGTTAGACCTTCCCGAAAGTATTACTTCGCATATACTTTTCGGAAGTTTTTTAGCGTCCGATTCTGCTCTGAAAAATTCAGTTTTTTCAAGCATTAATTTCTTATTTTCGAAAGAAGCCTGAGCATCTCGAGATAAAGCCATATAAGCGTTACCATAAGAGCAAAAGAGCCGTACCATTCCATATATTTCGGCGCTCCGTATCTTGTTCCCTGCGCAATTATCTCAAAATCTATAATGAGATTAAGCGCCGCAACAGTAACTATTAAAAGGCTTATTCCTATGCCGATCAGTCCCGAGTCATGAATATACGGAACTCTGCCTGTTCCGAAAAGATTAAGCAATATATCCGCTATATAAACAATCAGTATGGAAAACGTCGCTAAAACCACAATTTTGGTAAACATGGGCGTGGCTCTTAACATTCCGGTTCTGTAAGCGGCAAGCATGCAAAACAAAACCGCGATAGTCAAAAATACCGCGTTGACTACTATTCCGGGATGCTGTTTCTCAAAAACAAGAGAAAGATATCCGAGAAGTAATCCTTGGCATACCGCATAAAGCGGCGACAAAAACGGCGAAGCTGTTTTATTAAATATGGTAATAAGCGCAAGCACAAAACCTATAATCAGCGCAGGGAAAAACAAACCTGACGTGACATGAGGGTTCGTCCAGGAATAAACGGCGCTTGCGGCAAGCAATGCCCACAAAACCATACTCTTGTTTATCACGCCCGATATTGTCATTGGTTCGGAAGTTCTTACGCCCGGTATTGCCATTGATTCAGAAGTTTTTGTCGCGTTTTTAAAAACGCTGTCTTTTAAAAGCGGATTACTCATTTTTTTCCTCCTATTTTTTCGTACGCCAGTTTTAAAATTTCTTTCTGATTGTCAAATGAAAGAATATTTACGGCATTTTCCAAATTAAACCAGCCTATTTCCGAAATTTCGTCATCGATGTTTTTTGACGGTTCTTCCAAAGCCTTAGCCAAAAAGTAAACCGAATGCTTTTGGGCAGGCTTTCCTTTTGTATCCGCGCGGGTTCCGTCTATAATATAAACCGCTTCCTGCCTGAAACCGTCGACAAACTCAATATTTTTTATTCCGGTTTCTTCTAAAATTTCCCTTCTCGCGGTTTCAGCTTCGCTTTCGCCCTCTTCAATATGCCCTTTGGGAAACCCCCATTTTCCGCTGCGTCTTGAACGCGCCAAAAGAAAAAGAGTTTCGCCTTCGCATATTTTATATAAAACCGAGCCAAAAGAAAATTCTTTTAACATAATTTGGATGCTTTGATGCATGGAGGCATAGATGCATGGAAAAGACAAACGCCGTTACTATGCATCTACGCATCTATACATCTAACCCTCTGCCGTTATACTACATCTGGAACAAATTAAACGAAACGCCTAGCGCCACGTAAAACATTCTTTCCACGTCATCGGGCCAGTGATGTCTCGGAATTCTTGAATTGTCAAAATAAACCATATAACCCAGCGTGGTAGTAAACCACGGACCTGTCTTAAGAAACAATTTGTTATCCCAAAAAATCAGCTCGCCGTCTTTTTTAAACGTTTCAAATATTCTGAAATCCGACGTAAATTTTAAACTTTCCTGAAAAACAAAAACGTAATTGACAACACCCTCGGCGCCCGCGTCCCTTTCGTTTCCGTTTACCGTAGAATCAACCTGCCTTAACGCCGCGCCGGTTCTTACTCTCAAAGAATTGATTTTACTGTCAAGCAAAGTAAAATTTAAACCGGCAGACTCTATATAAGTTATAGGATCCCAAAATTTGTTATTCTGCGTCAAAAAATAAAAAGACGCGTAAGGCTGTAAATATCTGTAAATTTTATAAATCCAAACCGTATTAAATTCTATCATATCCAAAGATACGGAGTGTAAATCGCGCGTATCGGTTTCTCCGTACGCTTCTCTAAAAGTTGTAGTCCAGTCTGTTTTCTCGCCAATTCTGTCTAAAGAAAGATTAACCCTTGCCTGCCATGCTCTCACAAACGCTTCGCTTCCGGTCCAGTTTTCGCTTACCGCGGTCTGATTATAAGCCAGCGAAAAAATTCCGGACGTTTTCCATTGTGGAAAACCTTTGGCTTCTTCCCCAAAATCGTCCGCCTTCAAAACAGCCGTCGACACAAATAAACAAAATAATAATACCGCTAACTTTTTCATGTTTACCCCTGTAATTTGTCATTCCCGTGAAAACGGGAATCCATTTTCACTGAAAAATAATATTTTATTCCTTATGTCTTTTAACAACAAACATGGATCCCCGATAACAACATTCGGGGATGACAGACAGATTTATTTTTTCTTGACTTTTTTATCTTCAATAAGCTTGCGTCTCAACAAATCCAAAGCGGAATTTGCCGCTCTTCTTCTTATGTCGTCCCTCGAACCGAAAAAATTGTATTTATGAGCTTCTGCGCCTTTTTTGGAAGCAATTCCTATATACACAAGCCCGACGGGTTTTTCTTTTGTCGCTCCTCCGGGACCCGCAATGCCGGTTACCGACAAAGCATAATCGCTTTCGGCAAGTTTCAAAACTCCCAAAGCCATTTCTTTCGCGGTTTCCCCGCTTACCGCGCCGAATTCATTTAACGTGTCTTGGCTTACGCCCAAAAGTTTAGATTTGGATTCGTTTGAGTACGTTACGGCCGAAGTCTTAAAATACGCCGAACTTCCGGCAACAGAAGTAATTCTTTGCGAAATCATTCCGCCTGTGCAGGATTCCGCAAAAGATACGGTTTTTCTGTTTTCCAAAAGCAGCCTGCCTACAACGCTTTCAAGGGTCTCTGACCCATAACCAAAAATATTGTCTTTCAAAATGTTTACTATTTCGGATTTTAAATTATTTACCGTTTCGTCTATATGAAGTTCGTCGGTTCCGGAAACGGAAAATTTAACGTCAATAACCGAGTCGCCGCTTGCCAAAATCCCGAATTCCACGGATTTATTATCGCCAAAAGCCGCAACGTCTATAACCGGTTTTATCATTTCTTCCACGACAGATTCGCCAAGGCCGAAAGCGTGTATGGTCTCGTTCTTTTTTATCTCCGAAAAATAACTCTTCAAAAAAGGTTCCGCGTTTTCTTCAAACATAGGCTGCATTTCGCGCGGAGGTCCGGGAAGCAAAAACAAAGTTTTTCTGTAACTTTTTCCGTTTGAAACATATTCAAAATGCAGCATCTGACCGGGCGCGGTGCCGAAACGGTTTTCTAAAACTTTCGCGCCTTTTATGATTCTGGCCTGCCTCTCGCTTATTTTTGGCATTTGCGCCGGCGAATGTTTCGAAAAAAAAGATTTTATCGAATCTAAAACTTTTTCGTCTAAATATAAACCGATGTTTAAACACTCGGCTGCCGTTTCCGCGGTGATATCGTCAAAAGTCGGACCCAGACCGCCGGTAACTATAATAACGCCGCTCCTTTCAAAAGCCGTTTTAAGGATTTCGGAAAGTTCAAGTTTTCTGTCCGACACGTCGGTAACCGAGGAAAGCTCAAGTCCTATAGACGAAAGCTTTGCTCCTATATAAGCAGCGTTTGTGTTGAGTTTTCCCGTAAGCAGTTCGCTTCCGGTACAGATAAGTTCTATTTTCATCTGAAATTAATTGTAGTATTCAGTTTTTGCTTTGGGAACCTGCACAGCCGTCTCTTTAATTTCGCCGAATGCCGATTCGAATTTCGCGACATTGTCTTTAAGCGCGAGCATCATTTTTTTCGCGTGCGCGGGCGAAGTTATTATTCTGGCTCTTACTTTGTTTTTCGGATTTTGGGGATGAAAAAATATAAAATCCATAACAAACTCGCTTTCCGAATGGCTTATTACGGCAAGGTTGGAATAAATCCCGTTTGCGGTTTGTTCGTCAATTTCAATTTTTATTTCGGAACTTTTTTTGTCTTCCATTTTTCCTCCGTTAACGGCTGGATGTTTCGACTGCGTAACTTAGGGACATTGTCCCTAAGCTACTCCGCTCAACATGACAGACTTCGCTGTCATTTCAAACCAATCGCGTCTATTATGCCTCTGATATCCGCTTTAACTTTTTTCGGTTTAACGGCGTTAGAAACCGCGGTATCGGGATCTTTTAAACCGTGTCCCGTAAGAATACATACAACTTTGACGGATTTTTCATTTTTAAAATAACCGTTCTTTATATATTTTATAAGGCCTGCCAATGACGAGGCGGACGCGGGCTCGCAAAAAATCCCCTCATTTGCGGCGACCATTCTGTAAGCGTCAAGAATTTCCTCGTCGGTAACTTTATCTATGACCCCGCCGGAATCGTCTCTGGCTTCTTCGGCTCCTTTCCAAGACGCCGGGTTTCCTATCCTTATCGCGGTAGCAATTGTTTCAGGCTTTTCAATAGGATGTCCCTCAACTATGGGAGCGGCCCCCGCGGCCTGAAAACCCATAATTTTCGGAAGTTTATATACATTCGGAGAAGCTTCGTTAAGTTCTTTATAGCCTTTCCAGTAAGCCGTTATGTTTCCCGCGTTTCCGACGGGCATAAACTGATAATCCGGACTTTGCCCCAAAACTTCGCATATTTCGTAAGAGGCGGTTTTTTGCCCTTCTATTCTGAAAGGATTTATTGAATTTACAAGAGTCAAAGGATATTTCGCGCTTAATTCTTTAACAAGGTTTAACGCTTCGTCGAAATTCCCGTCGATTTCCAAAACTTCAGCGCCGTGCATAACCGCCTGGGAAAGCTTTCCCAGGGCGATTTTTCCTTCGGGAATCAAAACAACGCACTTTATTCCCGCTCTTGCCGCGTACGCCGCGGCCGACGCGGACGTATTTCCGGTTGAAGCGCAAATAACGGCTTTGCTTCCTTCTTCAACGGCTTTTGAAACGGCCATTGTCATGCCTCTGTCCTTAAAAGAGCCGGTAGGATTCATTCCCTCAAACTTAAAATATATTTCGCCGTTAAAGCCGAGCTTCTTAGGCAGGTTTCTTGCCGGTATAAGCGGAGTGTTTCCCTCATAAAGCGATATAACCGGAGTTTTATCCGTAACCGGAAGATATTTTCTGTACTTTTCAATTAAACCTTTATAATTCATTTTTGGTTTTCCTTTAACGCAAAGTGTGATGTTTTATTATACTTCAAATAAACCGCTTTTTCCAAATTATACGCGGCGTATCTTTGCTTTTTAAATAACGGCGAACTTTCGGGGAATACTGTTTTCGAGTATTCTTCCAAAACTCTTAAAGATTCCTGGGCGCGTTTGAAATTTGCGATTATTATATCGGACAGATTTTTTTTAACGGTTTCCGGCATTTCTCTTCCGCTGTCGGTTATCGTATCTCTTTCTTTTATGAGAGAGGCATAGTCTTTTCTTAAAATTTTATCGGTATTATGTCTGATACTTCGCGCTTTTTTATATAAAACGCCGTCGTTTAAAACATAGCGCAGGCAGTCTTCAACTACTCTTAAGCCTTCGCGGCAGCGGTTTAAGTTCGCGTCTATAATGCGGAAAGCCGAGGAATTAATTATCTTTTTTGCCATAACGCTCAACGATAGTTTTTATCAAATTCGTGGTGGATTTGCCTTTTACAAAAGGAAATCTGTAAACTTTTTTTACAAACTCCCTGCCGACTATATCCGACAGCTTATAATCTCCGCCCTTTACCAGCACGTCGGGTTTTATTTCTTTTAAAAGCTCGTACGGAGTCTGCTCGCCGAAAACTACGACATAATCCACCGGCTTTAAAGCAAGCAAAAGTTTTGCCCTGTCTTTTTCTTTGACAAGCGGCCTTTTCGGGCCTTTTAAACAGCTTAAAGATTTATCCGAATTTATAGCGACTATCAAAACGTCGCCCATACTTTTGGCTTTCTCAAAAAGAGAAGTATGTCCTAGATGAAGCAAATCAAAACAGCCGTTTGTAAAAACTACTTTTTTGCCGTTTTTATGAAGTTTTTTTACTTCGTTTTTAAGCTCTTTTCCGGTCAAAGCCCGTTTAAGATTTTTCATTTGTTTGTCCGTTATTATCAAAAAAGTTTTTCCTCTATTATTTTACAAAGAATGTGTATTAAAAGAATGTGACATTCCTGCGCGCGCGCGGTAGTTTTTGACGGGGCAAGATAACACATATCGCACATATCTCTCATTTTTCCGCCATCGGAATTTGTAAAACCTATTGTAAAAACGCCTATTTCTTTTGCGTACTCTACGGCTTTTATGACGTTAGGCGAATTTCCGCTTGTGGATATCGCTATAAAAATATCGCCTTTCTGGGCAAACGCTTCTATCTGGCGGCTGAAAGACTTGTCATAACCGAAATCGTTTCCCACAGCGGTTATGGTAGCTACGTTTTCAGACAATGCGATTGAAGGCAGAGCTTTTCGGTTTTTTTCAAACCTTACCACCATTTCCGCCGCAAAATGCAGGGCGTCCGAAGCAGAGCCGCCGTTTCCGCAGACAATAGTTTTTTTGCCGTTTTTATAAGCTTCGACTATTTTATCGGCAATCATTTCAATAATATCAATCTGCTCAAGCATAAATTGCTTTGCGGCTATGCTGTCGTTTATTAATGTTTTGATTGTTTCTTTTGTCTGCATTTTATCCTCTCAAATTTTTATAATATTATACCAATTATTTATTCAAAAAACTTTTTTCATCCCATCCGCCGCCTAATGCTTTTGATAATGACACTACCGCGGACAATTCGTTGTAGCGCGCCGAGACCAGGCTCATTTGCGATTGCAGCAGATTGCGTTTCACGTCCAAAAGATTTATGGTGTCTATAAGCCCGGCTTCGTGCTGGTTTTTTGTGATTTCATAACTTCTTTTCATATCTTGGGTTTGTCTTAAAGTAGCGGCGTATACTTCTCTGGTTATGCGGTTTGCGTTTAACGAATCATAAACGTCTTTGAAGGCGTTTTCAACGGTCTTTTCATATACCGCCAAAGATCCTTTATACTCGGCTTTTGCTTTCTTATTTTGCATTTTGATTTTGCCGCCTTCAAAAATAGGCTGTACGACTGCGCCTGCCAAACTCCATATTCCCGTATCAAAAAGTTCGGCAAGACTTTCGCTCGCGTATCCTGCTCCGGCAGTAAGCGAAATATCCGGAAAATACGACGCTTTTGCCGCGCCTATCTGCGCGTTAGAGGATATCAATTGCTCTTCAGCCTCCAAAACATCAGGCCTTTTTTCCAAGACGTTGGACGGAATGCCTTCCGGAATATTCGGTATTAAAATTATCTCATTTAATTTTTTCCCTCTGGGGATTTTTGCTTCGACTATTTCCCGCGGAGTTTTTCCGACTAAAACGGCCAGAGCGCTTTGCGCTTCCCAAGCATGCCTTTCCAAATCTTTTTGGGAAGCCAGAACGCTTTCGGCGTCGGCCTGGATTCTTCTTAAATCAAGTTCCGATATAAGACCTGCTTTATACCTGTTTTTGTATACGCGCACGATTTCTTTATCCGCGGCAACGGTGCTTTTTGCGATATCAAGCTGCGCGTCAAGAGTTAAAAGCAGAAAATAAGCGTTTACAACGTTTGCCGTAAGAGTAAGCCGCGTCAAATCCTTAGCAGCTTTTGTGGCAAAATACTGCGCTTTTGCGGATTCATTGAGACGCCTTTGTTTTCCCCATATGTCAAGTTCCCACGAAATTGTCGGTTCGGCAAGATAAGTTTCCACGGAACCCGGGATAACTAGCCCTGTTTTGGTAACGTTTCCCAAGGTATTTTGCAAATTCAGATTTACGACAGGCATCGAATCCGCTTTTGTTATTTTAAACTGCGACTGCGCTTCTTCCACTGTAGCAAAAGCGCTTTGCAAATCTTTATTGTTTTTAAGAGCTTCCGCAACCAGAGAATTTAAGACAGGGTCCTGAAACATAGTCCACCAGTCGGGTTTTATATACGGTTTTATATCAGCCTGATTATCCGCAGCATCAGGCAAATCCTGAACTGGCCTTTTATAATTCGGACCCATTAAACAACCATTAATAATAAACAGAGGCAGTATCAATAAAAGTTTTTTCATATAAGCGCTCCTTAACATATTCAAATAATAATTAACAAATTACAATTAACAATTAACGACATTTAAACAATTTGATTATTTGTTAATTGTCTTTTTTTCTATTAAATAAAAAAATAACGGTATCAAAAGCGGGGCTATTATTGTCGCGCCGAGCATCCCGCAGACTACCGCCGTGCCTATGGAATGCCTGCTGTTTGCGCCCGCGCCCGTGCTTATCGCAAGCGGCAGAGTTCCTAAAATAAAAGCAAGCGACGTCATTATTATAGGTCTGAAACGAAGTTTTGCCGCCTGCACTGCGGCGTCAAACGTCTTAAGCCCTTGTTTTTCTTTCAGCTGTACCGCAAATTCCACAATCAAGATTGCGTTTTTAGCGGCAAGTCCCACAAGAGCGACTAAAGCGATCTGAAAATAAATGTCGTTTTCCAAACCTCTTAAAAAAGTCCCAAGCAAAGCCCCGAATATCGCAAACGGAACCGCAAGAATAACCGCAAAAGGAAGACTCCATTTTTCATACTGCGCCGCAAGAATCAAAAACACTACGATTATGCCCAAAAGCAAAGCTTTAAACGACGCGTTTCCGACGAGTTTTTCCTGATACGTCGCGCCGGTCCACGCGAGAGCAAAATCCTCGCCGAGAACTTTTAAAGCGGTTTCCTCTAAGATTGATATCGCCGTGCCCTGACTTACTCCCGGCGCGGGAATTGCTATAATTTTTGCGGCGGGAAACACGTTAAATCTTTCCACGACGTCGGAGCCGAGAATCGGCTCAAGTTTTACAAGCTCGGATAAAGGTATCATTTCGCCTTTTGACGAACGCACGAAAATGCCGTTTATCTGGTCGGCATATTTGCGGTACTCTGCCGCGGCCTGAACTAAAACGGTAAAACTTCTTTCAAATTTCGTGAAATCGTTTATGTAATAAGAACCGAAAGTAGCCTGCATTGTCGTATATAAATCGTCAAGAGAAACGCCTTTGGAAATAGCTTTAACGTTATCTACAGTCATTTTATACTGCGGGACGATATTTGAAAAGGTCGTATTAATTCCCGCGATTTCCGGTCTTTTTTTAACGGCTTCCATAAAAGCCTGCAAGATTTCGGACAATGCCGCCGCTCCGCCGTTGCCGCGGTTTTGCACATATCCTTCAAGGCCGCCGGTCGTGCTCATTCCCATTATAGGCGGCGGATTAAAAGCCATTACAAGCGCCCCCGGAACTTTCATCATTGCTTCTCTTTGAATGTTTGCTATAACCGCGTCAACGGACAAAGCTTTTGAAGTACGCTGATTCCATGGTTTTAATTTTACGTAAGAAGCAGCGGCGTTCGATTTCTGCGCGCCGCTTAAAATGTCGCGTCCGGTAAAAAACAGCACAAAACCTACGGCAGGCTGGTCTAAAATTATCTCCTCAATCTGCGACGTCATTTTAAGAGAAGCGTCAAGCGACGTGCCGGGATCCATTTGCGTAGCGACTAAAATCGCGCCCTGGTCTTCGTTCGGAACCAAATTCGACGGAATTCTTTTAAACATTCCCGCGCTCAAAAACAATATCAGCCCCATAACGACTATCGCTGCGGGAATACGCCTCATAAAAAAACTTGCGCCTAAAGTATATTTGTTTGTCGTAACTTCAAATAAACCGTTGAATTTCTTAAAGAACCCCTTGGGTTCCCTTTCATTTTTTTTAAGTAAAATCGCACATAATGCGGGCGTTAAAGTTAACGCCATAAATCCTGAAATTACGACGGAAATCGCAATGGTTATCGCAAACTGCTGATACATAACTCCCGCGAAACCGCCCATAAAAGATATCGGAACAAACACCGAACACAGCACAAACACAATCGCGATTAAAGCGTTTTGCACTTCGGACATAGCTTTTATAGCGGCGTCTTTGGGCGAAAGGTTTTCAACGCGCATTATGCGTTCGACGTTTTCTATAACTACAATAGCGTCGTCGACAACCATACCGATCGCAAGCACAAGCCCGAATAAAGTCAAAGTGTTTATTGAAAACCCGAGCGCGTACATTCCCGCAAACGCGCCGATTATTGAAATAGGCACTACAACGCACGGAATAAGCGTGGCTCTCCAGTTTTGCAGAAAAACAAACACCACAAGAAAAACCAAAAGCATGGCTATAAGAAGAGTTTTCACGACTTCTTTTATTGACGCCGTTATAAACGAAGTCGTATCGTAAGCAAGCTGGTACGACATGCCTTCCGGAAATCTTTTTGATACGGAATCCATAACAGACTGCACTCTTTTTGCCGTCGCTACGGCGTTGGCTCCGGGCTCCATAAAAATCGCTATGGGAACAGCGGGCTGTTTATTTATTGTGCTGTGAAAAGAATAAATCTGGGGTCCGAGTTCAACGTCCGCTACGTCTTTTAAGAGAAGAGACGAACCGTCCGCGTTTGCTCTCAATATTATTTGCTCAAACTGTTCCGGGGTTTGATACCTTCCTTGAGCTTTAATGGTAATGGTTTTTGATACTCCGTCAACCATAGGAGCTTCACCGATTATTCCCGCGGCGCGCTGCTGGTTTTGAGAGCTTACGGCGGCAATAATGTCCGAAGGAGTAAGTTTATGCTGGGCAAGCTTATCGGGCTTAAGCCATATGCGCATGGCGTAAGTATTCGCGGACAATACCTGAGCGTCGCCCACGCCTTTCACCCTTTTTAATTCGTCGACAACGTTCACAAGAGCGTAGTTTGCCATATAAGTCGTGTCGTAAAGATTGTCCGGCGAAGAAACGGAATAAATTTGAAGCATTTCCGTGGATTTTTTTGTTACGCTCACGCCCTGGCGCTGGACTTCCTGAGGCAAAAGAGGAATCGCCTGCTGGACAAGATTGTTCACGTCGATTGTCGCCATATCGGGATTTGTGCCGATATTGAAATATATAGACAAAGTCATATTTCCGTAAGCGTCCGAAACGGAATTCATATACATCATATTTTCAACGCCGTTTATCTGCTGTTCAAGCGGAGCGGCTACCGTTTCGGAAATAACTTCAGGGTCCGCGCCGTTATAAGCGGCGCTTACGACTACGGTAGGAGGCGTAAGATTCGGATATCTGTCCACTGAAAGCGAAAATATCGAAAGTATTCCGGCCATTAAAATCAGCAAAGCTATAACCGTGGCAAAAATAGGTCTTTCTATAAAAAATTTTGATAACATCTTTTTCCTCCGCGACAATTAAAGCTGTGTCATACCCGTGAAAACGGGTATCCATTTTTGATGTTCTTGCCGGACAAATTTAAAAGCAACTTGGATTCCCGCTTTCGCGGGAATGACAAATGCGGGTTTTTCAAGGAACCCGATTCGTAATTTATAATTTTTACTCGTTGTTTACATCTTCGCTGACACTCTCGGACACAAGAGGTATTTCCGAAACAACAGGAACGTCTTTTATTATCACTTCGGTTTCTTTGCCGGATGAAACTCCCGGGATATTCTTGGTGTTTTCAGGCTGTTGTTTGTCTTTAACCTGTATTGCAAATTCTTTCATCACAGGGGTTACTTTTTCGCCTGCCCTGACTTTTATCAGCCCGTCCAAAACAACAATATCTCCTTCTTTGAGACCGCTTTCAATCATATATACGCCGTTTTTAAGCTGTCCTTTTACGGGACGAGCTTCCAAGACATTATCCTGATTTATAACATAAGCAATTTCTCCCGCGGGAGTCGCCAAAACCGCGCTGTCTGGAACAACAAGTTCGTTGTTATAGTTTATTCCTAAAAGATTCACGCGCACAAACTGTCCGGGAATAAGCAAACGCTGGTTTTCGGGATTAGGCAAAGCCGCTCTTACAAAAATACTTGAAGTATCGGGATTTTCGCTGTTGTCAAAATATATTATTTTTGCGGGCTGCGGATAAACGGAGTCGTCGGACAAAACAATCTGCACTAAAACCGGAGAAGCGTTTTTATCGCCGGTTACGACTTTCCCGACGGCAAAATCTTTTGCCAAAGCGACAAACTGGTTTGAAGGCATGTAGAAATTTATAAATACGGGATCCGTCTGCACCATAGTAGTCAAAAGCCCGCTGTCGCCCGCAGGAGAAATAAGGCTGCCTACAGACTGCGCGGCTATTCCCGTAAGCCCTGAAATCGGAGCCGTGACTTTCGTATATTTCAAATTCATTTTAGCGTTATCTGCTTCCGCCTGGGCCGATTTGGCATTAGCTTTCGCGGAATTATAAGCGGCTACGGAATCATCGTAATCTTTTTGGCTTATGGAATCCCTTTTGTGAAGATATTCCATTCGTTTATAATCTTTTTTTGTCTGAGTTTCGACGCTTTGGGCCTGAGCCAAATCAGCCTCGGCTTTTTCCAAAGCTATTTTATACGGTTCGTCGTCTATCTGAAAAAGCTGCGTCCCCTGGGTTACGTAACTTCCTTCCTCATAAAGCATAGCTTTCAATATGCCGCCGGCTTGCGCTCTGACCTGTACGTCAAGCGAACCGGCCAACTGCGCGGGAAACTGCATATCAAAAGGCAAATCCGTTTTTAAAACTTTAACCGCATTTACCGGATAAGCGGCATTTTGAGGAATACTTTTCTTACTTTTGCAGGCGCCTATGGCAAATACGGCAAAAACCGAAAAACAAAAAACCAGTAATTTTTTGGATAACCTCATTTTTTTCTATCCCCCGTAATTAAAGCAAACGGCACAGACACATATTATACGATTAAAAAATAATAAAAACAAAATGAAAACGGTTTATTTATACATATCAAAATTATATAATTTTCAATGACAATCAATAAGGAGGAAAGAATGAAAAAAATTATTCCGGTTATGTTTATTTATGCGGCTTTAGCGTTTTTACCGTTTAATTACGCTCAAGCAAAAAACGCGGGAGAAGGCAATATGAAAAAAATTCTTATAGCTTATTACTCTCATTCCGGCAATACGGCTAAAATCGCAAAACAAATTCAAAAACATACCGGCGGAGACATCTTTGAGATAAAAACCAAAGACGAATATCCGTCAAAATATAACGATTTATTAAATCAGGCAAAAAAAGAAATCTCGGACGGTTATAAGCCGGCTTTAATATCCAAAGTAACGAATATAGAGGATTACGATATTATTTTTGTAGGCTCTCCCAACTGGTGGAGTACGATTGCGCCGGCGGTTGCGTCGTTTTTATCCGAATATGGTTTTTCGGGAAAGACGATTGTTCCGTTTTGCACGCACGGAGGAGGAGGCGTATCAAGATGTTTTGACGATATGAAAAAACTGCGCCCCGACGCGAAATTTTCGGAAGGAAAAGGTTTCTATCAATCCGACGCCTCGGAAAATGAAATATCCGACTGGCTCAAAAAATTGAATTTACAATAGTTATATGAAGTTTTAAACGTTATCAGCCGACATATACTGCTCCAGCTTTGCAATTACCTCGGCGGCATTCAACGGCTTGCCCACATGAGCGTTCATTCCGGAGGCAAGAGATTTTTCGATATCTTCGCGGAATACGTCGGCCGTCATTGCGATTATCGGCACGGTTTTGGCGCGCGGATTGTCAAGATTGCGGATCATCCGCGTAGTCTCGTAACCGTTAAGTTTCGGCATATGCACATCCATAAAAATCATAGCGTAAGCCGAAGGATCAGCGGAAAACATATCATATGCCATGCGCCCGTTCTCGGCAAAATCAATAGCGACGCCGGTGCTTTCAAGTAATGCCGCGACAATCTCGCGGTTTATGGCAATATCTTCGGCGATTAAAATCTTTTTACCCTTGAAATTTTTCGGAGTATGCTTTCGCGACGAAAAAACGTCTTTTTTCTGCGCTATCCCCGACGCCATAATATCGAAAATAAAGCTCGTTCCCTGATTGGGCACCGATTCTATTCTTATATTGCCGTTCATCATTTCGACAATACGTTTTGAAATGGCAAGCCCGAGTCCAGTGCCGCCGTAGTCCCGGGAAATGCTGCCGTCAGCCTGCTCGAAAGACGTAAATAATCTTGCCTGTTGTTCTTTGGTTATGCCGATGCCGGTATCTTTTACTTCAAATTGCAGCGTATAAATTCCGTCATTTTCGTTGATCTTGCGTACAAAAACGGAGATAGCGCCTTCATCGGGCGTAAATTTTACCGCGTTGCCGATTAGGTTTGTTATGACCTGGATGAGCCTCTGTTCGTCGGCATTAATATTTTCCGGAACGTCTTGGCCGACCGAAAGCGCAAAATGCTGTTTCTTTTCTTCCATTTGATGGCCGACGACACTGACAACTTTTGCAAGCATATCTTCAAGATTAAAATCAGTATAGTAGAGCTCTAACTTGTTCGCTTCAATTTTTGACATGTCCAATATATCGTTGATTACTCCAAGCAAATGGGTTGAAGCTAATTCGATTTTCCCAAAACAGTAATTTTTGCGGTTTATATCAGTCGAGCCTTTGCCTATATTTGTCATACCGATAATAGCATTCATCGGCGTACGCATTTCGTGGCTCATACGCGATAAAAATTCGCTTTTTGCCAAACTTCCCTGTTCCGCCATCTCTTTTGCGCGGATAAGCTCTTTTTCAGCCATATTTCTGTTGATTACCCCTGAAAAAACACCGGCAATCACTTCACCTAAATTAATATCGCTTTCACTCCAGTCATAAGCCGTTTTGTAGATTATAAACCCCAAAATGCCCCAAAATTCTCCGGAAATATAAATGGAAATATTAAGAAATGCCCGTAAATCATAATCTTTGATGGTTTTGAAATCATGATGCGTCAGCAGGAGGTAATCTCTTACGGACACATAGCCTTTACCGGTCAAATCTTTATAAATTTGCATGCCCGGAGTCAGAGGCCATTTATCTTTTACTCCTATAAACGGCGTGGCATTTCCGTCAAACCACTCATAAAGGCATTCTAAATTATTCTGCTCTTTATTGTATTTTGACAAAAATGAATGATTAACATTCATAAACTCGCCGGACATTTTTAAAGCTTCATAGATAAGTTTATGCGGATCTTCCGTGGTAGTAAAACTTTGGGAAATAGCGGACATCAGTTCCTGCTGTTTTAAACGTCTTTTTAGTTCGGTTTTATCCATGATTGCAATAAACATCCTGTGTACCATTATAATCATTGCAAACACAAATAGAGCGCCAAAGAAAAAAATAAAAGCAACCAATATATCCTGCGAAGATACCTTTTCGGCAAAGGTATAAATTACTAAATTAACTATATAACCTATTAAAAAGAACAGCATCATTATAAAGCAGGCAGCGTAAATCCAGTCGCTAAATAATTTTTTTGCATTCATCTGTACTTTGAGTTCATACAAATGTTTATAATACTTTACGATACTGTACAGCATAACACATGCGCCTAACGCAACCAGTAAAACACACAGCAATATTTGCATATAAACCTCAATTTGTCATTGCGAGGAGGAAGAAAGTGACGACTAGCAGATACGACATTTATATTGTCTGGATTGCCATGCCCTTTCGAAACTAAGTTTCTTCAGGGCTCGCAATGACGGCAAAGGCAGCTTCTATACCGGCTTTTGTGTATTCTACAAAATATGTCAATAAAAAATGAAATGAAATCGCATTAAGCGGGAGCGTTTATTTTGTCAAGTTTTCCGGTTTCGGGATCCATTATAAATCCGTACACTCGTATATCTGCGGGAATTAACGGATGCTTCTTTATAATATTAACTGTTTCGAGGATTGAATTTTCGACGTTGTCAAAACCTTTGAGCCATTCGTTTAAATCAATGCCGCAGCTATTAATAAAATCAAGTTTTTCATTGTTAATATTTCTGTCTTTCATTTTAGCAATGAGCTTTGAGGCTTCCATGCCCTGCATTCCGCAATCATGATGGCCTATTACCAAAATGTCTTCCACGCCCAACTCGTATATGGCAATCAGAAGGCTGCGCATTACGCTGCCGAACGGATGCGTAACAACAGCGCCGGCATTTTTTATTATTTTAACGTCCCCGTTTTTAAAATTTAACGCCGCCGGTAAAATTTCAGTCAGGCGCGTATCCATGCAGGAAAGCACGGCAATTTTTTTATCGGGATACTTTGTTGTCGCATATGATTCATACTGTTTGTTTTCAACAAACTTTTTGTTAAATTCTAATATTTCTTCAATAATATTCGACAAGATACGCCTCCTCTAAATACATTATTAAAAAATATTATAGCAAATTGGGATTCTCTAAAAACCCACATTTTGTCACCCTGAACTCGTTTCAGGGTCTGCTGTCAATTTTTTAACGACGAGATTCTGAAACAAGTTCAGAATGACACCTTTTGAGCAAATGACTTTACCGGTATAATTAGTTATAATGACGGTACCAGTTGTCATTCCGGTCGGAGCCTGTCCCGTAAGGTCTTAATACGGGATGCCGGAATCCATCCCCGATTACAACCTTCGAGGACAAGCTTTTTAACTTGGATTCCCGCTTTCGCGGGAATGACAACAAATAGTTTAATAATAAAGATATGAAAAAACTTATTTTTTTAATTCTGCTTTCCATACTGTGCGGCTGCAGCGATGTAAAACCGCTTAACACAGACAATAACGGCGCAAATATTGTGGCTTTCGGTAACAGCCTTACCGCGGGTTACGGCGTGGACAGCGCATATTCTTTCCCCTCCGTGCTGCAGGATATGACAGGCAGAACTGTGATAAATCTCGGTGTAAGCGGCGATACCGCGCGCATGGGAGCAGACCGTAAAGAAGACATTAGCAGCCATAATCCTTTTATGGTTTTGATAGAATTCGGCGGCAATGACGCTATGAAGATGCGTCCTTTAGACGAAACAAAAGCCGCGCTTAAAGAGATTGTTGATTATGTACAAAGTTTAGGCGCAATTGCCGTGATTGTAGATACCGGCGGCAATATCAAAATGTCTGCTTATACAAAAATGATGAAGCAAATCGCCAAAGAGAAGCAGGCTGTTTTTGTGCCTGCGATTATGGACGGCATTTTTTTCAAACCGCAGCTGAAATCCGACGGCATACACCCGAACGCCGAAGGCTATAAACTGATAGCCGAAAAAATCTACAAAATAATTAAGCCTTATCTCGAATAATTATTTAGAGTGTAAATTATGAAAAAATGTCCTTTTTGCGCGGAAGAAATACAAGACGAAGCTATAAAATGTAAACATTGCGGAGAGTTTTTAACAGCTTTACCGCAGACGCCGACAACACAGGTTTTGCCTGCAAAAATCGCATGGCATCAAAAACCTTACATTGTTCTAATCGCGTTTTTATGCGTAGGACCTTTTGCCATACCTTTGGTGTGGATAAACAAACAATATTCTCTAAACAAAAAGATTATATTAACGGCAATAATGCTTGTTTTAAGCGTTATTCTTATCTTTTTTACATATAAAAGCGTAAACGCTATGCTCAGCGTGTATAAAGACCTCAATTCTTATTTCACATATTAAAATTTCCGAAATATGATCGGGCTTGCCAATAATTTTACTTTACTCATAAATAGAATGTGGCTCTGAGACCGTAAACAACGCTTGTTTTTCCGTTGTCAAAAGCGGAGTCATAAATCTGAATATTGGGCGTTATGGACATTAAATACGTTATACCGTAAACCCACTGGAACTCTAAAATTTTTTCAGAAGAAAAGCCGAACTCTTCCGCGTCAATTTCATTGTATCCTGCCGCAAGCAAAATAACGTCAAGGTCATTACGCTCAAACGGATCTTTATAAGCAATGCCGGTAGCATATCCTTGCTTTATGCCGCTTTCCGAAATCCCGCCTTTTATGCCGTTAGCTTTGCCGTAAACCGCAAACTTGCCAATAGCCTGCTGGAAATTAAATGACCAGCCAAACGTATCGGAGAGCCCTCCTTCGTTATTCTGGTAATACAACAAAAAAGAATAAATTCCTTCGCCAAAATTTTTTACTTCGGGTTTATATTCAGTAAAAAGAAAAGACGTATAATAACCGCCGGAAATTGTATCAGCTGCTATTCTGTTTCCTTCCATATTAGCCGACGATTGCGCGCCTGCGCGAACACTTAAATGCCCGGTTTCCGTTTTTGCATAAGCGCCGAAGCCCGCATCCGGATACGCCGCTGAAGCAGATGCTGAAAAAGACATATTAATAAGCGAGCCGTGTGGATCGGTTGTGTACGGCGTGCCGTCTATGGAAGTTAGAGAAAACTGCCCCGCGCTAAGCGATAGCCAGGACATTTCGCCGGGCAAAGTATGGGTATAGCTCAAGGTAAGGATAACGTCTGCATTGTCAGGATAATCATTTATCGGGGATACAATACCCGCTTCATTACTCAGTTCAATAGCCTTAACGCCGAAATACCTGGCATTTTCCGACTCAAAATCAAAAGTTCCGCTGCCCCCACGCGGTATTTTCAAAAGGCGTATAAGACACATAAGGATGATAAAACTGCTGCACGGCGGTTTCCCCGCCTTCGGGCTCTATGCGCTGTGCTGTAAAAGAGATATCCGCCCCGTATGAAAAACCGGTTTTTTCTTTTAAGTTTTCTTTAAAAGAATTATATTTGTCTGCAAAATTTTCCGCATACGCGAAACGACTGACCGACAACAACGTCAACAACAATAAAATTTTCTTCATTTTGATACCTTTTCATTTCTCATATTTCAAGTCAACCGTATTTTCACACTTCGGATAATTCGTGCAGCCTAAAAACTTCCCGTATTTCCCCGTTCTTTTTACCAAAAATCCGCTTTGACATTTATTGCAAACAACAGGTTTTGTCAGAATTTCCACATTATTATATGCCTGATTGCATTTCGGATAATTGGTACAGCCTAAGAATTCTTTTTCGGTATCTTTATTTTTTCTTATCGTTAATTTTCCGGTTTGACACCAGGGACAATGAACAATCCCCAAACCATCATCGTCTTTGGCTATCAGAAAACCGGAATTCATCATCACTTCGTTTATAAACAATGATTCGGACTCTTTTGGTATTAATAAATAAACTTTATTTTTGGTTCTGGTCATCGCCACATAAAACATCCTTCTTTCTTCGGCAAAACGGAAGTCTTCTTTTTCGCTTAATAACAGCGACAAAATCGGATCGTCGGTCATTTTATTAGGAAAACCGTAAATATCATTTTTCAAATTTAAAACAATGACAAAATCCGCTTCCAATCCTTTGGCTTTATGCACAGTATAAAATTTGATATCGGCATTTTCCAAACAGGCAATTTTTAAATTGCCTGTATTTTCATTGTATTCTATAATTTTGCTCAAACTGTCTTTTTTTAAAATATTATCTATATCAAAACTATGTCTGCCTAAAACTAAAATCTTTTTGTCTATGCCGTTTTCTTCAATAATTTTGCTGATTGTATCCAGTAAAATATTGCATTCGTCCTGCTGCCCATATTTTAAAAACTCAACAGGACACTCTAAGCTTTTTTGCGATACCGGACTTTTCTTGATTTGCTGCGGGTTTTTTTGAATAAATTTCGCGGAAATATCTATTAACTGCTGCGAATTGCGGTAAGTTCTTTCAATTAACAACAATGCAAACTCTCCGGCAAATTTGCCGAAATTACTAAACAGCGACACATCGCTGCCTGCAAAGCGATAAATTGACTGCCAATCGTCTCCGACGCAAATCAATTTTGCGTCTGACAGATCTCTTATCGCGCTTATCAGTTTAAATCTTGCGAAAGAAATGTCCTGATATTCGTCAATAATAACATAGTCGTATTTGTCAGTTAATCCGTTTTTTATAATTAAATCAGTTGCTAAATTTATCATATCGTTAAAATCGATTTCATTTCTCCCGGCTAATGTTTCATCGTATTTTTGTGATATGGGCAGTACAAAATCAAGAAATAACTTTTGCCTGTCATGAATAAATACATTTTTTTCAGCAGAAAAAAGAGACTGCAGTTCTTCATCAGATGTTCTCTTTGATTTACTTAAATTTATAAAACTTTCAATTAGTTTATGCAGTTCGGAGCCGAATTTTTCATCCTGACCGACAACTTTATTATAAATTTCTTCTCTGCTGACCGGATTAAATTCCACCCCTTCTTCTTTTAGCATTATCTCCAATTTCTCTAACAAAATGTTATCTTTATTATAATGAGAATATGTTTCCAAAAGTTTCGTTTTAAATTCTTTGTGCCTTTTTCTCTTAATCTGTATTACTTCCAAATATTTTTGTTCGTTAAAAGGGGACAGCCATTTTGCCCTGCCGTCTTTGCTGATTCCAAAGTGTTCTAACCAGATATCGTATTTCGGAAAATAGAAATCAGGACGATACGGATAATCGCCGTACGGATATAGTTTTTCATACTCATACTCTATTCCGTTTAAAAACAAAAAATTGGCAATCGCTAATTCTTCGGCGCTTTTAACTTGTTCCACTACAAAAGCATTTTGTCCGGTTTTAGACTCTATATCGCATTTTGATTTTAAAGTTTCATAATCCATTCCTTTAAAAGTGTCTATTTTTTCACCGAGAGAACGAAACTTATCGTCTTCTTCCGGAATCAGCATATAACACGCGATAAATTGGATAAAACTTTCCAATGACGGTTTCTTTTGCAAAATCCATTTTTTCAAAAAATCTTTAACGACGTTTTTCAATAAATTTTCATCAGCCACAGACGGCGCATTTTCAGAGTATTTTTTGACAACATCATAGCCTAATTTATGAAAAGTCACCGCCGAAACAGGCAGGTTTAATTTTTGCAGTCTTTCATTTAATTCGCCGACTGTTTTTTTCGTAAAAGACAACAATAAAATTTTATCCGGATTAACATTTTTCTTTTCAATCAAATATTTGACTTTGCCTAAAATCGTTAAAGTTTTACCGGTCCCGGCTCCAGCAACAATTAAATTTGAATATTCTTCGGTAATTATTGCCGCTCTTTGCTGCCCGTCCAGTTTTTTATTTTCGACATTATCGAAAAAGCTTTCAAACTCCTTTTTCTTTTTCTCCGTAAAATCTTTGTTATATTTTTTTATATACTCTTTGAAGTTTTTATAAACCTCGTTAAACTTCTTAACCTTGATTTCTTTTTTATAATATCTTGTCTTATACGCAAAAAATTTTCCGGCATCCGAATAATCTACGATGATTTCATCACGTTGTTTCCATGTTATATAATCGTCAAAACTCTCTATTTTTTTGCGAAAAGCATCTGCCTTTCGCAAATTTACAATAAATTTCTCTTTTTCATATCTTTTATTTAAAAGTTTATTAAAAAACGCAAAAACGGAACCAATCATATTAACCTCGAATATGCTTAAATATGTATCTGCTATATATTATCATAAAAATTATACGGAAATATCTCTTTACATGCTAAATTGTCATATTGAGCGGAGCAACGAAGTTGCGAAGTCGAAATATCTGTCTTTTAACGGCAGACCCATTCGCTTCGCTCAGGGTGACAAATACCCAAATTATACAAATAGTACATCAAAGGATAATCCCGAAATTATATAAGTTTATATGCTTACTACACATTTTATTTAAAAAATGTATAGTATAATACACAAAATGTTGACTTACTACACATTTTAGTGTATAATTTGTGTAGTAAAAGAGGTGATATATGAAAAAATTTGATTATTCTTTTTTAAAAAATTCTTTACTTCCGGCTAATTTAATAAACATTACAAGCAGCATCGCGGAATTAAAGTCTTTGGAAAACGTACGCAAAAAAGATTTTCAAAAAATTTTTACCAAGCTTGAAAGCATCGCAAAAGTTCAATCCGTTAAAGGTTCAAACGCGATAGAAGGTATTGTTACAAGCGACAAAAGAATAGAAGAAATTGTTAATAATTCTTCCGCGCCGTTAAATCATAATGAAGAAGAAATTGCGGGGTATCGCGACGCATTGGATATAATTCACAATGGTTTTCAAAATATAGATGTTATCGAAAGAGATATTTTAAATATTCATTCCGTCATGCTTTCATACACAAATTACCAAGACAAAGGCAAATATAAAATAACCGATAATGTTATTTCCGAAATAGATAAGGACGGAAACAGAAAAATCAGGTTTTATCCGACTCCCGCCGGCCAAACAAAACAGGCTATGGAGCAAATGATTTTAGCTTTTCTTGACGCCAGAAACGACTCCATGTAGTATCTCATAACATATTGGACTTTTTGTGATTAAGAAGTGTTAAAGCGCAATGAAGCGGTGTTTGGTAATTTAAAGCTCTGTGATGTCTCTTGTTATTATACCAAAAAATATAGTCTTC
>WQYI01000018.1 GCA_009781315.1 Candidatus Endomicrobium embiratermitis | reverse complement strand
TACTTTCTTCGCATTGATTTTTGTTTCTATGTCGGCAACACTTAATATTTCCCGATATTTATTTAAATTTATTTTTTGTTTCTTTGCTTCTTTTATCAGATATTTATAATACCTGCTTTGTTCGAATTTTTTATTTTCATATTTATTTACCGCAGACAGCATTTTACGGTTTGAACCGCTCAAATTCTGCTTCTGGGAAGCTTTTAATTCTCTATCCATTTCGGATATTATTTTATCCACTTCTTTTTGCGCGTTTAATATATATTCAAGCCTTTTGGCGTTTTGCAAATATATTTCTTCATTTTCCAAAGCATACAGCGGCACGTCGGCTTCGTTTGTCAAAAAGAAATATTCTCCGCCGCCTATTTTGCCTTCTTTTAACAAATTTTCTACCAGCGGATTTTTTATATTTTCAGGCAGGCTTTTTATAAAACTGCCAGTTATATCCGTACTCGCGCCTTCGACGAATATTTTATTAAAGTTATCCTGTTTCGATATGTTCCTAAGAAGTTCGCTAATCTTAACCTGCGTATCGTAATGACAGTGCAAATCTTGTATTAATAACACAAGATTGTCATTTGCCGCTTTAAAATTGCCTACGGAAAAATTCTTATTTATGTTGTATTGATTATTTGCAGCAGCAGGAAGAACAACGCCGTAAACAGACTCCGCCGCAATATTGCAGACAAATGTTATTGATAATAGTATTGCTAAGATTTTTCTCATGCCTTTTTCCGATTAACTGCAACCCCTCACCCTCTTGCTCCGCAAGAGCCGGGGCGCTCACCGTCTCGCGCCCGCTCGCAGACACGTCCTCCTTATTCGTCGGACGCTCGCCCTCTCCCGCAAGGGGAGAGGGAGAACAGCCACGACTTATTTATTACTTGGTTTATGCGGCTGTAAGTATGGCCACCGTCGCCCTTATATCCGCAGTATTGCTTTTGACAACTTCCATAGGCTTTACGCGCTTTTCCGCAAACGCGACTAACAATTCAAAGACTGCCGCGGCCGCAAGCTTTTCGCTAAGTCTGCCACCTTTGACAAATGAACCTTCGAGTTCTTCTTTGACGTCCATACCTTCAATCACTTCGCCTAAAGCATTGCGGTCTATATTTTCTATCGCGCTTGTCAGTTCTTCGATAAACTTTTCAGTTGCGAAAACGTTCATCCCCTTAGCATCAACATGCTTTCCAACCTCTTCAACCACCTTATTTACCAGAATTTTCTCGTCATCCGAAATTTTTACCAAAGCATTTCTGTCCGCTCTTCTTTCTTTATTTTTGTCCGCAAATCCCAGCGGATGTTTAGAGTAAACCGCGGCTTTTGTTGCCGCAGCCTGCGCTATGGCTTGGTAATAATAAAACAATATGCTGTTTTTGCCTATTTCGTTAATATCTGCTTTTTTTATCTTTCCTTCAAAAACCGCCAACTCGGGAATTTTTTCAATTTCCAAATCCTTTCTCAATTGGATTAATTGTTCAACGCCGACTTCTTTAGGATTAAATTCACCGGATAAAGCATTTCTCAACCCTTCAAGTTTGGAAGCGCTCAAATTAGGCACTTTTGTTTTCGGAAGCTCATAAACAAAATTTTTCGCTAAATTAGCGTCCATCTTGCTGTCAAAGATTACAGCGACAAGTTTGTTTAATACTTTGTCCAGCCCTGCAAACACACGCATAAAAGCGCCTTCTTTTGCGGCATATGCTTCCAAAGCTTCCCCGCTTATAAAAAACATTGTATTGCTGCGGATGTCCGGATTATCCTGTAATTTCTCTAAGCCTGCCGCATCGGAAATCGTAATATAATTCCTCGCGAGCTTTTCTGCGGACTTTTCTGCCAAATAGTCTTCATATTCCGTAACACCTTCCTGACTCGTTACAACCCGCCCCGCAAATCCGGCTGCTTTCAAAAGCTTACCATCGGAAGAATACTTGCCCTCATTATCTTCAATTATTACGCTTATGCCGTTTTCGTTTAATTTTTCAATGGTTTGCTTCATTTTTTGCGGATCTTTCGCATAATACTCGGCCGGGATCGTTATCGTCTTGTTATTTACCTGTGACATAAGAACTATCTGCGCGTCTATCTCCTTCGACGTTCCTCTAAGCATAATCGCCACATTTCTGCTTAACATATCATTCAATGCCCTGACTATATTTCTTGCTTCTGCGGAATATCCGATGGGCGAGGTTATCGTGCCGTTTTCATTAACGGTCAAAGCGGCGTCTTCAACGTTCATAACCACGGAAACGTCTTTGTTTATGTCGTAAACGTTTTTGAGTATCACGGCAATATTTTCGGCTACAAAGTTAAGGTCGCTTTCGTCCGATACGTATATCACGCCTTTTGATTTGTCTATCCCAATAGGGAGACCCCTGTCGCTCTTTATGCCTGTAGGAGCAATGCCCTGAATTGCGCTGTTGTCAACAACAACATAAAAAGTCAAACGATTTGTTTTCTTGTCAAGTATAGCGTTATCTTGCGGCAAATCGTCCGCGCTCTTTAAACAGACCAAATCAAGATCAACGGTTTTTACATCTTGTTTTTTCGCGGTTTCAACAGCCAACGCTATAATCCTTCCAAAAAACCCTACAAATACTTTTGTAAAGCTATTGGAATACGAAGATTTTACCGCCATCTGCGTGTATAAGTTCAAGCCTTTGTCTAGCATGAGCGTCCCGTCAAGGTTTGCAACCTCGACGCTTCCGTCTTCGTTCATTGTTATAACCGCGTCTTTTATAACAAGCCTGCCGGATTCGTCTTTAGAAAAATATTCGGCAAGCGCGGCGTTTTGACTGCCAAACAGGAAATCTCCGGTTGATTTGTTGGTTATGTTTACATCCCCTTTCAAAGTTACTCCGTTAAACTTAACGTTCGGACCTTTAATATTCAAATGTGCTAATTTTTTTCCGTTTGTGTCGGTCCAGTATCTTAAAACGTAATAGGCGTCCTTATACTGGTCTCCTATCGCCGGATCTCCTATTATCACTTTGCCGTCTTTATCTTTTTCAAACCCTACCGCTTTAATGATTACAGTTCCGGGTATTCCGGCAACCTGCTTCCAATTATCAACCGCATCTTTTGTAGGGGTAAAGTAGTCGTCTCTGTCTTCTTTGGCGATATTTACAATACGAACAAGCTGTTTGCCTTTACCCAGCGTTTCGTCCAGAAATTTGCCTACTCCTTGCGGATCCTGCAGCCTCAATATTTCAAGCTGCTCGTTAAGCTTAAAGAATGCGGTCCCCATAGGCAATTCAATTTTTATTCTCTTGTTA
This sequence comes from Candidatus Endomicrobium embiratermitis, assembly GCA_009781315.1. Lineage (GTDB taxonomy): Bacteria > Elusimicrobiota > Endomicrobiia > Endomicrobiales > Endomicrobiaceae > Endomicrobium > Endomicrobium embiratermitis. The sequence continues at coordinate 23,736 of WQYI01000018.1, read as the reverse complement.
ATCGTCGGAATCGCACGCATCCAGCCATAAAACATTGTTGCAAAATCCGCCTTTTTCATGCCTTTGCTTACATATATTTTTTCTAACCCCTCATAAATTTCAATCATCATCTCATTATTGATAAACGGCATGCTCAGATTGAACGGTCCGTCAAATTTTTCAAACAATTTTTTCTGTTCGTCTGTATTCGCATCAGCCTGTTCCATTATTCCCAGCACTTTTATTTTTTTCGGGTTACCGTTTTCTTCAAACATGCCGGGCACTTCCACTTCCCGCAAACCTATCACTCCGCCATGAAGATCTATCTCCTGTCTCTCCGTAGTCGGAAACACTATCGATACGCGTTCACCTCTCATCCATCTTGTAAGCGCAGCTATGGGACCGCTTTTTATTGAATCCGAATTTCCTATTATCGTTATGGCTTTTCTCACTTTTTTTGTTGTTTTGTCCATCATCATTTTCATCATTACTGCGATAGCGCGCAAACCGTGTCCTCCGGGAGCAGGCTCGTCGGCTAAAGGGCTTATGCCTTTTTCGTACTTCACAAATCTAACCGCTTTCGGCGTTTTTCCCTCTCCGTCATCTATTTTTATTACAGGAAACATATACTCGTTTGATACCACTTCCACTTTGTCAAACAGATCTCTCGCAGATTTGCCGTCTTTTATCTTTTCGTCAAACAAAGCATTCGATAACTTTTCAAAATCTTCAACCGTAAGCATTGCGATTGCTACGGATTTATACATTCCCTTTTCAGCCAATAGATTTCTCAATTTCAATTGCATTATGTTAAAAATCATGGGAATGCCGTCTTGTCCGATCACTATACGGAATAAATCGTTCGCCTTTGTAGCCTTATCCGCTAACAGAAATTTGTACTTATCGGCCAAATCTTTTCTCAATTTGTTTGTTGCTTTCTCTTTTTCCGCATTATCCCGTATTTTCAAAATCTTGGCATACTCGGTTTCGTAGTTTGTTTCTTTTATTGCCAAGATAAAATATTCGTCAACAAGCAGATTTTTTTTCAAATTGTCTATTGCCGCTTCTTTGGATTTATCATCTAATCTCAAAACGTCTTCATATCTTTTTATCATTTCAGCAGAATATTCATCTATTGTGTCTACTGCCTCTAGGAATTTTCCGTTCTTTAATTGTTCTCCCAAGGCTTTTATCGCGTCTGCATCTCCTTTTTCCAAAACTTTACTATACTTGCTTTGGAATAATCTCCTCGCCATATTTAGCAAAGTTCTCTGCATTGACGACCCGATACCGCCGTCCAGAAAGTACACTATTACATCTGTCAGCGTTTTCTTTGGCTGTTTTGCGTCCCATTGAACCACATCTTCCAGCTTCACAATATAATTTTCGCTTTCATTGCCTTGCGAAAAAATAGACACGAAATTTCCGCCATTATCGTCTGCTTTTATTTTTATAACCGGAGGCTTCTCACCTATTGCCTCTTTGTATAACCTGTCGCGAAAAGCCTGCATTCTCGTAATTCTAAAATCTTCTTTTGCATATTCATCCCAATCGGATCCGAATGCCGCTATCGCCGCTTCAATAAGCTCGCTTATTCCTTTCTCGTTAAACGATCCGTTCTCGGCAACAATATTAACCGGCGACGTCGCTTTTTCTAAGGTTTCTTTCTCCTCGGCGGTAAGCTTGCCGACCGCAGTTTTTTGACTTGCAAGCTCTCTTTCATCTAAGATTGTTTCAATGTCTTTCAATACCTCTATATTATTTATAAACGTAATTTTTGTTCTGTCCTTGTTTTCACCAACCGGAAGTAAACTTTCGGTGAATCCTTTTTTAGAACCCGTCTCCCTTATTTTTGCAAGTATAGCTTCTGTCAGTTCAGAACCGATCGGCATTTCTAATGAGTAGGAGACATTGTCTATGCCTTTAATCTCCCAGTCATAAGGAGCAGGCTGTGATAACGTTATTCCGTGTTTCTCAAGGCGCCCGGCAAGTCCATTAGCGTAATCAATAAGATAGTCTTTGGTAACGGTTTCTTGAGTTGCTTCAACACTCTCCTCTCCAAGGAATTTCTCATTAATTTCTTTTGCGAACGGCTCTAATATTTTTAAAAGATACTCTACCTGCGCCGGAGGATAATTTGCTTTCCTCAAATCTTCTGTGATTTCGACCAGCATTTTTTGCGCCGTGTCAAGATCAGCTATTATCCCTTTTAACGCTTCTATTCTCTTTTCAATATCATTATCATTAGCCGAAGGCAGCATAGCAGCCTTATAAGAACTTCCTCGAGTGTCGGAAGGTTCTTTTTCGGTTTGTTGGTAAACTTCTTTCATATCTTCAACCGTCACTCCTTCGTAATCCGAGCCGCGTCCCGCGGTGTTGAAGCCTGCCGGACCCATTTTTTGCTCTATCAGGACTTTTTCCATGGCGCCAACAGTTTGATCCAAAATTGCACGGAGATCAGTTGCTTGCGGATTTTTGACCAAACCTTCTCTGGATACTGCCGTATATACAACCCTGGAGTCGGTATCTACATTAATTTTGGTTATGCCGTACAGTTCTGACCTGCGCAATTGTTTCATGGCAACTCCCGCATTATCGCCGGTATCGGTGCCGCCTCTTGCTGCGTATTCAAGCACATCTTGCGGAGCTGAGGACGCTCCGTGAAGAACAAGCGGAATACGGGATATGCCTGCTTCATCTGAAAGCCTATAGATTTCTTTCGCAAGTTCCGTTTGAAGTATTATTTCTTGCTCCGGTTCTGATTTCTGCGTGCCGTGCGATGTTCCTATGCCGATTGCCAGAGAATCGATTCCCGTCTCTTCTATAAATCTCACCACTTCTTCCGGCTTTACGACATTAATAGCGCTTCCGCGAACGCCGTCTTCAACTCCGCCAATCTCCCCAAGCTCGCCTTCAACCGAAACGCCTCTTGCGTGCGCATATTCAACAACTCGTCTTGTAAGAGCTATATTTGCTTCCAACGATAATTTTGAACCGTCTACCATTACCGACGAAAAGCCGAGGTCTACCGCTTTTTTGCAAATCTCAAAAGTCTCGCCGTGGTCCAAATGCATGGCAATTTTCATATCCGGATTTTCTCTGACTGCTGTTTTTATCAATGATGCCACATATTCAAATTCGGCATATTCCAGCGCGCCTTTGCTTAGCTGAATAATCACGGGCGAGTTTGTTTTTTTCGCCGCGTGTACAATCGCCAGTATCTGATCCAAGTTATTTACATTATACGCCCCTATGGCATATACGAGCCCTTCTTTTTCTTTTTCTAACTTTGAAATTTCATCAGGCAACATATACGTCATATCTACTATTTTGCGATTATGTTCCATTGCTTCTTTAAGCAATTGCGTTCCGGGCACTAATTTGCCTTCCGGCTGAGACTGCGCTTTGGAGACAATTTCAATGTTTTTGTCCTTCTTCTTATAATCTTTTTTCATACCATTGGAAGACTTTGCCCTGTAGCTATAATTACGTCCCCATGCGCCCAGGTCTTGCTTTATTTGTATAGCGGTACCCAGCATTTTTTTTCTGGCCAGTTTAAGGAAGGCCCTCGGATCAACTTCTTTCTTTACTTTAATGGCTTCTTTTATTTCTTGAATATTTTTTGCAGTCAACTCGGGGTTAATCTCTTGCATATACGCAAGTTCCAGAACCCCTACCGCCGCTTCAAGAGCCTTTTTTACCTGTTCGTCTATCTCTTTGACCTCTTCCTCTGTCAGATTCGGCGCCTGCGTCTGTGCAAGTTCAAAAGCTTTTCTTATGTGGCTGACCGCTACAACCGACAGAGTTTTGCCGACCTTTTTAAAAGACTCGTCTACGAAAGACTTTTTTGAGAAAGTCTCTTCTTTTGCCCATTTATGATACCGTTTTTCGTACTTCTCTTGTTTCTGCAAAGCTTCAAAAGCTTTTTGTATATCGGCTTCAGTCGGATTAATATTTCCTCCCTTTTCGAGAGCTTTTTTTATCTCTTTGGGATAATTTTGTGCTTTCGCGAGAGCCACTCTTATCTGTCCGTAGTATAGCTCGCCGTACTCTTCATCCGTCATATTCTTGGCATTCATCACTGTTTTGATTGTCATATCCGGCTTGAAAAAGGACTCTCTGGTTTCTCCGACTGCCGCTATGCCGATGGAGTTTTCAATGCTGATTTTTGACACATAGCCTTTTTTTATCGCTTCCTGTAAAAAAGATTCGGAAAGGCCGGGTACTGCCGCAATTTTGCCGCCGTATGTGTTGACTTTTTCAATCAATTTTGTATCCACGGGAATTACATTTCCATCAAGCGCTAAAGGAAGACCAAGCGAGCTTATTTCTTTCAATACTCCCATACTCTCTTCGGAATACATTGCAGCGTTTTCCGCCGTAATAGTAAGAGACAAAGAGTCAACGCCTATGTCTTTAAGGCTACTCGCATAATCATATAAACTCGGGTCGTCGGATCTGGTTATATCAAGAACACCCATTTTTACTTCAACCGAAGCGCCTCTTGCATGCGCGTAATTGACCACATCTTTTAGTTCCTCTGAATAACTGTTTATCCCAACCGACGTAAAACCAAGGTCTATCGCTTTCTTTATCTTTTCAACATCCGTTCCATTGCTCAAATGCATGGCAATCTTTACATAAGGATGTTTTTTAACCGCAGCTTTTATCATGTCTACGATGTAAGGAAATTTTTCGTTGTCCACCAAGTTTTCATTTATAGAAACAATTGCCGGCGAACCTGTCTCTACCGCGGCATTTACAACCGCTTGCATCTCCTCCATATTTGTTACATCGCTTACGTCTATGGCATATTTCCCTTTTTTCGCTTCTTCCAATATTTGTTTTTGGAATGCTAATTCATTTGTCTTTGGGGATATATCTTTAATTGAGAGGTTTGCAAGCTGCTTCAAAGCACCCTTAAACGGCGTTACGGCAACTGTTATTACTGTTTTTAATGTTACTTTCTCCGTTACAATATTAGCTTTTTGGATTATTTCTTCGATATTAGACGCTATCAAATCAAAATCGTTTTCGCTTGCGGCATATATAATTCCGGCATTTTTATTTACCTGCACGGTAACCGGCAGGTCGCCTTCTTCTCTTGTGTCCGGCATGGAAACTTCCTCTGCCGCCTCGCTATTTTTCTTATCTATCTCACCCGTTTTCTTATCTTTTACAACAGTCCGGTTTTTGTCAAGCGCGACATATAATGTCATACGATTTGTCTTCTTATCCAACAGTTCCCTTTTCGCTTTCGGCAAAGTTTGCCCTTCGCCGATGTATACGAGGTCAACTTCCGTACCCAAGTCGGACAAAGTCATGCTAGTGCTTTTGTTTTGGTCGCCGGATATCTTCGCGCCGGTTGCCACGTCCGGTTTTTCGGCTTCCGGGGCGGCTTTGTTTAAGTTTTCTTTGCCTTGGTTTTTGACGTCAAGTATTTGTTTCTTGAGTTTCGTGAGATCCTCGGCGTCCTTGTACAAAAATTTGAAAGGCACTTTGACTACGCCTTCGCCAAAAACTTCCTCATAAATTTCCCTCTCCTCATCGTTCAATTCTTGATAAATAATTTTGCCGGTTTTATCTAATAAGATTATTATGCCTCTGCCCATTGGAATGTTAAGCTTTTCAAACTGTTCCGGAGTCAACTCGGACAGATACATAATTAAGGCTCTCAAACTGTTACCGCTGGCAGACATTAAAATATCCGTTAATGTTCCGCCGTTTTCAAGACGTTTTTTTATCATCTGAGGAAGAGCGCCCTCTTCCCAAAAACGCCCGACTCTCTTCACTACGTCTTCTCCGTCTTCAAACCAGGGCAAGTCTGCTTCCGTCAAAGGATTCTGCAGCATATATGCTTTGTCACCTCTAATCCACGGCTCATATCTCTCTTTTTGATCGTCAATTTCCGCCTGACTCTTTAGATACGGCTCTCTATCTTTAATACTAAATGCTCTTCTAAACTTATAAAGCATTTGGGCGGCTGTATCTATTGACAGATTCCACACTTGTTGATACATATTCATCGTACCGGCTTTTGTTTGGCCTTCCCTGTTTCCATAACTTTTTTCATTTAGCTCCCAGTAGAGCTTAAAAATTTTGTCGTCTTTGGCTTTGGCTTTGTCGGCATAATCAATAAGATGCGATAAACCCATAGCCTTTAAAGTATTCTCAGCCGTAACCATGGCTCTGCTTAATATGGAGGTGTATATTATACCAGGGCGAAAGCCGAGACCCGACAATAGCTCGGCCAGATAATTAGGCTCCCGCTCTTTACCTACCTCGGTTAACTCTGCGTCAGTCCAACCCGTATGTCTGTCAGTTGCATTATACTCGGTTGTTCCGTGTCTCCCCAAAACAAGTCTGATCGCAGTTTTGCCGGCATCTTCTTCCGCCTCCGCGCTGTCCGCGGCGCCTATAATAAAAGCATCTCTTCCCGCGTACACTACATTGTCGCGACCTAATGCATCGTATGCGGCTCGCAGGTAACGGTATTTTGCAATTCTTTCCCGTCCTTCGCCGGGCTCTTTTAATTCCAATTTTTGAAAAGCTTCGTCAAAAGACAGGCTTTCTTTTTCCATTATTTCCGTTATTCTATACAGAGACTGCCCGAAAGCTCCGGTTTTTATTATCGGCGCTCCTACGGCAAGCGCCAAAGCGGCAATACTGGCGTCTAACGTTTCGCCGGAACGGTGAGATATAATAGGAGTATAACCATTGGCTATTGCCCAGATTATCGTATCAATCGTTTCCGACGCAGAACCTATCTGATTGACTTTTACAAGAATGGCATTGCCTGCTTTTCTTTTTATTCCGTCCTTAAGAAACTCTATATTTGTCACAAACAAATCGTCTCCCACAAGCAGAACTTTGTCGCCAATCTTTTCAGTCAGTTTCGTCCAGGCTGACCAGTCTTTTTCGTTAAGAGGATCTTCGATAGATTTTATTATCGGGTACTCTTTTACCAAATTTTCCCAATAAATTATCATTTCTTCCGAACTAAGCCAGTTGTCCGGCCAAATTTCATATTTATATATTCCTTTTTTCGCTTCGCCTTCATCTATGCGGTCGGTCATGGCTGCATCCAAACTAAGCTGTACTCTTCCGTCATAGCCGAGCTCTTTTATGGCTTGGCATATTAAATTCAACACTACTTTATTAGGATCTTTTTGAGCGGCATCTTTTAAAACAGTCTTAGGAGCATATCCTCCCTCATCGCCAAAACTGATTTTGCCGGTTTTTGCATCCACTAATATGCCGTTCTCTTTTAATAATTCTCCCAGCCTGGATTGAATATTAAAGTACATTTCCTTAGCTTCGGGATATGTCTTAGCATCGACAACGGAAACCATAAATTCTTGAATTGAAATCAAAGGTTTTTTGTTCTCATCTTTCGCTCCGTGCGCTCCGCCGTTAAAAATGTTCATAATGGAAACTGGGAAAACCCATTTTCCTTCGTATTTGTCAATATGTTTTTGAATTTTCTCACCAATGCCCGGAGTTTCTTTGTCCATTTCTTTGGCGCGCTGCAGGAATATTTTGCGCCAGTATTCGTGTTCCGACACATTATTAGACGCCGCCGCCGCTTTCACTAATGCAAGAGAAACGCCAAGTATAGCGTTTGCGCCGAGATTATGCTTATTTGGACTCCCGTCAAGTTTAATCATCAATTCGTCAAATGTTCTCACTACTCTGTCATCCGTTAAATCCATACCGATAAGTTCAGGCGCTATTTTTTCATTAACATTATTTATCGCCGGCATAACGCTGCTCTTGTTGTTGCCCGGTTCGGATCTCAGTTCATAAGCCTCTGCCGATCCCGTTGAAGCTCCGGACGGAACCGCCGCCCAAATCCGTTTGCCGCTGCCAAGCGTCAGCAAAACCCAAACCGTCGGATTACCACGCGAATCTTTTATTTCTTTGGCTTTATAGCCGGCAATTTGCGTATCTTCATATTTTTTAAAAACGGTTTTGTCATTTATGCTTGCAACTATCTGCCTGACAATGTCTTTACATACTACTTTGGCCTCATCTCCGGTGATTTCCTTGGCTTTAAGTTTATCTTCTATATCAGCGAACAAAGCAACAGTGTCTAAAACTCCGGTCTTATGCACCCAATTTCTCAAGCAGCTTTTTTCGTCTCCGCTTAGCTTGTGATGATTAAAAACAAATTCCCCTTCCGTTTCGTCGTAATAGCAGGCTTTCTTAAGTATTTCAGCCGATAGTTTATCTTCTAAATCCAAAGAAACGGCGTCAACTCCCATTTTTACATTGATGCCTCTATGTTTTTCATTTGAATTTTTAATTAACTCTATCGTCGACTCGATCAACGATTCGTCGCTGATAATAAATACAATTTCTTCATTTATGCCTGCTCCTTCTATAATTCCATCGACTTGTTCTTTTGAATTAACATGATATCTTTTTGCATTCTTTAACTCTGTTACCGGCATAAATACGCTTTTTTCTTTTTCGGATGATAACGCTTCCTCTAATCCTTTTTTCAATTTACCTTCGACATCTATATTTATTACAAAAATCCTATTGAATTTTTCTCCATCCATATATAAATTCGCAACCTTTTCACTGGCAATTTCTTCTTTAGCTTCATCATAATAATCCAGCAGCTCGGTCAATCTCATAGCATATCCGAACTCATTATCGTAGAGCAGCATTATCTTAACATGGCTTCCTTTGCCGTCCGCGCTATTGACCACCGTAGTAAACTCGGGCATTGCCATAAAAGTCTGCGCCATACGCTTAATTTTATCCGTTTCTAAGATTTTACCGGTATACCACCACGCTATTTTCTTAAACGGTCCTTCCTTCACTAATTCTTCCATATATGCGTTTATCTCTTCTTTGGTTATCTGCCCGTCAACATAGAAGTCCAGCGCCGTTATCGACATATTTTTTGCCGGAACCCTAACGCTTACTCCCTGAAAATCCACATTCTCCAGATTAGCAACCTTTGCCACAGCTTTTGCGGCCCCTGTTTCACTAAGTCCGACTATGTTTTTAGTTGAATCCTCTATGTCCTGGCTGTTTGTAAGCGAGTGTATGGTGCTTAAAACCGCATTGCGCATTATACGTTTGTCTTTTTTCAATATCTCATTCAGCGCGGTCAGCATCGGCGCTACGCTGTTTGTCGTGCAGCTCGCATTGCTTATGCTGACGGGGTTTTTACCCTTGTCCGCTTTATTCTGCGCAGACTCTATCGCATCTATCATGCTGTTTATTATTTTGTTTCCGTCCGTTGCTCCTATCACTGTCATTGGACCTTCATCCTTATTCGCCGCCGACAGAAAAGCTACCGTCCCATTAGATGCGCCGGTTTTGTTTTCCGTAATTTTTCTCACTCCATTATCCGTTAATAACTCTTTATCCCCCGTACACTCTATCAATATCTCGGCTCCGTTAAGGTCAATTTCTCCCGCGTTCTTGTTATCTATGGATGATACTAATATTTTCGCCAGCACTTTGCCGTTTTCCTCTATATTTAAATATCTCTTGCCATTATCTAAATATGTCTTGCCGCTTTCGTCGGTAAATGTCAGCTTAAAACTTCCGAAAGAATATATGTTATTCTCCTTATTTACCGAAACCGCATTTAGATTTGTTTCGAGATTATCTTTGTTATTACCAAGATAATTTCCGTGCACGCTATCCATCAGAAGCGTTCTCAATATCTCCCCGTTTTTTTTATCCTTGCCGACGTTAATCGCCGTTAACTCAACATCATTGCGGTTTAACATCTCACGGAATACATTTATCCCTATTCTTCCGAGCGCCCCATTTATTGCAACTTTCTTCTTCGGATTTATCGATCTGTCGCGCTCTAAAACGTCAAGCCGGCGGCTCTCATATACAGACAAATTTTCTACTATATTCTTTGCAGTCTCTTTATAGTTTTTCGGCGGGACTGCTTTAACGCTTCCGTTAATTTTGTTGATTGTTTGTTCGTATTTCGCCATATCTACATTGTTTTCTTCAATTTTTTTGTAGTTATACCATAGCTTTATCTTTACCAAATAACCGCTTCCGTTTTTGTCTTCCGATATCAATATATTATCTTGGTGCAATGCAAACATCGCCGAATCTTCGCTGTTTGCGAGAGTATCATTTGACGAGTCCTTATTTATGTCTATTTTCATACCCGGCAATTCATTATTTTTTATTTTTTCCGTAAAAAGTTCAATTATAGCTTCTTTGGATACTTTTTCTTTTGAGTGAAAGGTAATGTCTAACAATGACACTTCATTCGTATTGATGGTAAAATCCACACCTTCAATACCGTCTTTTGCTTTCTCCGCGCGTTCCGCACGTATATTATCTCTCACGTTTAATACTTTCCCTTGATTTGGCGCTATTACATTGTTGAATGTAATAGTATTAATGGTCGGAAAACGTTCCGTAAGGGCCGCTATTACCGGTATTGCCGCTTGCGCTCTGAAATCCTCATTTTTCGGTTTTGGCGCCAAAGTCAAGTTCTTAACCGAAGTAACAACTTTTACAATCGGCTGCACGATAATCCCGATATGTTTTAAGGCTATCGAAATCAGCTCCACAAAAGGCAATCCGTGTTCTTCCTCTGTTTTCTTCTCTCCTCTGAGCGACGCGCCCCCTATGAGAGCGCCGTCTATATCTTTTTGATTCAATAATCCTTCCAGATTGACAATCTGCACCGAACCGCCGTAAAGAATTCTCTCTTTTTCGCTTACTTTGTCGGCGCTTTTCGGATCATCGTATTTTTCGGCAATTATTCCTCTTATAAATCCTATAACTTCCTGGGCTTGCTCGTTACTGGCAGGAACTTTGTCTTTTATTGCCCATACAGGCTCGTATGCAAAATCAATGTTTTCAATTTCTTCTTTAGATACTCCTTCCAATGCGGCCAGTATTTGCGGTCTGATAACTTTCTCTAAAAAATCTCCCGCCTTTCTTTCTTCGACGGTTTCACCGCAGCATAAAACTATTCTTATTTTTTTATTCTCCTCTTTTATTCCTTCATTCATCTTTAATCCCGCTCTAACCTGCTTTTGCGTATCTTCATTCGTTACTTTAAAAATTTCTCTGTCTTCGGAATGCCCGACAAGAACAAAATCGCCTTTATCCAGCCAGCTCATTGAAGAACCGCCTGTAACGGCGCCTTTGGGCGCGGCCTGCATAAATTGCGCTCCGACTTTTATATTTACGTTTTCGATATTCTGATATTCTTTGTATTTTTTCCACTCTTTTTTTATTTTCGGAATTTCTTCTTTTACGATGTTACGGACGCCCTCGGGAACAAATACGACGACATCGACTTTATCAGTATCGATTCCGCTTCGGCTTACGGCCAACATCAAATCACGTATATATTCCCTTGCTTCCTTCGTCGTGCCATAATTCATTTTCCAGTTTCCTGCGATCATTGGTTTTCTGGCAGATGAAGCGCTTAATTCTTTCAAATCTGTTCCGAAAATATCCTCAACACTAGCGGCTGTGGAAGCTCCTGATTTTCTTGTAACTCTGAAATCTCCCAATACCTCCGTCGCGTATACGGCAACTTTTACTTCTTTTCCTGCTTTTTCATCTTTCAGATACTGCTTATAGCGCAAAAGCATGCCGCGTTGGACGCTTGGGCTTTTTTGGGCTAAATCTTCTTGCCTTATTCCTAATTTTTTACTAATGCCTTCGAGTATGCTTTCTTTATCTTTACTTCTTTCTATTTCATATATAAACCCGTTGCTGAAAGCAGGCATAAAACCGTTCTTTATAAGCCATGTTTCTAAAGAGTAAAGCGTTCCTAAAGCTTCCGGAGCAAAAATATCCGTACCTCCGTTGAGCGTCGTAATTTTAAGCGCTTTTTTGACTAATTCTTCGGCTTTTTTTAACGCCTCCACTACTTTGCTCTCTTCAACAAGACCGGTTTTAACTTTATCTTTGAAATTTATCTTTACTTCTTTATTATCCGTAACTATAATCCTGTCTTCTCCGGATGAAATTGTTATTTCGCCTTTTGTTTCATCGTATTTATAGTCAATTTTAAGGCCTGCCGCGTTGATGTTTGCAATCAAGCCGTTTATATCTTCCGCATTATAATTACCGGCTGTAATCTGCGCAATCAGCGTAAGAAGGTACCTTGACTCTAAACCCTCTAAACCTGCCAAAGCCGCCAAGCCTTGCGCAAAAATTTGGGCTTGTTCTTTCATTGTTGATTCGTAGTTTGCGTAAGCGTTTTTTACTCCGCCGGTAATGTTCGGAGTGATAACCGCGTAGGATATATTTTTCTGCGCAAGCAGTTCGGTTAAGCCCTTGGAATGGTATCCTCCGGTAATTACCACTATAAGTTTCTTGCCGTCTATCAGAGAAGCAAACGAATTAAACTCAACGCCGGACGCTTTAACTCTGCCTTCATTTTTAATACTTAAACGGTTTACAAATATTTCGTTTCTGAGGTCGTTAACGTTATAGTATTCATTAACCGCCGGAAGCGACGCGGCCAAATCCAGCATAGGTTTGCTGTAAAAAGAGTATTTGCTCCATAGGTTTAAGAATTTATCTATTTTGCCGGAAAAATACTCGCGGTCGTCCGCGGATATCTGCGCAGTCATATAATCGCCGAAATATTTAAAAAAATCCGTTAAAAAAGAAACTTCAAGCTCGGCTTTGTTTTTGGACAATATGGCTCTTATTTGCTGTATCAGATCTCTTTCTTCATTTATAAGTTCTACGGGGTTTATCTCTTTATACAGCCTTGAAGCCTCTATGAAGTTTTGCATCTGGCTGGTAGCATATCTGTCTTTATACTCCTGCGGTAAAACCGATACGACCGATATCAAGGCATCTATATCGGCAAAATTATTAGTATAAGACAGTATTTTTTGATAGTCGCTGAAACTAAGTTCGCCTTTTAGCCCATCGGCAAATACTTGCAAATCGTACGAAAGAGTCTTCGCGTTTATTCTGTTTTGAAGATTCTGCGCCTTTAAATATTTCATCATATTGGGATAATCTTCAACAGCCATCGGAAGAAGCGCTCCGTATAATTCATCTCCGGGATTTGCGTATTTCTTTAAATACGTAAGCAAAATTTTGTAAAATTTGCCCGATTCTATCTCGCCGTTCGAATATTTTTTAACTATCCGCGTGAATTTTTTGTTGGCGGAACTTAAATATTTTTGCTGGTAAAAAGAAAGTTCTTTTTCTAATTTTGAGAGTTCCTGCAGGGTTTGAGTCTTTTTATCCAGAATTTCCGCAAACCTTTGAATGTTTTTGCGGTGAATCTGCCTGTCTTCAAGCCCTAATATAAAATCGTTTTTGTCGTGCGCGACGCTGTAAATCTCCGCGCCGGTAAGTTTGCCGTCTTCTGTCAGCTTACTTATTAAATTCTTTTTCAAACTCTCATTTTTAATGCCGGAAAGCCAAGCGGTATCAACTTTATCGTACGCGCCTTCAAGGTAAACGTTTTTTATCTCGTAATTTTCGGCTAACGCGCCGATTATCGAGCTGATATTCTGCTGGACGCCCGGATGCATATGAAAGTCCTGTATGTTTATAACCGTCGTGTCGGAGCCAAAATCCATAACGGACGTAACTTTAGCGTAATTTTTCAAAATACCCGTGTCGTTTGAATTAAGAATATCTATCGACTCGCTTACAGGCATCGGCATAGATGACGCCCGCGCAAAATCAGCCGCTAAAACAGAATACAAAAATAATGACGCTACCAACGTTGAAACTGCTTTTTTAAAACTCATACTGTCCTCCCGTTTTACTTGTTTTTTATAGGAAATAAAAAACACGGCGTTTATAAATCAACGCCGTGTTTTCAACAAACTATATTAAATCTGATATCCGCCGAACCTTCTCCCACCGAATCGCGCGCAAGGGCGCTGCATTTAAGGAAATCCGCTACGGTAATAATTCGGCCCTCCGGCGATGTTATCTTAACGCCCATATCGGCATCATAAACATATCCGCCGGAAAAAGATGATTCGTTTAAAAATTTAAACTTCTTAAACCTCTCAAAAATAACATGTTCTTTACAGACGTCCATTACAGGATTATTTTCCGAAGCTTTGATTTCAACATCGCTCTCTACGGGCGAAAAAAAGCCCTGCAAGCTAAATTCTTTGCAGGCTTTTACGTAAATGTCTATACTAAGTTTTGAAATCTGCACAAACGAATAACCGTTTACTATTTCACCGCCGTCTAAAACAATACTGTCGATATTGCCCAAAACGACAGCGGCGCCATGCACAGCAGGCGCTGCTACGGTTGATAACATAAAAAGCGCAATAATAAGCGAAACGATTTTGTTCATTGCCTTTATACCTGCATACAAATTATGGACACAAAGTGATTATAACGTCATTGTTTAAATTACTGTCATATTAATTATAGTATTTTATTTTGCTTTTGCAACAACTCTTGTAATATTTCACACTTTTTTCACAAGTGCCAAAAGCAGGTTTTATTTCCTTTTTTCGGCATTGCGAGTCGTCGGGCGTGCAGCGATCAACGAAGCAATCCAGGGTTTATAAGTTTGGTTTACCGGGTAAGATTTACTTTTCAAAAGTAAATTCGAAATTGCCTATGCGGACAGTGTCGCCGGGTTTGGCGCCTTTGTTTTCAAGTTCGGTTTCCAAACCCATTTTTTTTAATATATTTTGGTAACGCCTTAAAGCATCATCTTCTTTAAATTGCGTCATTTCGGTAAGGGTTTCCACTTTTTTACCGGTAACGACAAAAACGCCGTCTTCAACATGTACTTTAAATTCCGGCTCATAAACGTATTTCTTCACAGGGACGGTTTCTATTTCTTCCTCTGCGTTAAACTTTAAAGGCTTATCGATCATTTTCACGGTTTCTTTAAGCAGAGCTTCAACGCCTTCGCCCGTAACCGCGGAAATTTGCAAAAAAGCTTTGTTTTTCAAATGTTTTTTAAAAACTTTTATGTTTTTTTGGGAATCCGGCAAATCAATTTTATTTAGAACTAATATGATATGTTTTTTTACGAGGAATTTTGAATATTTTTTGAGTTCGTTATTTACAATTTTATAGTTTTCATAAGGGTCGCTTCCGTCAAAACCGCTTACGTCTATAATATGTATCAAAACTTTAGTACGCCTTATATGCCTTAAAAATTCAAAACCCAGGCCTTTCCCTTCATGAGCGCCTTCGATAATTCCCGGAATATCCGCAGCCACGAAATGTCTGCCTTTAAAATTTACAACACCAAGATTGGGGCTTAAAGTCGTAAAAGGATAATCCGCGATTTTAGGTTTTGCCGCGGATATCCGCGAAAGCAGCGTGGATTTACCTGCATTGGGAAGACCGACAAAACCGACATCCGCTATTAAACGGAGTTCCAGATTTATTTCCGCAATTTCACCGGGCTCGCCTTTTTCCGCAATTCGCGGAGCGGTATTTTTGCCGGTTTTAAAAGAAGCGTTCCCGCGTCCGCCTCTGCCGCCTTTTGCCGCCAAAACTTTTTCGCCGGCAGTTCTAATATCGGCAAGAAGTTCGCCGTTTTTAAAAATCATCGTGCCCAAAGGCACTTTTAATACTAAATCCTGCCCGTATCTGCCGTATTTATCGCTCGGCTCGCCTTTATTGCCGTCTTCAGCTTTGAATTTTGGTTTGTAAGAAAAGTCAAGGAGAGTGGTTTTTCGGTTATCGCCTTCAAAATAAATATCGCCGCCGTTTCCTCCGTTGCCGCCGTTGGGACCGCCGAAAGGAACGTATTTTTCCCTTCTAAAAGAAATACAGCCGTCGCCACCGCGCCCGGCTGTAAGAAAGATATTTGCTTTGTCTATAAACATTTTGTTCTCGTTATAAGATATCGCCTACTCTGCGGTTTTGGATTGCTCAGACCTTTGTTTTGATTGCCCCATTTTTCCGGTTAAAAACAAAGCAACTACAGCCGTTAACGTACCGCCGGATATAATAGTAGCTGCTACTTGATATCCAAGGAAAAACCCGTATCCTGAAAGCAGAATTAATAATAATGCTATTACAAAAGCAAACCATTGACCTCTTAATGATTGTTTTTCTCTGCTTGGAATTACGGTTGATTCCATCTTAATTCTGTGTTCGGATTGTTTTTGAGCCATATCAACAATTATCTTTTCAAGTCCAGGATATATTTGTTTATATTGCTCTAATACTTTAGGAGAAGGCAACGGACCGGAAAATTGTTCAACCTGTTGAACAACTATAGAGTTTTGATTTGACGGCTGAGGCTGACTGTATTTTTGTTGGGAAGGTATTTTAATATCTTTATTTTGACTCATTAGACAAAACCTCTGATAAATCTTGTCCTATAACACCCCAATCGTTTTCTATCGCCTTTGCATCGGCTTTACTTCCATCTTCGGACTCATTATAATCAAAAAAATTACCGCAAAGATTAAACGCAGACCCCATACCAATTAAAAAATTATTATCATTGAATAAAAAATCAGTTCTATATTTCTTTGTCATAACTACTCCGATTACAACAATTAATATTCCTAATTCCTACGCGACAATATTTACATAGCATCTGTCGCCCGATTTGCGGATAAACTTAACGGTTCCGGCGACTTTCGCAAAAATAGTGTTGTCTTTTCCCATTCCCGCGTTTACGCCCGGATAGAATTTAGTGCCTCTCTGGCGGACTATAATCGCGCCTGCGGAAGCTTTTTGATCTCCGTATATTTTTACTCCCAGCCGCTGGCCATGAGAATCGCGGCCGTTAGATGATGAACCTTGTGCTTTTACGTGTGCCATTTTACTGCTCCCGTATTAACGACAATTTACAATTTACAAATAACAAATTAAGAAGCACTCCATTGAAAACTTGTTAATTTTTATTTGTTAATTGTTATTTGCCTTTTTTAGTTTGGTTTTATTGAGGTTACCTGCAATTCTGTTACGTACTGACGGTGTCCTATCATTTTTTTAACGCCTTTTTTGGGTTTTCTTTTAAAAACCAAAATTTTCGGCGCTCTTTTTTGCGATATAACTTTCGCCGTAACGCTTGCTCCGGCTACCGTCGGTTTTCCTATAGTCGCTTTGTCTCCGTCGGCAAGAAAAAGAACTTCGTTTAAAACGACTTCCTGTCCCACTTCGGCTTCGTTGAGTTTTTCGACTATGAGATTGTTTCCTTCTTCCACCTTATACTGCTTTCCGCCTGTTTTAATAATCGCGTACATTTGACATGCTCCTTTATAATCGCTATAATTTACAAAAATTTAAAAAAAATGTCAACTTCGCTTTGTCATACCCGTGCAAATGGGTATCCATTTTATTTAACAACAACATGGATCCCCGATAGTAACATTCGGGGATGACGAGAGTTCCGGAATGTCAACTTCAAAACATATTTCATAATAATTAAGCGCATATACATATGGATTGTATAGGCGTTTCTTTATGGGCAAAAGGAGCAAAAAATGAGCTTTCTTTCAAAAAGAGTACAGTCCGTTAAACCTTCTCCGACGCTTGCGATAGACGCAAAAGCAAAATCTCTTCAACAGCAGGGAGTGGACGTTATAAGTTTCGGAACCGGCGAACCGGATTTTGACACTCCGTCAAATATTAAATCCGCCGCGATTGAGGCGATAAACAAAGGTTTTACGAAATACTGCCCCGTAGGCGGAACTCCGGATTTAAAAAAAGCGATAATCGACAAATTAAAAAAAGAAAACAACATTGAATACTCGGCCGAAGAAATCATAGTTTCCTGCGGAGCAAAACATTCGATTTACAATGTTTTTCAGGCGATTTTTAACGACGGCGACGAAGTTATAATACCGGCTCCTTACTGGGTCTCTTACCCTGATATGGCCATACTTGCCGGAGCCGTTCCCGTCATAATAAATACCGACGACAAAAAAGGTTTTAAAATAGAGCCCGAGTCCGTAAAAAAAGTCATCACGCCCAAAACAAAAGCCATAGTTATAAATTCTCCGTCAAACCCGACGGGAGTAACTTACTCTTTGGAAGAACTTTCCTCAATAGTAAAAGTGTGCGTTGAGAATAACATATTAATAATATCCGATGAAATATACGAAAAATTAGTTTATGACAATTTTAAATTTTATTCAACGGCCGCGGTTTCGCCGGAAGCAAAAAAACTTACAGTGGTAATAAACGGAGTTTCAAAAGCATTTGCGATGACAGGCTGGAGAATAGGTTACGCGGCGGGGTCGAAAGATATAATTTCGGCTATGACAAAAATTCAAAGCCAGTCGACTTCAAACCCGACTTCAATTTCTTTAAAAGCCGCGGTTGAAGCGTTGAACGGCCCTCAGGACGACGTTGAAATTATGAGAAAAGAATTTGAAAAGAGAAGAGATTATATTGTCGAAAGATTAAACAAAATTGAAGGCATAACCTGCCTGAAACCAAACGGCGCTTTTTACGTATTTCCGAACGTGTCAAAACTTATAGGAAAAACCCTTGGCGGAAAAGTAATAAATAACGACATGGATTTAACGGATTACCTGCTTGAAAAAGCCGAAATAGCCGTTGTCCCGGGTTCGTCTTTCGGAGCCGAAGGCTATTTGCGTTTATCATACGCGACTTCTATGGAATTGATAAAGAAAGGAATTGACAGGCTTGAAAAAGCAATTAGTAAATAAAAATTAAAAGATTCCGGAGACGTATTTGGCGTCTCCGGAATCTTTTAATTTAATATCCGTTTTGCAGTTTTTGTTTATTAACCTTTCTGTCTGTACTTGTGACCAAACGCAAAAACTAACCTGCCGCCGACAAAATACCCTAGAAACTGAATCCACATATCGACTGTCGACGGCATAAAAGAATGCCAAAACAAATCCACAATTCCGGCAATCGGCGACAGGAAAAACGTCACAAGCCCTATCATCATAGCCGGTTCAATACTTCCGACAAAATGATAAGAAAGCCAGTAAATATACCATTTGATTATTACGAAAAGACCGTAAGCCATCCCCCCAAAACCTATAAGTCTCAAAAGACCGGATGTGAAGCTGCTCATTTTACCTCCAAATATTTATTTGTGAATTCCTTGAAACTGCATTCATATTTTACAACATTGTTAAAATAAACGCTAAACCGTTTGAATATGTCTCTGTCTTTTATTGTTTCGGCAAAATAATTTTCCACAGAGCTCAAAGACGAACATTTTTCAGAAGAACAATTCTTTAGTAAATTTAAAATTTCTTCCTGCCGTTTGACGGGCTTGTTTATATTTACCACGGAAACTTCCGGAGCGGAATTTACGGCTTTTCTGAAATTATAGATTCTGGTTAAAATGTAAGAAAAATATCTGTCCGCGTCGGGAAGAGAATAACCTATAAAGCACCATTTGTCGGCTCGGGTCAAAAGGTCTTCAAGAGACATCCAGATTTTGAGCAAATGCTTATTTTCGTAAATTCTATTATAGCTCGGATAAACTATGTAAGGCTCGAGGTTGGTAAGCCGGCAGCTGTAACATTCCGTTCCTTCTCTTATATCCACGGCCCTGTTTTGCCTTGTAAGTTTCGAAAATATCCGTCCGCATGAACGGCAAAAAAGCCAGTTCACCGAACCGTGCGGCCTTAAAAGGAACAATCTTCTTAAACGAGGCCTCTTAAAAGATAATTTATTAGCGGAGTTTAAAGTATAATTACCCAAATCAATCCCATAGTCCAAATCAAAAGATTTTTCGGGGTTTTTGTCATACATGGAAAGCAAAACGCGGTCAAGGCAGATATCGTAATTGAAGTTTATAAAAGAAAAGTTTATATCTTTGGAATTATAATTTTTGTATATCTTGGCGCCCAGTTCCGTGTAAGGGCTTTTTATGGAATTGTTGGACTTTTTTAACAAATATTTTTTAACATTATGCGTCTGGGCGTCCGCGTCCGTACGCGTGGCGTACATAACGCCCTGAATTAAGTCTCTGTAATAAACGCGCACGTCTCTCAAGCCCGTTTTGCCGATATTTTCTCTTTTGTCCAAAGCGGTTTCCAAAATATTAAAAAGGCTTTCAAGGCTTAAATTTTCAGGCGCCGTATTTCCGAATACGGAAGAGACAAGCTTATTTATACGGGAAGAAATTCTTGAGTGTTCTTTGCCGCCGCAGGTTTTAGCATCTTTGGGCGTATAGGCGAATTTGCCTTTTAATATTCTTTCCAAAATCTCGTTTTGGACGGGGATATCGTCGTCTTTGCTTGCGCCGGCTCCCATTATAAAAACGGTTTTTTTACCTGATGAAAGCGTAAATTTTTCCATGTAGGAAAACCTCTCAGACAACTTAAAAAATATTATCAGCCTGTAAAAAAACGGCAGATTCTTTAAAACAAGGCTGCGACTTAAATTTCTGCTTGTTTGGAAAGTGCCGTTTTTTTATTAATATTAAACTTTATTTTGTACATAATTACAACTTACTTTGGATCCCCGTTACTGCCGAAGGCAGAGTTTTGAAAAAACTCTTAAAACACTCGGGGACTACAAACAACTTTCCTTGGGTCCCCGATTAAGGCATTCGGGGATGACAAAAGAGAGGAATAACATCCTGCTTTTGTCACTTTTGTCACATTTTCTGGTCAACAAATATTCCGGGTCCCATTGTCGAAGAGATTGAAACGCTTTTAATATACTGGCCTTTTGAGCTTGAAGGCTTCGCTTTTGAAACGGCTTCAAATAAAGCTCTTATGTTTTCGGCAAGTTTTTCTTTGTCAAAAGACGCTTTGCCTACGGGGCAATGAATTATTCCGTACGCGTCGTTTTTATATTCAACCCTACCTTTTTTAAGTTCGGCCACGGTTTTGGCTATTTCAAACGTTACCGTGCCGGATTTAGGGTTAGGCATAAGGCCTTTAGGTCCGAGAATTTTTGCGACTTTGCTTAAATCTTTCATAACGTCCGGCGTTGCTACCAAAACGTCGAAATCAAGTTTGCCTTTGGAAATTTCTTCTATTAAATCTTCGGACCCGACGCTGTCGGCTCCGGCTGTTTCGGCTTCTTTTTGTTTTTCGCCTTTAGCAATAACCGCGACTCTTTTTGTTTTGCCGGTTCCGTTAGGAAGCAATACCGTGCCTCTTACTATCTGGTCGCTCTGTTTCGGATCTATTCCGAGTTTAATGTGCAGTTCGACGG
Organism: Candidatus Endomicrobium embiratermitis; assembly: GCA_009781315.1. Classification (GTDB taxonomy): domain Bacteria; phylum Elusimicrobiota; class Endomicrobiia; order Endomicrobiales; family Endomicrobiaceae; genus Endomicrobium; species Endomicrobium embiratermitis. Next base: position 2,661 of record WQYI01000018.1, on the reverse strand, counting down.
TTTCGTCGAATTTTGCTTTCGCTGTCTGCTTTACCAAATCTGTTGCTTCCGCTAAAGAATACGTTTTGCTTTTGTCAACCAGCTTCGCTGATTCATTCAAATTTTTTCCCATTTTTTTCTCCCTGTGGTTACACGATGTCTTCGACATCTCCCACTATTTAATTACGAATTACGAATCAACTGCAAAACAATCTTTTGTATTTTTTCGTAATTCGTCATTCTTAATTGTTTTTATTTAACTACGTCGATTCCCATGGATCTAGCTGTACCTTCAACCATAAGCTTCGCGGCTTTAAGATCGCCGTTTGCGTTTAAGTCGGGCATTTTCGCTTTTGCTATTTCTTCAACCTGCGCCGCGGTAATTTTTCCGACTTTATTTCTGTTAGGAACTCCCGAAGCTTTTGCTACGCCCGCGGCTTTTTTTACAAGAGCCGCTACCGGAGGCATTTTCGTTATAAACGTAAAAGATCTGTCTTCAAAAACGGTTATGACGACAGGAATAGTCATACCCTGTTCCATTTTTTTAGTTCTTTCATTGAACTGTTTGCAGAAATCCATAATATTTACGCCCTGCTGGCCCAAAGCAGGACCTACCGGAGGAGCCGGATTTGCCGCTCCCGCGGGAATTTGAAGTTTAACATAACCTTTAATTTTTTTTGGTGGCATTTTACTTACTCCTAAATTAACGACAATTTTCAATTTACAAATTTCAAATAACAATTCAACGATTTGTCAGTTGTTTTTAATTGTAAATTGTTATTTGTTAATTGTCATTTGTCTTTTTAGATTTTCTCAACTTGTAAAAAGTCTAACTCCACAGGCGTAGGTCTGCCGAATATGGTGACCATAACCTTGAGTTTGCCTTTTTCCTGATTGACTTCTTCAACAATACCGATAAAATGCTTGAAAGGACCTTCGATAATACGGACATTTTCCTCTTTATCAAAAGACACAGCCGGTCTGGGTTTAGAAGCTTGGGGATTAACGATGGTGTTGAGAAGGTTTGCAACTTCCTCCTGCGCCATCGGAACGGGTTTTACCCCGCCCAGAAAACCCGTGACCCCGGCAGTATTTCTGATAAGCCAGTACGTATCGTTATTAACGGTCATTTCGACAAAAACATATCCCGGATAAAATTTTCTTTTCTTTATTCTTTTTTTGTTCTGTTTAACTTCCACTACTTCTTCGGTAGGAACAAGAATATTAGAAATAACGGGCTGCATATTAAGATTTACGACCGCCATTTCAAGACTTTTCTTTACTTTATCTTCATGTCCCGAATAAGTATGGACAACATACCATTGGTTTGCCATTTTTTACTCCAAAACTATAATATATGCTTTAAGACTCCGCCTAAAAACATATCAACCAAACTGACGTAAATCGACATTATTATGATAAATATGATTACTACTACGGTAGTACCGACCGCTTCTTTTCTGCCAAGCCACGTAACTTTTGTAAGTTCGTAATAAGCGTCTTTAAAAAATTGCAAGGACTTCTTTATTCCATTCATTTTACATCCTTTTTAACTACATATTTGCACTTTCAACTTCTCACTTTTCACTTTGCCTTTTTTTTGTGGCGGGGGCAGAAGGATTTGAACCTCCAAAGCTGGTTTTGGAGACCAGAAGTTTACCGTTAGCCTATGCCCCCAAGCTTCCGCTATAACCTTTTCTATTATAACCTTTAATGAGCAAGCACCCTATTTCCACGCGTTTATTTTCTGCATTATCTTCATTTTTTACATTTTTAAGCAATAAACCGACTTTATCTCCTGCGGCGGCTTCATTAACAAATTCTTTCGAAATACTTATGCCTTCCACATTTGAATCTGATATGTCGTCAGAATACACTATTTTTACGCTGTCGCCTTTTTTAACCGTTCCTTTCTCGATTCTTCCGGTAACGATACTGCTTCCGCCCGATAAAGAAGATACATCTTCAATAGTCATTTTAAAAAATGCCATTTCCAACATGCTTCTGATATCATATTTACTCACTCTAGAATTCACCGTACCAAGCGAATTCTTTTTCTTAAAAACATTTTTCAAAAAACTCATTATACCCTCATAAATTTACTTGGTCTCTTTATGATCAGTACGTTTTCCGCAGCTTTTACAAAACTTTTTCAACTCGAGTTTGCCTTCCTGTTTTTTTCCTCTGTCGAAATAATAGTTTCTGTTTTTACACACGGTACAAGCCATTGTTATAATAAATCTTTCAGCCATTTTCTTATATTTTCCTTTATTTTAATTGTCGTTATTCAACTATTTCGGTTACAACTCCGGAACCTACCGTTCTTCCGCCTTCTCTTATCGCAAATCTCAACTGTTTCTCCATCGCCACAGGCATTATCAATTCTATATCCATCGTTATATTATCTCCCGGCATCACCATCTCTACTCCCGATGGCAAATTCGCTACTCCGGTTACGTCCGTCGTTCTGAAATAAAACTGCGGTCTGTATCCGTTGAAAAACGGCGTATGTCTTCCACCTTCTTCTTTTGTCAACACATACACCTGTCCCTTAAACTTCTTATGCGGCTTTATGCTTCCGGGCGCTGCTATTACCTGCCCTCTTTCTACCTGATTCTTTTCTATTCCTCTCAGCAGCATCCCTATATTGTCTCCTGCCTGCGCGTCGTCAAGCAGTTTTCT
>WQYI01000017.1 GCA_009781315.1 Candidatus Endomicrobium embiratermitis | reverse complement strand
GAAGACTATATTTTTTGGTATAATAACAAGAGACATCACAGAGCTTTAAATTACCAAACACCGCTTCATTGCGCTTTAACACTTCTTAATCACAAAAAGTCCAATATGTTATGAGATACTACAGTTTATTGACCGCTTATTCAAAATTTGCTAAAAATGTTAAATTATGAACAAAAATTTTACCGTATATACGGACTGCGAAAATTTTCCGCTTGACAGACCGTGCAAATACCAGAAAAACGACAATGCCGTATGCGATAATTGCGATAAATATTCCAAATTATCGCAAACGCACAATTCAATAAAAATTTTAATTATAAAACTCGGAGCTATGGGCGACGTTTTAAGAACTACGTTTATACTTGAGGGTTTAAAGCAAATTTATCCCGAAAGCGAAATATCGTGGGTCGTAAGCAAAAAAAACGCAGCCGTCCTGGAAAACAATTCTTTCATAAGCAATATTGTTTACAACGATGAAAAAATTCTTGAATATCTCGCGTTAAATTATTTTGATATCGTTATAAATCTTGATTTGTCTCCGGAAAGCCTTGCTCTTGCAAAACTTTCAAACTACTCAAAGGTTTTAGGTTACACTTTAGACAATAAAAGAACCATTGTTCCTTCAAACTCTTACGCGGCGCAGTGGTTAAAAATGAGCGCGTACGACAATTTTAAAAAAGCCAATACTCATACTTACCAGCACTGGATGTCAAAAATAGTTGAAATTCCTAAACATCATTATGAAATTGTAGTTCCTCTTTCAAAAGAATCAATACAAAAAGCCGATTTTTTTTTAAAAGAAAACAAAATAAATACGGATAAAAAAATTATAGGCATAAATCCCGGAGCAGGAAAAAGATGGCCTTTAAAAAAATGGACTACTAAAGGCTTTATAACCACCGCGAAATATTTTTCCGACAAAGGACATACCGTTTTACTATTGGGCGGAACGGAAGATAAAGACGAAATAGACGTAATTCTTGCCGAAAAAATAAAAAATGTTTATTCCACGGGCGTAAATAATTCAATCCCGGATTTTTTTGCGATGATAAATCTTTGCGACACAATACTTTGCGGCGACACAATGGCGTTGCATGCCGCCGCGGGTCTGAAAAAAAATATAGTCGCCCTGTTCGGTCCGACGTCTCTTGCCGAAATAGAAATTTATTCAAGAGGGGCTAAAATACAATCGTCAAAAGAATGCGTATGCTGTTATAAACAAAAATGCGATATAATCGACAACTGCATGGAAGGCATTTCCGGGCAGGAAGTTATAGAAGCGATAGAACGGCAATTAACGAAGGAATAGCCATGAAAACAATTGCGATGATCCCCACATATAATGAAGCGTCAAACGTAAAACAGATTATAAACGACGTATTAAATTGCGGCGTTGCGGATATAGAAGTGCTTATAGTCGACGATATGTCGCCTGACGGGACTTATAAAATAGTTGAAGAAATATCAAAAACAAACCCGAAAGTCCATTTGCTTCTCAGAAAAGAAAAAAAAGGGCGCGGCTATGCCGGCAAAGACGGCTTTTTGAAGGCTCTTGAATTGGGCGCTGATTATGTGCTGGAAATGGACGGCGACGGTTCACATTCTCCCAAATACATTCCCGGATTTATTGAAACCATAAAAACCTGCGATGTTGTAATAGGTTCCCGCTACGTGCAGGGCGGAAAAGACGAAGAAAGAACTTTTCTGCGCCAAATAGTAAGCAGCTTCTCAAAATTTTATTTGGCATTTGTTTTAGGCGTAAAAGTAAAAGACCCGACTTCCGGCTACAGAATGTTTAATAAAGAAGTTTTATCGTCTTTTGTAAACAAACTGCAGGCTGCAGATCCTTTCATAGTTACCGAAGTTTTATACTACGTTAAAAAAAACAAATTTAACGTAAAAGAATACCCCATAGAATTTCTCTCGAGAGTTTCAGGCGAATCCAAACTTCGTCCTTGGACTTTGATTAAATATCTTTTTAAAGTTTTGAAGCTGAGAATTTACGGAAATTAACACACAATATAGATACAAGTTGTTTCCTTCGCCCCTTGCGGGAGGAGGACTTGCGAAGCAAGAGGATGAGGGGTCGCCTCTCGCTTTTCGATAGCTACCTTTGGTAATGACAACAACGGCAACCCCTCACCCGACACTCCGTGTCTCCCTCTCCCGCAAGGGGCGAGGGAAAAAGGCAACTGATAGGAATTAAACTGATGAACTACAAAATATGGTTTTGGGCAGTCAATATTTTTACGGCCCTTTTAAGGCTTTTGTTTATAGGCAGAATAGGTTTGTCTGTCGATGAAGCGCATTACTGGGTTTACACAAAATTTCTTGATTTTTCATATTTCGACCATCCGCCGGTCATAGCTTATCTGATAAAAGTGTCAACTCTTATTTTCGGAAACACCGCGTTTGCAGTCCGGTTTCCAGCCGTAGTTATTTTCTTTTTCACTTCGTGGCTGTTTTTTATATGCGTAAAAAAACTTTATAATGAAAGAACGGCTTTTACGGGCGTGGTGTTGTTAAACGTGCTTCCGGTATTTTCATTTTTAGGTTCGGTTATTTCAATACCTGATTCTCCTCTTGCTTTGTTTTGGATTTTGGCGCTGCTGGTTTTTATACTGATAATCGAAACAAACAATAAAAAATACTGGTATCTTTTAGGCGTGATAACCGGCTTTGCAATGCTTTCAAAATACAATGCTTTTATGATACCGGTTTCCGTAACGTTATTTTTAATTCTTTCGCCGAAACACAGGTTCTGGTTTAAAGAAAAAGAGCCTTATATTGCTTTGCTTATTTCTATTATAATGTTTACGCCCGTAATTTTATGGAACATAGCAAACAACTGGGCGTCTTTCGGTTTCCAGATGAGACACGGTTTGGGAAGCAGCCTGCCTAAACTTTCTTTTACGACATTCAGCCAGTGTCTTGGCGCGCAAGCCGGCTATATATCTCCGCCGATATTTTTAGTTTTTATAGCGGCTGCTTATTTATGCGTTAAAGAAGCGTTCGTAAAAAAAGACAGGACAGCCCTTCTAATAGCATGTTTCTCGCTACCTATTCTGATATTTTTCAATTTCATAGCCACGTTTAACGAAATTCTGCCTCACTGGCCTGCTATGGGTTATTTAATATTGTCAATATACGTAGCGCACATAACTTTAAAATATGCGGACATTAAATGGTTTAAAATTTACAATATAATAGCATGGTCGTTTACCGTTTTACTTATGCTTCTGGCTTACGCGCACATTATGTATAAAGTAATACCCGTCGAAAAGTTTTTACCTAAAGAACAGGCGGAAAAAATAAGGTACGGGATACCTGAAGCCGAAAGAGTAGACGTTACAAACGACGTTTTCGGCTGGGAAGAACTTGGAAATGAAATAAGAAGAAGGCTTGCGGAGTATCCTCCTAAAGAAAAGCCTTTTATCTTTACGCATAAAAGTTATCTTGCAAGCCAGATAGCTTTTGCCGTTCCGGAAGCCAGGGTATTTTGTTTCAGCGACAGAATTGACGCCTATGACATATGGCAAAGAGATTTACGGCCGCTTAGAAATAAAAACGCCTTATTTATCTGTAACGATATGTTTTATTTTGACCCGGCAAGATACGGAGACGCTTTTGAATCTTATTCCGAGCCGTCGGAATTTTCAGTTTACAGAAACGGCAAAAAAATCAGAAATTTCTTTTTTACGGATTGCAAAAAATTTAAACCGGCAAACCTTCCCGAGCAGTATTCGGCAAATATTTTAGGTCCTAAAAAAATCATATTTGACGAATTACTTAGCTTTGATCACGCGGTTTTCAAATTTATCAATTCGTATATGCGCTGTAAGTTTTTTGATTTTTATATCGCTCCGATATCTTATTTCGATTCAAAAGATTTTAACATTGGTCTTACGTTTATACTTATTTTGTCTATAGTAATAATGTGGAATAACAAAAAGGACAGTTTTTGGACAAACTTAGCGCTTCTCGCAAGCGTTTTGGTAGTCTCGTCGGTTATAACGTACTTTCTCAAACAATATTTTGAAAGGCTCCGCCCGTTGGCGTTTTTCGGCGACGAAAACGTTAATACTCTTTACGAACATATTCACGGAAACTCTTTCCCGTCAGGCCACACCCAGGCGGCTTTCGCAGCTTGCACGTTTATGTTTTTAACCGTAAGAAAATACTGGTACTGGTATTTATTTTTGGCTTTTGCAACGGCTTTTGAAAGAATTTATGCCGGTAGCCATTTCCCGTCCGACGTATTAGCCGGAGCTTTGATAGGCTATTTTACCGCCACAATAATGGTAAAACTTTTCAAGAAATATTCCCGTATCTAATCAGCTTACGTCAAATGCAAGACTGAAAAACAGTCTTGCATTTGACATTAAATAATCTTACTTCAAAATCCTTAAATTAACTCCCGTATAAACAGCCGCTCCGGGCATAGGATATCCCGAGTTTAATTCATATTTCGCATTGCCTACATTCGCGCCTCTAACCCACAAACTTATATTTTTATCCGCTTCATAGCTGACATTTATATCAAGCGTTATAAAACCGTTTAAATCCTGCGTATTTGCGGCGTCTACAAAAACTCTATCCTGACAAGAAAGAATCCCTGAAACAGATAAATTATCTATTGGCCGGACCGTTAAAGTATAGTTTAACGTATTCTGCGGTTTATAAGGAAGCTCTTTACCTGTTTTCTCGTTTTCCGTATTGAGATACGTATAGTTTAACGCATGAGTAAGCCACGAATACATTGTATAGCCCGCGGCGAATTCAACGCCGTATTGTCTCGCTTCGTCAATATTTTTTACTTGAAATTCATAAGTTAAAGGGTCAAAATCCCACGCTATCAAATTTTCGCTTCTGATGTTAAACGCGTTTAAAGAAAATCTCGCTTTGCCTTTGGAATACTCCGCGCCGATATCGGCTGATATTCCGCTTTCAGGCTTTAAATTGGGATCGCCGTACATTCCGTAGCTCGGCTGATACCAATAAAGTTCCGTAAACGCCGGCGCGCGCCACACCTTCCCGATATTTGCCGACAACTTTAAACTTTCGCTTACATTGGAGACAATAGACACTGCCGGCGTAAAAACGCCGCCATACTGTGAATTTTCGTCATATCTTGCCGACGGAATAATGCTTACGGTTTCTTCTAAAACCCAATTAAGCTGAGCGTAAGCCGCTGAAGTCGTCCTGTTTTTATCCGACGAAAATCCCGACAATTCTTCGTCTTCTTTATAAAAATCTTTCCAGGCTTCAGCTCCTATAAGCAGCAAATCTTTGTAATGAAAATCCGCCTGCGCGCCGTAAGTTTCGGAAGTATATTTATAAAAACCGTCGGTCAAAGTCCAAGTAGGGTCGTAAGGATTTCCGCCGTTATAGTCGTAATAATTTCTGACGTTACGGGCTGCGTACGCGCTTGCGTTTATCGTTGCCGACTTATCGATATTCAAATCGTAATCGAGCTTTAAATATTTGTTATTGTCTTTCTGTTCGTTTTCAGGCGTAAGCCAAAATGTAGAGCCCGGCACTCCGTTTTTGCCATCCCATATATTTCCGGTCAAAGAAACCTTTGAGTTTTCAAAAGGATTCGCTTGAAAACTCAAAAATATATTACCGCCGTCAAACTGCGAATTTTTTCTGTCGCCGTCGCTTGAAATATAATAACCCGAAGCAAGCGTTCCGAATTTTTCCGACGCATAAGCGGCCGTAAGATAGGAGTTAAAAGTATTAAAACTGCCGCGAGAAACGCCCGCATCAGCCAAAGGAGAATCATATTTCGACTTTTTTGTTATTACGTTTATTACTCCGCCGAAAGCGCTTGTCCCGTAAACTGCGGCTCCGGCTCCTCTTATAATTTCAACCTTTTCGATAATAGTTACGGGAATCGACGTAAAATCCGCGCTGCCAAGGCCTATATCGTTTACTCTTCTTCCGTCAACCAAAAGCAAAGTCTGAAGTGTCGACGCGCCTCTTATGGAAACGCTTGTCGCGGCTCCCACGGAACCGTTTACTCTGACGTTTACTCCGGCCTGATTTTGAAGAAGCTCGCCTAAAGTTTGAACGTGTTTATTTTCAATTTCATCCCGCGTAATAACGGTAACGTTTGCGGGAAGTTTTTCTATTTTTTCCTCATACTTTGTAAGAGTTAAAAATATGTCCTGCGAAAAAGCGGCATTTGCCGCAAAAACTACAAACAAAAATGCTGATATTATTTTTTTCATATTATTTTCCTTTTAAGTTGTTTCCTTCGCCCTTTGCGGGAGAAGGTGGGACGAAGTCCCGGATGAGGGGTTGCTGTTATCGTTTCCATTTTTTGAATTTATCATTATTATTAAATTGAAAACGGCAACCCCTCACCTTCTTTTCGCTTCGCTCAAAGTTCCAAGTAGTCAAGCTACTTCCGGTGCGCTCACATCTCGCGCCCGTTCGTGACTCGCGCTCCTTATTCGTCGCGCACTCACCCCGCAAGGGGCGAGGATTGACATCTTATTCACTGTTAATTATTAATTGTCTTTTCATTTTGCCTCCTTGGGGCGTTTTTATTTTGCAGGTGTTCTGACTTATAGACGCTCATTTGGCGAGCGCCTAAATACAGTAGCCGGACTGTTCCCGATTCACACGGGATTCCCCTGCTATTAACGACAAAGTGGAAAGTTAAAAGTGCAAAGTGCAAATGTTGTGTTTCGGCAAAGCCGAAACCTATTTTAAGTTTTTGCAAAGCAAAAATACATCTTTTTAACTTTTAACTCTTCACTTTTCACTTTGTAGTTGTCGGAATAACATACGGTTTATTTGAAATCGGATTTGTTTTCACTATTACCGTAGTTTTATATACTTCCTCTATATCTTTATAGTTTAAAACGTCTTCGGGCAAACCGCAGCTTTTAATTTGCCCGAGATTTAGCAAAATCAAATTATCGCAAAATTCTCCTGCGGCGTTTAAATCGTGCATTGTCGCTATTATCGTTTTCTTAAAATCCCTGTTTAACGTTTTTAAAAGTTTTAATATGTCGTTTTGCGCGCCAATGTCTAAATGCGCGGTAGGCTCGTCAAAAACAATTACCGGAGTACCTTGCGCTATTGTCTGGGCTATTAAAACCCTTTGTCTTTCACCGCCGGAAAGTTCGTCTGTTTTTCTTTGCGAGAAATCCGCGATATTTGTAAATTCCATAACTTCACGAACTATTTTCTTATCGTTTTTCGACGGATTTTTTAAAAATCCCAAATGCGGAAACCTGCCAAGCATTACAAAATCGTAAACGCTGAAAGACAAATTGCTTTCAATTGTTTGCGGCATATACGAAACGGCTTTTGAAAGCTCGCTCTTTTTTAAATCTGTTATATTTTTACCGTTTATAATTATTTGCCCGCGGTGAAATTTTAAAACTCCGCAAAGGCATTTAAGCAAAGTGCTTTTACCTGCGCCGTTTGGCCCTATAATACCAGAAAACGAACTTTCCTTGATTGTTAAGGAAATGTCCTTTAAAACGTCTTTATTATGATATCCTGCGAATATATTTTTTAACTCTATCATGTTATTTAGCTCTTGAAAGCAGAAACATAAAGAATATGCCGCCGGCAATTCCCGTTATTACTCCCGCCGGCAGCATTACCGGAGCAAAAAGCGTTCTGCTTACCGCGTCGCATAAAGGCAAAAAAATCGCACCGCCTAAGGCTGACGCGGGAATTAAAATAATATTATTTCCGCCTAAAATTTTACGCATAATATGCGGTATCATAAGCCCAACAAAACCGATAACCCCGCATAAAGCCACGCTTACGGCGGCCACCAAAGACGCTGTTATAAAAATCAATTTAACGTATTTTTGCGCGTTGATCCCAAGAGTTTGCGCCTTTTGCTCGCCTAAAGATATAACATTAATAATATTCCCAAACATACTTAAAACAGCAATACCTGCGCAAATTATAACAGCGCTTATTATAAGTAACCCTGTATCAACCGTTGATAAATCACCCATTAACCAGGAAAAAGCGGCTTGTATCTGATGAGCCGAAGACATAGAATAAATAAGCATGACCGTTGAAGAAAACACATAACTAACCGCCACGCCTGACAAAATCATAGCGTTTGAATCAAAACTTTTTTTTCTGCTTAAAGCATATACAGCGCCGACAGCTAAAAATGCACCGGCAAAAGAAAATAACGGAATAAAAAATGTTGAAACAGCCAAAACAACAGCCGCAGCAGCGCCAAAAACTGCCCCGCCGGATACCCCTAAAGTCAAAGGCTCTGCTAAAGGATTTCTAAGCACTGCCTGAAAAACGCATCCGCTTGCGGAAAGCCCCGCCCCGATAAAAATCGCGGCTAAAACGCGCGGCAGGCGTATCGATTTAATTATCAATTCACTGTTTTCATTAGCATTTCCCAGTAATACTTGCAGACATTCAACAAACGACATTCCGTTTGAGCCTGTAGAAAGAGAAAGGAAAAATGAAAACCCTGCCAAAACAAAAAGTCCTGAAAAAATAAGGAATATATTTTTATTGTTTGCCATAAATTTTTTCCGCAAGTATTTTTACGCCGTCCGCAAAAGTTCCCGGGGTCGGGGTAAAAATAGAGTTAACGTCTATCATAAAAATTTTATTATTACGCGCAGCCTTTAAAGTTTTATATTTTTTCCATCTGTTAACTTCATAATCGGTAATGTCTCCCATGTTTACTAAAATTATAATATCCGGATTTCTTGAAACAACGACTTCAACGTCGGCTTGCGGATATCTGCCGGACAAATCTCCGAAAAGATTAACCGTTTTAGTCCAAAAATTATAATCGTTAACAAAGCTTTGTCCGCCTGCCGTGTATAAAGGTTTCGCGCCGACTTCCCAAAAGACGGATTGAATATTATCGCCGTGGATGGAATTAGAAATATCATTTATTTTATTTTTCGCGCTTTCTATGTTGGCAGACGCCGTATTTGCAGCGCCTATCGCCTCTGCCAAATCAAGATAATTTGCGCATATATCATTAAAAGACTGCGCCGTTTCCATAACATAAATATTAAGCCCGAGTTCTATAAGTTTCTCAACGGCGTGCCTGCTGTTTCCTTCTTTGCTTGCAATTATTAAATCCGGCTTTAAAGAAATGATTTTCTCTAAATCCGGTTCAATAAGCGTGCCTATAATTTCTTTTTTTGTCGATCCTTCTGGGCAATAAACAGTTATAGCGGCAATATTGGATTCAACGCCCAATTCATAAAGGCTTGCCGTAACTGACGGAGCAAGAGAGACAATGCGTTTGTACTCCGCACCAAAGACAATACCATTAATAAAAAATAAAAATAATAATGCTGTATAAATTTTTTTCATGGCTCACTCAAAGTTAGGAGTTAAGAATTAGGAGTGACAACGGCAAAAACAAAGTAGTTAATTCCTAATTCCTCATTCCTAACTCCTAACTGTTTTTAAAATTCTATTCCTTTTCTCGATTTAATACCTTTATTATAAGGATGCTTTATTTCTCTCATTTCCGTGACTAAATCCGCCAAATCTATCAATTCCCGCGGAGCGCCTCTGCCTGTTATAACAACATCTGATTTTTCAGACAATAATTTCACAAGCTCAATAAATTCGGTTTTATCTATTAAATTATCTCTCAACGCAATATTGAATTCTTCCAAAACTATAAGATCGTAGATTTTGCCGTTGTTTGCTATTTCTTTTATTTTCACGATCGCGGGCTTGCATCTTTCAGCGGCTTCCGTAATAGTAACGTCTTTTATGCAAAACGGATGTTCTTTGGAAAACGAGAAAAAATCAAGTCCTTCAAGTTTCACAAGCATGTTTTGTTCGCCGTAAAAGGCTTCGCCTTTAAATAATTGTATAAGACAAACTTTAAATCCCTGACCCAAAGAGCGGATAATCTGCCCTATGGCTGCCGTTGTTTTTCCTTTACCGTCGCCCGTATTGATGATTATCATACTTTGTGCCTCCTGCTTTCCATATAACAAAAAAAGCCCGCTTTCAACGGAAAGCGGACTTTTTTTATATTTTTTCCTCTTTCCCTCGAAAGCATATTTAACAACCAGTTAATAGACCGGACTACGAAGAAAACTTCATAAAAAAGAAGTTTTGCTTCTTACCGTTGCGGGGCAGTGTCCGAATTGAAACCTCTTAAGTTTCGCACGGAACTTCCTTTAACCGTTTTTATAATAAAGAACAATTTAACTAAGGATAGGTCGCTCACATCTCACGCCCGCGGCAGACTCGTCCTCGTTATTCCTCGGACTGCCGCTCAAAAACCTGCGGCGAAGCATTGCATTTTGGACATTTTTCCGTAACTTTTTCACCGCTAATACGATATCCGCAAATGGGACATCTCCATACAATATCATCAACTTTTTTGTTTTCGTCTTTCGATATAACCGCAAAAGTTTTTTTCGGAGAACGTCTTTCAGGAACAGGCGCAAATTCTTTTTTTCCGTCAAATATGTCTTTTGAAACATACAGCCCGCAAAAACAGGCGCCGTATTCTTTTACATCGTATTCCATATAATCGCAAGGACAAATAAGGTCTTCATCTTTATAATATTTCCCGGAAGACAGCCTGCACGGACACGATATATAGCCGTATCTGTTAAGATTAAGAAAAAGACCGTCTATAAGAAAATCAACCCGCTCTTTATCGACATTATTTAAAAAATAACCTTTAAGAGATGCGTTATTTTTAATGACCCCGCCTAAAGCCTGAGCGGACTTTAACTTTATCGTCACGACAGCGCTGCTGTTATTTCTTCGGGCTTATAACCAACTATAACTTCTGTTTTATTTATAACAAGCGTAGGAAACCCGCCCTGCGGATTTATGGCTTCTATTTCGGCAACAACTTCATTCTGATCGTCTCCTACAAGCAAATCAACGTCAATATAATCGTACGTAATGCTTAAATCTTCCAGAAGAATTTTTGTTTTTTTACACCACGGGCATGTGCTTAAAGCATAGAGAAATACCGAATCTTTAGACTTTTTTCCGGCAACGTGTTTTTTTGAAGACATATTTTCTCCTTTTTACACATATAACGGCTTAAAGCAAAAATATTCTAGCATAATTTTATATCAAATTATACTCTTTGAAACTGAAATAATTTCCGTTTGATATAATTATATGATCCAAAAGGGAAACATCGATTGTTTTAAGAGCGGCATACACTGACTTTGTGGCGTCTATATCGTTTTGGGAAGGCTTTAACGTTCCTCCGGGATGATTATGCGCCACAATTACCGACGCAGCTTTATATTTTAACGCCGCTTCGGCTACTTTTCTGGGCATAACTACGGATTTGTTTACCGTACCTTTTTCAAGTTCAACGCACTCTATGACTTTGTTGCCCGAATTTAACATAACGGCGCAGAATTTTTCTATTTTTTCGCCGCTTAAAGCGGAAACAAAATAATTTACGACTTCCTGCGGAGACGAAAGATTTTTACTTTCTTTTATTTCAAGATACCTGTAGAGTAAAGCCGTCTGTCTTAAAAAAGAGATAAAAACCGAAGAATGCCCGGAAATACCTTTGACGGTTTGTAATTCTTCGAACGAAGCGTCAAAAACCTGCTTTAAACTGCCGAATTTTTTTATAAGTTTTTTTGCCAAAGGTTTAGTATCTTTTTGAGGTATGGAAAAAGTCAGGGCAAACTCCAGAATTTCATAATCGGCAAAATCTTTAAGATTTTTTTTCTTAAATTTTTCTTTCAGGCGTTTTCTGTGGCCTAAATAATCCGGTTTTACAGTTCGATTATTCATATTAATAATTAATTTTGGAACGAAGTTCCTTTTTTTCGGAAGTAAATTTTTTGTCTTTTAAAATTTTTTCCTTGGCTCTTTTTGAACGTTTTCTTTTTTGCCTGCGGATTTTTTCTATCTTTTTGCGTTTTTCCGATATCCTTCCCAAAACCAGCTCTTCTATTTTTTCGGCAAGCATCCTGCGCGCGAGAAATCTGTTTATGCCCTGCGTTCTTTCCCTGCTGCATTTGACTTCTATTCCCGTAGGCAGATGTTTCAAATAAACCGCGGTGGAAACTTTGTTTACGTTTTGACCGCCTTTACCTGAAGATCTGACGAATTTTTCATCAATATCAGATTCTTTTATGCCGTATTTTTCAAACTTTTCGCCAAGTTCTTTTTGTTTTGACGCGCTTACGCCGAAATCTGTCATATCGCAATTCCTTCCGACTTTAAATTTCCTTTAAGGTTTAAAGCCGTAGTAAACTGATAAGCGGTTATGCCGTTTCTTTTGGCTGCCCTGACATTTTCATCCAAATCGTCCGTAAAAAACAGAGACGACGGTTCGCAAGCGTAATATTCTATGATTTTTTGGAAAATTTTGTCATCGGGCTTTCTTTCGTTCATTTCATAGGAAAGAAAAAACTTATCGAAAAGGGCAAAAACTTCCGGATAGCCCGCTTTCAAGTATTCCATATGAAGTTCATTTGTATTTGACAGCACGGCTAAATGATATTTTGCCTGACGCAAAGCCGCTATAACTTCCAACGTTTCATACTTTAATTTGAATATATTGTTCCATATAACCGAAAATTCGTTAAAACTGCCTTGGTAATGAGTTTTTTCTTTAAGCAGATTATAAAATTCCAAAGATGAAATTTTTCCGGTTTCGTAGAGAAAAGTGTCTTGAGAATGTTCAAGGATTAGTTTGTTGACGTATTCAATCGGCGTTTCAGAAGTCTTTTTAACAAAAGCGTTTATAAATTTTGATAAATCAAACTTAAAAATAACCTGCCCCAAATCAAAAATAACGGCTTTTATAGACATAAAACAAAACACCAATTAACAATTAATAAATCACAATTTACAATTATTAGCGACAAAAAACAATTGTTAATTGTAAACTGTAATTTGTTAATTGCCCTTTTTATCCTTTCAGGGCGCCGGCGGCAATGCCCTTCACGATATGTTTTTGCATTAACAGATAAACTATGACGATAGGAATAGTAGCTATTGTAAGACCGGCCATAAGAAGAGGATAATCGGTTATATACGTGCCTTGAAATACCATTAAACCTCTTTGTATGGGCATTTTCGCTTTATCCTGCAAGACAACCAAAGCAAGCAAAAATTCGTTCCATATAGTGAGAGAATTCATTATAACAAGCGTGGCAATGGCGGGTTTTGCCAAAGGAAGAGCGATTCTCCAGTATATTCCAAAACGCGAAGCGCCGTCTATTAAAGCGGCTTCTTCAATTTCGCGCGGCAATTCGTCAAAAAAACCTTTAAGCAAAAATATGGCAAAAGCCAGACCGTTGCTTATATAACACAAAAGAAGCCCCGTCCTTGTGTCAAGAAGACTCAAATTTTTTAAAAGCAGATATAAAGGAACAAAAACGCCCGGAATCGGAATCAGCAAAGTGGCTATTAACAAATAAAACAAAAAGTTTTTGCCCCGAAATTCCAAACGGGAAAAAGCGTAAGCCGCCAATGACGATATTAAAATTATAAAAAATACGCCCACAACCGTATAAAAAACGCTGTTAAAAAAATACTGTCCGAAATCGGCTTTAACAAACGCGGTAATATAATTGCTCCAATTCCAATTAAGAATGTCCAATAAAGGACCGGGTAAAAGAGACATGCTTGAAAAAATCTGCGACTGCGTTTTTAAAGAAGACGATATCATCCAAAAAACAGGGAATACGCAAGTCAGCGCAACCGCTATAAGAATCGTGTGCGTTACAGTACTTGTCAATATTTTTTTTATCTTAAATATATTCATTTAGTTTCCTATCTGTTGTTATAATTTAATTTTTTTGAAGCATATATCTGGGCAAAAGAAATAATAAGCAAAACCATGCCGAATACTACGGCCATAGCAGTAGAATAGCCGAACTCGCCGTTACTCATATATTCGTAAATTTTAGTTATAGGAACATGCGTATGACCGGCAGGACCGCCTCTTGTCATGGAGTATATTAAGTCGAATATCTGCATGGAACCTAAAATAGTGAGGATACTTACTATTGTAAAAATAGGTATTAAAAGAGGAAAAGTAATATTTTTAAACTGCTGCCATGAATCCGCGCCGTCAACTTCGGCGGCTTCGTAAAGCTCTACGGGAATAGTTTGAAGACCCGCGAGAAGTATTATAAAACCGTACCCGAACCCTTTCCACATATGAACGACGGCAACGGAAAAAAGCGCTGTTCTCACTTCGGAAAGCCACGCGTAATCGGCAAAGTTTGAAAAACCTATGCTTGTGAGAAAATGATTTAAAATGCCGAAATTTCCGTCAAATACGAATTTCCATATTAAACCCACTACTATGCCGGATAAAACAGGAGGGAGAAAAAATATAGTTCTGTAAATATTTTCCCCTCTTATATTTTTTGTAACAAGCAAAGCCAAAAGCAAAGCAAGACCGTTTTGAAGAGTCAATGCCAAAACGGTAATGATTCCGGCGTTTGCCATGGATTTCCAGAAAGCGGGATTGTTAAACAAAATATGCTTATACTGCGCAAATCCCACAAAAAGCATATTTTTGTCTATGCCGTTCCACTGAAAAACGCTTAATTCAAATGTCCTCAGTATAGGATACAGGCTGAATATTAAAAACAAAACTAAAGCGGGAATGACGAATATAAAATTCCCTAGCTTTTCTTTCGGCGTAATCTTCATTATCTTCCGGCCTTCATCTGCCTTTCTTTTTCAGCCTGAACTTCCTCGGCAGCCGACTTCGGGGTTCTTTCGCCGATTATAACAGACTGTAAATTGAGATTAATATAATTCGTTACCTGCCACGATTCTATTTTAGGAAGCACTTCAAACGTATTTTTAATATTTTCGGAAAAAACTCTTAACGCCGGCGGCAAATCTTTCGCGACTTCTTTATTGGAAGGAATATTAAGAGTTTCTTTCGCAAGAAAAGTCTGTTGTTCGTCCTGAGTCAGCCATCTTAAAAAATCTATGGCTTTTTGTTTGTTGGCAGACGATTTATTTACAAATAAAGACGAACCTTCTCCACCGAACATCAAAAGGGGAAATTTCGCTTCAGGCAGATACGGCGGAGGCATAACGCCGTAATTAAGGTCAGGATTCATAGAGTGATAAACGTTAACGCCCCAAGAACCGTTAAAAGCCATCGCGGATTTTCCGGTGGCAAAACTTCTTTCGGCATCCTTGTTTACCATTGTGACAATCCCAGAAGCAAAGAGTTTATTATTTTTCATTTCTTCAAAAAGTTTAAATATTCTGACCCATCTCGGATCGGTATAAGGAATTTTACCTTCCAAAACCTGGAGAACCCCGTCCCTGCCGAACAAATTCCATTCGTAAGACTGGGCAAAAGCTCCTATAAGCCATCCCTCGCCGAATCCCGACACAAAAGGCTGGATATTGGCGGCTCTCAATTTTTTGCCGGCTTCCATAAATTCAGGCCAGGTTTTAGGATATTTTTCAGGATCTAAGCCCGCCTGCTTAAACAAATCCTTATTGTAATAGATCATAAGCGAATTAACGTCCAAAGGAACCGCGTATATGCCGGGTTTTACGTTCCATTCGTTTCCGGGTTCAAAAGTGTTTTGAGCCAAAGCTTTGGAGAAAAAAATGTCTTTCCAATTGTCTCTGCTCATTTCTTCGGTCAAATCTGCTATAAAATCGGCGTTTATGTATGAAGCGACTTCTTTTTTATCGCCTAAAGGATTGAAAATGTCAGGCAAAAGATTGGCGGTTGCCGCAGCGGAAATTTTATTTTTATAGACGTCCGTAGGCGCGTAAGTTTCAAACAAAACTTTTACTCCCGTCTCTTTGTAATATTTATCCGCAAGCTGCTCAAAAGCGGCCTGCCTGTCGGTCATCCAATGCCAAATTACAACATCGGCTTTAGGTTTTACTTCTCTGGGTTTACATCCCGCAAAAACGCCCAACATAAGAGCAAAGCATAAATTAACCGACAAAAATATTTTCAACTTTGACATCACTTCCTCCAGATAATTATTTGAGTGGGGGTATTAATAATAAGATTTAAAAGTTTATCAAATTTTGGCAAATTAAGTCAATTTGGCATTAAGTTCCGATTTGCAAAACCATTTTATAGTCGTTCATATAAAAACCGCTTCCTATGTCCAGGTCAATTTCGCCGCAAATTTTGAAATTCATTTTTTTATACGCTTCTATCGAACCGGCATTATCTCTGCTGACATTTAAAACAATATTATCCAAATTCAAAGATTTCGCGAACTTTTTTATAAATTCTAAGGATTTCTTCGCGTAACCTTTTTTGCGGCTTTCTTTGCGGACATAAATTTTGCTTAAAAACAAACAGCCGTCTTTCGGCGCAACGGCAAAGTAGCCTTCATAACTGCCGTTATCATCTTTAATTAAAAAATATGAATATTTTTCATTTGATATCTGGTTTGATATCGCGGTAACCGACTGTAAATTTTTGACCATATAGTCTATTTGGGCGATTGAAATTATGTTCACGTAATGTTCGCGCCAGATTTCATCCGCAAGACTAGCGGTTTTTTCTATTAATTCTTTACTGTTTACTTCTATTATTTCCATTCGGAACAAAACCCTTTATTTGGTAACATTAAACCTGAACTCTATTATATCGCCGTCTTTTACGACATACTCTTTGCCTTCGCTTCTCAAGAGGCCCGCGTCTTTAACGGCTTTTTCATTGCCAAGCCTGCGCAAATCGTCAAAACTCATAATTTCGGCTCTTATAAAACCTCTTTCAAAATCCGAATGTATAACTCCGGCCGCCTGAGGAGCCAGAAATCCTTTTTTTATAGTCCAAGCGCGGCTTTCGTCTTCACCGGCCGTCAAAAAAGTGGCAAGCCCGAGCAAATCGTAGCCCGCTTTTATCAAACGGTTAAGACCCGGTTCCGAAAGCCCCAAATCTTTTAAAAAAGTTTCCTGGTCGTTTTCCGAAAGCTCGGAAAGTTCGGCTTCGATTTTCGCGCATATAGGTATTGCCTGCGCGCCTTCGTTTTTAGATTTTTCTTTAACAATTTGGGAATATTTATTTTCTAAAGACGGCAAATCGCTTTCGGAAACATTGCACGCGTACAAAACGGGTTTTGAAGTAATCAAAAAGAAATCTTTTAAAGCGGATTTTTCATCATCGTTAAGAACAAGCGTTCTTGCGGGATTTCCCGCTTCAAGATGAGTTTTTACTTTTAAAGCCAGCTCTCTTTCGGCCATTATTTTTTTATCCTGAAGCCGCATGCCTTTATCAAGCCTTTCAAGTTTTTTAGACATTGCTTCCATATCCGCCAAAATAAGCTCGGTATCTATTATCTCTATGTCTCTTAACGGGTCGACTCCGCCCATAACGTGAGTAATGTCTTTGCTTTCAAAACATCTCACAACATGCACGATAGCCGCGGTTTCCCTTATATGCGATAAAAACTGGTTTCCCAACCCTTCGCCCTGCGAAGCGCCTTTGACAAGCCCCGCTATATCGACAAATTCGACGGCCGCGGGAACTTTCTTTTTCGATTTATACAACTTTTCCAAAAAGTCGAGCCTTTTGTCGGGCACTGCCACTACTCCGACATTAGGATCAATCGTACAAAAAGGATAATTCGCGACTTGGGCGCCCGCTTTGGTAATAGCGTTAAATAAAGTTGACTTTCCGACATTCGGAAGCCCGACTATGCCGAGTTTCATGTTTTATCTCCGAATAATTAAATTTTCGGATATTATACCACTTAAAAACAAAGACTACAAATCGACAAAAGAAAGTTGTTATTCCTCTCTTTTGTCGTCCCCGAGTGTTTTAAGAGTTTTTTCAAAACTCTGCCTTCGGCAGTTGCGGGGATCCATTTTTTAACTTGTATTCCCGCTTTCTGCGGGATATGGGTTAACAACAAAATGTCGATTTTTCATTGTCTGAGCCTGATTTTTATACTATAATTTCTTCATGATAAAAAAAATAACGGCTGTATTTATTATTTCATCTGTGTTTTATTGCGGCGCTGCTTACGCGGGGCTTCAAAAGCAAGCGCCTTATAAACCGCCTTCCGAAAAACAATTCAGAGAGTTGCAAACAATATTCCCGAATTTTTCCGATAAAGACATAGAAAAATCAATAAAACTCTCAAAGAATCCGGAAAATATCGACTTAATCAACGATATTTTAATATTCCTTCAGTATAAAGGACTTATAAAACAGACAAAAAAACTCCCGCCCATATTTTTAATTTATTCGGAAAATAATCAGATTCTTGCTTATAAAGGCGGAATGTATTATGACAACGAGAATATAATTCTTTTAAACGCTAACCTTCTTATGGCAAATAACAAACAACAGGAATTACCAAAAAACATACAAGACGCAATAGATTTTGTGGTTTTTTCGTCAATTTTAAGCCATGAACTTATGCATTACGAAGATTTTTTAGAAGTTAAGGACGTACAAAATATGGATGCTTTTGCTTTAAGTGAATGGAAAGCTTACAAAAGGTCGGAAAAAACCCTTAATTACTTCTTAAAAATGAGCAAAGCGGAAGCAGACGAACTAATTCCTATTTCCGGCTTCCACAATACAATACAAGTTGGTGAAGAGTATTTCACGGATATGCGTAAAAATTATATAAAAATGGCTCAAGCGGCGGATATATTTCTAAATAAAAAAGACAAGATACTCAAAACTTTCGGGATAGATGAAAATATGTTTAAAATGATTTCTTTTTTTCCCCAGCTGCAGTTTAACGCGAAATACGGCGGACATATAATAAGGCTGGAATCGAATCTTTTCAATTTTGGGCAAAAGTTAAAATTTGACGTAAATATATTGACCGGAGCATTAGATATTTTAAACACGCCCCAAGAAATAAAAGCAATCAAAGATCAGGCAAAAAACATACAGATTATAGATAAGCGCTCATACCTGATAATAAGATGAAGTATATAGGCACTTCAAAAAATGCTAGAATCTTTTAGATAAAACGCTCTGAAAAACGGAGGCATAAATGGAAGAAAACGGACAACAGCCCGAGCAGACGCAAGAAGAAAAGTCAAAAATTAAACTCTCTTTGCGTAAATACGCAAAATTTCAAGATTGGGCGCGCGAGCAGGATAAACGCATAATTGCCGTTGTGTCTTCCGTCAAATTTTTTCTCGGCGTTTTGATAGCCGTGTTTCTTATTTCGGCCTGTAGCGCCGTTTACATTATTTTTTCCGGCAAATTTACCAACGCGCCGGCAAAAGCAGTATCCGGAACTAGAACGGACAAAGCCGCAAAAAAACAAAAATACAAAACGGGCACTGTAAAAATCGTTAAGATTAACGGCGTTATTCAAGAATCGGGTATTGAGTCGATTTTTGGCGAGCGCAACAGAAGCGCGTCTGCAATTGCCAGGAACATCAGAAGCCTTGCCGAAGAAAAAGAGACAATAGCTTTGCTTCTTGACATCAATTCCCCGGGCGGAACAGTCGCCTCGGTGCAGGATATTTATGAATCGCTTATGTATTTTAAGTCCAAGGGCAAGCCGGTAGTCGCGCTTTTCAGGGACGTTGCCGCTTCCGGCGGATTTTACGTGGCTATGGCGGCGGACAGAATTGTCGCGCAGCCCGGCACCATAACCGGCTCAATAGGCGTTATAATGCAGACGAACAATTTCGAAGGTTTATTTAATAAAATCGGCGTAAAATTTATACCGATAAAATCCGGAAAACATAAAGATATCGGCGCGTCTTACAGACCTATGACGCCTGAAGAAACCGCGCTTTTGCAGGAAATGATAGACGATACGTACCAGCAGTTTTATCATGTAGTTAAAATAGGAAGACCGAACGTTGAGGAAAGCGCGTTAAAAACTTATACCGACGGCAGAGTTTTCACCGGCGCGCAAGCAAAAGCCATAGGCCTTATAGATGACCTCGGCGGGCAGGAAAAAGCCAAAGAATATTTAAAACAGCTCACCGGCATTGAAGACATAAGATTTGATATAATCCGCAACAGAGGAGGACTGCTGGCGTTCCTGTTTTCCGACATTGACGGCAAACTAAATCTCGGCAGCGCTGTTGAAGAACTTACCACGCCTAAAGTTTCTTATTTATGGACTTATTGAGGTGACATCTATGTGGTTTTTAACGCAAGAAGTAAACAAAGCTGTAAAGGAACGTAAATACGGCCTTGCCATGCTTGGCTACTTTACGGGCATGGTCAGTTTTATTATATACAACCCGCGTCCGGAAACAGGCTTTTCGGGTTTTATTACAATAGCGGTTTTGTGCACGCTTTTTACGGTTGTCGGGTCTTTTTTACTTGCTTATTCCGTTAAGCTGCTTTTTAAAATTTCAGCGGCGGAACTATTTATTTTGATAGGCTTGTCATGGTTTATGAAAAGCCTGTTGATAGCTATTACACTTAACCACGCGGCAATTAATCAGCTTCCAACCATAAGTTCAAAATGGATTATGCTTTTGCAAATAATATTCGTTTTGCTTATGACATACAAAGCTCATAAACGAATAATAGCCGCGATTTTTGCCGCTCTTCTGCTATTACCTCTGGAATTTTATATGCGGATCTTTTACTTTATATCGTCGTCAATTATTATTGCATTGTAGTTTTTTCTCATTTTAATTCGTAAAAACTCTCTATTTCCAAATCTTTCAAAAAAGCTATGTCATGGGATGCTATAACCATTGCTCCGGGGTATTTTTTTAATACCTGGGTGACATGTTCTTTTGTTTCCAAATCTATGTTATTTGTGATTTCATCTATAAGCAAAAGTTTGGGAGTTTTAACCGCAATTTTTGCAAGACTTAAACGCGCTTTTTCGCCCCCTGACAAAATTTCAACTTTTTTGTTTACTTCTTCATTTTTTCTGAATAAAAAACCGTTTAAAATATCTCTCAGCTCCGCATGTGTTTTTTGAGGAGCGCCTTCCGACAGTGTTTCGATAACGGTTTTATTATTATCTAATGTGCCGTAATACTGGTCAAGATAAGCAATGTCATCCGAAGCAGGCGTATCCCAAAAACCTTCCTTTATTATTTCAGGATAATTTAAAATAGCTTTAAGGAGAGTGCTTTTACCTGAACCGTTATCTCCGGTTATCGCAAGATGTTCACCGCCCGATACAGACAAAGTTATATCCCGTAAAACCGTTTTACCCGCATAACCCGCGCTTGCGCCGCTTAAAGAAAGTATGGTTTTGGAACCGATATCTTTTGCAGTTAAAGAAAATTTCGGCTTTAAAATTTCCGGTATCCTTAAAGCGGAAAGCTGTTCGTTTATACTGCCTCTTCTCTCATTTATGTTTCCTTTATTTCTGCCCGAAGCTTTTTCCGCAGAACTCTGTTTTAAATCGCCTACCGCAGGAAGCCACTTTTTTTGTTCTACAAATTTCTCGCCGCGTTCTTTGCTTTTTTTTGCTCTTTCCTGTTCTTTCATAAACGCTTTGTGGTTTTCCCTCTTTTCTTTTTTCAGGTCCGCAAGCTCATCTTCGAGGCTTTGCCTCTTTTGGAACAGCTCATTTTTATAATCGTCAAACTTTCCCGAGAATACCGTAACTTTACCGTTGTCTATATACCAAAAAGTATTGATGGAACTTCTTAAAAGTTCCGCGTCATGCGAAACTATAACAAGCGTTCCTTTATAATGTTCAAGCATTTTCATAAGAGATTTTCGGTTTTTTAAATCCAGATGATTGGTAGGCTCGTCAAGGAGAAGAACGTCGGGACGCGGCGCAAAAGCGGCGCTAAGCGCTTTATTGAATTTTTGTCCGCCGCTTGAATTTTCGTATTCATGGATAAGCTGCGGCACATAACCGAAAACGATATTACCGTTATTTAATATTTTACCTTCGGACGGCGGCAATGCTGCTGAAATTATTTTTAAAAGAGAAGATTTCCCGCTGCCGTTATTTCCTATTACTGCAATACGGCTGCCGGGCTGTATTTGCGTTGAAAAATTTTCAAAACAGATTTTATTTGGAAAGTATAGGCTGATATTGTTTAAAATTATGGATTTGTGCATATAAACCTCTTAGTTATAGAATTACATATACCGGTTTTTGAACCAGTACATTAAAAATCATTCCATTAAATAATAAGGTTTATTTGTTCATAATATGCTTTCTCTCAGCCGGAAAGCTTTTAGATTATACAAATTTTATTAAAAGCCGCTCAACCCTCCTTTATGAAATTTCATAAAGGAGGGTTTTGTTTTTTTAATTAATGTATTACGCCAAATTCGACCGTGCCTATTATATTGTTTTCTTTTACGTTTTCCGTTCTGACCAAAATACGCTGATGAGTCTGTTTTTTTGTTCCGTAGAACATAAAAACATCCAAATATAAAACCGTCGGACCGGATACGTTTTGTCTTCTGTCCCCAAAATTGTTTGTAGAAATTTCATATCTACCGTTTACCGCTTTTTTAATCATAAACTCTTCGGGACCGAATCCGTCCCTTATGTCTTGAGAAACTCTGCCCCCGATTCTCGTAAGGCGGTTGCCATAATAAGCTTTTTCGCCGTACGGATCCGTCACATGTATATCCATGTCAGTATTATCCGTACTCCATCCCAACACAACCCTTATGTCAACCGGCATCGCGAAAATAAGTTCTTTATTGATTTTTGAAGTGTCGAGCTTAGGGGCTAAAGCTATAAGATTGTTCATTTCAACAAAAACTATCTGCTTAACGCTGTTAAACCTGTGCCATACTCGCTCCATAACTTTATAGAAAGTATCCAAAGATTTTTGATATTCCTTATTAGCCTGATACGCCAAAGCCAAATCTCTGTACGACTGGGGATCTTCTCCTCTGAGTTTTAATATTTTCTCAAACATATCCACGGCATACTGATACTCGCCAATCTCCATAAGCTTATTGGCAACCGTACGCAAAAGTTCGATATTATCAAGCTGCATTTCAGCTATATTTGACAGTATGACTACGGCTTTATCGTTCATTTTGCGGCGGATAAATTCGTCGGTAACGTCGAAATAAAACGAAGGCTGATCGTCATATCCTGATTTAAGTTTTAAATAATCCTTGTAAATATCTTCGTCTTTCGACTTTTTCAATATTTTCATGTACGGAGTCTGCGGATCCCAAGCTTTTATCTGAATACTTGAAGATGACGCAATCCGCGCTTCATCAGCTCCCGTTGCCGGCATTTCCATTTCCGCCATTTCGGCATTAGCGCTGAAAGCGACTGCTCTGGCTGCTTTAACGTTCCTCGAAGCCGTTTGCGGCACAGCTCTGACTCTTTCCATTTTCGCGGAATCAAAACTATCTCTTCTTTCATCTGCAACATTGACTATTCTTTGCTCTTCAGCGATCCGCGTTCCGTCGGCGCTTTTAAGTTTTTCAAAAAATTTCGGAAGTTTACTCTGGTCAAACTCTTTTTTCCACCATTCTTTTATTTCTCTTGCCTGGAAAATCGAGTCGTCCAAAGCCGATTTTCCTTTTTGTTCTTCGCCTTTTCTTGTATTAGCCAAAATCCTGTTATATTCCGAAAGAAGCTCTTGCGGAGGAACTATCCCGTACGTTACATAATCCTGCACAAATTCAAGCACCAAAAGCGATGTGAAATCGGTAACTACCGAATATTCCCGACCTAATTTTAAAATCTCTTTTTCATTTCTTTCGGAATCCATTTCCAAATCTTTTATTTTTTGAACAGCCCAAAGCCTTGCCACTGCCGAATTGTCGCCCCCGGCTTTAACTTTTATTTTCTTTGTGACGGCTATATCTTTTTTCCCGTAACCAAACGATAAAGTTATTTCCGATTCGCCTGCCGTTAAAATGCCGGCAAAAGTAAAATTTTCGCCGACATCTATCCCGGATTTCGGATAAATATCCCTAAATTTGCTTTTGTCATACTCGCATGCGATAAGTTTAAGGTTTTGCCCCGTCAAAAGCGCCAAAGCTTCTTCATCGGTGTTTCCGTTAAGATTGATGAAACTTCCTCCGCTTTTTACAGATGCATTAGCGAGACCTCCCCGGTTAAATTCCGCTGAAGAGCTTATCACAAATACCGGCGTGCTGCTTTCTTCTATACGAGTATCTCCCAATGTGCTGACGCCGTCGGAAAACAACAATATTTCGTCTGCTTGTAAATTATTTAATTCCAATTTGTCAAAACGCGTCGCACCGTCATAAATGAGATCTTCTATCTCTTTTTTTAAAGCGTCCCAATTGCCGTTTTTAACTGTAAAGTTTTTATTTATATCCGTTTTAATATTAAAAGTAACGAATATTACTTCAACATTCGAAAGTTTTTTAAAATAAGCGTCAAGAAGCGCTATTTCTCTTTGGATGTCGCGTTTTGAAGAAGAAAGAGAAGAATCCCATACCACGGCTATTTTTTTGGGAAGCTTTTTATCTTTTGAAGACGCTTTTACGTTTATATCAGTATAAAAATAAGTTTCGCTTCCGTCTTTATGAGTAAAAACAATATTTTCTTTTTCTCTGGGAATGCGGAATGAAATATGGTTATCCAAAAGGTAATCATTTTTTGCAAACGTTGCTCTTAAAACGGTTGACTTTTTTTCAAATTTAAACGGCATTTCTTTAAAATCTTTTTGTTTTATTTCAACCGAATTGACAGGGAGTTCCATATTTATCAAAAAATTCACATTCTGTTTAAAAGAGAGCGGAAGACTGTAATAATAAGAGTCATTCTTAGTTACAAGCGGCTCTTCGATAGTCACCCTTATTCTGCGCGTTCCGTTCGGATTAAACGGATATATTCTTGTTTTGAACTGGTTTCCGGAAGTTTTTTCCACCAAAGCAGGATCAACGCCCCTGCGGACTATAGATTCGAAAGTCTGCCGTGCTTTTTGTTTCTCAACAACAACGCCGTCGCGCATTTTGCCGTTAATATCCAAAGCTATAGCTGAAACATTTTGATTTTCAGCCAAAGGAAGAACAAATTCTCCTTCCATTACTACCTGATTCGGATTGTGAAAAACCATTTCATAAGTGGTCATAGCGAGATTGCCTATAATCTCAACGTCAATTTTTAAGTCCTGCAAAGTTATAGGCTTTCTGTCAGGCGAAACAATCATTTGAGGAGCCGGAAGCGGTCTTGGCATAGGCATAGGCCTTACAATAGTTTCCCTGCTTTGGGCGGAACCCGAAAACATAACAACTGCAATCAAACACGCAAAAAATTTTTTCATATTTATCTCCTTTTTTGTGACATCTTTCTACTAATACTATGCGCGAGCCGAAAAAGTATCACACTTTAAAATAAAAAAAGAAAAACCGAAGATTATACCTTCGGTTTTTCTTTTTAGTTTATAAGCGAATCTATTGTCGTCAATGACAAGCTGTGTGAAGATGATTCCGAATTCTAGTATGACTTCAATTATTTCTGCTTATTAACTTCATCCTGAACGCTGACAATTCTGACAGGCATACTATCATCCTGCGGTCTTGATATTAATAACCCCACTGCCTGAGCCAATCCGTAAGCATTGACTTTGGCATAAACCTTACCGTCAACAATCTCAATAAAAAAGTTATTTCTCGCGTATTCTTTTTGCGCTTCGGTAAAATCGGGGTTATTATTAATATCCTGTAATATTCTTTCACGGTAATAAACTTCAATATCATCATTATACTCCTCTGCATAATACACCGCCGTAGTAGGCTCGGCAGATTTATCAAGCTTATGTTTCCTGGATTGCAACTTACGATCCTGCGAGACACTCGCAGCTGAATATTCTTCGCGTGATTTTTGAGCCGTAAACCCGGATGCGGCTTGAGGCAATACGGCTATTTTGGATAATTCGGCATTGTCTTTAACTGATTCTTTTTCGGCTCTATATGCAGCTGCAGACTCCGCTTTGACGGCAAGAGACTCTGCCGCATTAACTTTAGCTTCAGCGTTCATCCTTTTTGCAGGCACAGACTTTACAGTTTTCGTTTTTTCTTCTATTTGCGCATGTTCCACGGCTGCTAAAACTTGCTTTTCCCTGACATTCGCAGCAGCATATTTCGCTTCTCTCATCTTTTCCTGCTCAATAACCGGAGCGCCTGCCGCCTCATCAGCCATATATATAGCATCAGCTGCAATTTTCATTTCAGATTCCAAGATGATGTTTTGAAAAATATCACTTTCAGCCATTTGCTGCTCATGTACGCTGTCTTTATTTACCAAAACCACAGCTATTAAAACGCTGCAAACCGCGATAAAAGCAAATACCAGACGTTTCGGTCTTCTTTTTACAAAAGAAGCCTTAGCAGAGGTTATTTTATTAAAAATTTGGTTTTCTTTTGTTTTGTCAGGATCAAAATCAAAATTTTGGAAACGTTCTATTATTTCTTTTTCAGTATTTTTCATTTTATCTCCAAAAAAACTCTTATTTTATTCATGCCTCTGTTAATTATCGTACCTACATTAGATTCGCTTAAATCGGTAAGCTCAGCTATCTGGCGGTTATTTAACCCTGAATAAAATTTA
This sequence comes from Candidatus Endomicrobium embiratermitis, assembly GCA_009781315.1. Classification (GTDB taxonomy): domain Bacteria; phylum Elusimicrobiota; class Endomicrobiia; order Endomicrobiales; family Endomicrobiaceae; genus Endomicrobium; species Endomicrobium embiratermitis. The sequence continues at coordinate 3,198 of WQYI01000017.1, read as the reverse complement.
AGAGCGATTATATCTTGTTCCTTCTTATTTAGAGTTGCCATAGCTTGTAGCAGCAATTGTTTTTCCTGATTATCTATAAGAGTTTCTTCTATTCCTTTTTCATCAGAAATATACGCGTCCTCAAACCCTGTCAGCGATAAAACTTTTTTTACATAATACATGCGGTAATACATGGTTATTTCATTACGCGCTATTGTAAAAAGCCATTGACGCATATTGCCTTTGCTTTCGTCAAAAGTGTCAAAATTTTTAAGTACTTTTTGCCATGTCAAAGCCGCAATGTCTTTAGCGGTATTATCTTCCCGCACCCGCATAATAATATAGGAGTAGATAACTTTGAAGAACTCTCTATACGCCTGCTCAAAATTCATTTTAACCCTCTATTCTTATAAATGACTTCTGCTTATTTGTAATTACCTCTATAAATACTATGCGTAAGTTTAAAAAGTATCACATCGGAAATAATACAAAAAAGCACGTCTTGTGAAATTCTTTGCGGTTATTGCAAGGTGTTCCACACATAATACCGATAAAGTCAACTATTTTTACATAATATGCTTTCTCTTAACCAGAAAGTTTTCAGATTATACAAAATTTTATTAAAAGCCGCTAAAACTGCGATGTCAAGATGTTCCTTGACACTGTAAAATAAAAGCAATATAATTCAACCATATGAGACCGCAAAGGTTTCAATAAGGAGAGAAAATGAAAGTTTTAGTAAAAAGCATTTGCCTGTTTTTAGCCATGTTTCTTGTAGCGCCTGCCATTGCCGGAACAGTTAAAGAATACAGCGCCGATTTGTTTGTGACAACAACCGAAAAAAAAGTCCCTAAGGAAGCTCTATTCGGAAAGCTCTACGCCACTGAAAAGAAAATGCGCCAGGATACTTTTGACGAAGAAAGAAAGCTTATCGGCTTTTCCATTGTCCGCGTAGATAAAAATAAAATATATTCTTTCCAAGAAGAGAACAAAACATATGTTGAATTTAGCTTTGAAGGAAATGAAATGCCTACCCCCCAGCAGTTTGCAAATATGCTTGGAGGTCTTGCAGATGTTAAGCGTGAAAAAGTAGGAACCGAAACCGTAAACGGCTATAATGCGGAGAAATCCAAAACCACTATTACCACTAACATATACGGCATGAAAGGAAGCATTGTCAGTTATGACTGGATGGCGCCTGAATATAACTATCCTGTCCGCACCATGTACGAAGATAAGAAAAAAGGCGACACTATTATCGATATGCGTAATATTAAAGCAGGAAAACAGCCGGCGGAGCTTTTTGAAATCCCTTCAGGCTACACAAAAGATGAATCAATGGAAGAACTAGGCAAAACAATGTCTTCTCTTGGCGACGCGATTAAGAAAGCAAAGCAGCAGGAAGCTGAAAATGCTCCTGCCGCAGAGCCATCTGCGGAAAAGTCTTCCGCGGCTAAAGATCTCGGAAAAGCAGCCGGAAAAGAAGCTACAGATACAACAAAAGAGATTGGAAAAGAAGTGAAAGACGCCGGGAAAGCAGCCGGAAAAGATACTATAAAAAAAGGTTTGATGAAAAGCATCGGACTTTAATTAAATACCATGACAACACAAAACCCTCTCTTGTAAAATCTAGCAAGAGAGGGTTAATTTTTTTGAGAAATCTTGAATATTTTAATTTCACAAGAATTAATAATTTTTATAAAATATTACTATGAAAAATTTAGATATCATAAACATTATAACTAAATACCAGTGCGACGAAGAAACCGCTAGCGTGGTTTACAGGCTTATAGCCGTAAAAGTTAAAGACCCTCGGGATAAAGAAACTTTATTAAAAATATCCGATCAGGAAAGAGAACACGCCGCGGTGTGGGAAAACTATAGCGGACGGCATATGCCCGCAAGCCGCTTTAAAATAACGTGGCATATACTTTTAAGTTATGTTATGGGTTATACTTTTCTGATAAAATTTTTAAACAGGCGCGTGCGTGAAACCGTAAAATGTTATAAAATTTTGGAAAAAGACATACCTGAAATTTCCGAGATAATCTGCCGTAAAGAAGAACACGAACGGATACTTATAGATATGCTTGACGAGGACCGTCTGAAATACGTAGGCGCTATGGTTCTCGGGCTTAATGACGCCATTGTGGAAATTACGGGAACTCTCGCGGGACTTACTTTTGCCCTGGCAAATACAAAAATTATCGCCCTTGTAGGAATTATTACCGGCGCCGCGGCCACATTGTCTATGGCAGCCGCAAAATATCTTGCCGAGCGCGCCGACGGAAATTCTAAGGCGTTAAAAGCAAGCGCCTACACCGGAACCGCGTATCTTATCACGGTAATTTTACTGGTTATACCGTATCTGCTGTTTCCAAAAGACATGTATATCGCGGCTTTCGCCGTAATGATGACGGCGGCGATATTGATAATTTTATTCTTCTCTTATTATATTTCGGTCGCAAAATCTTTGCCGTTTATAAAACGCTTTGCCGAAATGGCATGCATAAGCATAGGAGTTTCCGTAATCGCTTTTATTATAGGAATCGCAGCCAAAAGTCTACTTGGAATTGAAATTTAGAAAGGAAGTTGTAGCCCAAAATTTTAAGCCTCTATAAACGAAAAACCCGATATTCATTTTATTGAATATCGGGTTTTTTATAATTAATCCGGCAACGACCTACTCTTCCGGTCCCCTGCGGGACAAGTACCATCGGCTCGAACGGGCTTAACTTCCGAGTTCGGAATGGGATCGGGTGTGACACCGTTGAAATAATCACCGGAAATAAATTCTTATTTCTGGATTGCTTCGTCAGATTGCGGATCAAGTCCGCAATGACGACGAAAACAAATTAAAGAACAAACCTTAATAGTAGTATTTTACAAAAAATCAAACTGCAACACAACTTGAATTTATTATCTAAATCTAATAAGTGAGATTAAATAATGTGATCAAGCCGAACGGGCAATTAGTAATGGTTAGCTGAATGCATTACTGCACTTACACTTCCATCCTATCAAACTCATAGTCTATGAGTGCCCTTCAGGGAAATCTTATCTTGGGGTGAGTTTCATACTTATATGCTTTCAGTATTTATCTCGTCCATACTTGGCTACTCGGCAATGCTCCTGGCGGAACAACCGAAACACCAGAGGTATGTTCATTCCGGTCCTCTCGTACTAAGAACGAGTCCCCTCAAATTTCCTGCGCCCACG
>WQYI01000016.1 GCA_009781315.1 Candidatus Endomicrobium embiratermitis | reverse complement strand
TGCAATAATATACGCTGTGTCCTTGTTTCCGTAGTTCCATCTCTATATTATACTACAAAGATTCAGGTCTTTATTCCCCCACGGGCTCACGCCCGTGGTACCTCTGCGGTTTAATGGATTCCGTTTTTCAACGGAATGACGCGACATTATTGTCATTCCTGCCCCCGATTAAAACATTCGAGGGTAAACTCCAGCAGGAATCCAAGTTTTCTCACTGTCGTTCACTCCTAATTCCTCATTCCTAACTCCTAATTGCTTTTCAAAAGCGGCAGTTTTATCGTAAAAACCGCTCCTTTGCCGACAACGCTTTTTACGCTTATAGTTCCTTTATGAGCCGTGATAATACCATAACTTATAGACAGCCCGAGCCCTGTGCCTTTTCCCTCGGATTTCGTAGTGAAAAAAGGGTCGAATATCTTATCCATATTTTTTTTGGGTATTCCTTCTCCGGTATCGGATATATCCAAACAATATTTATCGTTTTTTACATAAGAAGTTATTGTAAGCTTGCCTCCGCCGGGCATTGCGTCTCTGGCATTTAGAATAACATTCAGCAAAACCTGCTGTATCTGCATCGGATTAATTGAAACAAGCTTGTCTTTTTCGGTAAAATTCTTTTCTACTTCAATGCCGGCTTTCTTCAAATCTTTTTCTATTATAGGCAAAGTGGAATCGACTACCTTATCAAGATCTACATTCTGCATTTTTGACGAATCCGCTCTTGAAAATTCAAGCATATTGGATATTATGCTGCGGCTTCTGTCGGCAGCTTCATATATATTCTTTATACCTTTACGCATTTCCTCGTTCAAATCCTTATTTTTCGCAAGAACCTGAGCGTATCCGAGAATTATGCTGAGAGGATTATTGAGCTCGTGGGCTATGCTCCCGGCCAGTTCGCCAAGCGACGCGAGTTTGTTTTGCTGAACAAGACTTGTCTGAAGCATATCTCTTTCTTTTTGCACCGCACGTTCTTTAGTAATGTCAATCACAACTCCGATAATTCCGCCGAATTCGCCGTTGAGTTTTTTATATACTGATTTATAGTATAAAAAAATCTTCGGAACATGATCAGGGCCTTTGACGACAATTTCATAAGAAATCGCGGACATATTTTCTACGATTTCTTCATCTGTTTTTTTAGACATTTTAGCCGCTTCCATGTCGAAATAAATATCTTCCGACTTCTTGCCTATCACCTCGTCTTTTGAAAACCCGGATATCTCTTCAAAAGCCTTATTGCAGCCTATTATGTGCATAAAGCTGTCTTTATAGAACACGGCTATAGGCATGCTGTCTATGAGAGTCTGAAGAAATTTAATCTGCTGCTCAATTTCAGTTTCAATATTTTTCCTGTATGTAATATCTATTGCGGAAAATATATATCCTATAAGTTTTCCGACGCTTGAAAACTGAGGCACGACGTTAAGAAGAATATTAGCCATCGTGCCGTCTTTTTTCTTAAACATCAAATCGCTAAAAACAATCCCGCGGCGCTCAATTGTGTCGGAAAAAGACATCGAAAAACCGTTTTTGTCAAACAAAACGTCTCTAAACTCTTTTGCGGATATTTCTTCCATGCTGTAACCCGCCAAATCCATCGCGCCTTGTCCCCACATTGTTATTTTGCCGTTAACGTCAGTCGATAATATCGCAACGGATCTGACCGAATCCAAAATAGCGTTCTGACGGCGCGACAAAGCTATAAGCCTGTTAGACTGGTTTATTATCAAAAACGACAAAAGAACTATAACAATAAAACCGCTTATGCCAAACAAGCTCAAAGCGCGGGTTTGCCGCACCGGATCCAATGAATTAAAATATACTACAGACCAAAAATCGTCGTTAATAATCTTTTTTGAAACATAAAAAGGTTTATTTTGCAGCATTACGACCGCTTCATTGAATATTTCATCGGCGGTTACTTTTCTTTTTTTTGTTTTATCCGCGGTTTCATAAAGCGACCATAAACTTTTAAAGCAAACGTCATTCTCGTTTGAAAACAAAATAATTCCGTTTTTATCTATTATGTAAATATTATCGTATTTAAGAAGCATCTCGTCATAATTATCTATGGAATTTTTTACTACTATAACCCCGTCGGAATTATTTATCTTTGTGGATGCATAATAACTTTCCCCGTTTTCTCCGGGAACGTTTTTCGTAAAAACCCTTGACCTTCCTTTGGTTTGGGTTTCGTAAAAAAGCGGACTGTTTTTTAAATTTACTCTTTTCAATTCTTTTTCATATTTATAATCGGAAGCATAAATAATATCTCCGTATTTGTCCAAAATAAAAATAGACGAAACTTTAAAAATATTCCTGTAATTTTCAAGCACTTTATCCACAAGACTTCTATCGCCTTTAAAAGAAGGGCTGACGGATTCTGCAATAAAAACCGATTTAGCCAAAGCTTCGCTTATCTGGTCGGTTTTGGAAAGACGGGACAACAATGTTTCCGAAAGACCGGAGACGACGCTGTCGGCATTCTCGGCGACGGATTTTTTAACTTTGACTTCAAAATAAAAAGAAACGAATACTCCCGAAATCAAAATTATAAACAAAATAGATGCCAATGGTATGTGTTTCCAGTAAAACGGAATAAAATCATAAATTTTTATTTTCTGTTCATACAAAGATTTGAAATGGCGAAAAGACACCGCCGCCACGGCAAAAACGTTTAATGCTATAAACCCTTGGGCAAAAGCCTGAAGCTGAAATTGGTTTGGGTGAAAAATTTTAAGCGCTTCAATAAAACAAAACCCTATCGCGTATCCCGCGAACAACGCAAGAATTATCGGGACGTGTTCCTGGCCTGAAGGCATTTTTGAAATTCTATACAAACCGTAAAAAATTATAGCCGTAGCCGGAATCCATAAGAAAATAAAAGATGCCGCTTCAAAATAAAAGAATCCGAAAATAAACGACAATACTAAAGGCGTCAGCGCAAGAGGAATTACAAAATATTTAATAAGAAAGTTTAATTTCAGGCCAGTCCGCTCGTCTATAGCGCACATATAAAGAAACAAAAACGCAAGATACTCGCAGGCAATATAAATAACAAACAATTTGGTTTCGGCAAAAACCGCGCCGTATGAAAACGCTTCGGTAAATTTTGCAAGCGCCATAAAAACGCAAAACAGCATAGCCCAAAAATACGCGAGATTCCCAAGTTTATATCTCCACGCAAAAAAACAGGAAAGTCCCAAAAACAGAAAAGACCATGCCAGAAAAAATGTCATGTAGTCGTAATTTAAAAAATTTTCCATGCGCACCCCTAGCCAAATCAATTACGAATTACGAATCAAAGACAATAAAACTCTATTGTTTGGCTGTTGTCGTTAATTCGTAATTTAGCCTGCCCTGCGCGTAGTCGCAGGATAATTGCAGTTTAAAGTCCTTTGCAAATTTCCCTATAATTGCAATATTTGCATAAAACGGTCTTTTCGGTAAGTTGGAAATCGCTTTTATTTTTCGGAATATTTTTTTCTATATCCGTAAGATATTCATACATTTCTTTAGTTTCGGTTTCAACCTGTTTTGAAAAAGAAGCGATCGCCTTATTATCCACGGTTATTTCTCTTTCGGAGTATTGAGGATACAGATAAACGATAATCGGCATTATATTTCCGGCTTCTTTGCCGAAGTGATAACTAGCCCAAAGCGAATAACCGGTAAGCTGTTTGGCGTGTTTTACTTCGTCCGGCTTTCCGGTCTTCCAGTCCAGAATATATATTTTATCTGCTACGGGAAACAAAAAATCGACTTTGCAAAACGCTTTAAGTCCGTTTATTCTGGTTTCTCCGAATCCCGCAGGTTCTATTATCCATTCGCTGCTTGAAGGAACGGCGTTTTTTTCTATCCATAAAAATCTTTCGCTGTTTATAAAATTTTCAAGAATAGTTTTTACTTTGTCATAAATTTGCGCGGAAGAAACCGCTTCGCCGTTATAATAAGTTTCAAAAAAAGTTTTCGAAGCGCAGTATTTTTCCGTCATATCATGAGAATATTTAAAAAACCTGTCCTTATTAATAGGCTTAGGGCTTTTCTGAAACCTGAAAAGCATATCCCTTATTATATCGTGGACTATATTTCCGGCTTCCAAAGCTTTTGAAGTAAGCGATTTTAAAAATTGTATCTTTTCAAACGGAAAATCCCTGTCGTACTTGGAATAGTAATCGTAAAAATACTGCCTTTTACAGTTGGAAAATCTGTCAAATCTTGAAACAGACCAGCCTAAAATATCGGTGTAAGGAAATTTTTTTATATCGTTCATTTTTTGTAGTACCGCATGGCTTCCGGAATTAAGTTTTTTAAATTCTCTATTCTTTTAGAATCCGACGGATGGGTAGAAAAAAAATCAGAAGTTTGGCCGGAACTTCCGGCTGACATATCCTGCCAAAATATTACCGCGGCGTTAGGGTTATATCCCGCGCGCGCCATAAGAATAAGACCTATTCTGTCGGCTTCATACTCGTGTTTTCTGCTGTAAGGCAAAAGCACTCCGAGCTGCGTTCCCGCTCCGTAGGCAAGCATTATAAGCTGCTGGGTCTGCTCCGACTTTTGCGCGGCAATTGCGGATAAAACATTTCCGCCGAACTGAGCAACCAACGCCTGGCTCATCCTTTCATTTCCGTGCTTGGCTATGGCGTGAGCAACTTCGTGGCCTATAACCACGGCAAGCCCGTCTGCATTTTTAGTAACCGGAAGAATTCCCGTATATACCGCGATTTTCCCGCCGGGCATACAGAACGCGTTTACGGTTTTATCTTCTTTTATCAGATTAAATTCCCATGAATAATTAGAAATTTCAGACTCCAAGCCGTTCTCTCTCAAAAAAGCTTCGGCGGCTTCGGTAATTTCTTTTCCGACTTTTTTGACCAATTCCGCCTGCTCGCCGGTTTTGGCGATTTCCGACTGATTTATAAGTTCGTTATAACTTTGCAGGCTCATTTGCGTAATCTGAGAATCAGGAATTAAAGAAAGCTGCTTCCTTCCAGTAATGGGAACTGAAGAACATCCGGCAGTCAAAACAAAAAACGCGATAACTAAAATTTTTTTCACGCTAATCCTCTTATGATAATTTCAAAAAAACCGATTATTCCGAACGCTATAAATATAATTCCAGCGATACGTTTGATCATATTTGCCGGAACTTTTTTTCCGAGAAAGACTCCCGCGGTTATTCCTATGACGTTTGCCGCAATCATTCCCAAAGACGCGCCCGCCAAAACAAAAACAGGAGAAGCGTACTTCATCGACAGAGACATTGTGGCAAGTTGCGTTTTATCTCCGAATTCGGAAATAAAAAAGAATATAAAAACCGTAAAAAACGGATTTACTATAACTTTACCCGAGTCTTTTTCTTCATTGCTTTTTCCGGTCAAAGTCCAAATGCCAAAAATTATAAAAAGAGTATAGGAAACCGACTTTATAACCGTAACCGGCAAGATCCCGGAAAATAACGCGCCTGCCGCAACAGCTATTGCATTATTTAATATTACAGCGGCGGAAACCGCAAGAATAACCTGAATAACGTTAAATCTTGCCGCAAAAGCCATGGTTATAATCTGCGTTTTATCGCCCATTTCGGCAACAAGAATAAGAAGGAACGAATAGATAAAAGCTTCCATAAAAACATTCTATATTATAGAGCTCCGTTAGTCAAACAAGAGTTTTTTTCGTTTTGTTTAAAGACAAAAAACAAGTAAAACCGGATATTTAAAAGCCAAGACGATTAACGATTGTAAAATACATAAGCCTTATTATATAAAATTTAGTAATCGTATTAAAATTTGCTATATTTATTTTTAGGCTAAATATATATTTTTTGCATTTTAAACAAAAGAGGGAACATTATGTCAAAAATTTATGACAAAATTACCGATTTAATCGGAAAAACCCCGTTGCTAAGGCTTAACAATTATGAAAAACAAAACGCTCTTAAAGCGGAAATTATAGGAAAATTAGAGTATTTTAATCCCGCCGGAAGCGTAAAAGACAGAATTGCAAAAGCAATGATAGACGATGCGGAAGCAAAAGGATTGTTAAATAAAGATTCAGTTATAATTGAACCTACAAGCGGGAATACCGGAATAGGGCTTGCTTGCGTAGCGGCTTCGCGCGGATATAAAATTATTCTTACTATGCCTGAAACAATGAGCATTGAACGCAGAAATTTATTGAAAGCGTACGGAGCGGAACTTGTGCTTACCGAAGGCGCAAAAGGAATGAAAGGAGCGATTGCAAAAGCCGAGGAACTTGCCAAAGAAACGCCTAATTCCTTTATACCCGGACAATTCGTAAATCCGGCAAATCCTGCAGCACACAAAGCTGCTACGGGTCCCGAAATCTGGGAAGATACTGATGAAGAAGTTGATATCTTAGTGTCAGGAGTCGGAACCGGCGGAACCATTAGCGGAGCGGGCGAATATTTAAAATCTAAAAATCCTAACATTAAAATAATAGCCGTAGAACCGGCAGATTCTCCTGTTTTGTCAAAAGGAACTTCGGGACCTCACAAAATTCAGGGCATAGGCGCGGGATTTATTCCGGAAACGCTTAATACAAAAATATACGATGAAATAATAACGGTTTCCAACGATGATGCTTTTAAAACAGCAAGAGAAATTGCAAAATCCGAAGGGTTTTTAATTGGAATTTCGTCGGGAGCCGCGGTTTTTGCGGCGACAGAAATTGCAAAACTCCCTGAAAACGCGGGTAAAAAAATAGTCGTCATTTTACCCGATAACGGAGAAAGATATTTATCAACTCCTCTTTTTACGGAAATATAAAAAATATTTGAACTAAAAAAGCCGGCCGTTTTTATAACGGCCGGCTTTTTTTATAAAATAATCATCGAATCGCCGTATGAAAAAAATCTGTACTTTTCTTTTACGGCTTCTTTGTAGGCGGCAAGCATCAATTCCCTTGAAGCAAAAGCGCTCGCCATCATCAAAGGCGTGGATTTCGGAAGGTGCAAATTGGTTATCAGCCTGTTTGCTATTTTAAATTTATATCCCGGATAAATAAAAATCGAAGTTTCGCCTGAATATTCTTTTACAAATGTTTTTCCGTTCTTGAGAATGCCGGCTTTTAAAGCAAGCGATTCCAGCGCCCGAGCGGAAGTAGTTCCCACGGCGGCTACTATTTTATTGTTTTTAACGGCGTTATTTATTTTTTCGGCGTTTTGCGCGTCGATAAAAAATCCCTCCGCCATCATATTGTGATTATTTATATTTTGGCTGACAATCGGTTTGAAAGTTCCCCAGCCCACGTGAAGAGTAAGCGTTGCCGTTTGAACGCCTTTTTCTTTAAGTCTTGTTAAAATATCGTCCGTAAAATGAAGTCCCGCGGTAGGAGCGGCAATCGCTCCGGGTTCTTGCGCGTAAACAGTCTGGTATCTTTCTTTATCAAAATCGGAAAGCTTTTCGGCAAGTCCTTCTTTTCTGTTGATATAAGGAGGAAGAGGCATAATGCCGTGTTTTTCCAAAAAAGAGGTTATGCGGCCGGATTTATTAAATTCTACGATTGTTTCGCCGGTTGCGGTTTTAGATTTTACTTCGCATTCGTAACCGTCTTCAAAATAAATTTTTTTTCCGGCTTCCGTAAACGGTTTCATTAAAACCCTGTATTCTTTACCGTCCGAACACGGGTCAAGAAAAAGCAGTTCGACTTTTCCGCCGCTTATTTTCTTTCCGAAAATTCTTGACGGCACGACTTTCGTCGTGTTAATCACAATACAATCGCCGGTTTCAAAATAATCGGCAATATCCGAAAAAATTTTATGGAAAAATTTTCCAGCGCCCCTGTCAATAACAAACAAACGGGAATCCTGCCTGTTTTCCGTTGGTTTCTGGGCTATTAATTCTTGGGGTATTTCATAATCATAGCTTGATAAAAGATTATCGTCGATTTGCACTTACAGCTCCTATCGGCTGTCATTCCCGCGAAAGCGGAAATCCATTTTTGCTAAAAATAATTTTTAATCCTTAAGTTTCTTAAAGTCTCTGGATTGCCGCGCCCTTTCAGGGCTCGCAATGACGACAAAAGTCGTTAGCTATTCTCTTTTCTCTATTATCTATTCTCTGCCAGTATCGTTACTTGTATTCTATTTTCTCAAGTTTCGTACCGGGATAATAATGTTTCAATATCTTCTTATAAGTTTTACCTGCATCGCCCATTCCTTTTGCTCCCCATTGGCATAAACCTACTTTATGCCCCCATCCCTTGCCTTTAAAAATAAATTTACCGTCCTGTTTTTTTATGCTTTCAAAAGTGACGCTTTTTATCTTCCACGCGTCGACGGCAAGACGGAATTTGTAAGCGTTAAGAGTAAGAGTTCCTTTCGCATGTTTAATTTCAATCTCTTTAGCAGAACCGGCCTTTGTTGTCCCTTTAACCTTTATGGATTTTATAGCGCCCAGTTTGTAACCTGAAGATTCAAGCTTTTTCATTATAAAATCCCCGTCAAGAGCTACTTCCCAGTTAGAATGCGGCGTATTCCCGCAGTATCCGCATTTAACGCCCGCAAGATAGTCCGGCGTAGCATTCCAATTCCAAACATATTTCGGGTCTTCGGTATGTCCGGCGCAGTTTGCGTGAAAAACAGTCTGGGCTAATTTCCCGTCATAAGTTAAAACTTCCGCCTTAGTTTGCACAACCGCCGTATTGCACGAAAGCGTCTCGCCTTCAGCTCCTCCGTACACCTGGCAATGCGTGGTTGAACACAGATCAAAACCTTGGGCGGAATGCCTGTTAAAATTAGCGAGCATGTAGGTTCTGCTTATGACCGCCTGAGCTTTTAAAGTCTCGATATTCCATGAAGAGCCGGCTTCTTTAGGCAAAACTCCCTTTAAATAATCCTCTACGGATAAAACATTTATCACATTAATTTTTTGACCGGACTTATTGACCGTTATATATCCTCTGTACGCTTTTTTATCGGCAAATATTATGCCGTTATTGCTATGGATTTTCACCGGAAGCGAAAGAAAATATTGCCCTCCTACGCAAAGATTCTTTCCGTCGTAAGAAAGTCTTGCGTTTCCCTTAGTAAGCTTAAGTTTTTTCCCGGACGAATCGGTAATATAAAATTCAGCGGTATTTGCGACGGTAAAAGAACCCGTATTAAGAATAATGCCTATTCTTATTTCTTTCCTGACGGCATCAACGGAATAAGCGTAAGAAAAAAACAGGCTGAAAAATAATAGCGTGAAAAAAAGTTTTTTTATTTTCAAAACAAATCTCCGAAATTATAACCTACGGAAAAAGTCCATCTGCGGTATGTAAGCCCTATAGATGATTTTGAGACATTGTCTTCGATTTCACAGTTATTTACCGAGTATAAAAACTCAAATATAACAGACTTATACGATACGCCGAATCCTCCGCCGTAATAAACTCCGCCGTTTTTTACTTTAAAATCTTTTTCAAACTCGGAACTCGCGTAAAACTCGCTATATCCGACCTGTCCTACAAGATATCCGAATAGCCCCGGTTCCTGCGGCCATGACCTGATTTTCGCGGTAAGATAAACCGGAATAAAATCGAAATCCCCTGAAAAATATTTTGCTCTTCTTGGAAGCTGCGCCCCGACGCCGGCTCCGGCGGCTAAATAAACGTTAATATAACGCAGATATTCCAAAGCAAAAGAAAGGTTATTGCCGGAAACAAAAATTGTTTTATCATCGCTGCCGATTCCGTTAACGGATTCAAAATAAGCCGTAAAATCATACCCCGCTTTTACGTTCAGTTCATTAAGTCCTAACTCGGACTGCGCGATAAGTTTAGGATTAATCAAATAATCCATAAAATCCGCATAAGAAAAGCCGTATAAAAAAAGTAACAGTACTAATGCCGTAAAAATTTTAGAAGTTTTATTTTTTTTCATGCCTTTCCTTTAGCGACTTTGCGCAGCCGCAATGTTTTTGAATATAATAACCGGCTTTTCTTAAAGAATTCTTCCCTTCGTAAAAACCGGTTCTGAAATCTTTATATAAAAACCCGGTTGAATATTTTTCCGACATTTCTTCGGCAATTTTTTTTATCAAATCGTGCTTTTGGTAAGGGCTTGACAGCAGAGACGTGGAAAAAAAATCAAAACCGTTGTTTTTTGCAAAAGACGCGGCTTTATCCATACGCAGCATATAACAGCCGCCGCATTGTTCAAAACTTTCGGATTTCCAAATATCGTAATCGTATGAAAAATCTTTTTCTTCAAAAAAGGGAATATTTAATCCCGCTGCGTAACGAACGGCGGCTTCTTTCCTTTTTTCATATTCGTCTTTATTATAAATGTTCGGATTATGCCAGAAAAAAGATATATCAAAATCTTCTCTTAACATTTTTACCGCGGAAGCCGAGCACGGCGCGCAGCAAATATGCAAAAGAAGTTTATTTTTCATTTATAAAAACTCTTTTTGAAAATTTTTTGGAATTTGCGCGCCCAGATGCTTGTATCCGGCCTCGGTAACGACTCTTCCGCGCGATGTGCGGGCTATAAAGCCGGACTGTATGAGAAATGGTTCGTAAACGTCGGTGATAGTGTCTGACTCTTCCGAAATCGCAACGGCAAGAGTATCGACTCCCACGGGACCGCCTGCGAATTTTTCTATTATAGTTTCAAGCAGAAGCCTGTCCATTTTATCAAGCCCGGCGCTGTCGACTTCCAAAGCGTTAAGCGCTTTCGACGCCACTGAAAACGTAACTTTGCCGCCTGAAATTTCCGCGAAATCCCTCACTCTTTTTAAAAGTCTGTTGACAATTCTGGGCGTTCCCCTTGAACGCTTCGCTATTTCTTCGCTTGCGTCGTCGTCTATTTCAAGGTTCATTATCATGGCGGAACGTTTTACTATCATCACAAGCTCTTTAAGATTATAAAAATCCAGATTGCCTATTATTCCGAATCTGTCTCTCAAAGGGCTTGAAAGAAGCCCAGCGCGGGTGGTTGCACCGACTAAAGTGAAGCGAGGTATGGGAAGCGGATAAGTTCTTGCGGAAGGACCTTGTCCTATTATAATATCAAGCTTAAAATCTTCCATAACCGCGTAAAGAGATTCCTCTACAAGATGATTCATTCTGTGAATTTCATCGATAAAAAATACATCTCCCTCGGAAAGGCTTGTGAGAATTGCCGCCAAATCGCCGACTTTTTTTAAAACCGGACCCGAAGTCATTCTGAAATTCCCGCCCATTTCTTTGGCAATAATATGCGACAGCGTGGTTTTTCCAAGCCCGGGAGGCGCGTAAAAAAGCGTATGATCCAAAGCTTCTTTTCTTTTTCTCGCGGCTTCTATGAATATTTTTAAATTTCCTTTAAGTTTGTCCTGCCCGATAAAATCGGCAAGAGTCTGCGGCCTCAAAGAATTTTCTATTATGTCCTCGTCGGCAAGTTTAGACGATTCTATAAGTCTTTCCATTTCATCCATATTTGTTTCCCGTATGTGTTATATACTGCCTATGTATTTCAATGATTTTTTAATCAATTCTTCAATGGAAATATTTTCGGAATTCGCATATGCGGCGTTTGCGGCATTCCTGGCTTCAGATTCCTTATAGCCAAGAGAAATAAGAGCCAAAACCGCCTCTGAAACCGCGGGATTTCCCAAAGTCTTAGACGCTTCATGCCATTTTTCCGCGCCAGAAACGTTTACCCCGGATATTTTGTCTTTTAAAGCCGCGATAAGCTTGTCGGCGGTTTTTTTTGTAAAACCGAATATATCGTTAAGCATCGACGCGTTCTTTGCCATAACGGCTGTTTTAAAATCCGCAAAAGATTTGGAAACTTTGTCCGTATATTCCATGGCTTTTTTCGCGCCCGTCCCCGGAACCTCGTCTTTTATCAAAAGATACATATCTCTTTCTTCTTTTGTCAAAAAACCGTATAAGGATATAACTCCGCCGTACATTCCTGCGGCAGCTTCGACTATGTAAATTTTTACGACAGAACCTGACTCAGGAAGCTTTGAAAAAGTAGAAACCGGTATAAAAACTTTATACCCTATTCCGCCTGTTTCTACAATAATTTCATCGGACGATTTATAGTCCAATATTCCGTTTAAATAGTCTATCATAATTTAATTATACCAAAATACAGTAAAAAAACGACAACAACAATTAACAATTAAAAATTTACAATTGACAATTATTGTATGCTTCGCATTTTTTATTAATTGTTATTTGTTATTTGTACTTTGCCGTATTAATATGGCATACGGCAATTGCGAGAGCGTCGGCCGCATCGTCAGGTTTGGGGATTTCTTTAAGTTTTAAAAAAGTTTTTATCATATGCTGCATCTGATATTTATCCGCGGAACCGTAACCTGTTAAGGCAATTTTTACAAGCCTGGGATTATATTCAAAAACAGGGATTTTATTTAAAGCCAAGGTTAAAACAATGGCTCCGCGCGCCTGGCTTACCAACGCTACCGAAGCGGATTTTTTCAAAAAAAACAACTGTTCTATGGCGGCAACTTCAGGTTTGTATTTGTCTATAACGGATTGAAGTTCAAGATTTATAAATTTTAATCTGTCAATAAGACTTTCTTTGGGCGGAGTGGTTATGCAGCCGTAATTTAAAGCGGACAAATTGTTTGCGGATTTAGCCTCTATAATGCCCCATCCGGTTAAAGAAAGGCCGGGGTCTATTCCGAGAACTATCATAAAAACCTCTTATAACGGCAAAGTGTAAAGTGAAAAGTTGAAAGTGAAAATAACGGACTAAGTCTATAAAAAAATTCTTCGCCGCCTTTCTCACTTTTCAATTCTCACTTTTAACTTTATCTTTTCAGGCTTCTATCTTGTCCATTTCTTCTTTAGAAATGTCAAAATTGGCATAGACGTTTTTAACGTCGTCATGTTCCTCAAGAGAATCCATAAGTTTCAACATGCTTTTCGCGTCATCGCCGGAAAGTTTAATATAAGTCTGAGGGATCATGGAAATCTCAGCTGATGTCATTTTAATATTTTTTTCTTTCAGGATATTTTTTATATTCTCGAAATCCGCCGCTGAAGTTATGACTTCATAAACATCGCTGTCAGCTTCACTTTTAAAATCTTCGGCGCCCGCCTCTAAAGCGATATTCATCAAAGTCTCTTCGTCGGATACGCTCTTATCAACGGTTATATACCCTTTTCTTTCAAACATCCAGCCGACGCAGCCCGATTCACCCAAGTTTCCGCTGTGGCTTGAAAACATTTTTCTTATTTCCGACGCAGTCCTGTTTTTATTGTCGGTAGTGGCCTCTACTATCAAAGCGACTCCGGCAGGACCGTAACCTTCGTAGGACAGTTCTTCGTATACGGCTCCTGGGATTTCGCCGTTTCCTCTCTGAATGGCTTTCTTTATATTGTCCTGCGGCATATTCGCTTCTTTAGCGTCGTCTATTGCTTTTCTCAAGCGGGCGTTATTTTCAATTTGCGCGCCGCCTTCTTTAGTCGCAACAACGATTTCTCTTATGATTTTTGTAAAAACCTTTCCTTTTTTTGCGTCTGTAATAGCTTTTTTATGTTTGATGCTTGCCCATTTGTTATGCCCTGACATAACCGTTCTCCTGTAAAAATTTAATAATTTAACGTAAATATAATGTCGCCTTTACTGCTGTAAGCGCGCCTTTTTTTCAATTTTCCTTTTACATAAGTGTCTATATACATAGGAAAATCGGAATTATTATTGCTGAATATTTTTGTTTCCCCGTCCTGAAGATTATTTGAATAATTGATAATCATCTGTATGCTGCCGTCTTCATAGTATTTTTTAGATCCGCCTTCAAGTTTATCCATTGAATAATTATACTCCAAAAGAACTACTCCGTGGGGATCGTATTCCTTTTTTAATCCTTCCTTTTTATTGTTCATATATTCAATCTCTGTTTTTATCTGGCCGGTTACATAAAACTCTTTATACACTCCGTCGAGCTCGCCGTCCTGATATTCCGCCCTTGTCAGCAGCGTGCCGGTATCGGAATATTTTTTTACAACTCCCGAAAGCAATCCGTCGGAATAAGACGCTTCTTCTTTAATATTTTTATTGGGATAATATTCCTTTAAAGGTCCGCTAAGTTCGCCCGCTTTATAATTTTTTACCAAAGCTAAGTTGCCGTCGGGATAATATTCTTTAACCGTGCCTTCGAGTTTTCCGGCGTTATAATTTAATTCCGCCGCAATATTTCCTTTATCGTAGTACTGCACGACCAGCCCGTCCGGAATTTTCCCTTGCGAAACGGTTCTATTTCCTTTCCTATCTATATCTTCTACGGCATAAACGGTCTTTTCGTCGGTAGAAACGTATTTATATCCTTTTGGAGAGCCATCTATGTATCTTTCAGTCTCAATTTTTTTAGCCTTTATAACGGCTTTTCCCGCTATTTGGTCGTTAGGACCCAAAACCTTAAAACTATATTGTTTGGACGTATTCGAACAGGAAACCGCGATAAACAAAAAAGGCAGTAAAAATAAAAATTTAAAAAATCTTTTCATTATTTTTTCCTTTTTAATCCTATATTAGATTTTAATCCGACCACTGCTTTTTTAAGCTGGTTTTCAACCGCCGACAAATTGACCATATCTTTCTTTTTGGCTTTCATTTCTTCGGCAAGTTTCATAGCCTGTTCTACTTTATATCTGTTTGATTCGTCCGACTGCATCGCAAACTCCGAAACAACGTTAACTCTGTTTTCCGAAATTTCTATAAACCCGCCCGTAACGGTAATTTCTTTTTTTTCGGAAGGCGTTTCTATTAAAATATCTCCGGCAATAAGTTTTGTGACAAGACTGGTATGTCCCGCCAAAACCGTTATTGTGCCCATAGCCGTAGGAAACGTAGCCGATGTTGCCAGCCCTTTATACGCGCTTCCCTCGGGAGATAAAATTTCTATTTCAAATGTGTTCATAAAAACCTTTTTAACGGCAAAGTGGAAAGTTAAAAGTGAAAAGTTTAAATTATGAGTTTTTGCTTTGCAAAAACCTAAAATCAGTTTCGGCTCCGCCGAAACACAATATTTTCACTTTACACTTTTCAATTTTCACTTTGTTTTTCCCGCTTTTGCGACTGCTTCTTCAATGGTTCCCGCCATATAAAAAGCCTGTTCGGGAAGGGAATCGTATTTCCCTTCGATAATTTCTTTAAATCCTTTTATCGTGTCCGACGTCTTAACGTATCTTCCTTCAAGTCCCGTAAAAGTTTCGGCAACGTACATAGGCTGGGTCAAAAATCTCTGTACTTTTCTCGCTCTTGAAACCGTGAGTTTATCCTCGTCGGAAAGTTCGTCCATACCCAAAATCGCTATAATATCCTGCAAATCTTTGTATTTCTGCAAAATCTTTTTAACGGCCATAGCCGTATTATAATGTTCATCGCCGACGATGTTAGGGTCTAAAAGCCTCGAAGCCGAAGTCAAAGGATTTACCGCCGGATAAAGCCCCTGTTCCATAATAGCTCTGTCAAGCGTCAGCGTGGCGTCCAAATGGGCAAAAATCGCGACCGGTGCCGGGTCGGTATAATCGTCGGCAGGGACATAAACCGCCTGAACGGAAGTCACCGAACCTTTATTTGTCGACGTTATTCTTTCCTGCAAGTCTCCCATATCCAAAGCCAAATTAGGCTGATATCCCACGGCCGACGGCATTCTTCCAAGCAACGCCGAAACTTCGCTGCCGGCCTGGGCAAATCTGAAAATGTTGTCTATAAATAAAAGAACGTCTTCGCCCTTGTCATCGCGGAAATATTCCGACATGGTAAGAGCCGTCAAAGCGACTCTCATTCTGTTTCCGGGAGGCTCGTTCATCTGGCCAAAAACCAAAACCGTCTTATCCATAACTTTCGACTCGACCATTTCCATCCACAAGTCCGTTCCTTCCCTTGTCCTTTCTCCGACGCCCGCAAAAACAGAATGCCCTTTGTGGACCGCGGCAATATTTCTTATAAGTTCTTTGACGATAACCGTTTTCCCGACGCCCGCGCCTCCGAAAATTCCTATTTTTCCGCCTTTTGTAAACGGAGAAATTAAATCTATAACTTTAATTCCCGTCTCAAGCATTTCCGGAGCGGTTTTCTGGTCTATAAAATCGGGCGATTTTCTGTGAATCGGGCGCTTCTCTACGGACGTCCCGATTTCTCCCAAAGCGTCTATAGGCTGTCCTAAAACGTTAAAAATTCTGCCCAGAGTTTTTTCACCGACCGGAACGCTTATCGGGGCGTAGGTTCTTGTCGCAAGCATCCCTCTTTTCATTCCGTCAGTAGAACCCATGGCTATTGTTCTCACTTCGGAATTGTCCATTACAAACATTGTTTCAAGCGTCAAATCGCTGCCGTCTTCCATTTTAAGAGATAACGCTTCGTAAACTTCCGGCACGGCTGTGTCAAATTTTACATCGACGACTGCTCCCTGAATTCTTATAACTTTTCCCTGTTCCTTTATCTTCTCTTTGTTTTCCATTTTATAATCCCTGCTGGCCGTTTGCCAAATCCAAAATTTCGTTTGTAATTTTTTCCTGTCTGGACTTATTATATACGTTGGTTAAAGAAGCCGAAATTTCATTGGCGTTTTCTTTTGCGTTGCCCATTGCCGTCATTCTGGCTGCCTGTTCGGAAGCGTAGGCATTCATAAGCGCGTCATAAAATTCGACTTCGAAATAATAAGGAATTATATCTTTTAAAACCTGCTCGGGCGACGGCTCAAAAATATAATCTATGCCCGAATCTTTAAAATTTTTATCCGGCTTTATAGGTAAAATTTCTTCTATTACTGGTTCATGAATAAGCATATTTTTGAATTCGGTATATACAATGGCAATTTTTACCGCTTCTCCGGACAGATAAAATTTTCTGGCTATATCTATCATCGGAAATATATCGTCATAACGCGGAAAACCCGTACCCATGAGAAAAGAGGCTATTACGTTATAATCGTATTTGACTATTCCCGCCGCGGCTTTTTTTCCTACCGCTATGACATAATCGTCTTTAGAAACATAAGAACTCAGTTTTTTAAAAAGATTTACAACCAAACCGCCGCATAAGCCTTTATCCGGAGAAATAACGAAAACAATTTTTCTGCCTTCCTTTTCTTTCGAAACCTTATCGCTGCCTTCCAATTCGTTGTCGCTAATCATTTTCTGCACGATATAAGTTATTTTTTTCGCGTAAGGGTTATGTTTTTCAACCGCGGCTTGCGCCTTGCGGATTTTAGACGCGGCAATCATTTCCATAGCTTTTGCTATCTGGGCTATGCTCTGCGAAGTTTTTATTCTTTTTTTAAGCTGCTGTAAGTTTTGAGCCATTTTTTAACTGCAATTAACAATTTACAAATTACAATTATCAATTGTCGTTGCCGTTACAGTTGTCGTTAATTGTAAATTATTAATTGATAATTGTTAATTGTCCTTTTTTAAAGTTTTCTATCGCATTTTTCAACTCTTCTCTTAAAACATCGTCTATTTTTGCGCCTGTTGAGAGTTTTTTTACTGCTTCAGGATACGTTTTTTTAACGTAATTTGTCATATTGTCTGCCGTTTCTTTTATTTTGCCGGCTTCAATATTATCAAAAGATCCCGATGTCACGGCAAAAATGGACAATATCTCGGATATTTCGTCATACGGCTTATATTGCGGCTGTTTCAAAATTTCAGTTATTCTTTTGCCTCTTTCAAGCCTTTTTAAAGTATCTTCGTCCAAATCGCTGCCAAACTGGGTAAACGACTGCAATTCCCTGAACTGCGAAAGTTCAAGACGGACCGGACCCGCAAGCTGTTTCATCGATTTTGTCTGAGCGGCGCCGCCCACGCGCGACACAGACAACCCCACGTTAATTGCCGGACGGATTCCGGAATTGAATAAATCCGCCTCAAGATATATTTGTCCGTCGGTAATAGATATTACGTTTGTGGGAATATACGCCGATAAATCATTCCCTTGGGTTTCTATGATGGGAAGAGCGGTGAGAGTTCCGCCGCCTTTCGCGTCGGACATTCTCGACGCTCTTTCAAGAAGTCTTGAATGCAAATAAAAAATATCGCCCGGATAGGCTTCGCGTCCCGCGGGTCTTTTTATCAAAAGAGAAATCTGTCTGTATGCCCAGGCGTGTTTTGTCAAATCGTCGTAAACTACTAAAACATCCTCGCCTTTATCCATAAAATACTCGCCTATAGCGCAGGCGGTAAGAGGCGCGATATACTGCATTGAAGCCGGATCCGAAGCGGTCGCAGCGACTATAACGGTATAGTCTAAAGCGCCTTCCTCTTTTAATTTCGCGGTTATCGCCGCAAGATTGGATTTTTTCTGGCCGATTGAGCAATATATGCAGATTACTCTTTTTAAACCCATATCCAGCTTTTTCTGGTTTATTATAGTATCGACGGCAATAGCGGTTTTTCCCGTTCCTCTGTCGCCGATTATAAGTTCCCTTTGGCCTCTGCCTATAGGCGTCATGGAATCTATCGCGGTAATGCCGGTTTTTAACGGTCTGTCAACTGAACTTCTTTCGATTATTCCCGGAGCGATTTTTTCAACGGGATAATTTACCGGATTTTCGTGTTTCAAATCATTGCCGTCTATAGGACGCCCAACGGCGTTGACGACTCTGCCTATAAGTTTATCCGACGCCGTAACGTTTAAAACTCTCCCTGTTGCTTTTACTTTCATTCCCCGCACAATATGTCCGGAATCGGAAAGGAGAACAATAGAAACATAATCTTCGTCAATATTTAAAATAAACCCCAAAGAATTGTCATAAAATTCTACTTCCTCGTAATAACCGGCATTGGAAAGCCCCGAGGCTTTTACGATTCCGTCACCGATAGATTCTACGATTCCGAAATTCACGAGTTCCGGATTTATTTCTTTCGAATACAGCTGCTCTTCAATCTTCTTTATTATTTCTTCGGGTTTCATAATTTGCTCTCTGCGTAAAATTATATGCGCGGGCTAAACCGCCAGATTTTCCAAAGTTCTTTTTAATATTCCTGAAACGCTGTAATCCAAAACGTAATCGCCGTATTCAAAACGCAGTCCCGCGATAATCCCCGCGTCATCGCGTATAAAATTGACTTTTCGTCCCGGAAACATTGAAATAATCTCGTTTTTATTATCTTGGCTTAATTCGCCGGAAAAATTTGCGGCTACATTCCTGTCTTTTATTTCGCGCGACAATAAAAGCATAAACTGTTTAAGATCTTTTCTTGAAAACATTGAAAAAATGCGCTGCAAATCTTCAGCGGAAAGTTTTTCCGCGTCAACTATCGCAGACGCGAGTTCCTTAATTTGCGCTCTTTTCATAACCGCCCTTCTTTATTTTGTCAAGCGCGCGCGCCGTAATTTTTTCTTTTTCATCGCCGGTAAATAAACCCGCAAGCGTTTTTGAAACGACTTTTTGGGCAATTTCCACCGACATTGCGCCCAACTGCTTATTCATGTTTTCAAACTCTGCCGCGGCTTTCTGCTTTGCTTCGTCGATAATTTGCTGCGAACGGTTTTTGGCGTCGGAAGTCAGCCTTTCTTTTGTTTCCTCTAAAGAAACTTTTGCCAAAGCCCCAAGCGCGTCAGCATCGGCTTTCGCATCGGCAAGAATTCGCTGTCTTTCCTGCGCCGCGTTTTCCAAAGCAATGCCCGCGTCTTCGGCGTCTTTCAAGCCTTTCTCTATTTTATTTTTCCTTTCATCCATCATTTTCATCAAAGGTTTATAAAGAAATTTCTTCAATATAAACGCTATTATCAGAAAATTGACAACCTGAAAAAGAAACAGGGATTTTTCAAGCCCGAATACATGCAATATTTCTTCCATTTCCTCACCTTATTTCCAGATAAATACGCCTACAAACGCAAGAATTGCAAGAGCTTCGACAAAGGCTATTGCCAAAATCATATTGCTCTGAATTTTTCCCGAAGCTTCGGGATTTCTGCCTATAGCTTCAACCGCTTTTCCGCCAATAATGCCTATGCCTATAGCAGGACCCAAACAAGCCACCGCGAAAATTATACCGCCTACGATAGAAATACTGCTCATTTTAATCTCTCCTTTTTAACGACAAAGTGGAAAGTTAAAAGTAAAAAGTTGAAATTATGAGTTTTTGCTTTGCAAAAACCTAAAACAAGTTTCGGCTGCGCCGAAACACAACATTTTCACTTTACACTTTTCAATTTTCACTTTGATTTCTTTAATGGGACTTCTCGGTTAAAACCGTTGTGAACGCCATTGTAAGCATCGCAAACACAAATGCCTGGATAATTCCTACAAACATCTCAAACCCCATCATAATGAAAAGATAATTTGTTACGGCTAAAGCTATATCTCCCGCGAAAATATTTCCGAAAAGACGGAAAGAGAAAGATATAAATTTAACAAATTCGCTCATAAGCTCTATCATACCCACAAGAAAAAAAAGCCCGAACATTTTGAAAGAAAAAAATCTGTTTACGTAAGATTTTATTCCGGTGTATTTTATGCTGTAATAATGAGACATTATTACGGAAATAACGGCTAAGGCAAGAGTTAAATTCAAATCGCTCGTAGCAGCCCTTAAAAGAGGAATACCGTGTTCTGCTCCCGGATGATGAGGAGAAAAAAATCTTATGCTCTCAAACCCCGGAATAAACTCAATTAAATTTCCAAGCAGTATAAAAATAAAAAACGACAAAACCCACGGGTATATAAACGAGGCTCTGTCTCCCGCTATGTCTTTTGTCGCCGAGTAGAAATAATCCGTAATGGATTCAACGGCATTTTGGAGTTTTCCGGGACGCACGGACAACGCTTTGTAAACCGAAATTACAATAAGGACTATAATAACGTCCACTATAAGAGTAACAAGCACGGTATTAGTTACCGGAAAACCGGCTATTGTAAATAATACTCCGGGACTTATCTGCATTTTAAGCCTTTAACAGAAGCTTAGAGGGCTTTGAGAGCTTAGAAGTTTAGAGAAGCTCTCTTTGTTTTATCTTCGCAGT
The DNA here is from genome assembly GCA_009781315.1 of Candidatus Endomicrobium embiratermitis. Taxonomy (GTDB): domain Bacteria; phylum Elusimicrobiota; class Endomicrobiia; order Endomicrobiales; family Endomicrobiaceae; genus Endomicrobium; species Endomicrobium embiratermitis. The sequence continues at coordinate 11,048 of WQYI01000016.1, read as the reverse complement.
CGCCAAGCTTCCAAGCTTCAAAACTTCTTATCTTCTTTATTTGGGTACGGCTCCTATAGCCTGTAAATATCTTTTCGCGTCTTCATCGTTAGGATCAATCTTATAAATTTCAGCCCATTGCCTGTTAGAGTTTTCATTGTCTTTGAGATTAGCGTAAGCGACTGCCAAATTCTTTTTTACGACTATATGCTCCGGCATAAGTTCGAGCGCTTTTAAATACATATTTTTCGCCTCTTCGAATTTTCCCTGAAACATATTTAAGTTGCCCAACTGCGAATAAGTTTCAGCATAATCGCCGATACGCCTTGACGCCCAGTCTTCAACCCAGAGGCTATGGGGAGGTTTCTTTAAATTGTCGACGTATTTTATATGCTCGTACAAAATCTCTTCCGCTTTAGCAAAATCGCCGACATTCGCGTATAAAGTCGCAAGATTGTAGTAAGTTAAAGGATATATAGGGTCAATTTCTCTGTATTCGTTAAAATATCTTACGGCATTATTATAATAATCCTCTATCTCTTTTTCCTGTTTTTCAATAAGCTGCTGCGGTTTTCCGTCGGCAATGTATTCTTCCTTCAAATTTTTATTAGATTCCCACATCTTAGAATACATTGCACCGGCAAGATATTTAGATTGAACATAATTAGGCGCAAGTTTCCAAAGTTCTTTAAAAGCGCGCTCAGCCATAATAGAATCGCCGGCTTTCCATCTGTCGACATGAACATTCGCCTTAAAATACTTTGACATCGGATATGAAGGATTATATTTATTTACCTCGTTATAAGTTTCTATAGCCAAATCCCAGTTGTTCATTTTTGAATATTGTATAGCCCGAGAATGAAGCAAATCCGCCTTGAAATAGCCGGAGAAAAAATAAATCAAATAGCCCAAACCCGCAATAATTACGATTTGTATAACGGTTTTTAACGCCCTGTTTAATGCTTGGGCGTTTAACAAGTCTTTTTTGTTCAGCAATTGAACGCTTATAGATATCGTTATGCCTATCAAAAGCCAAAGCATGACGCCGGAAGACACAAATCTCAAAGAGACGCATACGGAATCGTGCGACAATTTCGCGGCAAAAGCCGAAAGAACCCCGAGCTGTATATAAGCCAAAGGTCCGTCGCGCGTGCCTTTGCCGTTGTGTAAAAAAACCATATTTTTATAACCTAAAGTAAAAACAAAAACTATAATCAGCAGAAATATCGTAATACCTATTATGCCTTCGTCAAACCAGACTTCAAGGTATTCGTTTTCCGGATGGTCGCTTTCCGTATTATGTTTTCCTTCTATAAAAAATATCTGAGGTCTTCTCCATGCGGGATATGTCACATAAAAAGTGCCTATGCCTGTTCCAAGCACCGGATTAGTATTTATCATTTCCCAGCATGAAAGCCACGTAAAAACTCTGAACGAAAGACTGTCGGGTCTCTTTTTTGAAAAACTGAAAATCCCAAAAAACGCTATAGCGGCTATAATCCCGCCGGTTATAAGAACCGTAGCCAAAAATTTCCTATTTATTCTGTCTTTAAGAAACACAAACGCGTAAACAACGGCAAAAAACAAAATTCCTACGGCAAAACCCAGCCAAGCTCCTTTAGAATATGTTGAAATAGTGTTAATAAAAATTAATACCCACAAAAAAAACAGATAAAAATTGCGTCTGTATAAAAATAAAGCCAAAACTATAGGATTCATGACTATTAAAAAATCCCCGTAAAAGTTAGGGTTTCCGAATGTTGACATCATCCTGTTGCCGAACGCCTGCCTCCATGCGAAAGGGTCAAGCCCGGGATTTGGCGGAGGAGGAAAGAAATAATAGTCTATAATCTGTATAGCGCCGTAAATACAAACTACATAAGCGGAGATTATAAGCCAATTTTTTATTCTAAGCAGCTTTTTTTCGCTGTCAAATTCGTTTATTATTATAAGCGCCAAACCGCAATAAATGAAACGTTTGATAAATTCGGTAAAACTGATAAGTTTAAAAGGAGATATGGATAAAGACAAAATCCCGGACAAGAAAAAAAGCAGGATTGGAAGAATATATACTAGTTTATTTTTAAAAAAATTAAAGTCTCCTTCTTCTATTTTCAAAACAAGCCAGCTCATAATCAAAAACAGACCGCCGATATGCAAAACCGTTATTTTAATTTGAGCCGAATCGTATGTTTTTAAATAAAAGCTTACGGCAATAAGGAAATACAATAAAGGCAAACCGAAAAGAATAATCTTCCTGAGGCTTATTTGCAAAATTTGAGAATAGGATTTCATAAAACTACCTTATAGAATTTAGTTAAAATAATTAATAAATTATATCTTTTTAACGGTCGTTTAGTCAACGTAAATTCACCGGAAATTTAACGATTAACCAAATAAGCCGTTAATGCCGCATTAACGCGAGTTTATGAGCAGTCAACTTTTTTAAATATCTATTTCACAATGTTTGAGCGGCAACCTTAAAAGTTGCTAATTGCCGCGCACTGCCGAAGGCAGAGATTGTCATTTTAATCTCGTTTTGTGAAATTGTTTTCAAAAATTGATTGCGAATGCGTTCGGCGGTAGTGTTTTTGCGTACTTTTTGAACATTTGCAAAAAGTACGGCGGTGGTTGGGAGGCGTAGCGCTCCCTAAAATATTTTTAACAAATGCGCTCGGCGCTTGAATAAACAAAACGAAAAATTAAATGCAGGATATTTTGGTTAACGGCAGGAATAGAAATAAAAAAAAGCCGATGATAGGATTCGAACCTACGACCCATTGCTTACGAAGCAATTGCTCTACCAACTGAGCTACATCGGCGTTTTATTTTATGAAATAAAATTTTGACATAAAAATATGCCGAGGGGCAGAATCGAACTGCCGACACACGGTTTTTCAGACCGTTGCTCTACCGACTGAGCTACCTCGGCTTTGCTTCGCGGTTAATAAGTCTGGATCTTAGTCTTCGTTGCGGTATTTATCAAAAGCCTTTTTACCGGCTTCAAAGGCTTCGCCTATTTTATCTTTGCTCGACAATACTTTTTCGCGGCCTTCTTCATATATTTTGCGTCCGGTTTCTTTAACATCGTCGCTCAAATCGTTGACGGTATCGGCAATTTCTTCGCCGAATCTTCTTATATTATACCTTGTTTCCCTGCCGGATTTAGGAGCATACAGCACTCCTATCGCGGCGCCGACTATTCCGCCCAAAATAAAAGCTAACAGAGTATCTTTTTTATCGCACATTTTATTCCTCCCTGCAACTATTTTTTTGATTTCATTCCCGAAAGAATATAAAAAATGATTGACGCTGCGGATATTACCGGAGAAGAGATTTTTCCCGTTATAGTTACGACTTTATCCGAAACTTTATTCACAAGGTCAAGTTCCGTATTAACTTTACGTAAAGCAAGTTCCAGCTCTTTCGACGTTTTTTTCAGCTGAATAAGCGCAATTACCAAATAAACGGAAACAACAACCGCCAATATACAAATTATGATTAACGATATGATAAGCATCGAATTCAAATTCATAATTTGGAATTATAACAAATGCTTTATAATATGTCAAACCGACAAAAGAAAGTTGTTATTCCGCTCTTTTGTCGTCCCCGAATGTCTCAAGAGTTGCCTTGCAACTCTGCCTTACGGCAGTACGGGGAACCAAGTTAAACTTGGATTCCCGCTTTCGCGGGAATGACAGCTAAAGATAACGCAATAATGCGCCTGACGCAAACAAAACTGGGGAGTAAAGACAAAGCAACAAGATAAATGTTATTTTGCCGACGGGCAAATTTTATTTAGCGGACACGAAATACAATCCGGATTTCTGGCTTTGCAAATTCTTCTGCCGAGAGTCTGAATTAAAAAAGAAAAATCTATCCAATGCGCGCGCGCAACGGCTTTCATCAAATCCTTTTCTATTTTCACGGGATCACTGTATTTTGTAAGTCCCAATAAATTAGATATTCTTATGACGTGCGTATCTACGGCAATGCCTTCAGACTTACAAAAAACAGTGCCCAAAACTACGTTTGCGGTTTTCCTCGCCACCCCAGGAAGTTTAAGAAGTTCTTCCATGGTCTGAGGGACTTCGCCGTTAAAGCAGTCTAAAACCATCTTTGCGGAACCTATGATATTTTTCGCCTTATTCCTGAAAAACCCGGCCGAACGTATATAATTTTGCAATTCCTCATTATCGGCATTAGCGTAATCTTTTATGCTTTTGTATCTTTTAAACAAATCTTTTGTTACTTTATTTACGCGTTCATCCGTGCATTGGGCGGACAAAATTACCGCAACAAGGAGTTCAAACGGATAATAAAAATCCAAAGGGCATTTGATTTTTTTATATTCTTTTGACAAAAGCCTGATTATTTCCGCAGCGTATTCTTTTTTATCTTTTTTCATTGATTATATTTAAAACCTGTTTGTGTATATTGCCGTTATTTGAGGCAAGCATCGTCATATCGGAAAAATATTTTCCCTTCCCTTTATAATCGCTGACAATACCGCCAGCTTCTTTGACAATCAGTTCCCCGGCAGCTATATCCCAGGGTTTTAAACCTTCTTCCCAAAAAAACTCAAATCTTCCGCAGGCGACATAAGCCAAATCAAGCGCTGCGGAACCGAGCCTTCTTACTCCTTGGGTTTTAAGAGCTATATTAGAAAAATTTTTCATGACTCTTGCCGGACGTTTTCTCATATAATACGGAAAACCCGTCACAGCCAGAGAACGTATCAATTTATCTTCTTTTGAAACTCTTATTTTTTTGCCGTTTAAAAACGCTCCTTTTCCCTTTTCGGCGACAAAAACTTCTTTTGTTACCGGAGAAAAAATAACGCCGGAAATAATTTCGTCTTTATATTTTAATCCTACGGACACGCAAAACATCGGAATGCCGTGTACAAAATTTACCGTACCGTCCAAAGGGTCTATAATCCAGCAGTAGCTTTTTTCTGTTTCGCTGACGCCGTCCTCTTCGGCAATAACTCCGTGATCCGGAAACACGCTTTTTATGACTTTAATTACAGTTTTTTGCGAATTCCTGTCGGCAAGAGTTACGGGGTCTGTTTCGCCTTTATATTCAACGTTGACGGTTTTGTCATAATATTTTAAAAGTTCTTCGGCTCCGGCTTTCGCGGCATTTAAAGCAATAAGCGTATATTTTGAAAACTTCATCCTTTTTCCTTATTTTTTCAGCTTATAAAATTCCGATTTAATCCTTTCTCCGTAAATGTCGAGTTTTTCAATCGTATTTCTGTCAATAAAATAAAAACGCATTTGCTCTTCTGAATCTTTATCATAATTCAAAACAAAAGACGACAAATCTTCAGTCGGAGCCCAATTCCCGGACGATTCAAAGACTTTGTCGGAACGGTCTATATACGACTGTTTCAATATAAAAGTATTATCCGCAATAAGATTCAAGTGAACCGTTATGCCCGGACCGTCGGCAGCAGGAATAGTTCCTTTATACATTCCCGTATAATATTTTTTCAAGTCTTGTACGCTTGAAGGAGAATAAATATTTCTGTTTCCAAACGGTATAATAAATATTTTTCTATTCTCATCTATAAAAGCAACATTGGTGACAATCTGCGGTTTTTCAATTTCTAAAATTTTAATTCCGGGAACAAAATATCCGGTATCGGAAATTCCTTTAGACGAAATTTCATAATCCAAATATATGTCGCTTCCTACGGAATACACATTATTAATCTTTATGTCGTATACGGTTGAAGACGGCTTTAAAATAATTATTGCCGCAACGCTCTTTTTAAAATCAATATTCGCGCCGGTATTCGCGTTTAGCGACGACTTCCCCAGATATTCATCAAACTTTTTTTGGGAATGCGCGACAAAAAAATTTGTTTCTCTGGGAAGTTTAACGGCGTTTCTAAGGTAATATCCGCTGGTTTCATTAAAGTTCAATGAAACCGCGCGGGAACTGTCATAAGCTTTAGACTCGATATCTTTTACGGTCTCTTTTGATACAGGCCGTTCTTCGCGTGGAATCCTTTTAAGCATACAGCCGGATATAAAAAACTGCGCCAGTAAAAGAAAAAGCAAGCAAAATTTAATTTTTTTCATTTTAAGCCTCTGTTAATTGGAATAAGCAGATTATATAATTTTAATCGAATATTATAAAGCAGTAAAACCCCGAATCTTTAAGATTTAGGGTTAATTTATTTGATACAAGGGTAAAATATACGAGTTGTATAACTTTTTTGCGTTTTCTGCTATTTAGCTTGACATAAATAATTTTGATATAAAACAGAAATATCAGTAATTACAAACAGGGTGTGAACATGAAAAAACTTTTAATTTTTGCAGTGTGTCTTTTTGTCGGCATATTTGTATGCGTATGTGATGCAGCAGATACTACATTTTTTGAACAACTAAAAAAATAAAAACAGATACAGATAACAAATTGTTTGAAGCCGTGAAAAATAGCGACGTTGATACCGTATCAAATCTTATAAAAACCGGCATCGATCCGAATATACAAGGTTACCTCAGCAGAACGGCTTTAATGTTGGCTTCGATGAGCAGACATAAGGAAATCGTTGAAGCGTTGCTTAAAGCTAACGCTGATCCGAATATAGAAGATAAAAACGGCAACACAGCTTTAATATTTGCTGCATCATACAGCACAAAAGGACATGAGGAAATAGTTAAAATACTTAAAAAAGCCGGAGCAAAATAATAAATAACAGAACTTCTTAATCGGTTTGCGTCTTATGAAATAAAAATCCCTAAGCTTACGCTTAGGGCTGTTCTATTTTGATACGGGGACGACGGGATTTGAACCCGCGGTCTCTGCCTTGACAGGGCAGTGTGTTAAACCAGGCTACACCACGTCCCCCCTAGAAACAACCTCGAGATTATACCAGAAAGGATATTTAATGTCAAATTTTTTATATAATAGTCATATGGAAAACATATTTTGGCAGAATATCGCTATAGTTTTTGCGTATTTTGTATTATCCGTTGGAAGCGCAGTACATATACTGATACACAAAGACGACATTAAAAGTTCCATAGGCTGGATAGCGTTAGTTTTTTTATCGCCGTTTATTGGCGTGATTTTATATATTTTTTTCGGAATAAACAGAGTTAAAAGAAAAGGAACAAAATTAAGAAATAAAAAAACTTCTCCCGACGCAGCTTTAAAAAAAGATGCCGGACTTTTATTTGGAAATATTCCTTTACATTGCGAATCATTTATAAAATACGGCTATAACGTTTATCCTCAAAAATTTACTTTCGGAAATTCCGTTATCCCCCTGCAAAACGGGATTCAGTCTTATCCTGAAATGGCAGAAGCCGTAAAAAACGCAAAAAAAGAAGTTTTGGTAGAAAGTTATATTTTTGACAGCGACCCTGAAACCGATAAACTGATTGAAGCTTTTAAAACCGCAATAGCAAACGGAGCTTGCGTAAAAGTTTTAATAGACGCCATAGGAACGCTTAAAATATTCAAAGAATCCATAGAAAAAAAACTCTCTAAGGTAAAAGGCTTGGAATACGGGGTTTTTCTGCCTTTTCATTTTCCGTACACATTTTCGCTTTTTAATCTCAGGAACCACAGAAAAATTATGCTGATAGACTCGCAAACCGCTTTTTTCGGAGGCATGAATCTTGCGATGGCAAACACTTTGACTGGCGACGCGGAAAAAGGAATAATAGATATTACTTTTAAAGTCGAAGGGCCTGTTGTCGAACAATTAAAGCGCGTTTTTGAAGACGATTGGGAATTTGTGAAAAAGAAAAAACTTCATTCGCGCGCCTGTTTTACGCCTAACTCCGAAAACGCGCAAACCGGCATTCCCGCAAGAATTATTCCCGACGGACCAGACAGCGAAAGTGGAAAAATAGAACTTCTCGTTCAGGGGATGATAAATTTCGCGTCAAAAAAAATACTTATAATCACTCCTTATTTTCTTCCCGAAAATAATATTTTAACCGCTCTTGAAATGGCAGTTATGAGAGGCGTAAATGTTGAAATAATAATACCTCAAAAAAGTAATCACAAAATAATACCCTGGGCAACGGAGCCTAATTTCCTGCGTTTGGCATCAAAGGGCGTAAAAATATATATGACGCCGCCTCCTTTTGACCACAGTAAAATATTTGTAACAGATGACGAGAAGGTTTTAGTAGGATCTTCAAACTGGGACGTAAGAAGTTTCAAGCTCCTTTTTGAAGCCGATATGGAAATTATAAGCAAAGACATTGCAAAACAACTTACGGAAATAGCCGAAGAAAAAAAGAAAAAAGCTAAACAGTTTGATATTACAGCAAGCAAAAACCTGCCGTTTTTAAAACGATTGAGAAACAATGCCTGCCGTTTAATAACACCTTATTATTAAAAGAAGCTCAGATGCTTAGATGCACAGATGCATGGTAACGGCTTTGCCTTTGCTACGCATCCATGCATCTATGCCTCAATTGCAATTTTTACGCATTTTTCTATATTTTATCCTGCCAAAAATATTAAAACCATAAAAACGTAAACTTAAAATAGCATTTTTTACTTATTTTTTCACAATTTGACTTTACAATATTAAAATGTTATCTTATTTGTAAAATATACGGTATGGCAGGGGTTAAAACTGCCTATAACCTTAAAAAGGATAGAAAATATGAGATCGATACATGATTTTTTCGGCGAATTGGTTTTTACAAAGAAAGTAATGGAGCAGAAGTTAAGCAAAAACGTTTACAAAAAACTTGTAGCGGCGGTTGACAATTTAGAACCTTTAGACCAGTCTATAGCCGGCGAAGTAGCGCACGCTATGAAAGAGTGGGCTCTTGAAAACGGAGCAACACACTTTACGCACTGGTTCCAGCCCCAAAGAGGCGGCACAGCCCAAAAACACGATTCATTTATAGATTACGGCGAAAGCGGCGAAATTATAGAAAGATTCTCCGCTTCGCAGTTGGTCCAGTCCGAACCCGACGCTTCGTCTTTCCCTTCAGGCGGAATACGCTCGACTTTTGAAGCCAGAGGGTACACGGCATGGGATCCTACTTCACCCGCTTTTCTCCTTAAAGTCGGAAAAACAAAAACTTTGGTGCTTCCGTCGGTTTTCCTTTCATGGACAGGCGAAGTTCTGGATTTAAAAACCCCTCTTTTAAGATCTGTAAATATTTTAAACGAAAAAGCCATTGAAGTGCAGAAACTGCTGGGCAACAGAAACGCAAAACAAATAAAAATATTCGCAGGAATAGAGCAGGAATATTTTCTTCTTTCCAAAGAAACCGCTAAAAACAGGCCGGATATTACCGTAACCGGCAGGACTCTTTTCGGCAACAAACCGGCAAAAGGCCAGCAGATGGGAGACCATTATTTCGGAAACATCAAGGAAAGAGTTCTTACATTTATGGAAGACGTTGACAACGAACTTTACCGCAGAGGTATTCCCGTAAAAACCAGGCACAATGAATCCGCGCCTAACCAGTTTGAGCTTGCGCCTCTTCATCAGGAAGAAAATCTCGCGATTGATAATAATCTTCAAATAATGGAGACGCTCAAAACCATAGCTGAAAAACACAATCTAGTGGCTTTGCTGCACGAAAAACCTTTTGCCGGCGTAAACGGTTCTGGCAAGCATTTTAACTGGTCAATCGGAGACAACACCGGAACAAATTATTTCGAGCCTTCAAAATCTCCGCTTAAAAACATAACTTTTCTTTTAGCTATCGGCGCGGTGCTCTTGGGCGTAAAAAAATTCGGCGGAATTTTGAGAGCGTCGGCTGCCGACGCAGGCAACGACCACAGGCTCGGCGCAAACGAAGCTCCTCCTGCGATTATGTCGGTTTATCTCGGAGAATTTGTAAGCGAACTTCTCGATTCCATAGAAAAAGCCAAAAATATAACCGAAGAAAAAGTCAATGAAATACAGCTGGGCGTGCAGAATCTGCCGAAAGTAAGCAAAGATTATTCCGACAGAAACAGAACTTCGCCCGTAGCTTTTACGGGCAACAAATTTGAGTTCAGAGCGCTCGGTTCTTCAGCAAACCCCGCCGAAGCCGGAACGGTTCTTAATCTTCTTGCCGCATACGGTTTTGACGAAATTTACAACAGAATTTCCGCAAAAAAAGATTCGGAAGTAAAACAGGCTGCCATTGAAGTGATAAAAGAAATTATCATCGAAACAAAAGCGGTAAGATTTGAGAAAAACAATTACTCCGAGGAATGGCACAAAGAAGCGGAAAAAAGAGGTTTGCCCAACACTAAAAATACGCCGGAAGCCTTAAAACAGTATCTTTCCAACGATATAATTAAAGCGTTTGAAAAATACAAAATTCTTTCGGAAAAAGAATTGAAAGCAAAAGTCGAAATAAAACTTGAAAACTACATAAAAATAAAAGACATTGAATATAAATACGCCGTAAAAGTCATAAATACTTTGATTTTACCGGCAATACTTAAACAAATAAGCAAACTCTCGCAAACTACAAACAATATTGCCGAGCTTAACGTAAATTCAAAATTTTTCTTAAAAGAAATTGAAACTCTGGTAAAAATATACGACGAAGTCAGGGAACTTACATTAAAACTTGACGCTTTCACGACAAAAGAACACGGCGAAGTTTTTACGACCGCGCAAAAATATTCCGAAGAAGGCGCAGGCATGCTTGACGTATTGAGAGAGAAAATAGACGCCGCCGAAGATTTAGTTTCAGACGAATACTGGCCGCTTACCAGCTACCAGAAACTTTTAAACGCTTTTTAATCCGCAAAATTATAAAGGCGAGAGTGTGCCGTTGTTGTCATTCCGTAATTAGTTAGACGCTATTCCTCTAATGAGCCTGCCCCAGCCGTTGCGCGACGAATAAGGATCACATGCTAACGGCGGGCACGAGATGTGAGCGCCCTATCCTTAAATACGGGGGAATCCATTTTTATTACTGTTGTAGAGTAAATTCAAAGGTAACATGAACCTCCACGGGCTTACGCCCGTGGTATCAGCCTATTGCAAACAAAGTTTGACCTGAATCTTCTCTACCTTGATTTTCAATGTACTTCTTTATTATTTCCTCATTAATTCCTATAGT
>WQYI01000015.1 GCA_009781315.1 Candidatus Endomicrobium embiratermitis | reverse complement strand
TACCTGTTTCCTGCTTTGTCCGTAAAAGCTTTTTACATATTGCATGCTAAATCCTTTTAATAATTCTGTTTTTATACAGAATTATTCTAGTAATTTAGTCTAACATGTGTTTGAGATTTTTCATGAACGACAGAGGCATGGAGGTTTGGATGCTTAGATGCACGGTAACGACTTTTGTTTTTGCCATGCGTCTATGCATCTATGCATCGTCTTTAATTTTCTTCGCTTTCGTTTGAAGAGGCTCTTTTTCTTGTGAGATGGTTTAAAATCTTTTTTCTTAAACGTATGGAATTCGGCGTGATTTCCACAAGTTCGTCAGGCGCTATGTATTCCACGGCCTGTTCGAGATTCATAATACGCGGAGGCGTAAGCATAGGCGCGTCGTCCGAACCTTTGCTTCTCATATTGCTAAGTTTTTTAAGTTTGCACGGGTTTACAACCAAGTCGTTTTCTCTGGAATTTTGCCCTACTATCATTCCTTCATATACTTCCGTGCCGGGGGCTACGAATAATTGTCCGCTTATCTGTAAATTATCCAGCGCGTAAGCCGTGGTTTTTCCGAATTCTTTTGCTATAAAAACTCCGTTTGTTCTCAAATCCGAAACACTGGCTTTGGGAAGATAATCGAAAAAACTGTGATGCATAATACCCTGTCCGCGGGTATTGGTAAGAAATTCGTTTTTAAAACCTATCAATGCTCTTGAAGGGATTATGTATTCCAACCTTATTCTGCTTTCGCCTTCGCTTACCATATTTTCAAGTTTTGCCGCGCGTTTTCCTACAAGCTCAAAAACCGCTCCCTGATACTGGCTATCTATGTCTAAAATAAGATATTCCATCGGCTCGTAAATTTTACCATTTTTTTCTTTATATATGACCTCGGGCGACGAAACGGCAAGTTCAAAACCTTCGCGGCGCATTGTTTCTATTAAAATCGTCAAATGAAGTTCGCCTCTTCCGGAAACTTTAAATTTTCCTTCGCCTTCAAGCGGTTCTACTTTAAGCCCTACGTTTGTCTGCGCTTCTTTTTCAAGTCTTGCTTTTAAATGCCTGCTTGTAAGAAATTTTCCGTCTCGTCCCGCAAAAGGGGAATCGTTTACCATAAACTCCATAGAAACGGTCGGTTCGTCTATGACAAGCGGAGGCAAGGGGAAAATGTCGTAAATCCCGCAGACTGTGTCGCCGACTTCCACGCCTTCAAGACCCGCTATGGAGACAATGTCTCCGGCTTTGGCTTCTTCGACTTCCTGTTTTCCGAGTCCTGAAAATTTATCTATCCTTACGGCTTTAGATATTTTTGTTTCTTTTTTGTTTGCTAAAGCCACGGGCTGGCCTTTTTTAACTATGCCGTTTAAAATTCTGCCTATGCCGACATGTCCTAAAAAATTGTTATAGTCAAGCATTGTTATCTGCATTTGAAGCGGTTTTTCAACATTCGCAACCGGAGGCGGAACATGCGAAAGGATCGTTGTAAAAACAGGTTCTATATCTTTGCCTTTTTCTTCCATAACCGCGCTTGCCCAGCTTTCGCGTCCCGAAGCGTAAAGTATAGGAAAATCAAGCTGGTTATCGGTCGCGCCGAGTTTCATAAATAAGTCAAAAACATCGTCGACAGTTTTGCTCGGAGCGGCAAAAGGTTTATCCATTTTGTTGATTATAACTATCGGTCGGAGTCCCAAAGCCAAAGCTTTACGTAATACAAATCTTGTCTGAGGCATAGGTCCTTCGGCGGCGTCAACCATAAGTATGGCGCCGTCAACCATTTTTAGAACTCTTTCGACTTCGCTTCCGAAATCCGCGTGACCCGGGGTATCTACTATATTTATCGTATTTCCTTTGTAATTAACGGAAGTACATTTCGCGAGTATAGTTATGCCTCTTTCCCTTTCAAGCGGGTTTGAGTCCAAGACAGCATCCTGAGCTTCATCGCTTTTTACGGTAAATTGTCCCGAAAATTTCAGGAGAGAATCTACTACGGTAGTTTTTCCGTGATCAACGTGGGCTATAATCGCTACGTTTCTTACATCGTTTCTTTTCATACATTAAAATAAGCGACCCTTAACCGCGGGTCGCATCCTTTTTTTACAAGTTTTGCTCATTATACATTATTTACGCCGTTAAAGGCAATGAATAGTTAGTAGTGAGGAATTAGTAGTTGTTGTGTGCGGCTTTGCCGCACTTTTTAATATTGCGCCTTTGGCGCTCATAAACTACTCACTACTCACTGTCTTTTGTGCCGTTTAAAAAATTGACACTGATAGCTATACTTTATACAATATATACTTTAAAATATAAGGGGTTTTATATGATAATTCTTACAGGCGGGGCAGGTTTTATAGGCAGTTGTTTTTTATGGAAACTTAACAGCGAAGGCATAAAAGACATTTTAGTGGTTGACCATTTAGACGAAAGCGAAAAATGGAAAAATTTAGCAGGTAAAAAATACTACGACTATATACAAAAAGAAGATTTTTTTAATGCCGTGGTTCACAGACAGGTTCCAAAGCCCGAAGCAATAGTCCATCTCGGCGCTTGCAGTTCCACCACTTTTACGGACGCTAATTATTATATAAAAAACAATTACGAGTATTCCAAAGTTATGGCTTTATGGGCTTTTGAGCTTGGTATTCCTTTCATTTACGCGTCTTCCGCCGCTACTTACGGAAACGGCGAAGCGGGTTACGCCGACGATATCTCTAAATTGAATACTTTATCTCCTTTGAATATGTACGGATACTCAAAACATATGTTTGATTTGTGGCTTTTAAACAACAAATATATAAATAAAGCCGCCGGAATAAAATATTTTAACGTTTTCGGTCCGAACGAATACCACAAAGGCGATATGCGAAGCGTAATATGCAAAAACTACGATGACGTCGCGCAAAAGGGCATTATAAAACTTTTTAAATCTTACAGGAATGAATACGCGGACGGCGGGCAAAAAAGAGATTTTGTTTATGTGAAAGACGTTGTGGACGCTATGTTTTTTCTTTTGAATGATCCGGACAAAACCGGAATTTTTAATCTCGGCACGGGCAAAGCAAGAACATGGAACGACATAGCAAAAGCAATGTTCGCTTCCGCCGGCAAAAAGGAAAATATAGAGTATATTGATATGCCGGATTATTTGCCGCCGAAATACCAGTATTTTACCGAAGCAAAAATGGATAATTTGCGAAATGCCGGCTACAAGAAGCCTTTTATGGAACTTGAAGATTCCGTGAAAGACTATTGCGGGTATTTGAAGAATAAAAGCTACCTTTAAAGGCAAAGTGACAAAAGCAGGACGTAAATCCTCTCTTTTGTCATATCCGAGTGTGTTAATCGGGTATCCAGGTTTTCTTGTTTTAAAGACATAAGGAATAAAAAATATTTTTAGTGAAAATGGATTCCCCCGTATTAAAACCTTACGGGGCAGGCTCGTTAGAAGAATAACATCTTACTAACAAGTCCGGAATGACAGATAAAATGGAGCAACAGATAATGAAAATAGCTTTGCCAAAAATAATCGATTCTTTTAAAAAGCAGTCCATACTTGTCGTGGGCGATATAATGATAGACAAATTTATTTGGGGAAAAGTTTCAAGAATTTCCCCGGAAGCGCCGGTGCCTGTCGTTGAAATTACAAAAGAAACCGAAACCTTGGGCGGAGCGGGAAACGTGGCAAATAACATCACCGCTTTAGGAGGAAAGGCTTTTGTGGTAGGTACTATCGGCGACGACCTTACGGGTATGTCTTTGATAGCTCTTCTTAGAGGAAAACGCATAAATTTTGACTATCTTGTCTGCGATTCGCAAAGACCTACTATTATAAAAACAAGAATAATAGCCGCGAACCAGCAGGTAGTCCGCGTTGATAAAGAAATTAAAGGGAATTTTAACCTGTCAACGGAAACAAAAATTATCGATAATATAGAAAAACTGATTCCAAAGTTTGACGCCGTCGTAATTTCCGATTACGGAAAGGGAGTTGTCAGCCCGAAGGTTTTAAACAGAACAATATTTCTTGCCAGAAAACACGGTATTCCCGTAACGGTCGACCCGAAGACGGAACAATTTAAAAAATATAAAAAAGTTACCACAATGACTCCCAACACCAAAGAAGCTATCGAAGGAATGAACGCTAAAAATATTAAAACCGAAGAAGATATAATAAATTTAGGAAAGAAAATCCTGAAAACTTTAAAATCCGAATCCGTTCTTATAACCAGAAGCGAAAAAGGAATGACGCTTATAGAACCCGGCGATAAAATTACGAATATTCCGACGCGCGCCAAAGAAGTATACGACGTTACCGGCGCCGGCGATACGGTTATATCAACTATGACTTTAGCTTTGGCCGCCGGGACAAATCTCGCGACGGCCGCGGAAATTGCCAATTTTGCCGCGGGCATTGTCGTCAGCAAGATCGGTACTGCGACGACAAATACCGAGGAACTTAAAAAAACGATATCGGAATTTTACAGAAAATGAAAACCGCGGTTATAATACCTTCAAGATACGGTTCAAGCAGGTTTCCGGGCAAACCTCTTGCTTTGATAAAAGGCAAACCGTTGATACTTCGGGTTCTTGAAAGGGTCGGAAAGTGTAAAAATACGGATTTTTTTGCGGTTGCGACCGACGATAGAAGAATTTTTGAGGCCGTAAAAAAATTCGGATATAACGCGTTTATGACGCCCAAAAATTGTAAAAGCGGAACCGACAGAATAGCGTTTGTCGCGTCAAAATTTCTTAAAAATTACGGCATTTTTATAAATGTTCAGGGAGACGAACCTTTAATAGATCCCGCTTTGATAGATAAACTGTCGTCCGAAATGAAAAAGAACAAAAAACTCGAATTTATAACGGCGGCTTATCCTTTAAAAAAAGACGAAGATATAAAAAATCCCAATATAGTAAAAGTCGTTTTTGACAAAGTCGGGTATGCTTTGTATTTTTCAAGGTTCCCGGTTCCTTACAACAGAGACAGCGCGAAAATAAAATATTATAAACACATGGGCATTTACGGATATAAAAAGGATTTTTTAACGGATTTTACAAAAAGCCGTCCGTCGGTTCTTGAAAAAGCCGAATGTCTCGAGCAGTTAAGGGCTTTGGAAAACGGAAAGAAAATAAAAGTCGTCATTGCGAAAAAAGATTCTGCCGGGGTAGATACTCCCCATGACGTTTTAAGAGTAGAGCGAATGCTTGGCGGCTAAGCTGCTATTAAGGAAATAAAAATGCAAAATAAAAAAATAGAGATCGGCAACGTAGTACTTTCTAACGATAATCCGTTGGCGGTTATTGCGGGGCCCTGCGTTATTGAAAGCGAAGAACACGCTTTTTCCATAGCTTCAAAATTGAAAGAAATAACTTCTGCTCTGAATGTTCCGTTTATTTTTAAAGCGTCTTACGATAAAGCAAACCGTTCGTCCGTGTCTTCTTACAGAGGTCCGGGAATAGAAGAAGGGCTTGAAATACTTGCAAAAATCAAAGAAAAACTTAATATTCCGGTTTTAACCGACATTCATACGGAAGAGCAGGCTGCTTTGGCTGCGAAAATTGTCGATATAATACAAATTCCCGCTTTTTTGTCGAGGCAGACGGATTTAATAAAAGCCTGTGCCAAAACAGGAAAACCGGTAAATATAAAAAAAGGCCAATTTCTCGCGCCCGAAGATATTTTTAACGTAATAAAAAAATCGGAAAGTTTCGGAAACGATAAAATAACATTAACCGAACGCGGAGCGACATTCGGATATCATAATCTTGTGGTGGATTTCAGGGGAATTGAGATAATGAAACAGTCGGGCTGTCCGGTAATTTTTGACGCTACTCACAGCGTGCAGCTTCCGGGAGGAAACGGGCTTCAGAGCGGCGGAAACAGGGAGTTTGTACTGCCTCTTTCCAAAGCGGCCGCCGCGGTCGGCGTTGCGGCGTTGTTTACGGAAGTCCATGAAAATCCCGATAAAGCTCTTTCCGACGGGGCAAACAGCGTGAATTTAAAACAATTTGAAGATATTTTAAAAAAATCAATCGCGATAGATAAGGCGGTAAAACAATGAAAGATAAAACAAAAGCACCAAGCGCGCAGCCCGCGCTTGAAGAAAACAACAGAAAAGCAATCCCGTGGCAGCCGACTTATAAGTGGTTTGCAAAAACTTCGGCTATAATTTTTGTCGCGCTGCTTATAATATTTTTTGCATTAAATATCCTGTTCAAACCTTATATGAGAAAAATTTCGTCCGAAATTACGCCGTGGCTTTGTAAAACAGGCAGTGTAAATAAATGACAAAAGCGGTTTTTATTCCGCTCTTTTGTCATCCCAGAATGTCTTAATCGGGGATTCATGTTAAATACAAAATGGATTCTGTTTTTCAACGAACAGTCAAAATTATAGGGTATGGATTATAATAAATGGCAATAAAAACCACAGTATTAAAGAAAGCCTCAAAAATAAAGCTTCTCGCATGCGACGTGGACGGCGTGCTCACGGGCGGCGAGATTATCGTTTTAAATAACGGCGAGGAAATAAAAATCTGGAACGTCAAAGACGGGCTTGGCTATCATGAACTTAAAGGAACTCTGCCCAGAATAAAGACCGCGTGGATTACGGGAAGAGAATCCGAGCAGGTAAGGCTTCGCGCCGAAAGCATGGGAATAGACTATCTTGTGCAAAACTGCATGGGAAAGAAATCCGCTTTTGAGTCCATTATGGAGGAAACCGGTTTTAAAGCTTCGGAAATAGCTTATATCGGAGACGATATAGTCGATATTCCGGTATTAAAAGTCGCCGGATTTTCCGTTTGCCCCAAAGACGCAAACCCCGAAGTCAAAAAATATGTCGATTATGTTTCGAGTCTCGACGGCGGAAACGGAGTGGCAAGGGAAGTTATTGAAATAATAATGAAAGCCTGCGGCGAATGGAAAAGAATTTTGGAAAAATATAAATGATGAAAAAAATCAGACGCAAAATTTATTATTACGTCGCGTTTGTATTTTCAAAAATAGTTTTAATTATACCGTATCGTTTTTCCGTAAACGCAATGGGCGGCTTTTTCGGGACTCTGGCGTATTATTTCGCGTGGAGCGCCTCAAGAAAAGCGAAAGAAAATCTTAAAAGATGTTTCCCCGAAAAATCTAAGAAAGAAATATCGGATATAGTAAAAGAAATTTTCATAAACCAGGGAAAAAACTTTTTCGAGCTTGCTAATTTTCCGCGCATGGATTCCGCTTTTATAAAAAGCATATCAAGCATAGAAAACAGCCATCTTATAAGAAACGGAATAAAAAAAGGCAAAGGAATACTTTTTGTAAGCGCCCACACCGGAAACTGGGAAATAACCGCCGCGGCAGTCGCCGATTTCGGCGTTCCCGTAAACGTTGTGGCTAAAAAAATATATATAAAAGAATTAAACGATATGCTCGTCAATTACAGGACGGGAAAAAACGTCAACGTTATTTTAAGAGACGCTCCCGATACCGCCAGAAAACTATTAAAAGCTTTAAAGAACGGCGAAATAATAGCCATGCTTATAGATCAGGATACAAAAGTCCCGGGAGTTTTTACAAAATTTTTCGGCCGTGACGCATGGACGCCTTCCGGCCTTGCGGTTTTGGCTTTAAGAACCGGCGCCGAGGTTTTGGTCGGGCTTGACCAGCGCATTGATAAATACGGGCATAAAACCGTAGTCGAGGGCCCCGTACAAATAGAGCCGTCGGGCGACTTTGACAAAGACGTGGTTGCTTTGACGCAAAAAGCCACCGATATTTTAGAAGAACATATAAGACAATATCCCGGGCAATGGGTGTGGTTTCACGAGAGATGGAAAACACAAAAGACGGATGACAATTTACAATTAACAAATAACAATTAATAAAAAATGCGAAGCATACAATAATTGTCAATTGTAAATTTTTAATTGTTAATTGAAAAGGGTATTTTGATGTGCGTTCAAAAATATAAAATCACATTGTTTGTTTTTATAGCGTTGGTTTCTGTTTTGATTGCCGGTTGTAAAGCGGAGAAAACAGTCATCGAAGAAATGCCGCCGATGGAAGAGCAGGCGGTTGAAAAATTTACCATAACGGAAACCGAAGCGGGAAAACTCAAGATGATTTTGGAGTCAGAGTCGGCAGTAATAAACGAGGAGAAAAAAAGAGCTCACCTGAAACTTCCGCGCGTTAAATTTTATCAGGACGGGCAATATTCGTCGACTTTAGTTTCGGAAAGCGCTGATATCAATCTTGAAACTTACGATATATCCGGACACGGGAAATGCACGGTTGATACCGTGAACAACGAGCGTTTAGAGACGACAAACCTTCAATATAACGCCAAAGAAAATAAAGTTTACAGTAAAAATGACGTAATCATAAAAAGGCAAAACGAAACAGTTTTCGGAAAATCTTTTGAGGCGGATACAAAACTTGATAAAATCGTCATTAAAAACCAAAAAGTCATTCTTTCTAAGACTGGCGGCTAGCAGTTTTGTTATACTCTGTCTGTTTTTTCTCGTGTCTTACGCGGAAAACTTCGCGGACAAAACCGTTGTTACGGGAGACGTATTAGAAGTTTTAAAAAGCGGCGAAATAATAATTTCCAAAGGCGGTTCCAAAGCCGTAAGCGGCAAAAATACGGTCAAAGCCGACGAGATGACTTATAACAGGAAAGATTCTATTTTATCCGCGGTCGGAAATGTCAGGATTTTTTCAAAGACCGACGAAAACGAGCCTGTGGAAGCTTACGGTTCTTATGCCGATTATAATATGGAAGCGGGACGCGGGAAGCTTTGGGGGGATAAAACAAACGTAAAATATTTTATGAAGACTTCAAGCGCGCCTCTTATTTTGAACGCGCGGGAAATAGTCCTAAACCGTAATCTCGAAACGATAGACGCGTATAAAAACGTGGAGGTTATAACTTCGTCCGGCGTAATATATTCCGACAATGCTTTGTTCGAGAAAAAAAACGAAGCGGTATATTTTAATAAAGGCGAAAAAAGACCGGTAGCCGACGTGAATTATGACGGCCGCAAAGGCGTTTACGAAGCCGACAAAATGACGTTTTATAATTCCGATAAAAATAAAAAAATAGTCATGAGCGGTTCGGTTGAAGCAAAAATAGAAATGGATGATAAAATACAATGATATTAAGAGCCGAAGAATTATTTAAAAAATATAAATACAGAATGGTGGTTAACGGCATAAGCATAAGCGTTAAACAGGGCGAAATCGTGGGTTTGCTCGGACCTAACGGAGCCGGCAAAACCACGACTTTTTATATGACGGTCGGACTGATAAAACCTTATGACGGAAGCGTTTATCTCGACGATAAAGAAATAACCGGCTGGCCTATGTATAAAAAGGCGCGCGCGGGAATAGGATATTTGGCTCAGGAACAGTCGATTTTCAGAGGTTTGACCGTTGAAGACAATCTGGCGGCCATAGCCCAGATGCTTCCGGTTTCCAAAAAAGAGCAGAAAGAAAAAGTCGATTCCCTGCTTGCGGATTTCGGCCTTACGAAACTCCGTTCGCAGCTAAGCGTAACGCTGTCCGGCGGAGAAAAAAGAAGGCTTGAAATCGCGAGGGCTTTGGTTAACGACCCGAAATTTTTGCTTTTGGACGAACCTTTTGTCGGCATAGACCCTATAACGGTCGATGATATTCAAAAGATTATAAAAAAATTAAAAGAGCGCGGACTGGGAATTCTCGTTACGGATCACAACGTAAGGGAGACTCTTGAAATTATCGACAGGGCGTATATAATTTATGAAGGTAAAATCCTGCTTGAAGGCAGCGCGAGAGATCTTCTTGACAATCCTCAGGCCAGAAAAGTTTATCTCGGCGATAATTTTAAGATGTGAAGCGGGGCAAAGCCCCGTGAAGCTTAGAGGCAAGGATGCATAGATGCATGGATACGAAGCAGCAACACTTGCCTTTGCTATGCCTCTATGCATCCATTCATCCGAGCATCATTTCGAATTGAAAATTCAGTAAGAATTTAGTATATAATGAAAAAAGGAGAGAGCCATGCAGATTAACATTACGGCAAGACATTTGAAGCTTACCGACGCGATTGATTCTTATGTGCGTAAAAAGATTTCCAGAGCGGGCAAATTCTACGACGGCGATGACGTTTGGGCGCACGCGGTTTTATCGGCGGAAAAAAACAGGCAAATTATCGAAATCAATTTTCACGTAGGAAAACTTACGTTCAGAGTAAAAGAGCAATCCCCGGATTTATACGCATCCATAGACCTTTCGATCGACAAACTTGAAAAACAGTTAAGAAAACAAAAAGAAATATCCAAAATCCACAGAAGAAGCAATCTCAAAGTCGCAAAAGAAAAGAAAAACATGCTCAATGAAATTTTTTCCTATGATTCCATGGAAGATTCAAGGACAAAAATTTCGGAAATTAAAAGGTTTGATTTGCGCCCCGAAAGCATAGAAGAAGCAATTGAAAATATGGATACGCTCGGCTACAGAGTGTATATGTTTTTAAACAGCGCCAGCGACAAAGTGAATGTTTTATACAGAAACGACAGCGGTTCGGTAGTTCTTTTAGAACCTGAAATGTAAACGAATATAAGAAAATTTTTGGAGGCAGTAAAATGAAAATTATGGATTTTTTGAGTTCCGACGCTATTATAACGGATCTGAAAGCTACCGATAAAAAATCGGCGATAGTCGAACTGGCTGAAGTTCTTAAGGATGCTAAAAAGGCGAAAAAGATTGACGAGATCATAGAAGTAGTTCTTGAAAGAGAAAAACTCGGTTCTACGGGGATAGGGCAGGGAGTCGCGATTCCTCACGGTAAAACCGATATTTTGCAGGAACAGGTCGGGGTGCTCGGTATTTCTCGCAAAGGAATAGAATTCAATTCTTTGGACGGCGAGCCGGTCCATATAATTTTCCTTTTGGTAGGACCTGTTGAAGTCGCGGGTCAGCATTTAAAAGCTTTGTCCAGAATATCAAGGCTTTTTAAAGATAAATTTTTAAGACAGGCGATAAAAGACGCAAAAACAAAAGAAGATATTTTGAAAATTATCCAGCAAGAGGATTCGTATTAATGCCGTTTTTGGACGTAGGCAGGCTTATTAAAGAAAAAAGCGAAGAGCTTAAGCTTGAGCTTGTGACCGGCGGTGAAGGACTTGACAGAAAAATTACCGTTCCGGACATAAACAGGCCGGGTCTTGCTTTTACCGGATATTTTGAACATTTTCCCTACGAACGCACGCAGGTAATAGGCATAAGCGAACATACTTATCTAAACAGTCTGGAGCATTCTAAACAGGTAGAACTTTTAAATAAACTTTTCTCGCACCCTAACGCCACATGCTGTATTCTTACAAGAGGGCTTGACGCCAACGCGGCGATGATTGAAGTTTTTTCCGCTCAGAAAGTCCCTTTGCTGAAAACGCCTCTGAATTCTTCTTCTTTTATAGGGGATTTAATTTATTATCTTGACGGAAAACTTGCCCCCTCCGTAAAAATGCACGGGGTTCTTGTAAACGTTTACGGTTTAGGAGTTCTTATAACGGGAAAGGCGGGAATAGGAAAGTCCGAATGCGCCCTTGAGCTTGTAAAAAGAAGCCACATGCTTATTGCCGACGATATCGTAAATATCAGAAAACGTTCCGGCCGGACGCTTATAGGCAACGGCATTGAAATTACAAGACATCTCATAGAAGTAAGAGGAGTGGGAATTATAGACGTAAACAATCTTTTCGGAGTGGGAAGCATTCTTGAAGAGTCGCATATTGAGCTTGTCATAAAACTTGAAGAGTGGGAAAACGTTAAAAAACACGAAAGGCTGGGAATAGAAGAGTATTATACCGAAATTTTAGGCGTAAAAGTTCCTGAAATTACAATTCCCGTAGCTCCCGGAAGAAATTTTGCCGTTCTTGTTGAAACGGCCAGCTTAAACCAAAGGCTTAAAAATAAAGGCTATTTTTCGGCTAAAGAGCTAAGCGCCAGACTGGGCAAAGCAATTTCTGGAAAGAAAGAATGAACAAATTTTTTATAATATCGGGAATGTCCGGAGCGGGCAAAAGCCAGGCTTTAAAAATTTTTGAAGATTTCGGTTTTGTCTGCGTCGACAATATGCCGCTTCGGATGGTGGCGGATTTTATAGATATATGCCTTAAAAATCCCGCCAAATACAGAAACGTCGCGATAAGCGTGGATTCGCGCGCCGGCCAGGATTTGGAATCGTTTAACTGCGTTTTAAGTCTTATAAAAAAGAAGAAAATCAATTACAGAATAATATTTTTTAACGCCGCGGATTCGGTTTTAATAAGGCGTTATTCCGAGACCCGGAGAAAACATCCTATAGGAAAACCGGTTGCCGAAAGCATAGAGCTTGAAAGAAAATTAATAGACGGTATTTTCGGTATTTCCGACGAAATCATAGATACCTCCGATAAGACCGTCGGAGAGTTAAAAGAGACGATTTCAAAATTGACGGGAACAGAAGCCGGCAAAAGCCGTCTTAATTTATCGGTAACGTCTTTCGGCTATAAATACGGAATTCCAAATGACGCTGATATAATTTACGACGTGCGCTTTATAACAAATCCGAACTATGTCCATAACCTTAAATTTAAAACCGGCAGAGATAAAGCCGTTAAAGAGTACATAAAGAAACAAAAAGAGTTCGGGGTTTTCTTTGATTTATTTTCAAAGCTCATAGAAAAAACGCTTCCGGGATATATCAAAGAAGGCAAAAGTTATCTGACAATAGCGATAGGCTGCACGGGCGGAAGGCACCGTTCGGTTTTTACGGCGGAAACCTTAACAAAATTTTTAAGAGACAAAAAATATACAGTAAAACTAAACCACAGAGACATTCTGAGAGGCAAATAACAATTAACAATTAACAGATAAAAGACAATTAAGCCGTTTGTTGTTAATTGTAATTTGTAAATTGAAAATTGTGAATTGCAGTTATGGATAATTTAAAAATAGCCGCGATCGGCGGCGGAAGCGGACTGTCCACTCTTTTAAGAGGCTTGAAAAAATATAGCGGCAATATTACCGCTATAGTCAATGTTGCCGACGACGGCGGAAGTTCAGGAAAGTTAAGGGACGAACTCGGAGTTTTGCCGCCGGGAGACATCAGAAATTGCCTGGTCGCTCTTTCGGAAGAAGAAAGCCTTATGTCCCGGCTGTTTCAGTACAGGTTTCCGTCAAAAGGGTCTTTGTCGGGACATTCTTTCGGCAATCTTTTTTTAACGGCAATGTCTGCGATTTCCGGAAGTTTTGATAACGCGATAGCAAACAGCGGCGAAGTGCTTGCCATAAGAGGAAAAGTTTTGCCGGTAACGCTTTCGTCGGTTGTTATGGAAGCTTTGCTTGTAAGCGGAAAAAAAGTTTTCGGCGAAAGCAATATCGGAAAAGTTAAGGATAAAATAAAAAAGGTAGCCGTTAATCCGGCGCTTCCCCCGGCGGCTCCGCAGGTTTTGGAAACGTTAAAAAACTCCGATGTAATAATTTTAGGCCCCGGTTCTTTATATACTTCCATAGTAGTAAATCTTTTGGTTGACGGCGTTGCGGACGCGGTAAAATCGTCAAAGGCGTATAAAATATACGTGTGCAATATTATGACTCAGCCCGGAGAGACAAAAGATTATAAATTGTCTGATCATGTCCGCGCGATTGAGGAACATTCGTATCAAGGTATTATAGACTGCGTTTTGGCAAATAACGGCGGTGTTCCCGATAAACTTGCGAAACGTTACCGCAAATACGGCGCAAAGCAGGTTGAAATAGACAAGACGGACGTCAAGACCGTGAAAAGTAAATTGTTTTCAAACGCGTTATACGCGCGCCACGATTCCGATAAACTTGCGGAAATTTTGATTAATATAATTAAGGACGGCATTAATGATTAAAATTGTTATTGCGGCTCACGGAGAACTTGCCAAAGAACTTGTAAATTCCGCCGAGATGATTGCGGGAAAACAGTCAAATCTGTATGCCGTAAACAGAGGCGCGAATGACAGTCTTACGCAAATGCAGGAAAGAATAGACGCTCTCTTAAAAAGCATAAACTATGACGACGGAGTTTTAATTCTCACCGATATGATGGGCGGAACGCCGTGCAACGCCTCTGCTCCCATGTGCAGGGCGTTTAATACGGAGGTCTTGGCGGGCGTAAACCTGCCGATGGTTTTGTCTGCGATATTCGCGAGCAAAACCGCCAACAGCGCTTCCGAACTTGCCGATAAAGTATTGCTCGACGGACAAAAGAGCATAATAAACGTAAAGAAACTTCTGTTAAGCAGAATGAAATAACGGCAGATGATAATTAACAATTTACAATTAACAAGATAGTTATAGGTAAAGATAATTGTCACGGATACATAATTATTCATTATTAATCATATTTAGTTTGTGTAGTTGTTATTTGTAAATTGTAATTTGTTAATTGCCGTTGAAGGGGTTTTATGCCTATAGTTCTCGTAAGGATAGACGACAGGCTTGTCCACGGGCAAATTGTCCAGGGCTGGCTCAAAAATATTAAAGTGGATAAAATAGTCGTTGCTTCCGACGCGGTCGCTTGTGATTCCATGCAACAGATGCTTATGTCTATGGCTGTTCCCGCTAATGTCGAGCTTGAGGTTGGTAAAGTAAGCGATATTGCCCAGGCTGCGGTTTCAGGAAATTACGAAAAGCCTAAAACCATGATTTTGACGTCAAATCCGAAAGATGTTTTATATATGATTGAAAACGGCGCGCCGATTAAATCCGTAAATGTCGGCGGGATGCATTTTGTAAACGGAAAAAGGCAGCTTTTGTGCAATCTTTCGGTTGACGACGAAGACGTTAAGAATTTATATAAAATTTATGAAAAAGGCATAGAAATAGAAGGACG
The DNA here is from genome assembly GCA_009781315.1 of Candidatus Endomicrobium embiratermitis. Taxonomy (GTDB): domain Bacteria; phylum Elusimicrobiota; class Endomicrobiia; order Endomicrobiales; family Endomicrobiaceae; genus Endomicrobium; species Endomicrobium embiratermitis. The sequence goes on along the minus strand of WQYI01000015.1, from coordinate 21,938 downwards.
CGTTTTGCCTGCCGACGAAAGAGCAAATATCATTCCCGTTATAGAAAAAGAATATACGAAAATTTGCAAAGGAATAAAATGAGCAAAGTAAAGTTTGTTTTTTGCGCTCATAATCATCAGCCCGTAGGAAATTTCGGATGGGTTTTTGAAAAAGCTTATCAGACGGCGTATAAGCCTTTTATGCAGGTTATGCTTAAGCATCCCAAAATAAGGTGGAATTTGCACGCAAGCGGCATGCTTTGGGAATATATATCGGACGAGCATCCGGATTATATAAAGAACGTTAAAAAGCTTGTGGCAAACGGAACGCTGGAAATTCTTTCGGGGGGATATTACGAGCCGATATTGCCTTCCATTCCGGACAGGGATAAGATCGGTCAGATATGCAAGATGACTTCGTATTTAAAAGATAAATTCGGATGCGAGGAAGCAAACGGCGCATGGCTTGCCGAAAGAGTATGGGAGCCGTCGCTGGCAAAAGTCTTGTCGGAAAGCGGGATAAAATATACGGTTTTGGACGACGCTCACTTCACTTCCGCGGGTATGGATATTAATTCGCTAAAAGGTTATTATACTACCGAGGAACAAGGGCATTTGTTAAATATTTTCCCCATAAGCCAGAGATTAAGGTATTTGATTCCGTTTCAGAATGTCGGGCATACTATAGATTATTTTAAGTCGCTTGCCGGGCAAAATTCAGCTTCCGCTCATGTCGTTGTTATGGCTGATGACGGCGAAAAATTCGGTATGTGGCCGGGCACCAACAAACACGTTTATGAAAACGGCTGGCTTGAAAAATTTTTAACCGCTATAGAGGAAAACTCCGATATAGCTGAAACCGCGACTTTTTCCGATGTTTTGAAAACGGAAAAATCTTCCGGCAGGGTTTATTTGCCGTGCGCGTCTTATTTTGAAATGTCCGAATGGTCTTTGCCAAGCGACGCCCAGCAGAAATTTGAGAACGTTTTACACAGATACGGCGGCGACGCGGAAGCAAAAACTTTCCTGCGGGGCGGTTTTTGGAGAAACTTTCTTACAAAATATACCGAAGCCAACAATATGCATAAAAAAATGCTTTACGTAAGCGATAAAATAGACGAATACGTTAAATGCAAAAAATCTCTTTCGGATAAAGCGCTGTCCGGACTTTACGCGGGACAGTGCAACTGTTCTTATTGGCACGGAGTTTTCGGCGGGCTTTATCTGCCGCATTTGAGAAACGCGGTTTACGGAATGCTTTTAAAGGCGGAAGATTTCTACAACAGATCGTTTTTAAAAAAAGCGCGCTGGACTGTTTTTGATTTTGACTGCGACGTCAATGACGAATATTTGTATGAAAGCAAAAGCCAGAATATTTACGTAAGCCCGTCGTCGGGCGGTACGATATTCGAATGGGATTTATTTAAAGCCGGCCATAATTTTATTGATGTTTTGACGAGAAGATGCGAGTCTTACCATAAAAAACTTAAAGACAACATAAATAACGCGGTGCTTGCCGGCGACAATGAAAAAGAAGTTCAGACTATTCACAGCGACGCCGTTAAAGTAAAAGAGTTCGGTCTTGAAAAATATCTTGTCTATGACAATTACAGGAGAGCGTCTTTAGTCGATCACTTTTTTTCTTTGGATATAAAACATGAAGATTTCGCGTTTTGCGCATGTGAAGAAAAAGGAGATTTCGTTTCGGCGCGTTATGATTGCAAAGTTAAAGATTTAAAACTTGAAATATCAAGAGACGGCAAAGTCGGAAATCAAAACGTAAAAATAACAAAAACAATATCTCCGCACGCCAGCGGGTATAACGTTGAATATTGCGTTGTCAACAAGTCTTCGGCATCTATAGACGTATGTTTCGCTCCGGAACAGATGTTTGCTTTTTCTTCAAAAACCGGAGACGATACCGGCGACTTGAAAGAAATTGATATTTGGAAAAGATACGACGATTATTTAAAAATAGAACTTGAAATAAAATTTTCCGAAAAGTGCGATTTGTTCGTTTATCCGGTAGAAACAGTCGCAAGTTCGGAAAACGGATATGAAAGAACATATCAGGGAACATGCGTAGCGCCTTTGTTTAAACTTAGTTTAAGGTCTGAAGAGAGCGCTAAGTTTTCTTTTAATACGTCGGTGAATTTAAAGGCAATTGACAAATAATAATTTACAATTAACAAATGAATATAAAAAGATTTTTCGCTGTTAATTGTAGTTAAAAGGGTAAATGATAATAGAAAACATAATTATTCTTGCGTTAATAGCGGCGTGGTGCAGCGCGGATATGACCGCTTTCGGCCAGTTTATGATATACAGGCCGATATTTTGCGCTCCGCTCATCGGATTTTTAACGGGCGACATAAATTCCGGGCTTTGGATAGGAATGATTGCCGAAATGGTTTGGATAAACGCCGTTCCTCTGGGCGTTGCCGTTCCGATAGATATTTCTTTAGTCTCCATACTTTCAACATACTGGACGAACATATATTTCCCGGGAGTTCAGGAAGCCGCGATATGGGGTCTGATTTTTGTAATACCTTTCGCGTATCTTTACAAAGAGATAGATATCGCGGGCAGGAATTTCAACATTAGAATTATGCATTGGGTTGAAAACGGTATTCATAAAAATAAAGAATACAGAATAAATACCGGCATATTTTTAGGATTATTTTTATTTGTTTTACGGCTTTTTATTTTTTATTTTATCGCCATGAAATTTATAGGAATTATATACCAGATAATCTATTTGCAGTTTCCGGCTTTTATACTCAGCGGTTTTAAAAAAGCGTGGTATTTGCTGCCAGTTCTGGGGTTTGGCGCGGTTTTGCATAATTTCAGAAGTATTAAAATACCGTTTTTGGAGTTGAAAAAATGACAAAAGCAGGTTTTTATTCCTCCACAAAAATGTTTTTTAAATCGTTTTTTATACAGTCTCTATGGAATTTCGAGAGGCTCCAAAACGTGGGTTTTTTGTTTGTAATGAAACCTTTTCTCGATAAAACATATCCGGACAAAAACGTCCGGCGCGAAGCTCTTATGCGCCATACTGGGTTTTTCAATACGCATCCGTATATGGCAAACGTGATTATCGCCATTACGGCAAATATGGAAGCCAAAACCGCAAAGAACGAAGCGTCCGTTCAGGAAGTAAATTTAATAAAAAGTTCCATGGCCGGACCTCTTGCCGCAATAGGAGATTCTTTTTTTTGGGGTACTTTAAGGCCTCTTGCGGCTTTTATCGGCGTATTTCTCGTAATACTTTTTTCGAGAGTTTTTAATAATGCCGATTTTGATTACGGTATTATTATACCGTTGAGTTTCCTCATTCTTTACAATACCGTTCATATCCCGGTCCGGTACTGGTTTATGTTCGCGGGTTTTAAACTGGATAAAGAAAGCATAGCGCTGCTTTCAAAATTTGAATTTAAACATTTGGGCGAGATAGTAAGGTATACGGTTTTTGCCGTGGTAATAGCTTCGATAATCTTGTATTTTACGGTTTTCGGATTCGGAATCGTAAACGGAAACGGCAGCCTTTTCAGAAATCCTCTGCCTGATGCTTTTATTTTCGCAGTAGTTCTGGTTTTATCGTTTATTTTAAGCAGGCTCAGCGCGGCTTTTATGATCTATCTGATTGTTTTGGCGTGCATTGCGATGTCGTATTTAGGATTATAAAATGAAAGAAAAAATTGTCACCGTATCCAATAAAATGGGTCTTCACGCAAGACCCGCGGCTTTGCTTGTCCAGACTACATCAAAATTCAAGGCATATGTCAAAATTATTAAAGATGATTTTGAAGTTGACGCCAAAAGCATAATGGGAATTATGACTTTGGCTGCGGCTCCGGGGAGCGAGCTGAAATTTGTCGCCGACGGACCTGATGAGAACGAAGTTCTTGACGCAATCGAAAAGCTTTTTAACAGCGGATTTAACGAATAGGAGAAAGTATGTCAGGTAACGACGCTATAATATTAAAAGGCGTGGCGGCTTCGCCGGGAATCGCCATAGGCAAAGTTTTTCTTCTTGAAGACGACGAAATTTTTCTAGTGCAAAGGACGATTACGTCGGCAGAAATTAAAACCGAACTTGACCGTTTTGACTTAGCAGTGGAAAAAACGCGCGCCGAATTTAAAAATATATACGGCAAAATCAATGCTGTTTTGGGCGGGAATTACGCCAAAATTACCGACGTTCACCTTTTGATATTAGATGATCCGGAAATGAAAAAAAGCGTAGTCGCAATGATTAAAGGCGGGCTCAACGCCGAATACGCGGTATTTAAAATTTTTGAGAAAATAGTGAAGTCTTTTGAAAGTATAGAGGACGAATATTTCAGGGAAAGAAAGAATGACATTCAGGACGTGGGTAAAAAAATAATAGCTAATTTGCTCGGAAAGCAGAAAAAGACTTTGTCAAATATCTCCGAGGATTCAATAGTTGTGGCGCACAATCTTACTCCGGCAGATACCGTTGCCATAAGGGAAAGGTTTGTGATAGGATTTGCCACGGATATAGGCGGAAAAACTTCGCATACGGCCATAGTAGCCCAGGGGCTTGAAATTCCCGCCGTAGTGGGTCTTAAAAACATATCGTCGCAGGTTCATTCCGGCGATATTGTAATAATCGACGGAGACAGAGGATACGTAATCTTAAATCCTTCAGCCGATATCGTTTTAAAATATAAAAAGGAGTATGACCAGCAGGCCAGAAAAATAAAAGCGCTTTCCAAAATAAAAGATTTGCCGGCTGAGACTCTTGATGCGCATAAAGTAGCTCTTTTTTCAAACATAGAAAATGCCGACGAAGTACAGTCGGTTTTAAATAACGGCGCAACCGGAATAGGTCTTTACAGAACAGAGTTTATGTATTTCAACCGCAGCGATATGCCTACGGAAGAAGAACATTTTGCAAATTATTTAAAAGTCGTAAAAGAGATGGGCGATTTTCCTACAGTTATAAGGACCATAGATTTAGGCGGCGACAAACTGAGCCGCCCGGGGATTTTGAATGTCGCAAAAGAAGCCAATCCGTTTATGGGCTTAAGGGCAATAAGACTTTGCCTTAAATATCCGGATATATTTATATCTCAGCTAAAAGGCATTTTAAGGGCTTCGGCGTACGGAAAAATAAGGCTGATGTATCCGATGATATCAGGTATAGAGGAACTTAAAGCGGCAAACAGGATACTTGCGAAGGTAATGACCGAGCTTAAATCCAAAAAAATAAAGTTCGACGAGAATATAGAAATCGGGGCTATGATAGAAATACCGTCGGCGGCTATGATAACCGACGTTATTGCGCGCGAAGTCGATTTTCTTTCCATAGGCACAAACGACTTAATACAATACAGCCTGGCTGTGGACAGAGTTAACGAAAACGTCGCCCATTTATACGACCCGCTTCATCCTGCGGTTTTAAGGCTTATAAAACTTATAATAGACGAAGGACATAAGGCGGGTATTGAAGTGGCAATGTGCGGAGAAATGGCGGGAGATCCTTATTATACTCCTCTCCTTTTGGGTTTAGGGCTTGACGAGTTCAGCGTTTCTTCAGCGCAGATACCTAAAATTAAAAAAGTCATAAGAAGCGTTTCTTTTGAAGAAGTCAAAGGTATTGCTTCTGAAATATTAAAATGCGGAGACAGAGACGCCATCGCGAAAATTATGGGGAAAGTTAAACAGGGCTAATTAATTACGAATCAACGACAATGATAAAGGATATAAGACAGATGCCGGATATAAGAAATTTTTGCATTATCGCTCACATAGACCACGGAAAAAGCACTTTGGCGGACAGGCTCCTTGAATACACGGGAACAATATCCTCCAGGGAAATGAAAAACCAGATTCTCGACGGTATGGAGCTTGAGAGGGAAAGAGGAATAACCATAAAAGCCAAAGCCGTCAGAATGAACTATACGGGTAAAGACGGAAAAAAATATATTTTAAATCTCATAGACACTCCGGGGCACGTTGATTTTACATACGAAGTTTCCAGAGCTTTGGCAGCGTGCGAGGGCGCGATTTTGGTTATAGACGCCACGCAGGGGGTGGAAGCGCAGACCCTCGCAAACACTATGCTCGCAAAAAATGCCAATCTTAAAATAATTCCGGTCATAAACAAAATAGATTTGCCGACTGCCGACGTTGACAACGCTTATGAGCAAATGAAAGAAGGGCTTGAAGTCGACGCGGAACCTATACTCGCAAGCGCGAAAGAAGGAATAGGAATAGGCGATATAATCGACAGCATTATAGCAAACATTCCTCCTGCAGAAATAAAGAACGACAAGCCTTTATCGTCAATAATTTTCGATTCTTTTTACGATTCTTACAGAGGCGTTATAGTCATAATAAGGGTTTTTGACGGAAAGATACGCAAGGGAATGAAAGTCCGTTTTATGGCTTCGGACGCGGAATACGAAGTGCTGGAAGTCGGTTATATGAAAATAAAACCGATTGAAGCCGACGAACTGTCATCCGGAGAAGTCGGTTATGTCGTGGCGGGAATAAAAGATATACACGATATAAAAATCGGCGACACTATTACCGAAAGTTCAAACCCGACGCAAAATCCGCATCCCGGATATAAAGAAATAAATCCTTTTGTTTTCGCGGGGCTGTACCCTAACAGCACGTCGGAATACGACGGTTTGAAAACCGCTCTGGAAAAGTTAAGGCTTTCGGATTCGGCTCTCGTTTATTTTCCGGAAACGTCGGTTGCCTTGGGTTTTGGATTCAGGTGCGGTTTTTTAGGTTCTCTTCATCTTGAAATCGTAAAAGAAAGGCTTGAAAGAGAATTCGGGCTAAGCCTTTTGGTCACGGCCCCGAACGTGGTATATAAAGTTAAAGTTAAAAATAAGATTATAACCGTAGATAATCCCGCTAAGTTTCCAAATAACGCCGATATCGAACAAATTTGGGAACCTTACGTCGAAGCTACTATAATCTGTCCGGTTGACTATATAGGCTCTATTTTGGATTTGTGCCAAAAAAGGCGCGGAACGCAGATTTCCATGAAATATATGAACGTCAAAATAGTTTTGCTCAAATATCATCTGCCGCTCGCGGAAATTATCGTAGGTTTTTACGACGCGCTTAAGTCCGTTTCAAAAGGTTACGCTTCGTTTGATTACGAGCATATAGAACCGCAGACAGGTGATTTGGTAAAGCTTGAAATTATGATAAATTCCGAAGTTGTCGACGCGTTTACGGTTATAACGCACAAAGACAAGGCCCAGACGGCGGCTCATTATCTTACCGAAAAATTGAGGGGAATAATTCCGAGGCATATGTTTGAAATTCCCATACAGGCTAAAGTGAACAATAAAATAATCGCGAGAGAAACGATTTCGGCTATGCGCAAAGACGTTATTGCCAAATGTTACGGAGGAGATATAAGCAGAAAACGCAAACTCCTCGAAAAACAAAAAGAAGGGAAAAAGAAAATGCGCCAGTTCGGGCGCGTTGAAATTCCGCCGGAAGCGTTTGTTACCGTGCTTAAAATAGACGAATAAAAAGGCAGAATATGGGAAGTTGAGAGGTTGGGAAGTTGGGCAATGATGTTGTTTTTGCTCAGCTTCTCAACTTCTCATCATCTCAACTTCTAAATTTGGAGATATTATGGAAATTAAATTGTTTATTGCGGGTTGTATTTTGTTTGTCGTGGCTATGTTTATGCTTTCTATCAGAAAGTTCTTTAAAACGCCGTTAAGCCAAAGTTTGTTTAAAAACGTATATTCGTGGGTCGATACTTTATGGACTGCTTTGATAATCGCTTCCATATTGATGTTCTTTTTTATACAGGCTTTTAAAATTCCTTCCGGAAGCATGAGAAATACTTTTTTGGAAGGCGATCATCTTTTTGTAAATAAATTTATATACGGATTTCATATTCCTTTTAGCGACGGAAAAAGAATATTTGCTTTAAGGAAAATAACTTCCGGAGACATAGTGGTGTTTAAATGCCCACCCGAATCCCTTACTATTTCCGAAAGGGAAGCCGGTATTAAAAAAGATTATATAAAAAGATGCGTTGCCGTGGGCGGCGATAAAGTTGAAATAAAAGATAAGAAATTATATGTTAACGGTATTCCTATTGACGAACCTTACGCGAACTATGACGATTCGTCGGTATTCCAGAGTTTTAATCCGTTTGACAATGAGGCTGAGTACCAAAAAGCATGGGAATCCGGAAAATTTACTTCTATTCCAGCCACGTTTATAAGGGATAATTTCGGTCCCGTAATAGTTCCCGCCGGACAGTATATGATGCTGGGCGATAACAGGGATTTTTCTTTTGATTCGCGTTTCTGGGGACCGCTGCAGGATAAATACGTTAAAGGCAAAGCGTTGTTTTTATACTGGCCGATAAAAAGGATACGAATAATTTAAAGGCAAAGTGAAAATTGAAAAGTTGAAAGTGAAAATATGGTGTTTTCGCAAAGCGAAAACCGGTTAATTCCATTTCGGCTTTGCCGAAATTCAAAATTTACACTTTTCACTCTCCACTTTTAACTTTGTCGTCATGGGAGGTTCAAATGACTTGGTTAGTTTGGATTGTGGCGGCTTTTGTTCTTGTGATTTTTGAAATAGTCACATATTCCGTTTTTTTCTTTACGTGTTTGGCGGTCGGTTCGATTTTTGCCGCTGTTTTGGCGTATTTCGAGGTTTCGATATGGATTCAGGTTACGGTTTTTGTTATAGTATCAATATTGTCGATTTATACGATAAGACCGATATTTAAAAAAATGATTAAAAAAACAAATACCGTTGAATCAAACGTCGACGCGTTAATAGGCATGGAAGCCGTTGTTACGGGAACAATAACTCCTGAAAAAGACGGGTTTGTAAAAGTTTTAAGCGAAATATGGCTTGCCGGAGCAGATGAAGAAATAAAAGAAGGCGAAAAAGTCAAAGTAGTTTCAGTAAGCGGAACAAAGTTGTTAGTGAAGAAATAAAGACAAAGAGAAAATTGAAAAGTTGAAAGTGAAAATATGGTGTTTTCGCAAAGCGAAAACGGGTTAATTAAATTTAGGCTTTGTCGAAATTCAAAATTTACATTTTTAACTCTTCACTTTTCACTTTGTCGTTATAAAGGGAGGCTTAAAATGCCAGGGTTATTAATTGCTGTGTTAGTGTTTTTTGCGATAATTTTCATCGCTAATTCGATAAAAATTGTCCGCCAGTATGAAAAAGGTCTTATTGAAACTTTGGGAAAATATACAGGGACAATAAGTTCGGGCGCAAACGTTATTATTCCGATATTTCAAAATGTGATAAGAGTAGATATGAGGGAACGCGTTATAGACGTTCCTCCCCAGAGCGTTATAACGAAAGATAACGTTTCTGTCGTTGTGGACGCGATTATTTATTTTCAGGTTACGGATCCCGTAAAAGTCGTGTATAACATTGAAAATTTTGCGCTTGCCGCGTTAAAACTCGCGCAGACAAATTTAAGAAATGTTATCGGAGATATGGAACTTGACAGCACTCTTACGTCAAGAGAGAAAATAAACACGCAGCTAAGAGTGGTTATGGACGAAGCTACCGACAAATGGGGCGTTAAAGTTACCAGAGTAGAAATTCAGAAAATCGACCCGCCCAGAGATATTACGGACGCGATGTCAAAGCAAATGAAAGCGGAACGTGAAAAAAGAGCCAATATTTTGGAAGCCGAAGGTTTAAGGCAAGCGGCTATTCTTAAAGCGGAAGGCGCGAAACAGGCGGTTATTTTGGAAGCGGAAGCTACAAAAGAAAAGCAGGTTTTGGAAGCTACCGGCGAAGCCGAAGCCATTAAAAAAGTTGCCGACGCGGAAAAATATCAGGTAGAAATTGTTTATAAGGCAATACATGAAGGCAACCCCACAAACGACCTTATTGCCATAAAATATCTTGAAGCGCTCGGGAAAGTAGCGGACGGTCAGGCTACAAAAATTTTCCTGCCTTTAGAAACGGCGGGCGTTACTGCGTCTATAGGCGGCGTTGCCGAACTTTTTAGAGACCCAGCAAAACTTGCTAAAATGGTTCAGCCGAAATAATAAAATAAATTTAAATCGCCGGCTTTGTTGAAATAGCCGGCGATTTTTAATTTTTTATGCTTGGTTTATATATTCATATACCATTTTGCAGACAAAAATGTTTTTACTGTGATTTTTTTTCGGTAAACTATAAAGAAGAATTGGCCGACAAATATATCAAATCCGTCGTAAAACATTCCTCGTCGTATAAAAACGTAAAACCCGATACCGTATATATAGGCGGCGGAACTCCTTCCGTATTGAATGAAGAGCAGATTAAAATTCTTCTTTCAGGAATATCTTCAAATTTTAATTTGTCATATTTAAAAGAATTTACTTTTGAAGCCAATCCCGAATCCCTTACGGAAAATAAACTAAAAATTCTAAAAGATTACGGCGTCGACAGATTAAGCCTGGGCTTGCAGTCCTGCGATGACAATCATTTGGCGCAGTTAGGAAGAATCCATGATTTTAAAACTTTTAAAAAAGCGTTTTTTATGTCCCGGGAAGAGGGATTTAAGAATATAAACATTGACTTGATATACGGTTTTCCGAACCAAAATTTAAGCAATTTACGGGATGATTTATCGGAAATGCTGGAATTAAAAAGCGAACACATATCGCTTTATCCTTTAACCGTGGAAGAAAATACGGTTTTTTTTAAAAACGGCGTTGAAACAAATTCCGATTTGCAAAGAGAAATGTACGAGAGAGCCGCGGAAAATTTACAAAAATCCGGTTATGTTCATTATGAAATATCAAACTGGTCGTTTAAAGGAAAGGAATCTCTGCATAACGGCAATTACTGGCGCAGTTGCGAGTACATAGCTTTAGGCGCCGGCGCGTCCGGCTATTATAACCGCGTAAGATATAAAAATATTTCCGACATTGAAAAATATTGTCGTCATTGCGGCCTTGAGCCGCAATCTGGCATTATTGCTGAAAAAGAATACATAACCGACGAATTATACGAAACCGAAACCATAATGCTCGGCTTAAGGCTGCTAAACGAAGGCGTTGATATAGAAAAGTTTACAGGCTGGAAAAATGTTTCGGTATTAAACCGTTTCCTGAATGATAAGATTCTTATAAATGACGACGGAAAAATCAAATTATCCGAAAACAGCGTATATGTATCAAATCAGGTCATTTCCGAATTTATGTAAAAGTTTGTCAGCACAAAGTTAATAAGTATTTATTCAATAGTTCGAACAAAGCGTTCGCGTCAATCGGCTTTCCCGTATGGTCGTTCATTCCGGCCGCCAGGCATTTTTCAATATCTTCTTTAAAGACATTTGCCGTCATCGCAATTATAGGAATGTCTTTCGCTTTTTTAAAATCAAGGGAACGTATTTTCTGCGTCGCTTCATAGCCGTCCATCTCAGGCATATTGATGTCCATTAAAATAAGATCATATTTTTCGGGATTCTCGCCGAACATGGAAACCGCTGTTTTTCCATTTTCCGCATAGTCGATAGAAATGCCGGTTTCTTTTAGAATTTCCGACAAGATTTCCCTGTTTATTTCAACATCCTCCGCGATCAGTAATGTGCGATTGCTGAAATCGTAGCTGCGCTTGGCCGTATCCTCGCGTTGCGCGCCGTATGCGGATTCAGTTATTTCCGTTTCCATGCAAATGTTGATGGCATTGATCAGCGTCGAAGGGAACAAAGGCTTTGATATAAAATGTTTGACGCCGGCCTCGATGGCCTCTTTTTCAATGGTATTCCAGTCGTGCGCCGAAATAATAATTACAATCGAGTTTTCGTTGCAGAGTTCATTTATTTTTTTTGTAAGTTCGATTCCGTTCATATCCGGCATTTGCCAGTCGACAAAAAATATGTTGTACGGTTTGTCCGCGGCGTTTTTAATCATATCGATAGCCTGCAGTCCGCCGGCCGCCACGTCGCATGACAGCCTGAACGTTCCCATAATATGCGTAAAATAATTCCTGATATCTTCCGAATCGTCTACCGCGAGGATGCGTATTTTATCTCTGTTTATTTTTTCAAACAGTTTTGTATAGCTTTTCCCTTTGGCTTTTTTCACTTTTATCGTAAATATAAATTTTGCGCCTTTACCGAGTTCCGACTCAATCCATATTTTGCCGCCCATTAACTCTACTACTCGTTTGGAAATGGCAAGGCCGAGTCCGGTTCCTCCGAATTTCTGGGAAATGCTTGAATCGGCCTGGTTGAAAGACTTAAAAAGCTTTTCCTGCTGTTCTTTTGAAATGCCGATGCCTGTGTCCGAGACTTCAATTTTAAGAATAATGTCGTCGTTTATTTCTTCAATATTTTCAACATTTAATATAATCGTGCCTTTTGCCGGCGTAAATTTTATCGCGTTTGTCAGAAGGTTTGTAATTATCTGTGATAATCTCAATTCGTCGCCCAATATGTTTGCGGGAATGCTCTCGCTGAGATTAACTATAAAATTCTGATGTTTTTCTTCGGCGCGGACATTTGCCATGTTAGTTACATTCTTTAACGCTTGTTCAAAATTAAATTCTTTGTAAGACAACTCAAACTTGTTAGCTTCGATCTTGGACATGTCAAGGATGTCGTTTATAAGTCCGAGCAAGTACTTGGACGCGCTGTCCGCTTTTATGAAACAATAATTTTTTTTGTCGGCATCTTTCGCTGCAATTCCGATACTTATCATGCCGATGATGGCGTTTAACGGAGTACGTATTTCGTGGCTCATGCGGGAAAGAAATTCTCCTTTTGCGCTGCTTGCCTGTTCCGCGATTTCTTTTGACTTCGCTATCTCTGTTATGTCGTGCATGATTACAAGGATGCCGGCAAAATTTCCGTTTTCTTTGTGAAACGGCAGGACGGTGACCTCGTATCTTTTGCCTTCGGTTGAAATTTCAAGATTTTTCACTGCGATTGCATGACCGCGGCCGGAAATAATAGTCTTAATTAATGCGGTTATTTCTTCAGTAAATACGGGCGGGCGGTATCTTTCGATAATACCGTTGAGCTCTCTTCCTTGTAAAATAGAAATATCATCGATGCCTATTAATTCTGCGGTTGATTTTGTTCCTAGCAGAAACTTTGTATTTTCGTCAAATATAAACATGGGATTCGGGTATGATTCCAAAAGCAGACGGACATACATTTCCTGCTTTAGCTTTTCATCCGTTACTATTCTGTTAATCCCGATTTGCGTTTCAATGTTTAGCTTGTCAATCTCATTACGCTTTATAATAGTTCTGAATTCGCGCGCGGATTTGTTTTTTTCAATTTCGGCATTTTTTATCTTTTGCAGCAGCTCGTTGTATTCGTCTTTTGAGATGGTTATGTATTCGCGATTGTTATCCAATATTTCGCCTCCGTTGTTCTTAAATTAATAACATATCATATAACAAGTATAACCAGCGAATAGTTGTGAAACCTGTTAGTCGGAACGTCGTTTTTGACCGATGTCGGACAGATTTCACCGCCAGAGTATCCCATCATAAAGGGAATTTCGGAGTTTATCATGTTTTTCGCGCTTTGGAGTTCCATTAAATGTTTATTAACGCCTGAAAGCGTTGCGCGGCGAACGGTACAGGTAAATAAAAGTACGCCGTTTACATCGGGCAGTTTGTTAAGCATCTCTAATTTTTGGCGCGCTGTTACCAATATATCGTCGGGATCGCATTTCAACATGGTAAAAGTTGAACCCTCGTCGACATCCCCATAAAAAATCGACTCTCCTTCTTCCGTAAAATAAGCGTGCCAGCGTATTACCGGTATGCCGTCATAATCTTCACGTTTTAGTAAGTCTATCATAAACGGGGTAAATTTAACGCTTTCGGTAAAACCCAATTTTTCAAAGTATTTAATCGCGGTATCGTTATTGATTTGCTCAACGCAATTGCCCGCCGCTTTTGTGATCTCGGCTTTGTCGGACACGGTATTTTTTTCGGAAGGAGTCGCTATCATAAAGCGCGGGTTAATATTTCCGTAACAAAGTACAAACGGCATTGCGGATTTATAATTTGTGCCGTTGTGTATGGTCTCGCATTCCGAAAAAACAGTCGTATCATCTATCGCGCATGTTCCGAAAATAGGAATGTGAGGAATAATTTTGCCCCATGCATCTACGTACATGTCGCCCGAGTGTAGCCCGAGCGGAGGAAATATGATGGCGAGCTTAGGCGGTTCGGACATATCAGCGGCAATTCGTTTATAAGCGGACTTAATCGGTCCGTCGACTTCACAATCCAGGTTTTCCGTTAAGCCTGTTTTAAACCGGACGTCGTCCGAGGTCATCACAAAAATAGTCAACATAAGCTCGCCGATTTCACTGTTGACCGCCTGCGACGAGGTTGTTATTCCCGCTACATCAAACGGTAGATTTTCGCAAACGGCTTTGAGAACGCCGGTAGAGATAAACTCAGGGTGACACATAATGATTCCGACCGAGTTTTCAAGCAGGGTAATTTTAGCATCAATCTGTTCATTTATTTTACTTACGGCAATTTCCGGATTGTCAACTTCAGTGGTATAAAGACTCGCACATTTTAACATAATAACGCCCCCATTTCCTTTAATATTTTTTAGACAACAAGAATAACCAGCGAATAGTTATGGAACCGGTTGGTCGGTATGCAATTTTTAACCGATGTCGGGCATATTTCGCCGCCCGAGTATCCCATCATAAAGGGAATTTCGGGGTTTATTGTATCCCTGACGGTTTCCAGTTCTATCAGGGGATTCAAGCGCTGTGTCATAAAGCGGCGGACAATGCATGGAAACATTAAGACGCCGTTTATATCCGGCAGTTCGTTTATCTGCCTGATTTTTTGCCGCGTCGTAGATAATACGTCTTCCGAATCGCTTGTTAATAAAGTAAAGGTTGATCCTTCGTCAACGTTGCCTCGGAAAATCGCCGTTCCGTCCTCGGTAAAGGAAGCGTGTCCGCGTATGACGGGTATACCGTCATAGTCCTCGCGTTTTTTCTGGTCTATAACAAACGGCACGAATAAAAATTTTTCTCCGAGGGCGCCGTTGCTTGAAAATCCGATGCTCTCAAAATATTTATACGCGTTAATGTTATTGATTTCCTTAACAAAAGGCCCGCATGATTTTGTGATCTCTCCTTTATACGGCATAACCTTGTCCTGAGGAAGGGTTCCAACGATAAAACGGGGGTGTATATTGCCGTAACAAAGTACAAAGGGCATTGAGGTTTTATAACTTTTACCGTTGTATATGGTTTTGCTTCCTTCAAAAGTAAGGGTATCGTCTATAGTAATTGTTCCGAAAACCGGTACGTCGGGGATAAGTTGTTTCCATGCGTTTATATACGCATCCCCCGCGTGTTTTAAAATCAGCGGAGGAAATATTATGGCAAGTTTAGGTATCTCGGATGCTCCGGCGGCAATCTTATCAAAAGCCGCTTTGACCGGTTCGTCGATACTTTCGTTTAGGCTTTCCGTTACGCCTGTTTTGAACCATACGTCGTCCGATGTCATCACAAAAATAGTCAACATAAGCTCGCCGGCTTCATTGTTGACAGCCTGCGAGGACGTCGTTACTCCGGCTAAATCAAACGGCAGGTTTTCGCTGATATGCTTTACGACTCCGGAACTGATAAATTCGGGGTTGCACATTATGATTCCGGCAGAATTTTCAAGAAGGGTTATTTTTTGCTTAAGCTGCGTCTTGATTTCTTCAAGCGCGATTTCCGGATTATCAATTTCATAGGTGTAGAGACTTGCACATTTCAACACGTATATCCTCCCTTACGCAATTTTTTGAAGAGAAGTTACAAGAAATTATAATAAGTATATAACATTTCATTTAATATTTTCAAGCTAAAATTATTATCGAAATTATGTCTGTTTCTTGCTATAATATAAATAGGATAGAATTACGGTTGATGCAAATAGTTCGGAATCAGGATGCTTTAATGAAAAAAGTATTATTGGCGTTTTTAACTATGGTAATTTTTTGCACGTCTGCGGTTTTTTCAGAAAGTTTTGAAGAAATGAAAAAACTGGCAGAACAAGGAAATTCAGACGCCCAATATAGACTTGGGTGGATGTACTATAGCGGAGAAGGGATAGAGACAAATTATCAAGAAGCTCTTAAATGGTATAAAAAATCAGCGCGACAAGAGAATGCAAACGCCCAGTATCAAATCGGATGGATGTACTATAGCGGAGAAGGAATAGAGAGAGATTATCAAGAAGCTTTTAAGTGGTATAAAAAATCAGCGGAACAGGGACTTGTAATTGCGCAGTATAATACCGGATGGATGTACTATAGCGGAGAAGGGATAGAGAGAGATTATCAAGAAGCTTTCAAGTGGTTCAAAAAAGCAGCTGAGCAAGGGAATAACCTGACCGGAAGTAATATGGCGCGCTATGGGCTTGGGTTAATGTACTATGAAGGAAACGGAGTAAAAAAAGATTATCAGGAAGCTACTAACTGGGTAAAGCCGTTAGCGGAGCAAGGTTATGCGCCGGCTCAAGCTATATTAGACGCCATAGCAGTAAGAACGCTGGCAGAGAAGGGAGATGCCGAAGCTCAAAATACTCTCGGAACGATGTATGCCGGAGGAAACGGAGTAAAGCAAAATTTTCAGGAAGCGTTTAAATGGTGGAAAAAATCGGCAGACCAAGGCTTTGCAAGCGCTCAATACAATCTCGGATTAATGTATTATAAAGGGCAAGGCGTAAATCAAAATTATCAGGAAGCTTTTAAGTGGTATAAGAAGGCGGCAGAACAAGATAATGTAAAATCTCAGTATAATCTCGGGTTGATGTATCACGAAGGAAAAGGAGTAAAACAAGACCGACAGGAAGCTATAGAATGGATGCATCACGCGGCAGAACAAGGGTATGCCCCGGCCAAATCTTTTTTATATGACAATAAGACCGTAAAATAGCTAGTGTCTTTAAAATTTCAAAAGATTAATACTCCCGCCGTTTCTTGTTATAAATATGATAAAAATCACGGATTTATGCAAATCATTCGGAAGCAGGATACTTTTTGACAATCTGAACTTAAATATAAACGCAAAAGAAAAAGTGGGGCTTGTCGGCAGAAACGGGCACGGCAAAACCACTCTTTTCAAAATTATTTTAAACGAAACAGAATACGATTCGGGTCTGGTAAGCATACCTAAAAATTACAAAGTCGGTTATTTGCGGCAGCATATAAGTTTTACCAAACCTACCGTGCTGCAGGAAGCCTGTCTTGCCTTGCCTCATGCTGAAAAAGACGAAACTTGGAAAGCCGAGAAAATTCTTTCCGGCCTCGGCTTTTCACAATCCGATATGTTAAAAAATCCTCTTGAATTCTCGGGCGGTTATAAAATAAGAATAAATCTTGCCAAAGTTTTGCTATCCGACGCGGATATGCTTATGCTTGACGAGCCGAATAACTATTTGGACATTGTGGCTATACGCTGGCTTAGCGGTTTTTTGCGTTCCTGGAAAGGCGAATTAATGCTTATAACCCATGACAGAAATTTTATGGACGGCGTTATAACGCATTGCTCGGCCATACACAGAACAAAAGCCAGGAAAGTGGAAGGCAATACCCAAAAATTATACGAACAGATAGAAAAAGAAGAAGAGATATACGAAAAAACCCGTCTCAACGTCGAAAAAAAACGAAAACAAACGGAAATTTTCATAAGGCGTTTCAGGGCAAAAGCAAGGCTTGCGGGCATGGTTCAGTCTCGCATTAAATGCCTTGAAAAACAGGAAGATATGCGGGAGCTTACGGCTATAGAAGATTTGGATTTTTCTTTTTCGCCGCTTCCTTTTAACGCCGCAAAAATGATGGGAGTCCACAATTTAGGTTTCGGCTACACAAAAGACAATATTTTGATAGATAAACTTAACTTCGACGTTTTGAAAAAAGACAGAATATGCGTTATCGGAAAAAACGGCAAAGGTAAATCGACATTGTTAAAAATACTCGCGGACCGGCTTACCGCGGTTGAGGGAAGCATAAAGAAGCATCCGGATTTAAAAATTTCTTATTTTGTGCAGTCCGACGCGGCAAATCTCACGCCGAATAAAACGGTTTTTGAAGAAATAATCAGTTCGGACAACCAATGCCTTCCTCAGAGAGCAAGAAACATTGCCGGAAACATGATGTTTAGCGGCGACGACGCTTTAAAGAAAATAGAAGTTTTAAGCGGCGGCGAAAAAAGCCGCGTGCTTTTGGGAAAAATTCTTGTCCGTCCATGCCACCTGCTTCTTTTGGACGAACCGACAAACCATTTGGATATGGAATCCTGCGAAGGGCTGATAGACGCTGTAAACGAGTTTGAAGGTTCGGTCATACTTGTAACGCACAATGAGGAACTCTTGCATAATATTGCCGAAAAACTGATAGTTTTCGACAGGGACAAAGTCGGCGTGTTTGACGGAACATATCAGGATTTTTTAAACGCGAAAGGCTGGGAAGACGAAAGCGATGAAATAAAAACAAAAAGCGCCTCTAAAGATAAAGTTTTATCCAGAGGCGAGATAAAAAAACAAAGAGCGCGGCTTATACAGGAAAAATCTAAGGTTTTAAAGCCTCTTGAAGAAAAAATTTCAAAGACCGAAAAAGAAATATCCGAAAAAGAAAATCTTTTAAGCGCAAATACCGAAAAACTTGTTTGGGCTTCGCAAAATCTCGATATTGCTTTTTTGGCTGAAGGACCGAGAATAGATAAACAGCTTAAATCCGAACTAGAAAAACTTTATGAGAGCTTAGCCTGCCTCACCGAAGAATTTGAAAATAAAAGCGAACATTTCAAAATCAAAATGATGGAAATAGATAATTGATTAAAAATTGATATAATATTATTATGTGTTCGATTAAAATAAAAAAAATCATACAATTTATGTTTCAATTTTTTAGGAGTATAGAAATGACTTTTTTAAAGAAGCGTATTGTTTTGGCATTGGTTTGCGGGGTTGTGTTAGGATTTACTCAGAAAGTTTGCGCCGTGGATGTCAGTAGTACTTCTATGCTTCAAGCAGCGATTAACACAGCGTCTATTATTGATATCATTGCCGATTTTACAACCGCCAACGCTACTGCTTTTGCTTCCATGACAAGTTCGACAACGATACAGGGCAAAGGCGGTATAATTTATACTATCACTTTCGGCACAGGCGCCAATAACAGGTTAAATTTTCAGGGCGGCCAAATCTACACTCTGCAAAACATCAATCTGTCCGGTACCGGCGCAGCCTCATTCCGCACGAACGGCGGGCTGGTCACCGTTTCCGGCGCTAACACGGTATTGAACATTAATAACGGCGCGTCATTCTCACGCGGTTATTCGGGCAACAGCATGGCCGCAGGGACAGGCGGAGGGGCGATATACAGTGCAACTTTGACGACGGTCAACATAAGCGCTTTGAACGGCGGAAGTATTTTATTCTTCAACAACACGGCGCAATTAACATCTAATCAGACTCTCGCCGGCGGAGGCGCGCTTTGCGCCAACGAAAACGCACGGATCAACATTATTGCGGATGGCAAGGATTCTTTAGTCAGGTTCTCCAGCAATTCTACAAACGGCCGAGGCGGCGCAATATACATCTATACCAACAATAATACCGCCGGCCAAACTCAGCCTATTCTCAATATAAAGGCGTCTAACGGCGGTATAGTTATGTTTGATAATAATACCGACGCCAGCAGCGGCAATTATGGAGGGGCGATTAATAGTCGTAACGGACAAGTTTTTATAACGGCGGACAACGGTACAGTCCTCTTTGCCAGCAACACTGCGGTTGGCGCAACCAACCAGAACTACAAAGCCGGCGGAATCTTCGTCGATGCTTTCCCTAATACCGTCGGATTAACATTGACAACCGTCAATAACGGCAACATGATTTTTTACGGAAATTCGAATGCCAGCGGCGGGCGCGACATAACGATCTTTGAAGGCGGCATGCTTATACAGGGCGACAGCGGTTATATCCGCCTCAACGGCGGGATAACCGGCAATAATGCCAGCGACTTTATTAACAAAAGCGGCAATAACCTTTTAATATTAGCCGGAAATAATTCGACTCTTAGCGGTTTTACGGGTATTTTTACGCAAACAGGCGGAGCGACGAAATTCACGACGTCAAGCACGATGTTCGCGTCAAGTGCCACTAACATTAGAATACAGGGCGGAGAGATGCAAATAGTCCTCGCGAATGCGTCCAGCTCAACTGTTACCAAGGCAAGAGGTACATTTTCTTCGACGGGAAATTTGGCGTATCTTGCCAGTACCTCAAATGAAGTCACCGCGGGTTTTAGCAATCCTTTCAATATAACTTTTTCCAACGCGACGGATGTTATATTCGGCGCGGATTACGATGAAGTTACAGGCGACAAAGTGAGCGCGAATTACCGGTTGAACGCCGATGCGAACTTTACGAAAGTAAACCTTAACCGCGTTATTTTCAGAGATTCGACTTTGCGTCTTAACGGGACATATTACGCGAGAAATTACGGGCTGGACAATACGACTCTTAATTTGAGCACGACGACGATTAGATCTACGACGTTTTCCAATTTGACTACGGTGAACGGCTCAAAGTTGTCATTCAGCATAGCTTTTTCGACGGCAAGCGCGAACGGACTTGCCGCCGATACTTTAACGGTCTTAGCGGGCGGCACGACCATAGGAATAGGCAATATTTCACTTTTGAACACATCGGACGACGGTACAAAGCTCGTGCGCCGCGCAACGATTTTGAACGGGCTGACTTTCTCGGACTCTTTGTCGCAAACGTTGAATTCCACGGTTTATTCCTATTATGAAAGCGTATCCGGAACAGACATTGTTCTTACGGCGTATAGTTTTACCGACGGTTATTCGTTAAACGTGCAGAACATCTTTGCCGGAACCAGAGATTTCAATTTCGGGGTTTACGGTTCGACTGGGACAATTGCAGACTATATTGTCGCTGAGGATCTATACCCTACGGCAGCCGGCGTTTTCCGGGTTTTGGGCAGGAATTCAAATGCGGCAGACAGCGTGATAGACGCAAACTGGAACTCTTTGTTTAATATATCGGCAGTGACAGCGCTTACTGTTCAAGATTTGACCGTAAAAAATGCTATGAGATCGTACGGCAGCGGATCTGTCTTGTTTCTTAACAATACTAATTCAACGGCGAATTTCAGCAATGTCAAAATAGAAAATTCGAGATCCGGAGGTTCCGGCGGAGCGATTTGCAATACCGCCGGAGAAGTAATAGTGACAAACGCAATTTTTAGCGGCAATGCTACGGGCGGTTACGGAGGAGCTATATACAACGAGGGATCCGTAGTCTTGAATACATCCTTAGGAAGCAGCATAACGTTTGTAAACAATACGGCGTGGTCAGCCGGAGCGGACATATATCAAACAGTTAGAGGAACAACGAGTATAACAGGCGCGGGATACATATATATGGACGGAGGAATAGCCGGAGCCGGGTTGATAGAAAAAAGCGGGGCCGGTCTTTTTCTGACGGACGGAGATAACAGCGGCTACAGCGGACGTTTCACGCAGACAGCGGGAACAACGACTGTAACGGCATACGGAAAAATGTTTACCGGAATAAATACAATCAGTTCCAGCACGCTGACAGTTTACGGCGCGGCAAGCGCGGCTAGCATGGGATATAACGCAAGGCTTGGAAATAACGGAATATCAAATTATTACAGTCAGAATTTTGGTACAACAACATTGTCCGGTTCTAATTTTTCTTTTATCGGCACCGGAGGGCAGGCAAATTTTTATAATTCAGGTACCGGAGATTATGCGTATTATGTTTTAAACGGTTCTTTTACGAATACCGGCGGAGCCGGGAATTCAGTGAATTTCAATAATGCATACGTAAGTTTTATGACGCGGGTTTTTGGCGGAAACATTGCGTATAATTTTAGCAACAATTCAGTTATTGATATAACTAATACGGTAAGCAACAGCACG
>WQYI01000014.1 GCA_009781315.1 Candidatus Endomicrobium embiratermitis | reverse complement strand
GCTTACCTGTCCGTTAAATGTTAACGCATTTGTTCCAGTTATGTTCAATGTGCTTCCTATCACATAGCTTGAACCTGCCGTTAAATTAGTTCCCGTCGCGAATTCCAGGATTCCTCCGGTTATATTATGACGACCCGCAAACGTATTGCTGCTTATTACCGTTGTACCTAATGTCTGATTAAACGTTCCCGTAAAGACTGATTCATTGCCTGTTATATTTAATGTTCCGCTTCCGCTTTTGTTTATTGTTCCGCTTCCGCTTACCTGTCCGCTAAATGTTAGCGCATTTGTTCCAGTTATGTTCAATGTGCTTCCTATCACAGAATAGCTCGAACCTGCCGTTAAATTAGTTCCCGTCGCAAATTCTAATATTCCTCCGGTTATATTATGCTGACCTGCAAATGTATTGGTAGTTACTACTGTTTTGCCTCCTGTCTGCGCGTACAATCCGCCATACAGCGAACTGCTGCCGTTTAAATATACGTTTGCCTGATTATTTATAACACCGCTGCCGGCTATCCCTCCGCCTATTATTACTGCTCCGTTACCGGTTATATTTATAGTCCCGTTATTATAATTATATATATCGTTACCTTGTCCGCCGGCTTTATTTCCGATAAAAGTCACACTGCTTCCCGATACGGTATTAAAATTTATCGTACCATCATTATATATCGCTCCGCCGTTGCCCGCTGTCGTGGTATTACCGCTAAATAATATATTACCGCTGAATGTTATCGAGCTTCCCGCTACCAAATATATTGCTCCTCCGTTATTTGCCGTATTGCTGCTGAATGTTACTGTGCTTCCTGTAAATAAAATATTTGAATTACTATTATATATCGCACCGCCGTTAGATGATGCCGTATTGCTGCTGAATGTTACATTGCTGTTCATAAATGTTATTGTTGAACCGCTAATATTGTATATCGCTCCGCCGGTAGTACTTGCTCTATTTCCGCTAAATGTTACGGTGCTTCCCGCAAATGAGATTACTGAATTGTTATTGAATATCGCTCCGCCGGTACTTGCCGTATTACTACCAAATGTTATATTACTGCTGGTAAATGTCATTGTTGAGTTACTATTGCATATCGCTCCGCCGGAATTATTCGCCGCATTGCTGCTGAATATTACATTGCTGTTTGTGAATGTCATTGTTGAACCACTGTTATTGTATATCGCTCCGCCGGTAGTACTTTCTCTATTTCCGCTAAATGTTACTGTGCTTCCTGCAAATGAGATTCTTGAATTATTATTGTATATCGCTCCGCCAAGACTCGCCGTATTCCCTATAAACGATACATTTCCGCTTATATTTACCGCCCCGCTGCTGCTGATTACTCCTCCGTTTCCGGTACCGCTTTTGTAGAAGTTTTGAAATGTCAGATTTGCTATGCTTATTGTCTGCGTTGACGCTATTATAAATCCTTTGTTTGCAAGTCCGTTTGAATCTATTACATATATCCCGCCGTTATTGCCGGCTATCGTTATATTCGTATAATTAGGCAGTCCAAACTCACCTTCGTCACCCGCTAATGCCTTTATATTTTGGGCCAAATATATTGTATTTCCCGACGTCACCGCTTTATATGCCGCTACAAAACTGTCCCAAGGTCCTAAACCCGTTCCGTCACCGATATATGCCAATACTCCCATATTACTATACGTTATTCCGCCTATCGTATATGTTCCCGGCTGCCATATAAAAGTGTAACTCGTTGTGCTGTTGGTTACCGTATCGTATACATTATTATTGCTGAACGTTCCGTTTACGTTATTTGAATATAAAATTGCCGTGCTTACGGAAACGGTTATAACCGACGTTGATACATTATTGATATACAATCTGCTGCTTGCCGTGTTTATCGTCATGCTGCTAAGATATATCACGCTTGTCAGCGAACCTATAAAGTCTACGTCTACAGTGAGCGACCCGGACGCTCCTACGCTCATTGTGCTTATTTTTACGGACGTAGAAAAATGCACGTTCCCGCCGGTTATGTCAAACCTGCCGCCAAAATCCGTTTTCGAACCCGCTTCAAAATATACATTCCCCGTTCCCGACTTATTTATTGTTCCCGCGCCTTCTATTCCTCCGCCGAAATATATATTGCCGGCTCCGCTTAGATTTATTATTCCGCTGGCAGTATTGTATATATCTCTGCCGGAAGCGGCTGTATTACCTCTAAACGTTATGCTGTTGCCGGCTGCAGGTTCAAAATTTATTGTTCCCGTATTATATATCGCTCCGCCGGAACTTGCCGTATTGCTGCTGAATGTTATTGTGCTTCCGGTAAATGAAATTGTTGCAGTAGAAGAATTACATATCGCTCCGCCGCTGCTTTGCGCAACGTTCCCGCTGAACCCTACATTACTGTTTGTAAATGTCATTGTTGAACCATTATTATTGTATATCGCCCCGCCGTGCCCCGTTAACGCCATATTCCCTCTAAATGTTATTGTACTTCCTGTAAATGAAATATTTGAACTACCATTGTACATCACTCCGCCGTTACTTGCCGTATTGCTACTGAATGTTATTGTGCTTCCCGTAAATGAAATATTTGAATTAGTGCTGTACATCGCTCCGCCGAAATTGACCACCGTATTGCCGCTGAACGTTACATTGCTGTTCACAAACGTTATTGTTGAACTAGTATTATTGGTTATTGCTGCTCTTTCCGTACTGCTGCTAAATGTTATTACGCCATTCGTAAATGCCATTGTTGAATTTTGATTGTATATTGCCCCGCCGACGCCTGTGCCTATAAACGATACATTACCGCTTACATTTACTACCCCGTTATTGTATATCACTCCGCCGTTTCCGAAGCTGCTGCTTGTACAGAAGTTTTGAAATGTCAGATTTGATATGCTTATTGTCTGCGTCGACGATATTTTAAATCCTTTATCCGAAAGCCCGTTTGAATCTATTACATATACGCTCCCGCCATTGCCGGCTATCGTTATATTCGTAGAAGTAGGAAATCCAAACCCATCTTCATCTCCAGCCGATGCCTTTATATTTTGGGTCAAATATATTGTATTTCCCGACGTCACTGCTTTATATGCCGCCACAAAACTATCCCAAGGGCCTAATCCCGAACTGTCTCCGATATATGCCAATACTCCCATATTACTATATGTTATTCCGCCTATCGTATATGTTCCCGGCTGCCATATAAAAGTGTAACTCGTTGTGCTGTTAGTTACCGTATCGTATACATTATTATTGCTGAACGTTCCGTATACGTTATTTGAATATAAAATTGCCGTGCTTACCGAAACGCTTATGACCGACGTTGATACATTATTAATGTACAACTTGCTGCTTGCCGTGTTTATCGTCATGCTGCTAAGATATATCACGCTTGTCAGCGAACCTATAAAGTCTACGTCTACAGTGAGCGATCCGGACGCCCCTACGCTCATTGTGCTTATTTTTACGGACGTAGAAAAATATACGTTCCCGTCGGTTATATTAAACCTGCCGCCAAAATCCGTTTTTGAACCGGCTTCAAAATATACATTCCCTGTTCCCGACTTATTTATTGTTCCCGCGCCTTCTATTCCTCCGCCAAAATATATATTGCCCGCTCCGTTTAGATTTATTATTCCGGCGGTAGCATTGTATATGTCTCTGCCGGAAGCGGCGGCGGTATTATTTCTAAAAGCTACGCTGCTTCCGGCCGCGGTTATAAAATTTATCGTACTACCATTATATATCGCTCCGCCGGAACTTGTCGCCACATTTCCGGTAAATAATACATTACCGCTGAATGTTATCGAGGAGCTTCCCGCGGCCAAATATATTGCTCCTCCGTTCCCTGAAGATCTGTTATTTTCAAAAATTATATTTTTGGCAGTAAAAGACATTGAAGAAGCAGTGGCGTAGATAGCTCCGCCGCTGCCGCTGCTGCCGCTGAAATAATTATCTCTGAAAACAATATTATTCCCGGCAGTAAAAGACAAAATAGAATTCTGAACATAAGCAGCGCCTCCGTTACTTAACCCGCTTCGATTATTGATAAAAGAAATATCGCTTTCTGCAATAAATGTCATCGTAGAATAATTAGCCCAAATAGCGCCTCCGTTGCGGGCGATGTTTGAACTAAACGATATGTTTAACGCGTTAAAACTCATAGTCGACCTGTTTACATATATCGCTCCGCCGTAACTGTTTGTCACGGAACTGGCATTTAAATGAAATGATATATCTCCCGTTAACGCGCTAAAACTCATTGTTGAACTGCTTGCAAATATGGCTCCGCCGTGAGCCCAATCACCCAGCGCGCCGTTTGAACTGAATAATATGTTTCCATATGACGCGCTAAAACTCATTGTTGAACTGATTGCATATATCGCACCGCCGGAACTTCTCGATATATTTCCGCTAAACGATGTATTTCCGCTAAACGCCATGCTGCTTCCGTCCGAATATATTGCGCCGCCGCTATTACTTGCTCTATTGCCTCTAAATGTTACGGTGCTTCCGGTAAATGAAATATTTGAATTATTATAATTGTATATCGCTCCGCCATCATTCGCCGTATTGCTGCTGAATGTCATATTGCTGTTCGTAAATGTCATTGTTGAACCGCTAGTATTGTATACCGCTCCGCCGCTGCCTGCCGTATTACTGCTGAATGTTACCGTACTCCCTGTGAATGTCATTGTTGAACCGCTAGCATTGTATATCGCTCCGCCGTAACTTGTCGCCGCCGTATTGCTGCTGAATGTTACAGTACTGTTTGTAAATGTCATTGTTGAGTTACTATTGTATATCGCTCCGCCGTACGTTGTCGCCGCCGTATTGCTGCTGAATGTTACTGTACTGTTCATAAATGTCATTATTGAGTTAGCATTGTTTATCGCCCCGCCAGTATAATTTGACCTATTGCCGAGGAACATTACATTGCTGTTCGTAAATATCATTGTTGAACCGCTAGTATTGTATATCGCTCCTCCAGAAAGATTTGTAGTATTGCTGCTGAATGTTATTGTGCTTCCTGAAAATGAGAGTATAGAATTATTATATATCGCTCCGCCGTACGATGATGACAATGCCTCTACCGTATTGCTGCTGAATGTTACATTGCTGTTTGTGAATGTCATTGTTGAACCGCTAGCATTGTATATCGCTCCGCCGGAACCTGTTGCCACATTGACGCTAAATGTCACATTGCTGTTTGTAAATGTCATTGTTGAATTAGCAGTATTGTATATCGCCCCGCCATAACCTGCCGTATTACTGCTGAATGTTACCGTACTCCCTGCGAATGTCATTGTTGAACCGCTAGCATTGTATATCGCTCCGCCATAAGTATTCGCCGTATTGCTGCTGAATGTTACTGTGCTTCCGGTAAATGAAATATTTGAATTACTATAATTTGATATCGCTCCGCCGCTAGATGATGACGTATTGATGCTGAATGTTACATTACTGTTCGTAAATGTCATTGTTGCACCGTTATAATAATTGATTATCGCACCACCCCCGCCGGTACCTGTCATTATATTGTTGCTGAATGTTATTGTGCTTCCGATAAATGAAATATTTGAATTATTAGTGTTGTATATTGCTCCGCCGCTGGTATTTGCCGTATTGCTGCTGAATGTTACTGTGCTTCCGGTAAATGAAACATTTGAATTATTACTACTGAATATCGCTCCGCCGCTGGTAGTCATATTGCTGCTGAATGTTACACTGCTGTCTGTAAACGTCATCGTTGAATTTTGATTGTATATCGCCCCGCCGTAGGAAGTTGTTGACGTATTACTGCTGAATATTACATTACTGTTCGTAAATGTCATTGTTGAACCGCTAACATTGTATATCGCTCCGCCGCTAGTTGCCTTATTGCTGCTAAATGTTACATTGCTGTTGCTAAATGTCATTGTTGCACCGCTGTTATTGTATATCGCTCCGCCATAAGTATTCGCCGTATTGCTGCTGAATGTTACTGTGCTTCCGGTAAATAAGATATTTGAATTATTATTATTATTGTATACCGCTCCGCCATAAGCATTCGCCGTATTACTGCTGAATGTTACATTGCTGTTGGTAAATGTCATTGTTGCGCCGCTAATATTGTATATCGCTCCGCCGAAACTTGTCGCCGCATTGCTGATAAATGTCACTTTGCTGTCTGTGAATGTCATTCTTGAGTTAGTGTTGTATATAGCCCCGCCGTAAGTTGCCGCATTGATGCTGAATGTTACTGTGCTTCCTGTAAATGAGAGTATAGAATTATTATATATCGCTCCGCCGTAGTACGATGCCCTTGTCGTATTGCTGCTAAATGTTACATTGCTGTTTGTGAATGTTATTGTTGAATTAGTAATATTGTATATCGCTCCGCCGTGCGATGCCCCCGCCGTATTGCTGCTGAATGTTACTGTGCTTCCCGTAAATAAGATATTTGAATTATTACTGCTGTATATCGCTCCGCCGCTAGATGATGACGTATTGATGCTGAATGTTACATTACTGTTCGTAAATGTCATTGTTGCACCGTTATAATTGTATATCGCTCCGCCGTACAATCCCCACGCCGTATTGCTGCTGAATGTTACATTACTGTTTGCAAATGTCATTGTTGCACCATCAACATTGTATATTGCTCCGCCGGTACTTGCCGTATTGCTGCTGAACGTTATTGTGCTTCCTGTAAATGAAATATTTGAATTACTGCTATTGTTTATCGCTCCGCCGTAGAAAGTTGTTGCCGCATTGCTGCTGAATGTTACATTGCTGTTCGTAAATGTCATTGTTGCGCCGCTAATATTGAATATCGCTCCGCCATAACTTGCCGTATTGCTGCTGAACGTTACTGTGCTTCCCGTAAATAAAATATTTGAATTGTCATTGTATATCGCTCCGCCTAAATTTGCCGTATTGCGGCTGAATGTTACATTACTGTTCGTAAATGTCATTGTTGAACGGCTAACATTGTATATCGCTCCGCCGCTAGATGATGACGTATTGCCGGAGAAAGAGATATTATTAACATTAAAAGTTATTCTAGAATTAGTAACGCTAAAAGCTCCTCCGTTGCTCACAGTGTTTCCGGACGAAATAGATAAAGAATAGTTTCCGCTCACGGACATATTCAAATTAGACGCGGCTCCAAGACGCGTCGCAGAATATATATTGTCTATAAGCAATATGTCGAAATTACCTCCGGTCTGAATGAACAAACTTTGCAGATAACTGAAACTTGAAACCTGTATCTGCTGGGAAAAACCGTCAACCCAAAATAAAGTTATTATCAGCAATGGAAGCAATAAGAATTTCTTCATTTTTCTAGCCCTCAATAAAAACAACAAAGCCTGCTATATTTAATATAGCAGGCTGTCTTTCAAAAACTATGTTTTTATGGTTACCGACAAATAAATATAATCTCGCGCAAAAATTATATCAAAATAACTCTTAAAATAATCCGTCTTGCCTAGGTTTATCTTTTTCATAACCTAATTCTAATGGCTTTTATTGTTTATGGCAAGAGTTTTTTAAAAAATTATTATTGATTTTTGTAGAAATTTTTATGTTTTATGACTTCGCCGTCCGAAAGGTAAATAGCGTCTTCGCAGATATTTGTGGCAAGGTCGGCTATTCTTTCTAAATTTGAAGCTATATTAATAAGCTTCAAGCCCCGTTGGACGGTTTTGCCGTCTTTCTGCATAAATTCGGATACTTCTTCCACTACGCGGACTTTGAGGTTGTCAATTTCTTCATCTTTTTTCAGGACATCTTTCGCAAGGCATATATCTTCGTTTACAAAAGCTCTTATTGAATCTTTAAGCATATTCATAGTCAGTTCGCTCATTTTTGGTATATCTACAAACGGCTTTATAAACGGATGAGCTATTATAAAAAGCCCGTTCTGCGATATGTTTACGGCATGGTCTGCCATTCTTTCCAAATCGTTACTCATTTTTATCGCGCTTATAATTATTCTCAGGTTTTTTGTTACAGGCTGATAACGGGCTATATAATCCACGGATATTTCGTCAAATTCCATTTCATATTTATTGGCGACAGTTTCGTCTTTATCGATAACTTCGTGTAATAAATATTCGTTTCTGTTGATGCTCCCTTCAATGCTTTTAGACACCATTTTTTCAACGTGCTCGGCATAATCTATTATGCCTTTCTTCAAAAATAAAATTTTTTCCTGAAACATTTTTATTCTCCGTTATTAGAAGATGAGATGTTGAGAAGGTGAGATGTTGGGTAACGACTATAACGACAAAAAAAATCTTTGCCTTTGCTCATCCTCCCAACTTCCCATCTTCTCATCTTCCAAATTTATCATCCGAATTTGCCTGACAGATATTCTTCAGTCTTCTTTTCCCTGGGCACCGTAAATATTTTGTCGGTATTTCCGAATTCTATAAGCTCGCCCAAATACATAAACGCCGTGTAATCGGAAACTCTCGCAGCCTGCTGCATATTGTGCGTTACTATCGCGATAGTATATTGTTTTTTTAACTCTAAAATTAAATCCTCAATTTTACTCGTGGAAATCGGATCAAGGCTTGCGCAGGGCTCGTCAAACAAAATAACTTCAGGCTCTACGGCAAGGCATCTGGCAATGCAAAGCCTTTGCTGCTGACCGCCGGAAAGCCTCAACGCGTTATCGTGAAGCCTGTCTTTAACTTCGTTCCACAACGCCGCTTTTTTAAGAGACTGCTCGACTATGTCGGCAATCGTTTTTTTATTTCTTTCGCCGTTTATTTCAAGACCGTACGCGATATTTTGAAATATGGTTTTCGGGAAAGGATTGGGTTTTTGAAAAACCATTCCGACTTTGCGCCTTATTTTGACCACATCGATTTTTTTGTCTAAAATGTCATCGCCGTCCAAAAAAATGCTGCCTTCGACTCTGGTATTGGGGACCAATTCGTTCATCTTATTTAACAGCCTTATAAAAGTCGATTTGCCGCAGCCTGACGGTCCTATAAAAGCCGTAACTTTATTATCATAAAAATTAATGCTCATATTTTTTATTGCTTTATGGGCTCCGTAATAAAAATTTACGTTTACCGCTTCTATTCTTGCTTTATTTTCAGTGGACATAAGAACTCCTGTACTTATTTCTTAAAATAATGGCGACGGCGGAAATCAGAAGCACTATCGCCAAAAGTATCAGCGCGCAGCCATAAGCTATGACCGTCTGCTGCTCGGGCTTTGTTCCTTCGGTCATAAGGGCGTATATGTGGTAAGGCAAAGCCATAACTTCGGAAAAAATAGAGTTAGGAAAGCCTCTTTTATAAAAAGTCGCGGCCGTAAAAAGTATCGGCGCGGTTTCTCCTGCGGCTCTTCCCACGCTCAAAATAACGCCTGTCATTATGCCCGGGATCGCCGCGGGCACTACTGTTTTTCTTATTGTCTGCCACTGCGTTGCGCCTAAAGCCAAAGAAGCCTCTCTTATTGACTGAGGAACAGCCATAAGAGCTTCCTGCGACGCCGATATTATGCCCGGTAAAATCAAAATACCCAAAGTAAGGCTTCCTGAAAGTATTGAAACCCCGAACCCGAAAAATTTGACAAAAACCGCAAGACCGAAAAGTCCGAACACAACAGACGGAACTCCGGCCAGATTGTTTATGCTCATTCTTATAATGTTTACAATATAGCCCTTCGGGCTGTACTCGTTCAAATATACGGCGCACGCGAGCCCCAGAGGAAGCGCGAAAATTACCGCTCCGACGGTTAAATAAAAAGTTCCTACTATCGCCGGAGCTACCCCGCCCGCCGTCATCCCTTTTCGCGGAACGGAAGTAAGAAATTCCCACGAAATTACGCCGAATCCTTTTACGAATATCATATAAATAATAATTGCTAAAAACGCCAGCGTTACGATTACGCTGAAGGTTATTAAAACAAATCCGAATTTCTCGATAATTTTATTTTTCATATTTATTCGTCACCCTGAACTTGTTTCAGGGTCTATTTCCTTTACGACGAGATGCCGAAACAAGTTCGGCATGACGCCAAGTTTATCTATCAAGACCCAGCTTCACTCTGTATTTTTTACTTATCATTTCCGCAGCGGCGTTAAACACCAGAGTAATTAAAAATAAAATAAGCCCAATCGCGAAAAGCGCGTGATAATGGGGACTTCCCACTGCGGCTTCTCCCATTTCCGCGGCAATCGCGGAAGTCATGGGGCGGACAGGGTCAAAAAAAGATTTGGGTATAACGGCAGCGCCGCCCGAAACCATTAAAACCGTCATAGTTTCGCCGACAATTCTGCTCATACCCAGAATTACGGAAGTAGATATTCCCGAAGCGGCGGCCGGAATAATTACTTTTGTAAGCGTCTGCCATCTGTTTGCGCCTAAAGCGTAAGACGCTTCTTTAAAACTGTTAGGCACAAAACTCAGCGCATCTTCCGATATGCTTGCCACTGTCGGAATTGCCATAATTCCTAAAATGAGGCTTGCGGTAAAAGCGCAAAGCCCGGTAGGAATGTTAAAAAGATTTTGTACAAAAGGCGCTACTATAAGCATTCCGAAAAATCCGTACACAATAGACGGTATTCCGCCGAGAATTTCAATAACCGGCTTTAATATTTGTTTCTGTTTAAGAGGAGCGAGTTCGTATACGTATAAAGCGGTGCCTATGCCCAGAGGAACGCAGACAACCAACGCTCCGGCCGTAACCCACAGAGACGCAAGAATTAAAGGCAAAACGCCGAATTCCGCAGGCTCATGCGTCGGATACCAATGCGTGCCTAATACAAAATTAGAGATTTTTATTTCTGAAATTAAAGGAAAGCTTTCTTTAAATAAAACAAAAACTATTCCGGCAAGAAAAAGCATTGAAGAAAACGCCAAAATCGTAAACAATATTTTTATGGCTCGTTCTTTAAAGCTGTACATTTAATATTTCCCCCTTCCCCTTTGATGTTGAAGGCGGCGGGGGTAACGCCGCCTTCAGACCTTCCAAGCCCGCTAGCTTTGCGGACGATTGTTATATGCTTGTCATTCCTTATGTCTTTGTCTGTCATACTGAGGCAACTCCGTTGCCGAATGTATCCAGTAGTTTAACAACTGGATTCTTCAATGCTTTGCATTTCAGAATGACACATTACGTCGTTACTGCAGCGGAACAAAACCTTCTTCTTCAACTATTTTCTGTCCGTCGGCGCTCAAAACAAAATCCATAAAATTTTTAACGTCGCCTTTAGGCTCGCCGTTTGTGTACATAAACAAAGGTCTTGAATAAGGATATTTTCCCGTCAAAACAGTAGTATTATCCGCCGCAACGCCGTCTATTGAAACGGCTTTTACCTGAGAGCTTATATACCCTATTCCTACATAACCGATAGCTCCGGGAGTTTTAGAAATCGTAGTTACTATGGCCTGATTAGAAGCCTGCATAAGAGCGCTGCTTACTACTTTCTGTTTGTTCAAAGCAAGTTCTCCGAACGATTCAAAAGTTCCGCTCGCGGAATCTCTTGAAACTACGACTATTTTTTCATTTTTTCCGCCGACTTCATACCAATTGGTGACTTTTCCAGTATAAATATCCATAACCTGCTTTTTAGAAAGATTGGAAACTGAATTCCCGGCGTTAACTATAACTGCTATTCCGTCCATCGCGACCACAAACGCTTTCGGTTTTCTGCCTTTGGAAGCCGCAGCCTGAATCTCTGAATCTTTTATAGCCCTTGAAGCGTTTGCTATATCGCAGGTGCCGGAAACCAATGAATTTATACCAACTCCGGAACCGCCGCCTCTTACCGTAATATCAACGGAAGAATTCGCGTCCATATATTCTTCCGCGGCCCTCTGCGCTATGGGAAGAACCGTAGTTGACCCTTCAAGCACAATTTTACCGGCAAACACATTTACTGCAAACAACATTACCGCTAAAACAGCTAATACTTTCTTCATTATTTTCTCCTGTTTATTTTTATTTAATTTTGTCTGTCATACTGAGCGAAGCGAATGTATCCAGTCGTTAAAGGCGTGGATTCTTCACCCCTTTGGGATTCAGAATGACAGACCAAGAAACTATTATTAGAATTTATATATAAAATCAAACTGAGTTAAACGCGTCGGAGCTTGTCCGTCAAGATTTGTCATTTCATAGTAATTAAGGTTAAAGGACAAATTGGCCAACAATCCCAAAGCCAAAGAATATTCCCAGCCTTTACCGGGTTTCGCGCTGTAAGCATCAGTATTACCCCAGCCTGTAGGTATCGCATAAGCGTCTAAACGGCGGTACGCGCCTTTTGCCTGCCAAGTGCCGAAACTGCCTATTTTGTCATCGCCTATTCCAATGCAAAGTATATACCCTTCTTTATTTTGATCATTGATGGCTTGGGTCGCGCTTTCGGTTACGTTTTTAACAAAATCTCCGCTAAAGCTGACTCCGTAATCGTTAACAACGTTTTTCATTTTAATTTCCCAGCCCGGATTTACAAGAGAATAATCCATAATTTCAGCTCCCGAGCTCCACCATGTTCCGGGTTCATTGCTGGCAATTGTATTGCCTTTTACATAAAACTGTTGTAGCGAAAGACCGACTTTTGCAGAAAAATCGCCTTTAGAATAACTTGCGCCGGGCTGAGCTATTAAAAGAGTAGGCATGCCGTTTTTAACCGCTGTGTTGGTTCTTTCTCTTAATTCCCCAAGCGCGTACCAGCCGGCATTTGCAAATACGTTTATGCCGTTTCCGACGTCTGTAGTATAGTTAATAGCTAAGCCGTCGGGATTTACGTCGTTCTTCCATATCAACTGCGAAGGAGCCCAAAGCTGAAGCCCGTTTTTAACTTTTCCGCCCGATACCACAAGCCCTTCTATAATAGGAGCGGCATATTGTATATAAGCGTAATCTAAAAATATGGGAGCTTTATTGAAAGCTTCAAAAGTGTGGTTTGTAGAGGTAGGGTTTTTATCGCCTGTTCCGGCTAATGCGCCTGTCGCTATGCCAAAAGCTACTTTTAAGCTGTCTAAAGCATAAGTTTCTATTCCGAAACGAAGTCTTATTCTCTCGCGAATTCTGTAATCGCCGTTAGTATTAACAGCATCTACATCGGCGCTGTCAATCTGGCTTCTCACGCGAATATCGCCTTTTATCTGCATTCTTTGAATCCAAAGAGGAAGATTTTCGTTTTTTCCGGTTGCCGTTTGATGCCTTATATCTTCTTTAGTTTCAGTAATAATTCTCTGCGCTTCCCCGTAAGAAATTATGCCTTTTTCAGCAAGTATTGTCGCAAGTTTATCGACTTCTCCCGCAAACGCCACATTGCTCATAAATACGACTGCCGTCAACGTCAAAACAACTTTTTTTAACTGCTTTACTAACTTTGCTCTCATCTCTTATTTCTCCTTTGGGTCTTTACCCCTGGCGCTTCGCACCTTGGCACATTGTGCCTTTTATTAGGACATTTTCGTCCTCTTACGGGTAAATAATACAAAACGCAAATTAAGGAGAAATAAAGAATTTGTTAGTTTTTTGTTAAGAAGTTTAATGACAGAAGATGGGAAGATAAGAGGTTGGGATGTTGAGAAACGGCAAGGAAACAGCGACGTTGCCCAGCATCTCAACTTCTCATCATCTCATCTTCTAGTTGGTTGGAAGTTTTATGGTAAACGTCGTGCCTTTTCCTTCTTCGCTTTCCACGGAAATATCTCCGCCGTTGACGTTTAAAATATGTTTGACTATTGAAAGCCCCAAGCCCGTGCCGCCGCTTTTTTTAGACCTTGCTTTGTCAGCAACGTAAAACCTTTCGAAAATTCTTGGCAGATGGCTTTTAGAAATGCCTATTCCCGTATCGGAAACGGAAATTGTTATATAATCATTATTTAAATTCCCGGCTTGTATGGAAATTACCCCTTTTTCGGTATACTTTACGGCGTTATCTATAAGATTGGCAAAAAGCTGCTCTATATTAAATTCGTTAACGTACGCTTTTCTTAAATCGGAAGGTATGTCGATTTTTATTTCCAAACTTTTTTCAGAAGCTTTTTTTCTGTAAAGGTTTACAACGTCGCTTATTATTGCCGCGATATCGGCTTCTTTTCTGTCGACGTTTTTCATAGTTTCAAACGCGGAAAGAGAAAGCAGGTCGTTTACTATATTTGAAAGTCTTATCGCCTGCTTTTTTATTATCTCTATATAATGGACTGTTTCTTTGGGAAGATTTTGCGTTTCAAGGGTTTCGGCAAAACCCGCTATTGAAGTAACCGGAGTTTTTAACTCATGCGAAGCGTTAGTTATAAATTCTTTTTTCAAATCGTCAAGCTGTTTTATTTTTGTGATGTCTCTGAGCATAATAACAAATTTATCTTCGTCTTTTACTTTGGAAACGGCATAAGAAAACATTGAATTTTCATACTTAAACTCTCCTAAAAGCGCCTGACTTGCGCCGTCGGATACGGTTTTTAACGCCGTCTCAAAATCTTTGTTTCTTAAAAATTCCCATATATAACGCCCCTGATTCGAATCCGGAAACAGTTTTCTCATCGCTTCATTAACAAGAAAGACTTTTCCGTCTTTGTCGGCAAGCATAATTCCGTCCGAAGCGGAAGAAAGAATTTTATCCAGCATGTTTTTCGAATCGTTTATTTCTTTAAATAAAACGTCTATTTTATCCGACATAGAGTTAAAAGAAACGGCAAGCGCGCCGATTTCATCGTTCGCGAAAACTTCGGCTTTGGTTTTAAAATCCCCGGAGGAAATGCTTAAAGCCGCTTTGCTTAAAGAATCTATGCCGCGCGTCATTTTTCTTGACATAACAAAAGCCGTAAAAAATGAAACAAACGCCGAGATTAAAAAAATCAGAAAAATGTGTTTTATCGCGTTTTTAGTGAACAGATCTATATTTTTTAACGGCATGCTCAAACGTAAAACCGCAAAAAGCCCGCTTTGCGTTTCAACCGGAAGAGCCGCGTAAAGCATGTTTTCCTGCAGCGTCGAGCTGTATCTTACAGACACCGCAAAAGGCTTTCCGCCTAAAACGGCTTTAATTTCGTCTCTGCCGGCGTGATTTGCCATAGACGACGCTTCGTTTTGGGAATCAGCTACAACCGTTCCGTCCAAATCTATAACCGTAATTCTGTTTCCCAAACGCCTGGAAATATCCTCAACCGCAATATTCAAAGCCGAGTAATCTTTCTTTTCTATGTCAGAGGCAATAAAAGGAATAATGGTAACGGCGTTAGTTTTTAATTCACGCGAGAACAAATTTATGTTTGAAGCCTTTATATAAGCATTAGCCGCGATAAAAAAAATAACGGCCAAAAGAAGCGAATTTAATATAAAAAACGCGAATATTTTAAGAAAAAAACTTCCTTTATTCTTCAATTTTATATCCCACTCCGCGTATATTTTTTATGGATTTTCCGTTTTTGCCGAGTTTTTCCCTCAGATTCTTTATATGCACGTCTATGGTCCTGTCTATAACAAGCTTCTCGTCGCCCCAGAGATAGTCGAGTATTTTATCGCGGGAAAAAACGCTTCCCGCTTTAGACAATAAAAGTTCAAGAATTTTAAACTCCGTAACCGTTAAATCGACTTTTTTTCCGCCGGAAAAAGCGGTAAATTTTTCTTTATCGATTTGTATTTCCCGAAAATCCTGCGACGATGTTTTGGAACCTTCAGGCACAGGCGCGTTTGACCTTCTTAAAACGACCTTTATTCTGGCGATAAGTTCTTTAACCGAAAACGGTTTTGCAATATAATCGTCCGCGCCGACTTCAAGACCCGTTACTTTATCGCTCTCGTCGGTTCTCGCGCTTAGAAAAATTACCGGGATATTCGCGTATTCGGGATTGCTTTTTATTATCTTGGCGACTTCTATGCCGTCGGGATGAGGCATCATTATGTCTAAAATCGCAAGATCCGGCTTTTGTTTTTCCAAAGCTTTTAAAAAAGAAACGGAACTTGAAAAAGTTTTTATCTTAAAAAAATTCTTTTTAAGATTAACTTCCACAAGCTTTAAAATATCTTCTTCGTCGTCAACCGCATATATGAGATTGTTCATAATTACTCCTCCTGCCTGTCATTCTGAACCCCGCAGGGGTGAAGAATCCACAGCCTTTAACTTTAACAAATAGATACATTCGACGTCAAAGAAGCTGCCGCCTCAGTATGACATCAGCGGTAAAAACAACCGCTGATGTTATTTTAGAAAATGCTTAAACGCTATAAAACCGGATATAAGCAAAACTAAAAACGCTATTGAAAGAATATTAAAGTATTTCTCTATCACGTATTGTATCTTCGCTCCGAAAAGTCTTATAGCGCCCGCGACAATAAAAAACCTTCCGCCTCTGCCTAATGCCGACCCTATAAAAAAAACCGGAATTGAAATTTTAAATATGCCGGCGGTTATCGTAATAGCTTTATACGGTATAGGCGTAAAAGCGCCGGCGAAAACAGCCAGAAAAGCATTATCGGCGTATTTTTCGCCCACAACCTTAACGATTTCCTGTATATTGTAAAAATTTATAATGGCATACCCGACGGTTTCATAAAACAAATATCCTATCGCGTATCCCAAAAACGCGCCGAACACGGAACCGGCAGTGCATATCGCCGCTTTTTTCCACCAGCTTTTCGGATGCGCGACTACCAGAGGTATCAGAAGCACGTCGGGCGGAATCAAAAAAAAAGAACTTTCTATAAAGGCTATAAAAAACAGAGCGTAATTAGAACTTTTTTTATGCGCCCAGCCTACAGTCCAGTCGTACATCCCGCGCATTATGACAAAAGGATAATTTATAATTTTTTTCATGTAAAGTATTCTATTATATTACTCCTTTAACGTCAATTGACAAATTACAAATTACAAATTACAATTATATCTATAATCCGTAGTATTAGACATTCGTTATCTGTTATTTGTACGTTATAAATTGTTAATTGTTATTTGGAGTCATTATGCCTCATTTTTACGTAAAACCTGAAAATATAAAAAACAGCGAATTTTACATTGACGGCGAACAGTCTCATTATATTTCCGACGTCCGCCGTTTTAAAACCGGCGACGAAATAATGATATTTGACGGCATAGGCAACTCTTACAAAGCCGTTTTAACTTCATCGGGTAAAAAACATATGGCGGGAAAAATAATATCTTCTTCATACAATATGCCGGAATTCAGCATAAACCTTTACACGGCAATACCAAAAGGCGACAGATTCGAATGGCTCATAGAAAAATGCGGTGAACTCGGAATTTCAAACATCATCCCCGTAAATACGAAAAGAAGCGTAATAACGTCATTTTCCGACAATAAATTTGAGCGTTTTGAAAAAATATCGATTGCCGCAAGCTCGCAATGCGGAAGAAACGACATAATGAAAATCGGAAAACCCTTAGATTTCAGGACAGCGTGCAAAAAAGCGGTGACGGATAAAAATTTTATAAATATTCTGCCGTGGGAAGCCGAACAGAAAAGCAATTCCGTTGCGGATATTTTTTCAAATGAGACAAAATACGAAGGAGCAAACATATTTATAGGTCCCGAAGGCGGTTTTGAAAACGACGAAGTAAACTATGCCTTAAGTATTGGCATAAAAACCGTTACTTTGGGAAAAAATATATTAAGGGTTGAAACCGCCGCTTTAACGGTAAGCGTTTTGGTTTTGAATTATGGAATTAGGAAATGATGTGTATTCTTTTGTCTGTCATACTGAGGGGCAAAGCCCCGAATGTATCCATTACTTTAGCTTCTGGATTCTTCACTTCGTTCAGAATGACAACCACTGCCAAAGATAAAGAAAGGATTTACAAGTGAAAAAATATTACATATACACTTTCGGCTGTAAAGTCAACCAGTATGAAACCCGCCTTATTTCAGAAAAATTCAAAAAAGATAATTTCGAGCCGACGGAAAAACCGGAAGACGCCGATATAATAATTTTCAATTCCTGCACGGTAACCGCCGAAGCCGACAAAGAATGCGAATATTTTTTAAGAAAAACGCTTAAACTAAGCAACCGTCCGAAAATAATACTGACCGGCTGTATGGCAAAAAACAAAACGCAGCGTTTGAAAGACTTTTTTCCGGAAATACAAATCATAGAAAACAAAAACGAACTTTACGCTGAACCGGAAAAACAAAGCATAAAAAATTTTGAAGGACGTTCGAGAGCTTTTTTAAAAATACAGGACGGCTGCGACAGTTTTTGCAGCTATTGCATAGTGCCTTTTGTAAGAAACAAGCTTTGGAGTAAATCCGAAGACGAAGTTCTTTCGGAAATTGAAAATTTTGTTAAATCCGGGTATTCGGAGGTAGTCTTAACGGGAATACATGTAGGAAAATATAAGGGCGGCATTACGGAACTGATTAAACAAATAGTTAAAATCCCGTTGAATTTCAGAATACGGTTATCTTCAATAGAACTCAACGAAATTAACGGCGAACTAATCGGTCTTATGAAAAACAATCCTGACAAAATATGCCGGCACCTGCACATACCGCTGCAGTCCGGAAGCGATGAAATATTAAAACAAATGAACAGGCAATATAAAGCCAAAGACTTTGCCGATAAAACCGAAAAAATTATGACTAAACTTCCCGACTTAGCTCTTACTACCGACATAATAACGGGTTTCCCCGGCGAAACCGAAAGCCATCACAATGAAACCTGCGATTTCGTAAAACGAACTTTGTTCGCAAGATTCCATATTTTCAGATATTCCGACAGGGACGGAACAAAGGCTTCGCGGCTTCCGGGTAAAGTCTGTATTGAAACAATAAAAAAGAGGTCAAATGACCTCTTCGAAATCGACAAAATAAAAAGAAAAGAATTTTTAAGCAAAAATATCGGAACAAAAAGAAAAGCCGTAAGAGCGGGAAAGAACAAAGCCTTGACCGACAATTACATAACCGTAAACATCCCAGAAAAACCATCCGGAATTTTTGAAGTTGAAATAACAGCAATGGCAGAAGTTTAGATGCATAAACGCACGGATGCACGGCAACGTCGTTTGTCTTTGCCATGCATCTTTGCCTCAATGCATCTATGCATCTTATTTTTTAAGGTCGTTAAGGGCTTTTTCGGCTATCGCGGCTTCATCGGTAGCCGGGAATGTTACGAGAATATCCGTATATACTCTTGAAGCGTCATCGACTGAACCGACCGACAAATAATATTGCGCCAAATTTAAATACATGTTTTTTATAAGAAAATTCGTTTTATAGTTATTTATAAATTCATTCGAATACAATATGGCGTTATGATAATCTTTCTGCGCGTCGTACAGGTATATAATTCTTGATAATGCAAAAGGCCTGAGAGCTTCGGGTTTTGCGTTTTTCGAAACTTCAAGGAGCAGACTTAATGCTTCGTCATACTGCTGCTTGTCAATAAGCATATCGGCTTTAAACAAACGGGCCTGATAAGCGGCGCTTGTTTTCGGGAAAGTGCTGATAGTTTCTTCAAGCAGCTGCGCGCCTTTTTGGCTGTCTCCGTAATTGAAATACATATAAGCCATTGACAATTTATCGGACGCGCTTATTGCAAAAGAAGACATCCTTGAATAAATAAATATTCCCAAAATTAAAAAACCCAAAGTAAATCCGATAATAGTGAAGAATCTTGTTCTGTTATTTTTAATCTGGTTGACGATATAATCCGCAAACTTCTCTAATTTAGTATTATTTTGCGATACTCCGTGCATTTTACGCTCCCTTTATAACGACAAAGTTAAAAGAGTAAAGTGAAAAGTGAAAATATTGTGTTTCGGCTTTGCCGAAACCTATTTTATGTTTTTGCAAAGCAAAAACTCAGCTTTTTAACTTTTCACTTTTCACTTTGTCTTATTTGTATTTGGATATTATTTCCAAAGAGTTTTTTTGCATTGTCCGGTAGTAATCTGCCGTAAGTCCGGCTTCCGAAAGAGTTTTTTCTATTAATTCCGGCGTAAGAATATTTTCCGGAGTATGGGTATCCGTATTTAAAACTATTTTCGCCCCGGCTTTCAATGCAATTTCGGCAACTTCTTTATTTGTAGCGCTATGTCCTTTTCTTGTCGTAATTTCAATTTTAACGCCGTTTTTAGCCGCGACGGACGCTTCCTCAAAAGACAAATGTCCAGGATGAGCAAGTATGTCTATGCCTGCTTCAACCGCGTAAATATTTGTTTCCGGAGGAACGGTTTCCACTATAGTTTCTCCGTGAACCACGATAATCCGGGCGCCCAGTTTTCTGCACTCCGCGACCGCCTCTTTTATGAGTTTTGGAGGAACATAAGTCAGCTCCGCTCCCGCAAAAACGTCTATTCCGTAATTTTCAGTAAGAATTTTCGCGGCTTTGGATATTTTCGGAATTACAAAATCCATATTGGAAAAATCAATATGATCGGTAATAGCCATAGCGGAATAACCTTTATATTTAGCCCTGTATACAAGTTCCGAAGGAATTAAGCCGCCGTCGGAAAAAAAAGTATGCATATGCAAATCTATCATTTTAACCCCTTGTAATGCTGCAATTATATCAAAAAACAACAATGATGTCATTCTGAACCCCGCAGTGGTGAAGAACCCATATGTTAACGAAAATGGATACTTCACTACGTTCAGTATGACGGCAAAAACTAGTCTCTCGCGATTGTTATAACCGCAACTTTTGAAGCTCCCGCGGATTTCAGAGCCAAAGCGCAGGCTGACGCGGTAGCCGATGTAGTGGCTATATCGTCAACAAGTAAAATATTTTTCTTTTTTATTAAATCCGCGTTTTTTACCAGAAAAGAATCTTTAATATTTTCCGCACGTTCGGTTTTAGAAAGTTTAAACTGAGGTCTTGTTATCTTTTTTCTGTGCAGAACATCATCAAGTACCGGCTTTTTTATGTTTCCGGATATTTCTTCGGCCAAAAGCTCCGCCTGATTATAGCCTCTTTTGATTCTTCTTATGATATTAAGCGGAACCGGTATTATAAAATCCGCCGTATTATGCAAACCGTTTTCTATTACGGTTTTTGACATTTCGCGTCCGAAGTCTTTTGCAAGAAACATTCTGTTCGAATATTTAAACCTCAAAACAAGTTTTCTCAGAGCGTCTTTATAAATATACGCGGAACGCATAATATCGAAAGAATATTCTCCTTTATTTTTCCGGCAGATACGGCAGTACTCTCCGCCGTCAGGCAGAGGCAGCCCGCATTTTTTGCATATAAGGCCGGAGTTTTTGGGAAAAGATTTTTTGCAGTTTTCGCATATTCTCGAGTCTGATGAAAAATGCATGTCCGCTCCGCAGGAAGAACAGGTTATCGGAAAGATATAAGAGATGATTTGGGAAAGAATTTTAATAGTTTTTTTCATTTTATTAAAGACAACGGCAACCCCTCACCCTGCCCTCTCCCGCAAGGGGCGAGGGAAATAACGATAAAATGCCATTGATTCGTAATTCGTAATTTTGAATTCGTAATTGTTTTTAAAACTGTATCGTCAGTCTGCTTACTATGGAAATATCGGAATAATTTAAATCCGCGTTATAGGTATATATAAACCTGTCCCAGCCAAAGCCGAGCAAAAACCTTAAATATTTCGATATTTCGTAATCCGCGTCGGCAGAAATGCCGTAATTGGT
Source organism: Candidatus Endomicrobium embiratermitis (assembly GCA_009781315.1). GTDB lineage: Bacteria > Elusimicrobiota > Endomicrobiia > Endomicrobiales > Endomicrobiaceae > Endomicrobium > Endomicrobium embiratermitis. The sequence goes on along the minus strand of WQYI01000014.1, from coordinate 25,216 downwards.
ATTGTTGTCGACTTCAACGTTGATTCCGGATTCCTGCATTATGTATTTTATGTTTGAAAGAAGAATCAGCCTGTTTCTTAACGGTATAACCGTGTTAATAACCGGAATTTTTATCCCCGACGGAAAAAGTAGGTCGGCGTTAATCTGCCCCAGATAACTGTTTTTTACAACCTGGGACGAATATCTGCCAAGGCCGTTTTTCTGCCATTGCTCTTCGTTTTCATATCTAAGGCTGAATCTCCATCTTCCCAAATCATATCCGCTCTGACACGTATATCTTTTGGCAAAAGCGTCGGAAACGGAATCACGCGTGAAATAATCTTCTTCTCCGCTATCAGTGCTTTCGGCCGCGAAATACAAATCAAGTTTCTTCAAAAGTTTAAATCTGTAATCCAAACCGTACATATTGCTTCCCAAATACGAAACTCCGTAAGTGGTTATGTTTTTGTAGTAATATCTGAAATTCAGCTGGGAATCGGACATCCATTTTATGTCGCCGAAAAACCTTTCTATACCGGACATTCCGCACAGCAATTCCGGAAAAATACGCGTATAGACGTCTTTAATCGTCCCGGTAACATAAGAATTTTCGTTCCCTTCGGTATATGTAAAATTCGCGCTAAAACTTCTCAAAGGCGACAGATTTCCTTTAAATCCGAACGCTTCAAAAGGCATATAGCGCCCGATAATGCGCACGTCGTTGCGGCTCATAACGGTTCTTACAACGTAAGAATTCGACGAATATGAAGGTAAAATATCCATAAGCAAATTGTCTCTTATCCAAAGTTTGTCTGAAGCAAAACCTATGGAATTAAAATCTTTATCGACATTGTCGTAAGAATCCGAATCCTGCAGTCTGTAATACGCCGAAAAACTAAGACTTTTAAAAAATTTCGACCGAGTAATATCGTAAGCGTTAAGATTCCACGAGATTTCTCCCACGCCGTTTCTTTCTATGTATTTGTTTTGTCCCGGGATTATCAGGTTAGCGGGATCAGTGCTTGAATTTATATTATAATTTTCCATGGTATTTATGCTGTATGTAAACGACGGGCTGAACCAGTTTACTATGCCTAAAACAAGGCTCGCGCCGGCAGTCTGGTTCATTGTTTTTCCGTACTCGATTTCCGTCGCGAAATCTCTGTTTTTTTCATTGACCGTGTCGATTGAATAAGCCGGAGAAAAAGTTATCCCATTGGAAAATTTAAAAGGCAGCCTGACCGAAAACATTTTTCCCTGTTCCAAAGTATGATAATCGGTGACGGAAAGGTAATCACGTATGCTGTCCAGACCTAAAAATCCGCCGGAATCGGCGACAGGTTTTGTCGGATACACTTTATAATAAGAATTGACGGTTCTTGCGTTTGCCATGACGCTTGTAGGAAGAAGCGGAAACAAAACAGGGGTGTTGTACACAAGGTTTGCCGTCACGGTCTCTCTGTCTTCAAGACGCTCAAGTTCCGAAGTATCGATAATAGATCTCGAATACTGCGCGTTGATTTGCGGAATGTCCACGCCCAAATTTAAACTTGTTTCCGCATAACCGGTATATGTTATGACTTTTCCCTGTTCGTTTATCGAAATTAAATTCGACGTGTTGTCCATTACGTCCGGCGTAACTGTTCTAAATCTTGAAATACCGGCTTTTAAAGGCAGTATGGTAAGCGTCTGCGTTTTTACGCCTTCAAAATCAACGTACGCGTTATCTTCCAGATAATCTCTGTCATAAATCCCGGCGCTGACATTCTGGAAATCTCTTTCTATAGACTTTCTTGAAATTCCCGCGGTTACGGCGCCTATAGTCCCGTTGCCTTTCCACTTTAAATTTCCTCTTGCCGTCCACGCAAGCCCGTCTAAAGTTTTGCTTCCCATGACGTGAATTTCTTTAAACCAGACCTGCCGTTCTCCGGTTGCCGGCGTTGAGCCGGACGACACTCCCAAAGTAAACTGGCTTATTCTGTCAAGCGTCGGCATTCCCTCGACTCTGATAACCGCCGACGGGTCGGGCGACGACCATTGCGTAGCCCTGCCCGCTCCTTTCTGGTTTATTGTAATAAGTTTCCAGTCGCTCCAGCTTGTATCGGTTGTAATTTCGACGGAATATTCAAAATAATTGTTCTCGCTTCCCCCTGCCCTGAAAACTATAATGTCCCCCGGCGCTGCGTATTTCGCGAAAACAAAAAATCTTATGCTTTCGTATTTTGATACGTCTAAATAATCCCCGTTAAAGACCGAACGGGCCAAAGCCTCATGATTTGCTCCCGTTATGTTATAAGCTACGCTCAAAGACTGCTCGTCTCTTTTTATGGAACCGGTTATATTGTACAAACTGCGGAAATACGAGTTGTTAAAAATGCTGACATAACGGGGATCGCTTTTTCCTATCGCCGAAACGGCAAAATCCGCGTCCGCGCCGTTGGCCTGTTCCCACCTGTTTCCGACTATTGAAATTTTTCCGATACTTATGTTTCCGCCTCCGCTTGACCCTTTTATTACCCTAAACCTCAGATACCGGACATTTCTCCATTCGGCAGGAGAAGAAGACGTGTCTATGGGAATTCTTATTTGCTTCCATCCGTTTATGTTTTTTATGACTGTCCCGGAACTTAATAAAAAACTTCCGGCAATACTTTCATAAGTATCTAAAATTCCGTTGCCGTTGAGGTCTTCGGTATCTAATTTCCCGTTATGCGCGCCGATTAAAGATATCGACCCGTCGGGATTTTCATATTCCTGCCCAGTGTCTTCCCACGGGCTTATAAATCCGTTGCCGTTTTTATCTTCCGTGTCCAGTTTTCCGTTTCCGTCCGCGTCTTCGTTTATAGCCGCAAGATAATCAACGGCAAAATCCGCGCCGGGATTATTATCGCTGATCCAGACATCCACATAAAGTTTTTTTGAAAAATCATATCCTGCCAAAGACAAAATTTGCGCGAAAGCAAGTTCTGAAGCGGCTGAAATATTATCATAATTTACGTCAAGTATAAGCTGTCTTTGCCCGTCAACCGTTTCCAAAGCGGGATCTATGTCTCTTATGTTAATCTCCCTGCTTCGCCATGACAACTCTCTTAAATACCTTCGCTGCTGAACGCTTCCCGTAACATTTCCCGGCGTAATTACTTTTCCGGCATTCGCCGCGTGAACCCAGCTTTCGTCCACCATGCTTGCAGGATTTTCATATACGGAACTATCCATGGAATCTATCAGCGCTTTCCCGGCGGTATTATCGTCCTGCGAACTTACGGCGTATTCGGCGTCGGCGTTAATCCTCAAATTCAGAGCGTCTATATCCAAATCCCGGACTTTCACGTCGCCTTCCGCGACAAGCAGGCTGCTGGGAGTGCTTCTTATGTCCGGCAAAACGGTTCCTTTGGAACTGAAATTATACAAGGCGCTCGCGCCTATCGATACATTTTCCGTTAAATCGAGCCTCGAATTAGCGCCTATAAGAGTAGACTCCGAAGCCGCGCCGAACATTGAATAATCGTAAGAAACGTCGATAACCGAATTCTCTCTTATCACCTCGTCTCTGACTATGGTTAAAATTCCCAAATCGTAATCTATAATGTAATCAGAGTTTTGCGCGAGTGTCAGACCGTCAACCACGACTTTTTCCGACTGGGGAACTATTCCCGGCCTTAAAGTCAGGACTTTCGCCGTATATTGATATTCCGTAATAAAATTGTATTTATGGTTGTTTAAAGAATATAAATCGTCGTGCAAAGGCTGTCCGTCAATAGGATTTAAGTTGAATACGCCCTTTTCAAAATCAACCGTTATGTTAGACGGATAATTATTTTGCGGCGGATATTTCGGAACAGGTTTCCCGCCGTCTATTATAGACGGAACGTCGCCGTTTAAGTCCTGTATCGCGAGAATAAAATTTCCTCTTCCGTCGTCGCGGATTATTTTCAAATTTCCTAAGTTGTAAAACGTAAGAAGTTCCGTGGTAACATTCTGGGTATTGTTGGGATCTTTTATCAAAAGAGGCGCGTTTGGAACCGTGCTATAATCATGAAGCCATGTGCCGTCGGTAAACTGATAATCTACCGCTACCGCGTAATTATTTGCCAGAGAATTTTGAAAATAAAGCACTCCGGTATTGTAGTCTATGGTATAATCCTGCCCCGGGACAAGCAGGACGAAATTTCCTCTGTGTTTAAATCCCGAAACTCTTATGTCGTCAAGTTCCGTGGACGTGCTGATTGAAACATTAAACCGGGGGTCAATGCTTTGATAATCCACAAAAACCCTTGCCGTGCCGGATTTTATTATTTTTGTTTCCAGGGGTTTTAATATCGAATAATATCTGAGCCTTATGTAAGAAGTGTCCGAGATAGTCCGCCTTTCAAGCTGCGTGTTTCCCGTATATCGTTTTATTTCCGACGTGCCTTTTGTGCTGCTGAAAAAACCTTTAGCACTGAAATTTTTGTAACCGGCATCGACTTTCAAACCGAAAAGTTCTTTTGAATAGCCCATAAATTCCGTAGCGGGAAGCGAAACCGAAATATCCCCGAAAGCCGCCTCGCGTATAACTTCTCCGGGCTGTCCCGTGTAAACTAAGGATATGTCTCTTTTATCCGCAGTATCGTCGTAATCTACATTTATGCTGAGCCTGTCTCCGACGCGCCCCATAATACGCATCTGAAGTTCCTGGTCCATTTTAAAATTCGAAGCGTTTTTTCTTTTTCCGTCCTCTTCTTTGTCATAAACTCTTGAGATAAGGTCAAAAGCTATCAGCTTTCTTCCTGAAAGAGATAAACTCGACTCAAAAGGAAGTTTTGTTGTAATTCCGGGCGGCAGCTGCTGCTGTTGTTGTCTCGGGGAGCTTTCTCCGTAATAAGGTTCCGCGCTATCCCTTCTGTTCCATCTTTCGGGGGAATAGCCTCTTCGTCTTAAAAGAGCGTCATCGAGAAAATCTAAAATCTGCTGTCCGGCTATGGATTGGACGCTTATGGGATAGGAAATATCCGAATCCTCCTCGTCTAAATCTTCGGAAATTAAGGTTTCGGACGGTTCGATAACTTCAATATTTCTGAATTGGTCGTATTGGTCAAACTGCGTGTATATTTCGTCATCCGGGGATACAATCGAATATTTTTTCTTTTGAGGGGTATAATCCGCCGCGCAAACGCCGCAGATAAACATGCAGAAAACAATTAACGGAAGTTTATAGGTTTTTAGACGCAATTTCATAAGGAAAATTATATTAAATAAATCAGAAGTTAGGAAGATGGGATGATGAGAAGATGAGCAAAAAAATTATAAGTTGAGAATATCGGCGGCTGAGAAACCGAACAAAAGCAAAAACCTTTTGTTTTTGTTGTTACTCAACTTCCCAACATCTCAACTTCTAATCTTCTAAAATGAGTATTTCACGCCCAGAGTTCCGCCTAAGCTTGAAAGGTTTTGCGCGGTTTTTATTGTGCCTGAAGCATATGTTTTAACATTTTCGTTTATATTGTAAGAAGCATATAAATTAAATCCAAAAATATCCCGGCCTGTTTCGCTTCCGACGGTTTCAAAAACTTCCGTTTCTCCGTTCAATTTTACGTTAAGCTCCGGTAGATATCCGCTGAAAAGCCTGTCATATTCCGCCGAAAGACGTAAATCTAATTTTGATGATACCTTCATATTCGCGCTTATTCCTAACCTCGTGTTGGTAACAAAAGAGTTTGAACCTTCTATTTCCAAGCTCAAAACATCAGCCCCTGTTTCATCAAAGCTTCCGTAATGCGCCCATGAACCGTTAATTCCCGCGAAAGGGCTTAACGAAAAAACTTTAGAAACCGGTATATCGTAAGAAGCTTCTATGTCGGCTTCCAAAAGATAGCTGTTAAATTCCGTTTTTGCCGAACGAATAGTATCGCTCCCAACGTTGACGATACTTCTTGTAATATCGTATGATTGCCCTTCGTAACCCAGAGCGGCTTTAAACTGCCACGCATCTTTATTTGCCAAAGCATACGTTCCGAGTCCGTAACTTGCAATATTTCCTTCGCTTTTTCCCTGCGAAATATTGGCTATATTGTATTTTCCGTAAAAACCGAGTATAAAATCCGGAGATAACTTTTTGTCCGCGCCGAAAACCGCGCCGTAATCCGCGGTTTCAAAATCTCCTGGCGAATTTATGTCGGATTGAAAAACAAGAGACCCGCCGCCGTCGGCATAAGCCCATATATTATTAGTTTTATCGCTCTTTTCTATATTGTTGAAAAGATCGCGTTTGCTTCTGTTATGCAGTCTATAGTTCAAAGCATTGGCTATAAAATAAGGGGCTGTTTCAAGAAGCGCGGCCTGCTGTGAAACGGTCGACATATCGGTAATGGAGTTTATGACGTTCGCCAAAGGACGCGAAGCGTTAGCGGACAAAGCGTCATACATTGCCGCGGCGTTTTTCTGATTTCTCCCCAGTCCGTCAAGCTGCGAAAAATAGCTTTGCCTTATGCCGTTTATCACCAGCATAAATCTTTTCTGGGTTTCGTCAAATTCAAAAGTATATTTTAAAGGACACGGATCTGTCTGATGAATGCCGCTATCGTCAAGAAATTTTACCGCAAAATCCGTATCTTCGAAACCGTCCGCGGCGTTTATAAGCGTAAACCATTCGTTATCATAAGTCCCGACTCCGGCTTTTACGCTTACCGTTCCGTCAAGAAACGCTTTGCCGCCTACGTCTATAACGTCGCAATCTCCGCCGGAAATTACGCAAAGCCTCAACTCGCTCATGTAATCAAGAGTTAAATCCCCGCTTACCGAAACAGTTTGCCCGTCAAAACTTTGCTGCATATTTAAAACAGATCCGTTTAAAACGGATAAATTGTTTAATGACATATTTTTACCGTCGGCAAGATTAAACGAAATATTGTCTAAATTCAAATTCAGCGATTCAAAACCCGATATATTGTCGTTCATATTGAAAGTTCCGCCGCCTTTGAGCGTTACGAGATTATTTCTTCCGGCGGCAGTAAAACCGTCGTTAACGTTTAAAGTTTGATTTTGCAAAACGGTAAACTCAACGTAAGAATTTCCCGCAAAATGCATAGAATTTGCGAAGCCGTTTGCCGTATTCGCATTAAACAGCGTAAGCGCAGACACCGTTTGATTAAAATAAATTTCCGAAATATTTGACGAACTTGCCCCTTTTATATAAATCGCGCCGCCGTTTACCCCGGCAGAGTTTGATATAAATTGGGCATTAGTGAATTCAATTGTGCCTTTTCCGGCTAAATAAACCGCGCCGCCTTCCGAACCTGCAACATTGTTTGTAAAAATAGCAGGGATGCTTTTAAAAACCGATGTCCCTTCGTTTTGATAAAAAGCTCCGCCTCTGAATAAGGCTTCATTATTTGAAAAAGAAGCGGTTCCTGTTCCGGTAAAAGATAAATTGCTTTTTGAAGCGTAAATCGCCCCGCCCGAACCGTTTGTTATGCCTTTAGCCGAATTGTTTTCAAAGTTTGTGTTTGCCAAAAATCTTAAAGTCTGTTCAAAAGCGTAAAGCGCTCCGCCGCCTGAAGTCAAAAGGTCGCCAGAAGCCGTATTCGAAGTAAAGGATACGGAACGGTTAAAAGTCATAGCGCCGTATGACGCATAAACCGCTCCGCCTGAAACACCCGCGGAATTGAATTTAAAATCTGCAGACGACTGAAAATCAAATAATCCGTTCTCTTGATAAACAGCGCCGCCTCTTGAAGAAGCCTCGTTATATTCAAATTCCACTGCTTGGCTTCCGGAGAAAGTAAACGTTGAAAGGCTTGAAAAAATCGCTCCGCCGCCGTTTGCGTCTGTTCCGCCCGCAAAATTTGAGCCAAAGTAGAAAGATGAGTCTATGGTAAACTTATTGTTTCCGTGAGCAAAGATTGCTCCACCGGAATTTCCTGCTGTGTTATCCGCAAAATAACCGCTATTCGTAAAATTGTATTCGCCTTTTCCGGTTCCGTATATAAGGCTGTAAAAAGCTCCGCCGTTTGCAGCTGCGGCATTATCATCAAAATTCGTTACGCCGGAAAAATTAATTGTATTTTGCGCACCGGAATATATAGTAAAGGCTCCGCCGTTTGCAGCGCTTTCATTATAGTTGAAAGAAGCGATCTGGGCAAAATTAATTTGAAGACTCCCTGTCGAAGCGTTCAGAAGAATTGCTCCGCCGCCGATTAAATTCCATTTCAAAGAATTATTGTACTGAAACAACACTTGGCCGTTAAAATTCACTAAATTGGAACTTCCTGCCAAATGTCCCAAATACAAAGCTCCGCCGGCAGCCGCTGAATTCCTTTCAAACCTAACGTTTCCGGTAAAGACGGTGTCACAGTCAATCAAAGCAATGGCGCCGCCTTTGTCTGTTGCGGAGTTGTCCGTAAAAACGGCTTGCTTAAATTTGTAATTTGAATACAGCGCGTAAATCGCTCCGCCGGAAACCTGCGTATCTTCGGACGTTTTATTTCCGGAAAAAATCGTAGCGTCGGATTGAAAATCAAAATAACTGCCAACCGAGTATATTGCCGCGCCGCCTTCAAGATTAGCGCCTTTTACGATATTAGCGTAAAAGGAAGCGGCGGATGAAAAAGTAAAAGTCGATGCTTGCGCATAAATTGCCCCGCCGCGCGAAAGAGCCGCTGAATTTTGTTCAAAAACGGCATTGCCGTAAAATCTGTAAATTATGCTGTCGGCGTAAATTGCGCCTCCGGCGCTTAATTGAGACGACTCGTCCGTGACGCTGTTTCCGCGGAAAGAAGCGCTATTGTTAAAAGTCACTAAGCCTCTGCCTGAGCTATAAATCGCACCGCCGCCCAATGCCGCGGTATTTGTAGTAAAACTTACCGATTGGTTAAAAGTTATGCCGTCGGCAGCCGAAGACATCAATTTGTAAATTGCCCCGCCTGCGCCCAATAAAGATTTGTTTTCCGTAAAATCCGTTTCGGATTGAAAGCTAAATGAGCCTCCCTGCCCGCCGTAAATCGCCCCGCCGTGTCCGTAGGCAGAATTACCGAATATACCGGCGCTTGACAAAAATGAGACAGCTCCGCTCGAAACATAAATCGCCCCGCCTGCGTCTCCTGAAGCATTACGTACCAACTCAATAGCATTAAAAAAAGTTATGGCTCCGCCCGCGCTATAAATTGCTCCGCCGCTTCCGAATTGCGTCTTATTTCCCGTTATATAAGCGTTAGAAGAAAAAGTAATACCTCCGCCGGCGTTATAAATTGCTCCGCCCGAACCGCCTGCGGTATTGCTTGTAAAATATATTCCCGCGTCAAACGACATCGCGCTTACATTACCTTTATATATTGCCCCGCCGTTCGCGTTTGAGTTATTTGAAGTGGAATTATTATAAAAAACCGTCGCGGAATGAGAACTGAAAGCAATATCGCCTTTTGTAACGTAAATTGCACCGCCGCCCAGAGCCCCGGTATTTGAAAAAAACAGCGCTCCGTCGTAAAACAATACCGCCGTATTTGAAGAATATATCGCTCCGCCATAACCGCCAGCAGTGTTATTTATAAACAATGCCGGAGAATATCCGAGATAATTTCCATTTCCGAAAACAAGAGTTCCGCCGGTATTCATCTTTTCATAATAAACCGCGCCGCCCGAACCGCCCGAAGAATTTGAACTGAAAACAGATGCGCCTTTAAAAGTTATGGTACTGCCTTGTCCGCCTTTAAAATATACGGCTCCGCCGTCTTTACCCGCCTTATTGCTTTCAAACAGCGTAAAATCGCTGATTACAATCGGAGAACTGCTCACGCCGACGACATTTCCTTCACCATCGGTTATAGCTTCATACGTAAACGTGTCTATAAATACTCCGAAAACCGTATTGATGCCGTTGTAAAGCGAAGCGTAAGCCCCGCCGTAACCGCTTGAATTATTTCCTATAAACTGAGTTCCGCTTGAAAAAGTTACGCTAATCGAAGGAGTTGTCCCGGTCAAAGAGGAATATCCTCCTATAAAAACAGCTCCGCCATAAACATTAGCTCCGTTTGCCTCGTTATTGCCCCGGACGATATTTGAAATAAAATGAATATCTTTAAAATCTATTGTTCTGTTAGTCATATTATAAGAATAAGTCGAATAAGATTGATCGTACTGATAATTGTAATAATAGTTCCCGTAAGCGCCGCCGCCTTTTACGGCAGTGTTTGTGCTTGTAACAAGACCGTTTGTTATGGTCAGATATTCAAAATCATGTTTTACTAAAGTTCCTCTTCCAAGAGGGCGTTCTCCGGTAATAAAAGTAAATGCCGAGCTTTTTTTGTTTGCGTCTACGGCAAATCTTGCATCTGTCGGAGAACTTACATATACGTCTATAGGAGGAAGCCACGGCATAATAGGATTCGGCGCCGTAGATACAAATACCATCGTATACGAAGCGGATTTAACCGAAAAGTTAAGATTACTGGGACCATTGGTCCAAGTTCCTCCCCATTCAGGCCAAGAAGTATAGTATGGCGTAAACACATCTTGTTCTGTAACCGCGGGCATTGCACTGCCATAAACGACGTCTTCCCTAAGTTGGTATTTTGTCCCGCCGGTATTTGACTGAGACGTCCACGAAGACTTTAATACGGTTTCATTCGCGCAATACGCAAAAGACGCAAAATAAAAAATAAATAACGGCAGCAATACCGCGGCTTTCTTAAATTTCATAAATTCCCCTATATTATCAATTACGAATTACAAATTACGAATTTTGTTTCTCTAAAAAGCCTGCCAGAGCGGTGTCATTCCGTTGAAAAACGGAATCCATTTTTATCGTCATTGCGGGCTTGACCCGCAATCTAGGCAACTTGGATACCGTGTCAAGCACGGTATGACAAATGCAGGCTTTTATTACTCTCCAATTTCCTGCAATAAGTTCGAGCTTATTATCAAAGTTTCGTTTTGCATTTTTTCTACATAGTCTTCAATATTCTTATTGGACAAAATACCGTATCTTTCTTCGGAAGCCGTTCTGAATACCGGTGCCCATACCGCAACGGGATGCACCGTGAGTTTTTTAATGTCGTTGTATCCGAGGCTGACGTTTTTAACGTGCATATTGTTAACAAAACGGATATTTACGTCCGTACCGGGTAAAACCGAGAAGTCAACTATAAAAGCGTTGTTGTCCGGAATAAGCAGAGAAACCTTGCCTTTGCCGGAATTTCTTACGTAATCCGAATAGAAAGTGGTGTGGACATACTGGTCAAGGTAAATTCCGGTTACCGCCGACAAATTAACTTTGCCTTTTTCTTCTATAGGCGCGGCTATAATCCTTGAATCTTCTTTGCCTATTATAGCTGCTAAAGAAGGACTTAAATTTTCTTTGCCGATTGAACCGTTTAAAGAATGAAGAGTAATATTTGCGGCAACAACATTAGGCTCCTGGTCACCCAAACTTTTGGCTAATATGTCTCCGCCTGCTATTACGAACAAATCTTTACCGCACCAGAAACGCTCTATTATAAGTCCGTTAGTAAAGCCTTCCACATAAATTCCGCCGTTTAAAGCGATGAGATTTGCTATCACAAAATCCGGATTTTCATTGTCTATATAAAGGAAATTGTCCGGTTTTCCTATATCGCCGTTTTTCGAATTAAGCCTGACATCTCCGGCATAAAAACCCGCTTCCGATACACTCGTTCTGTCGCCGGTAATATCGCCGTAAACGTTTGCTAAAATCGAACCCTGGTTAGAAACGGCTTTATTTCCGATAATCAGCGCTCCGTTTAAAACTTTGAAATTCAGATTTCCTTCAAGCGATCTTACCGCGCCTTTTATCGTTAGATTGCCGTTTTTAACGAGAGATTTTATAGTTTCTTTCGCGGTAATCGCGCCTTCAATATCGGTTTTTTCCCTGCTTTTCAGGTCAACGCCGCCGTTTTCGGATGTCATATCGCCTTTAACTTTAAGCTCTTTTTTGCTGTCCGCGGTTATGTCTTTATCGGCGGTTACGTTTCCGGTTATTTCCGTTTTCCCCTCGCTTAAAAACACAACTGTGCCTTCGGAAGCAACGATATTTCCGGTTACATAAAGTTCGTTTTCTTCCGACAATATTTCAACATTGCCTTTCTTTGCGAAAATTGCCGCGTTAACTTCAACTTCGTCTTTGCCCGTGATGAGTATATTGCCGTTTTCCGAAGTAATACTCTGTGTTCCTGTTTCAATTGAACCGTTCGCGGCGGTTATAGTTATGTTTTTATCGGCAAAAACTTTATCGACATAAAGGTTTTCCGTCGCGGATATATCCACAAGCCCATGGGTAGAACGTATGTCTTCAAAAATTCCTTTATTTTGAGCTTCAATGTAAATATCGCCTTTGGCAAAAGCCGTAATTATTTCTTTTACGTCGGCTTTTATTTTATCGTCTGCGGTTCCTATGGAATTGTCCGACGCGCCCAAAATTAAGTTTTTCGCGGTTATAAGAGAATCTTTGTCAAATTCGTATATCGCGCCGTATTTTGACATAACCGAAACGTATTCGCCGGCCGTAAGTTTTCCGTAATATAAATCTCCGCTTATATCGAAACTGTTAGATTGTCCGACATTTTTGACGTAAATGCTTCCCGGCGCTGAAATGTTTATCATTTTTCCGTCTGACATTTCCGAATTTTCGCGCAAAATTACGTTCAAGTTTTTAGCGGCTGTTCCGACGTTTTGGGCGTTTAAGTTTATGCTGTGCGCCGTTATATTAGAATCGTCGGCCGCTCCGTAACCGGCCGAATAAATATTCTTGTTTGCATCAATATAAACGTTTTTCGCCGCGCTTAAATAATCAAGAGACAGATTATTGGCAGAATTCAGATAAATGCTTCCGTACGGCGTTCTTGCGGTAAGAACTCCCGTAATATCAAGAATAATCCTCTTATTCAGCTCTCCTATATCGCCTCTGCCGGCTTCAAGAATAACGCTGTCGCCGATAATAGTGGGATTATTGCCTGAAGAAATATTATATATGCCTTCTTTGCTTTTTATCGTTACATTGCCGCCGGATTTTATTTGATCGATATTAATATCGGTTGCGGCGCCAAGATACACATATCCTGCGGCGTCAATATTGATTTTATCCGCGTGTACGTTCAGGTCTTCCTGATTGCGCACTGTTATTCCCGTCAACTTGTCATTTTCGTCGGTATGCCATGTCACATTATAATATTCCGCAGTGGCGACAAGAAGTTTATCAGACTCCTCAAGATTTGAAAAATCTTCTACTTTAAAATAAATTTCGCCTTCATTTATTCCTACCGAGCCTCCGGTTTTTATATTTACATTTTTGGCGACAATATTCGGATCTTCTTCCATATATTGCGTTCCGCCTTCTTTGCTTGATCTCATCGCATAAAGCAGCTGATCTTCGGTCCATGCCTGCGATTTGCCGACTACCTTTTCGTCATATATTGCATTTCCCATTTCATCTACTTTTCCTGTGTCGAAAGTCTCCGTTATATCATGTTCTCCAAACAACCCGAGCGAATCCCAAAGCCTGATAAGTTCGTCTCTGGTTCTTGTATCTATTATCGCATCCGTAAGAACATCCGTAACAGAGCCTTTTGAGACCGTCAAATTGACATCGCCGATTCCCGAGCGGATGCTTTTTATACCCAAATCTCCGGTCTCCGTTTTAATAAGGTTTATGTTATCTTTAGCATAAGCGTTTATAAGACTGGTATTAATTTCAAGCAGCGCTCCGGCATTATTTTTTAAGCCTATTCTTCCTCCGTCAGCGGTTAAATCAAGCTCTTTTCCCTGTATTTTAGAACCGGAAGTATTTCCCAATAAGTCATGCTCGGCATAAAGTTTAACGTTTCCGTATGTGTTTATGATATTTGAAAAAACAAGGCTTTCCCTCGACTTTAAATTTATGTTCCCCGAAATTGTGTTAGCCGTCAAAATACCGCCGTTATTAAGTTTTATGTTTATAAGGCTTGCGTCGATATTTTGCATTCCGCCGCCAAACCGCGAGCCTCCGGCTATGCCTCTGGCCGCGTCAAGCGTCAAATTCTGCGCGGAAATCGAAGCAGACCCTTTGGCGTCTATAAAACCCTGCTGCGACGTTATATTAACATTTCCGTTGGAATTTTTTATATCGCCCGCCAAATAAATATTGTTAACGGAGGTTACGTTTAACAAAGGATTTTCATAACCGATAAAATTAATCTTAATAGGATAATCGGCTTTTATGCTGTGTGAATAATATTCTATGTCTCCGGTTCGTATAATCTTATAATAATGATACGTGTAATAGCCGAAAACAGGCGGCAAACCGTGCGAAACTCTCGTGCCCCAATCTATGATTTCTTCCTTATACGAAAGATTCTTCACTCCGGAATATCCGAATTCATATTTATTTGACGAGACATTTCCATAATCAAGATACTCCCCTGTCATAATAGGCCTTGGGGTACCGTAATAAGGTCCGGATACATCCCAGTCAACCTCATACGCATGATTAATACCCCAAAACTTCCTGTGAGAAGCCCTATATTCAGTTACACTAGTGCTTGTGTGGCCGGAAGTCCATGTATATCTTAGTCCCGGAGTCGGATTATAATAACTGCCGTATCTCTGATATTTAGCATCCCAAATTCCTTGCGACGCCAAAGTAAGTCCCTGTACGGCAATTCTTTTCCCATTGTCATCTGTAGTATAAGTGTTATAATATACGCTTCCGTTATTAAACGTATATTCGGTCGTAAGGAACATACCGTTTACTTTTTTCTTGTCCGACGTATCGGTTATGGTTATCACACCCTTTACTCTCTCATCATTATATATGCTGTTAAGCTTTAAATCGTAAGTTGAATTGTTGACTATATTTATCTGCCCGTAACCGTCCAAAGCGATAAGCCTGCCGACGTCGTTCCCTTCTCCCGTATTGAAAATAGTTCCGAGAATTTCAATGCGGCCGCCGTCTACGCTGAAATCCTTAACTACTATTTCGCCCGTAACAACATTGTACCAGGCGTCAATGTTTCCGTAACCGGAGTCAAGCTTATATAGTTCATCCGCGTAGGTTCCCTGATTTTTTAAAGAGTAATATTGAGCCGCAGCGCTTTCAACCGTATGGCCGTTAATTAAAGAGAGCGGACTGTTGTCTATAAGCAAATTCCAGTCGGCTACTCCAGCCTGAATAGTGCCGTTAATGTTTAAATATCTGGCGCTTATAAAAATATTGCTTTTCATTTCTATGCCTTTTCCGGGGCCAGAAGTGCCGGCAACCGCTATATTGTTATCAACAACTCTTTGGGAATATATACCTGAGTTTTGGTAAAGTTTCTCATAATCTCCGGCAGTGCCTCCGATAAGTGTTGTCGGGTCCCCGCCGAGATGCCGGAATCCGTCGTAAAAAGACATCACCAAATCCTTGCCGCCCGTAATGGACAGTTCTTTACCTCTGATACTTCCCGAGATGTAAATGCTTCCCATAGAATCAATTTTTATAAGACCATCCCTATTTTCAACATCGCCTGATATTTCAAGCTGCGGGGCATTGTTTCTATAAGAGTAGTTGTTATTAATTATTATTACCGGGTCATTATCCGAACCTTCTCTTGAAATTACGTCTGCAAATCCGGCTGTTTTAGATTTATTGACAGCGCTTATTTCCGAATTATTCCTGACATATACCTGGTTAAACCATATATCACCGTTTGAATACGACGAAATCTTAACGTCGCCAAGCCTTAAATATTGCCTGCTGTTATTTGTTATGATTATTTCCGCATATCCGGGCGCGTGGAGAGTTCCCGTGCCGTAAAGGTTGTCGGCATTAATTATTATGTCTCCTCTGTTGGCATAAACTTCGTCAAAAGTTATATATTCCGCCCCTATCTGATTTACATATACTTTATGCTCTACTCCGTAGTCATCTACGACCATTTCAAAAAGGCCTAATTTTTCAAGGTCGTCCTGAAGCCTTCTTAAATCGGCGGCATAAGCGGCTTTTAAAACCGGGTCTTCGCTGTACTCCGCTATCAATAGCTGCAGATTTTCAATGTCGGCTTGTATATTGTCAACAAGACTTTCAACTGACTGCCACCATTTAACGCCTTCAGGATTTAAAATATCTACGAAAAATTGAGCGTCGTCAGGGCCTTCCACCTCGCCCTCCCCGCCTGTCTGGGTTATGGTAATATGCTGCTTATTATTTACGCCTGCCCTCATAAGCCCGTTTACCTCTACATCGGAAGTATGCTTTATGGGAACGCTTCCGCCCAAAACAGATTTTAAAGATGTGCTGCCATAAGGAGTATAAACGGTTAAAAGTTCTTTGCAAAACGCATTTACATATCTTTCATTAACAGCGGAATCAATTCTTATATTGCGCATACTCAACACTTGGCCGCCGTTAGCAACAGTAACTTTATTATTATTCGTAAGGTCTACTATCGCCTTTGAACCCGACGCTATGGGAATGACAGCCATATTATAAATATCGCCTACCGCGGTAGCGGAATAACGCGACCATTCCTGATTTTCATCCTGATTAAGATTAAAATAAAGATCGTCGCCGGCAAAAATTTTCCCTTTAGCGCCTACGGCTATTTCATTATTAGTTACCGAATTGTTGAACAGCTTGCCTTGCGCGCCGCTTATTGCCGCGCCTATACCCATATATAAGTTTGTTCTTATATCCAAGTCCGTTCTCACATTGACAATAAAATCTTTTGCGGAATATATGTTTCCGTCAAATTGAACTTTAGCCGTTGAATTATTATTTATTTCCGACGTCATCTCAACAGCCGAACCCAATGCCAAGGCGTCATAATGAACATTGTCCGGCGCGTCTATTACATTATGCGCGTCTATAATGAAAGAACTCGTTTTTTCCGAATTTTTATATGTTTCGACAGTTGAGTTTTCCGCGAATTTTATATTCGTATTATTGCTGATATTTGTGACACTGTCGGCATAAAATATGCCTATGGCCGACAATGCGCCGGATTTTACGCTGTACGTATCGGGTTTTACAAATTCGTTAAACGCTTTAACGCTGAGATTATTCGCAAGGACATTAGTATTTCCTCCGAGTATTACGTCAACGTTTGAGTTCGCATCATTTCCTACCTTAAAAATGCCTACGGTAGCCGCGCCCAAGCCTAAAGAAGAAATAGAACTTTCAACCCGGGTTTTATTTACCGCGTTAACCGTGAAGTTTGCGGCTTTAATATCTATTTTGTTTGCTTGGCTGACATTGGAAGAACCGAATGTTATTTTGGTATTCGAGTTATTTACGGTTGAAACATTCGCTCCGCCGATAACTCCAAATCCGGCTCCGCCGGACTGCCCTATAGAAGAAAGATTTGAAGAGGATTCCGCGCCGGCATAAAAAGAGTTGCCTGACGAAGCGGTTACGCCGTCTTCTATTTCGGTAATTGTATCCACTGCCGCTTCGTCTTTAATTACGGTAACGCCTACAGCGACAAATCCGGCTGTAATCGAATCGCCTTTCGCACGTAAAACCGTGTCGCTTTTTGAGGAAACGTTTATGTTTTTGCTTGCATTAAGGGCAGAGCCTTTTCCGACAGAGGCTTTTACGGTACCTGAAATTTTGTCATTTAACACGATGCCGTTTGCTCCGATAAGTCCGCCCGAACCTCCTACGGCATATAAATCAGCCGAGGCCGAATGACCAGCGAAAACGGAAATATTTTCGGCTTTAACAGTATTATTGCCGCCTATATACGCGTTATTATTGAGTTTAATATTTGAAACCGCTACCGAAGCGGCCATAGCGACCGCACCTACGGCGACTCCGACAAAATCAGCGTTTACCGCAGTATTTCCATTAGTCAAAACGTTTAAATTATAAAGATTTAATTTTGAACCCGTGCCTGTATAAGCGTTTAAATCATCCGTAACATTTACTACAAAAATATTTGCCGCTACCGCTCCCACTCCGCCTGCGGCTGAAATCATATCAGCATCTACTTTGTTATTTGTCTGCGCTTTTACGGTAAGTCCGTTGACTGTAGGCGTAGCCGCGCTTTGGTTTCCTATAGTTACATTATTTCCTATCCAGGCGTCAGTCGAGCCTTTTTTGTTTACAACTCCGACAACGGCGCCTACGGCAATATATCCGCCGGCAAGATTAAAGAAGTCCGGCGTTATAGTTGATTTTGCGTTAGCCAGAATATTAATATTGTTTGCTTTGGTTACGTTTGTATTATTGAGCATGTAAGCGTTTGTGATATTATTAGAGTTTATTACGGCAACACCTGCGTTAACCGCAACCCCGCCGACTGCTGCCATGTAAATTCCCGTGGCGTTTGTCGTGTCCGAATTAGCCGTAATATTTATATTGCTTGCCGAAACTGTTCCGCCTATATGCGCGTCAGTCCGCGTTTTCAAATCCTGAACCGCGACGGCGGCTCCGACAGCCCCGACGCCGGCCGATGCGGCATATATATCTGCGTCTATCTTCGCATTATCGGTTGCGGTTACGCCGACATTTCCGGCCGCGGTAACGTTTCCGTCTATATAAGCAAACGTTCCGTTGTTAAGCTTCGCCGTTGTGTAGACGTCTGAACCGTATTTATCAAATTCTGAAATTTCGTCAGTATTGATAAGTCCGCCGCCTCCGACTTTGTTTTTATCCATCCTGCTGCTCATTTTCATATTGCCGTCTATATCGTTTTTGCTGTCTGCAAGGTAAGTATTTGTGCTTGTACCGTCATCTTCTTCCAGTTTATTGTCATTAACATTTCCGCCGACAACTATAACGTCAACGGTAGCGGTAACACCTACAAAACCTCCCGCCATTGAAATCACTATATCGTTTATATTCCTGTCATTTACCGCGCTGACGCCTACGTTTCCGCTTGTATTGGCATAAATTCCGCTGCCCATTCCCGCGGTAACGTTATTATTATATACGCCGACTGAAACGCCGACCGTAACGCCGGCAACACCGACTGCCCCGCCTATGAATATTTTATCCACGTCTAAAGTATTTTTAGCGTTAATATTGATGTTTTGAGCGTTTAAATTATAAGTCTTCGTATTATTGTCACTACGCCTTATAAGAGCCGCCGTGTAGGTATTGTTGACGCTTACTCCGGCAGTTATGGCTATGCCGGCTATCGCGCCGCCGAAAGTGGCGAGATTGGCGAAAGTTCTTTGATAGCCTTCGGCGTCAAGTTTTATATTTCTTGACGCGTTAATGGTTGAATCCACAATTTCAGCTATCGTTGAATTTGATATGACGCTTGTAAATACTGTTCCCGCTACGCCCGCGTAAGCTCCTACTGCCAAAGATCCCATAGCTATGCCTATTTCACCGCTGGCAGGGTTTACTTCGCCTATAATAACCGAATCTTTAGCTTCAACGGTAACGTCTCTCGCGGTTATATTGCTGTTATTTTTTATTACGGCATGGTTTTCGCTTGTATTAACTCCGACTACGACATTGCCTGCCACGCTTACTCCGCCGGAAACCGCTCCGCTTATAATAGCGGCCGCGTATTTTTCGGTATTTTTGGTTTTTACTTCAACGTCGCCTCTGGCTTTTACGGTTGAATTATCGATAGAAGCTTCAACCGTATTGTTCATAGTTTCAAAATCCGCGGCAACGCTCACTCCGACAGTGCCGGATACGGCTACCGCGCCCGCCATAACAGCTACTTCAGTCTCATTTTCGGCATTAACCCTTACACCCGCATTCGTATCGTATTGCGTGGCAGTTCCCGCTGAGTAACCGTCATTTATAGTAGAATTCGTGATTTTCGCGATAGATTTACCGTCTATAATGGAACCCGTTATACCTCCGGAAACCGCAACCGTGCCGCTGCCCGACCCTGCCGCGCTGTATGTAGCAATTTTATCGTAAATATTTGAATTGACGGACAAGCCGCGTAAAGAGGTTCCAAAATCAGCGCTTAACGCTTTATTGCCTTTTGCGGTAACATCTGAGTCGTCTACCCAAGCATTAGATCTGCTTCCTACAAAATGCAAGCCTACGTTTGCCCCTACGGCTACAGTGCCGCCTATAGCCACCGAACCGCTGATAAGAGTAATATTATTTTTATTATCTGCCAAAAGCCCTATCGAGCCTTCCGAAACTATAAAAGATTTATTTATGTACGCATTAGCTTCATTGTGAACATAAGCCGCGCCGACAGCCGCAGAAATACCAACAGTCCCCGCGCCGCCCAAAGCAGCCACAATAAGCATTATGTCGCTTTCCGAAAGAGCCTTAGCTTCAATATTGCCTTTGTTTTCAATTTTTGCGTCTTCTATATAAGCATTTGCCGAATTGGCTAAATAATTAAAGCCGACACCCATGCCTATTCCGACATTGTTTCCTACTCCGGCTGCGCCAGCGATAGCCAAAATATCGGAACTGTCTTTGGCTGACAAAAGTATGTCTTGAGCCTTTATTGATTCCAGTCCGCTTCCTTTTATATAGCTTTGCGTTTCATTTTTTATGACGTTTACATTCACCGTTACCGCAACGCCTACTTGTCCGAGTCCCACGCCCACTGCTCCCGCGATAGAAAGTATATTGGAAGAATTTTTTGAATCCAAAGAAATATTATTTTTACTTGCATTGCCGGTAAGAGATATGTCGGAATTTTCTATATACGAACTTGTATTGTTATCTAAAAGATTGACACCTATAGCCGCGCCTATGCCTGCCGAGCCTTGAGCTACGCCTACCGCACCCGCCAAAGCGAAAATTTTGGATTTATCGGACGAATTTATATCCAATTTTCCTTCTGAAGTAATATCTGAATTTTTAATGTATGCCTGCGTTTCATTATCCGTTAAATTAATTGAACCCGAACCGGCTACAGCCACGCCGTCGCTTGAGAAAGAGCCCGCAAGTCCTACCGCTACTGAAACTATTCCCGCTTCGCTTTTTGCGTCCAGAGTTATGTCATCGTCATTTTTTACGGTTGAATCTTTTATATAGGCTTTCGCGTTATTTTTAATCCAGCTGATGCTGCCCGCGCCTGCAACCGCGACACCTGTATCGGCATCGGGAGAGGTAATGCTTACTCCGCCGGTAGCGTTTACTATGTCGCTGTCTTCTTTAGCTATAATTTCTAAGTTTTTCTCTCCGGTGTATTTACTCTTAGTTTTATTCGTGCCTTCGATAGCAGCGTTTGTTTCGCCGGTAATATTCGAAACGCCGGCACTACCCGAAATCGCTATGCCGAAACTGCCAGAATCACCGGATCCCTCGCTTGTGCCTGAATCTTTATTAGCCATATTATTTTTATCTGGATTTTCAGACTGATTGTTTTTATTCTTTGAATTATCCTTACCGGCATAAGCCGCGGCTATGGCATAAGAATGTATAAGCCCGTCGCTTAACGCGTAGAGTCTGGCGTTTTGCGAATTATTTATAATAGAATCTATTATTTTAGCATTTGTATTTTTTGTGATATCGTTCACCGCTACAGAAGCGCCCACGGCAGCTGTCTCCGACATCGAAAGACTGCCCGCTATATTAACCAAAAGCGGAGTATATTTTGCCTCAATATTAAGTTTGCCGTCCGTAAGATTTCCAGTTTCGATTTTTATATCCGAGTCTTTTATAAAAGCGTTTACATCGCTGTCTGACTTAAGCCAGTTGAAAACGCCCTGAAGGCAGAAAGTATCCGCCTTGCCGCCGGCTATTCCTATGGCAACATCCAACTGGTCAAAATTCGCTTTAACGTTTAAGTCGTTGGCGTAAAGGTCCGTCCCTTCTATATACGCGTTTGTTTTTGTGTCATACCATATCTGATTGTAAGTTCCGCCAACGCCTACGCTTGAGCCGCCCTGTCCCAAAGGATCCTTGTAAGAATCGCCGAAAATTCCGCCGACAGTCACGCTTGTAGTTTTGGATTTCGCTTCGACATTTACGGACTGCTCGCCGGTTCTCAAAGCGGCGTCTGTTTTCTGGTTTACTTTCGCGTCCTTTATATAAGCTTCCGAAGTAAAATCGTATTCCGTAATATTTACCGCGCCCGCAACGCTAACGCTAAAACTCGAACCGCCTTGTTTTTTCTCATTATTATTATCGCCGCCGCTGTTGTTGTTTCCTTGGTTATTTTGGCTATTGTCTTCCCCTTCGCTTTCCGGCGCAGAAGACCGGACCCATGTGTTTACAAGATCGTCTTTTAAACTCGTAATTATTTTTTCTTCCGTAGTCCCTTCTCCCTCTTTCGTCAACTTCGACAATTTTTCAAATACTTCTTTTCCCGTGTCTAAACTCGGATTGTCTGCGAATTTCTTAAAAAGGTCATACCATTCGGAACTAAAAGGCATTTCATGGTTTGAAGATATGTTAATTTTTTTGCCCGCGTCTATAGCAGCGCCGTCTTTCACGACAGCCGTAACCTTATCCGTATAGCTTCCTATTACTACGGCGCCTGTGCCGCTAACCGTCGGAGTGCCGCTGACGCCGCCGACTTTCGATTCGACAAATTGCGTTATGTCGGCGTTTATAACTTCGGCTTTCATATTTATGTCGTTCTTAGCTTCAACTTCGGCTTTTGGTCCTGAAATCTCGGCAGTTGCCGTATTTGTATTTTCGGTATAGAGAACGGCTCCGGCAAGAGTTATCGTGTTGCTGTCATTGCCGCCGTCTTTTTTCTTTTTAACATCGGCGTTATCGTTTGCGCCTTCAGATTTTTTGTTTGTTGTGTCCTGAAGATTACTGTTTTCGGTATTATCAATGTTTTTCTTTTGCTCTCCTTCTTTATCTTTGTCTTTCTCTTCTTTTTTATTTCCGGTGCTTGCCGCAACGTTTTGTTTGGTTTTTTTGGAATTTATTTTTGAATTTATGTTTACGTCGTTGCCGGCTTTAACTTTGCCTTTTACCGTAACCGAATTATCTACTTCCGCTATATTTACGCCTACGGCAAGGCCTGCGTTTGCTTTTTCACCGGCTTTGGCTTCAACTTCAAGAGTAGTATCTTTTTCCGTGGTTGCGTCTATAGCAACGTTTTTGCCCGCGTCAAGGCTGGAATCCTCGGAAAGATTTATGGAGGTTTCTCCCTCAATATAAGCCACGCCTACGGCTCCGCCGAGTTCAACAGTACCTCCGAAATCATAAGAAGTCGATTTTGCTTCCACCGATGAAGTTATTTTGTTTTCGGCTTTAACATTAATGTCATTTTTCGCTTCCAAAGTTGCTTTGTCTATATCTATTTTTGATTCGGTCAGATTTACTCCTACAGAAACTCCCAAACCTTTAGCATCCGTTTTTACGGTTGTTTGGGATTCAACCGAAGTTTTAATATTTATGTCGTTATCGGCTTTAATCGTTGTGCCGCCGCCTATATTAATATTTGCCGAAACATCGCTTTTGGCTACTTTGCCGTCTATGGCGCCTTTAGTCAAGTCTTTGACAAAATCTAAAGCCTTGTTTGCAGCCTCCAAAGCGGTGTCGGTTAAATCTGTTACTTCTATAATATCCCCAAGTTCTTTATAATCATACTTATTTTCCGCAGCTGCTTCTATGATAACGTCTCTTTTGCCTTCTATAGCAGTGTTTTGTATGTCTATGGATGCTTTTCTTGTCGATATGAGTTCCGACCCTTTGTCAGAAGCAACTATTTTAATATGGTCGCCTTCTTTCGCCTCAACGCCTTCAGACGCCTCAACGCTTTCAGCCGTGCCATCGGCTTGTATTAAAGAATCCGCTATTTTTATGTTTTTGCCGGCTATGTCCACGCTTTTGCCGGCAATAATATCGGCCTTTATTTTGAGGTCTGCGTCTCCCACGGAACGCCTGTTGTCGCCTTCCGAAGCTATCTTTATATTGTTTCCGGCAGTTATAGAACTTTTTATATCGGCATCATTCTTAAGGTCGGTATAATTAACTGCCACGCCTAAGGATATTTTTGTTTCTTTATCGCCGTCGCCTTCAGCCTTTACTTCGGGTTTGGTTTCTGGCTTGTCGCCGTCACCGCCGGCGGGCTTGTCTTCTTTCGGAGTTTCGGCAATTGCCTTTGTTTTTATATCTTTTTCCGTTATAACGGAAAGAGTAACGTCGTTTCCTGCTTCTATTTTCTTTGTGCTGTCATTATCAATTTTTAACGACGTATTTGAATCCGCTACGGAAAGAGCTATGGCGCCTTTATATTTTTCGTCTGAAGAGGATTTTGCTTCCACTTCGGATTTAATTTTTGATTTTGCTTCCGCGGTTATATTCTTTCCTTTTAAATTTGTTTTACTTATATCAATTTTAGATTCAACAAGATTTACTCCGGCCGCAAGCGCAAGATTTTTGGCTTCGGCCTTTGCCGTTGCCTGAGAATCCGCCAAAGTTTTTATGTTCAAATCATTGTCGGCCGTAATATCCGTATTGTCTATAGTAATGCTTGCCGAAACGTCGGACATCGCGATTTGGCCGTTTACGGCATCTTCAGTTATGTTTTTGACAACCTCCAAAATCTCATTGACGCCTCCTAAAATCCCGGATTTTAAATCGCTGACTTCTATAATAGATTCCGTATTTTCGTATTCGTATTTGTTTTCCGCGATTGCTTCTATTGTAACGTCTTTTCCTTCTATCTCAGAACCGGATATTTCTATGGAAGCTTTTCTGGTAGATATAAGTTCCTTGCCTTTGTCTTCAGCCTTAATTGTAACGTTGCCTTTTTCCGTAGCGTTTGTAGATTTTATAGAAGAATCCGCTATTTTTATGTTTTTGCCGGCTATATCTATATTTTTATCGGCTTTAATAACCGCGTCTTTTATTTCATTATTGCTTTTAATGTCGGTATAATTGACCGGTATGCCTATGGCTATTTTCGTATCTTTGTCGCCGTCACCGTCGCCGGATTCGGGCTTTTGATCTCCGCCGTCGTCGGTTTTTGCTTTTTCGTTAATTGCCTTCGTTTTTATATTTTCTTCTGTTACGGCGGCTATTTTAGCGTCTTTTCCTGAATTTATTGTGCCTTCGTCAAGATTTACAGATGTATCTGATATTGTTACTGAAAGGGCAATAGCTCCGCTAAATGATTCGCCTGAATCGGATTTTGCTTCCACATCGGAAGTAATCTTCGATTTTGCTTCTACGGTTGCATCCTTTCCTGCTTCCAATTTTGTGTTGTTGCTTAAATTAATTTTAGATTCAACAAGATTTACCCCGGCCGCAAGCGCAAGATTTTTGGCTTCAGCCTTTGCCGTTGCCTGAGAATCCGCCAAAGTTTTTATGTTCAAATCATTGTCGGCCGTAATATCCGTATTGTCTATAGTAATGCTTGCCGAAACGTCGGACATCGCGATTTGGCCG
>WQYI01000013.1 GCA_009781315.1 Candidatus Endomicrobium embiratermitis | reverse complement strand
CACATCTCTGTCAAGCATTCCTCTCAAGCCGTTTATTATATCCGCCGCCGGGGCTTCCGCCGTATTCCATGCTTGCCTTAAAGCTGTGCCGGCTGCTTCCGGGAAGCTTATTACATTAGGTACCTGCGCTACTCCTGTTTCGACAGTCCTAGAACGACGTTCTGACCTCGGCATTATTCCCGCTTGCTGTACATCCTCCACAATAACACTGGCTCCGGATTGAGGTATCACTACAGGCGTTACTATCGTATTTGGCAGACTGTTTACAAATCTTCTCGTCTGGTCTATCACTCCCTGCATTTCTCTGGCTTCTCTTGACCTCATTCCGCTTCTCATATTTTCCATATTCCTTATATGTGCTCCCAAATCTTCATTCAACGCCCGCAATGTATCATTTGCCACTGCAGGATTATTATTTAACGTGTCAACTATTTGCTGCGCTGCGGGCGCATTCCATTGCCTGTGTTCCCCTGATGCTCTGAATTCTCTCACAAGCTGCGTTATTCCTGCTTCTTCAAGAACTGCTCTGCGTTCTGCTCTTGTCATTGGCTGCTGAACTGCAGGTTGTCCTGTCGCAGGGACAATTGCTGCGGCAGACGCTTGATCTGCTTCTGCTGCTTTAGCTTCAGCAGTCTGTTCGGACGATGCTTTCGGAATTATATTAAACTGCGAATTTGAAATAAACGATACTCTGCCGTCGCTAAATTTAAATCCCGGGAATACAACACTACCGTTTTCACCTTTTGCAACAATGTTCTTTTCGTTGAATGCTGCGAATGATTTCTTTTCCTTTTCCATTGCAGTATAAAGTTTTGATATATCCCTAAATTTAAAATTGAATCTCATTCCGTTTACGAATTTCATCGGACCTTTACTGTTTTCCATACTTCTACTTAATTGCTCATACGTTTTCTTATCTTTTTCTGACAAAGCTTGATAAAGTTCTCTTATCTTATCATTGTTTGCTTTATATGATGCCGGCAATTCTTTTAATTTATCTTGTAAGGCTTTCAATGTTTCATTATTCGGCGACAACTTACCTAATATTGCTAACATTCCATTAACATCACCGCTTGTTATTACGGCAAGTTCACTGCTGTTAAGATTAACGGTTTTAAGGTCAATGCCAAAAGCCGCTGCAGCTGCCGCATAATTCAGATAACTTTCATAAGCATACCAAGCTTCGTGAGATAATTTTTCATCTTCTGCTTGCCTTACCTTAGCAACAGTCAATATTCTATTTAACATATCGCCGGCGTCTTTATCGTTCAAGCCTGCAATTTCACCTAACTTTGCCACTGCTTGGCTGTATGAAGGTTGTTGTTGAATGCCAAATTTCTGCATCGTTTCTTTTCCTTCTCTCCAAGACTTAAATTCATTTACTACGGCATTGTTTGCTTTTTGTAAAGTTGCTTCTTCATTAGCTTCTCTGACAGCATTAAGATTATTAAGTATTAAGTCTACAGAATATCCTTGCGAACCTTCTTTGTTTGCCGCTTCTCTAAGTATTTTATTCTCTCTTACGGATTCAACAGACGTAATCTGTATGATATCTCTGTTATAGTAATCCTGAGTAAATCTTGACGTACCGTCTCTGTGGGCAAATCTTCCGTAACCTTGTTCTGCCTGTGTGGCATCCATCTTTTCAAAGTTTACCATCCACATTGTTGCCTGAACTTTCAAACCTTCCTGATAGTGTCCCTGCGCTTTTTTGAGATTGCTAATAGCTCCGTCCATTTCGCCCGGATTCCAGCCTCTGCCAAGGAGATTAACATCCCCGATTATATACGACACTTCGCCTGCCTTAGCAACATTCTTAAGAACTTCCTGCAAAACTCTTATCTTATCTGATATTTCTATATCTTTTAATTTATCAACGGAATAATCAGAAGTTATTCCAAACTCGCTCATTACTTTAGCAACATCAGCATGCGGATAGTCGTAAATTCTTTCATTAGTCCTTCGATTAATTCTATATTTTGATAACTTTTCCAGTTCCGTATCTAAAGAATCAAGCGACAAGGCAACTATATCTTTAGATTTTACGCCATTAGCTATCAGACCTTCCACCATTTGGGTTGTACCGTCAAAACTTGACGTCATAATAAGATCCACACCTGCTATGCTTTGCTTGTTTAACTCCCTTCTGGCATTAGCTATAACCCTGGCTATACTCTTTTGATCTCTCACAAGGGCTGTTGAAACATCAACTTTCATAGTCGCAGGCATACTTCCGCCAACCTGCGTGTAGTTTAGTCCTTTCAATAAATTTTGTATGGATTTACTGAACGTTCCCGAGAATCCAACCGCCCATTGGAACGACGCAAGCGCTTCTTTCGAAGATATGAACGTTTCTATCGAAGGTTTATTAATATCTTCGCAGCCTTCCATAAGCTCAATTGCCCACATGCCCGGCATGTTAAGATTCTTTAACGGCGTACCGTTACTGGTAATAAACACATTTTGAGCTTTGCCGTTTTCATCACGCTCTACCATATAATTTCCGGTTCCTATTCCTGCTTTTGTCGCAGCATAAACCGAGAAAGCATCCATACCTGTAAGCAATGTCTCTCTAATGGCAAGCTTGGACGAGAATATATCCGAATACTGTTCGTAAATTTTGTCAACCATAGCATTTAATCTCTTGTCAAATGTCGCTTGGTCAAATTTTTCGCCTTGTGCTTCTTCTGTTTTCTTTGTCTTCTCTTCATCTTGCCTTACAAAACTAACAACTCTGTTTATAATGTTAACCATTGTCGTTTTGTAATCTCTCGCTTTGTCTGTAGTCATTTCTGTTCTGAAACTTCCATCCTCGGCAATAGTCCATTTGCCTTTATCGTCTTGGCTGTATCTGGCAAGTTCCTGGAAAGTAACCTTCACGCCGTCAACTGTCACGGATAATTCATCTACTCCCAAGCCGCCAAGTAAAGCTTTACGCGCTTCAAGGTTTCTCAAATTAGCAAACTGAATGCTTACAACATCAGCAAGCTGTTCATAGGACATACCGTATATTGTCATGTCATTAACCAGCGCGCTATGTACTGTTTCAGTAAGAATTTTTAAATCCTTAATATTTTTGTAGTTAGAATTTACTCCTTGTGAAATATCTGTATATAACTTAGCCATTCCTTCAAGATAATTCTTCCTTGAATTCATGTCAGCTTTAAGCTGCTCTTCAGTCACGCCAAGGTAAGCATAGTCTTCAAAGCTTATTTTCTCGCCTTTGGCAAGCTTACTGTAATAATCAGCCAAGCCGTACTGCGTAGTATATTTTCCTGCAGCAGTTGCAAGAGCAGAAGCAGGTATAGTCGCGGCATAATCTAATTCGTCGGCAACAAGCTGTGATATTCTTTCAAGCGGCAAGTTGACTTTATCAAGCCCCATACCTTCTTTTATAAGAAGTTCTATGGCTTTTGGGGTATCTTTCGCGTCTGTAAACTGCACTTTTACCTGACCGCCTTCAAGAGTTGTTTCCGTAAGATTAATTCCCGCTTTTTTCAGCAGCTCTTGATTATGTTTTACTTGACTTATAGTTTCGGCATCCGCATCTTTAGCGTATGATACCAGACCTGCCATAGTCTGAGAGAATAAACTGCTCCAACCGCTGTATGTTCCTATTACCAAATCGGCTCCGTCAAGTTTTTCTCTGACAACACCTTCTTTTTCCCATTGCTGTACATTGGCTTGAGAAATAACTTCAATTCTTCCTAATCCGTTGCCAAATACAATTTCAGCGTGCTTTCTTAAATCTTCTGCGTTGGAATCTTCGTTTGTAAGCCAAGTAATAAATTTATTGTTTTTGTTTTCAATATTAGGATTGCCTCTCAACGCAAGAAGGGTAAACAAGCCTATTATACTCTTACCGCCGGCAGTCTGTAATTCGTGAGCGTAACCGGCAACATCCTGAGATTTTCCGCCGTTTTCAAGAGTCATTTGAACAATATCTCTAAACGCATCCATCTGACCCGCCCTGAAACCGCCAATAGCCGCAACCGCATAAGGCAGCGCAGATTTTAAATTATATTTCCCTTCAATTTCTGCTATTATTTTTTTACCATCTTCGTTATTCATATCAATCGCTGCTTTCAATCTTTCAAAATCACCATTATTTTTCATCTCTTTTTCAATCTCTGTTTTAACAGCGCCGGCCATTAAACTTTGCAGCAAGTCGGCAACTTCTTTTGTTCTTAAATTATTTTGCAAGAAGCTTGTAACTTCGCCCTGAGACATATCCGCTATTCTGGAAAGCTGCGTTTCCGTCAAGAAATATTTTTCGATCAATCTGTTATATTCAGAAGCACGCGGCAAAGCTCCTGTTGTTTTGTATTCAGTTGCAAACTTCAAGACATTCGCAACATCTTTAACTTCTATATCACGTTTAGGATTCATTATATCCATTACTTGATTCATAAGCTCTGTTCTTCCGATTTCCGTTCCGATATTGCTTGCCAATAAAGCTAAAGATTGCAATTCCGCATTATCACCAAATAAAACTCTGCCGTCTTCTATTTTAGTATTAAGAAGCGTAAAATTAAGCGCATTTGCAGAACTTGAAGCTTCTTTGGCCGCTTTTTGTTGCGCGCTTTCAAATTTACTTTTTGCCCTTGAAACTTCATATCTTGCAACAACACCTTGTGTAAAAGATCTTACTTGACCGATAATGCTTTCAGGTTTATAGTTATTAGCATTGTCCAACCTTGTGTTCGCTCTATCAAACTGTTGTATAGCCCGTATTACTTGATTATCAGATTGCACACCTCTGACTACACCGCCTAAACCTGATTCTTCATATGCTCTAACAGCTCTTTGCATGTTTTGCACATTTGCCGTTGTCTGTACATTGCCGCCAACGTTTATACCTGATGTCTGTACAATATCTCTTATTGCCAATGTATCGTTTAACGAAACATTTTCATTAATGATACCCTTTGATTGTAATTCGCTGACCATTCTTGATGCCGTTCTGAATTGATCCTCTGTAGAAACATTTTCCGTCACGCTGCTATTACCAAGTATGCTATTTACTGCAGTTACGTTAGCAGCAAATGATGTGTCAGCTGAAACTCCGGAAGGCGCACGTTCAATCATTGCAAGAGTATTGTTAACATGAGTTATTCCTTCAGTAGTAAGATAACCATTATTATCAACATATTTGGCAGGAATCATTCTTTCAACATCTCTTGCGCTTACATTCATACCCCTGCTGGTCAATTCATAAGCCAAAGCGTCCGTAGTTCTGATTGTGGATACATAACTTGCAAAACTTTCAACTTTTGCACCGCTTTGGGCAACAACTTTCGATTCCTGCTCATAACCGCCTTTATCAAATATTCTGCTGTTAATGAGGCTTACATAATTTTCAGCAGTCAAACCTGAATTCAAATTATTAAATAATCTTGCCTCGTGCGCTCCCGAGTATGTCCTTATAGTCTGCATGTCGGAAATCAACGAGACATTAATATTCATTTTAATCAGGTTACCATTTTGGTCTTTTAAATCGGCAAAACGGGTCCCGCCAACCCTGCCGACTGCCTGGTCAACAGCTGTTTTGTTACTCAAGTGAGGGTCTACTATAAAGAGATTGACATTGGTGATATTAACCCCTGAATTTATAAGAGGCTGAATTTGAATATCAATACCTCTTCCTATTTGCTCAATGGTACCCATAAAATGTTGATAATTTCCGTTTGCATTTCTGGCAAGAGCATGACCGGAATCTTTTGGCATCATTGCGTCAAACCACGCTACCTGTTTTCCATATACGGTACTTGTTATCTGAACACCATTAGCGTCTACAGAACCCTTTAGTATGCCTAAAGCCAATGCATAATCTCTGAATATTTCGAGTTTAGCCTGATTAGGCATCGCGGTTATTGAAACACTATCTCTGCTAAGCATCGAATATAATGGTTTTTCAAAAGCGCCAAGAACGGTTGACGCAGGAGCATCTGTCATAATATACGCCTTGTCGTTAAATACACCCATACCCTGAGTAAGTATCTTTATCGTCGTATCAGAATAATCTTTCATGCCAAAACCAAGGGCTGACTTAGCCGCATCGGAATAAGTAGCGGTTAAACCTATAACTCCTCTGGCTCCTTTTAATATGTTTACAATTACCTGCGGATCAGTCTGACCATTGTCGGCAGCCGTCATTTTTCCTGCGCCTAACTGATTGTTTTGTATCATCCTTGCTTCTATTATTTGTTTAAATCCAAACGCAGGTATCTGATCTTCCATAGCACCGTTAGAAATAAGCTTCATCTTACCCGTTCTGCTGTCTATCACATAATCCACACCTTGTACCCAACTCATATCCGCCTTAATCATATTGGTTAATGCATCTCTGTAATTAAAGCCTTTATTGCCGCTAAACAACTCCAGTATCGCGCTGTTTACTGAAAGCCTGTTAATCACTTCGCTAAATTGGGCCGCATATTTTGGATCGTTGATAAGAATCTTAGTTCTTTCTCTTAGATTCATATCTGCTATTCTCGTACAAATATCAAGTATTTCTTTAGGGGTTTTTCCATTTAAAAGTTCTGTTTGCAAACTCAGCATTTGAGCTTTAGTCGCATCCAGTTCCTTTATTTGCGCGGCTGTCAGCTTTGATCTGTCTATCTTGTTAATTTGTTCCAGAGATTTGAGAAGCTGTTGTTCTACGCTTTGCCTGTCTTCTCTTGAAATTTGTTTACTGTTTGATATATCGTTAAATGCTTTTAAGAGTCTTGCAAATTCGGGATCGGATGATGATAAAATGTTTCTAATAGAATCTTTTGCATTTTCTAATTCCATTCCTGATTTTGAGCCTTCTTTGACAAGCTCCATCATAGATTTATACATTGCCGAATTGACATTTTCAAAACCGCCGTTTTTAGCCGCAGATACTATTACCTGGGTTGTAAACGCGGCTTTATCCGCTTCGTCTAACATCAATATGCCCAGTTTGTTTTTACCATTGTTATCGAGAACAAATATTGAACTTTTGTTTTCTTTAATATCGCGAGCGGCAATTTCCCCCAATGTAGAGAAAGTTGTAAGGCATACATCTCTATTATTCTTATCAAGCTTCAGCCAATCTTCATAACTTCCAACCTTTACTAAACTATAAGTTTTACTATTGACGCCGTTATACATACCGTTTATTCTGCTAAATAGATTGTCAACATTTGTCGTAATATCCGCGCCAAGTATCGTTTTTGTTCCGCCTAAATCATTCGCAAGTTTAAGAACAGGGAACAATACTGAAAGTACTGTCGTTTTGCCTTCGCCGGTGCCAAGTCTTAATATTTGATGTAAGTCTTCAGAAGTAACTGCTCTGCTTCCGATAATATTTCCATTTGCATCCCGGACAGGTATTGTTCCAGTCATGGCAGGTAAAAGAATATCGTAAAACCCGTCTCTTATAGCTTGATACTGCGCAACAGACATTCCGCGACCGGCTGTAATATCACCGCTTATTTGTATTGCCAAGCTTGCATTAAAAAGAGCAGTAGCTTGATGAACTGTTATCGCATTACTTAAAGGTTTACCATCATCTCTTGCAGCCCGAATCGCTTCACCGCTAAAAATTGAACTTCCTTTATCACCAAACACACTGTTATAAACAGATGCCAAGCTGAAACCAAGACCGGCAGTATTTATGCCTTTGTCTCCATAACCGTATATTGCCGCATGGGCAAACTTAAATTGCAATGAAGCCAATAACTGCTTATCAATTCCGTCTAATGTCGTAATACCAGCTAATTTACCACCTTTCTCAGCATTATAGAGTTTATCACCCTCTGCATACTTATTTTTTATGATATCTTCCATAAATAAATTGAATTTAGTAAACGCGCCTCTTACCGCATCACTATTTACATATTTGAGAACGTCTTTCTCACTTATATTAATTTCGTTGTATAACATTCTCTTTAATAAGCTGAATTCCAGGTCTGTAAGCTTAACTTTTTTTCCTGCTTCATCTCTCATTTCGCTTCTTTGAAGCCTTTGTACCTCATCAATCAAGAATTTGCTTAAACTATCTTTTGTTCCAGATGCCTTCCAGGCTGCTTCAAGTTTTCTATACTGCTCTCCGGCCACATTGTTAGCTATAACTTGCGCTTTAATAGAATCGGCCGCTTCTTTGCTGCCGATAGCATTTGCTATATTTATCACATTGATAACGCCGTCCAGATTTCCCATTCTCATTAACGCGCCGGTTCCATTTAGCAGCATATTTGTTATTTGCTCTTTGTTTATTTTTTCGCCGTTAACTCTTAAATACCCTTTGTCGGCAAGCTGCGCTGCTGCCGACGGATTGGTACGGAACAGATATTCAAAGTACACAGTACCGATTTCCCGAACGCCTTTCTCGTTTATACCAAACTTGCTAAGTTTTTCATCAGTCATTCCCATAAGTCTGTTCATTCCATATTGAGAAGCAAGCCCGTAAGTCGCGGTTGACGCTAAATTGCTTAAATTTGCAAGAGAGTTGCCTCCATCTTTTTCCAAATCTTTAAAAACGCTATTTTGTATATTGCCTTCGGACAATCTAATACTTAACTGTTCGGTTAATCTTTGCATTGCTCCGAGACTTTCTATACCCGAAGAAGATAAATACGCAATATATCTTTGAGTTAATGTACTGGCAAATGAACTTCCTATTTTAATTTCACTATTACCGATCCTTAACGTGTCAGCAGAATTAATCATCCCCATTATCGTATTATAATTAGCAATTTGAAGATCAATCATTCTGTTCGCTATTGCAATAGCGCGAGTGCCTGCCACTATATCTTCATACGAAAGTTCACTAATTCTGCCTTCTTTGTAATTTTTAATACCGTTCTTTTCAACCCATTCTATTACCGCTGCTTCTCCCATGTTTTTGCTTGCCGCAATTGCCAAATTTCTGATTTCTGATTGGGTTTTGCCGCTCATGCCGCTATTCATAGCATTATATGTTGCAGATTCTTTACCATACGTATTAGGACCTTCTCTTCTTATATCGCGCAACTCTCTTTCGGTTCTCCAGGTATTTTCTCTTACAGCCGACGGAACGAACAATATTGACAATTGACCCAAGCCAAATTCAAATAAACCTACTTCCTCGCTGCCTTTGTTAAATGTGGGACCGTTCAATCCCATGTTTCTAAACAACCCGTCAACTTTTTCGCCGGCAAAACTGAATAAGTTTTCAGCTAAACCGTACTGAAGCATATTAATTGATCTTGTAAACATATTAACAAATTGATTCTGAGCAAGACCTCCCAGCGGCAGAAATCCTGTTAAGCCTTGTTCGCCCCACTTTGTAAAGAATTTATTGAGAATGACTCCGGGACCGCTCTGCGAATTAACAAACATTGAAGCGCCGGGTATTGCCATTCCATAAAAATGGCTTACAAACATACCTGTGCCGAATCTTTGTTTTACATTTGCCCATTCGGCGTTATTGTCTATATCGGCAATAAGCATGTTATAGTAGCGTCCGCCCAATTCATTGAACTTGGCTCCCCAACTGGCTCCCAAATTGCCGTAATCGAACGCAACATAATCTTCATTTTTGCGATTTATAATATTATTTGCCCATCCTAAAGCAGGAGCTAATACCGCCTCAATAAAAGGAGAAACTACAGTAAACCTCATCATATTTACGCCGGATTCCATTCCGCGTAATACAACTTGTCCGGGGTTATATATTATCTCGCCCAACCCGCCTAAAATATTTTTATGCAGCCAATTATAGCCAACCGTAGGCGATATGGCGCCTACAGCGCCTCCTGCCGCAAATCCAAAAGCAGCGAGCGTCGCTATTTGCTGCCATGTTATACCTTCAAATATGTTTTCAAAATTTCCGGACATTATATTGCTTGCAACTGTACCCATTACGTAAACAAGCGGGACCGCAACTGCAACACCCGCTCCGGTAGATAGCGCGCTTGTGAGTCTGTTTTTGAAACTATGCTCAACAAAAACCTTACCGGTGTCCGATCCGCGTTGGAAGCTTTCTTTAAAGCTGTTCAGCCAACCCTTAACACCTTTGGGCATAGCAACCGTAGGAGCTACAGCATTGGCGGCACCTTTCATGGAAACGTTTTTAGTAGCTCCCATTAAAGGATTTACTATACCAACAGAAACAAGTATAAACAAATCCATAAGCGCCGCGTTAACATTTCCTTTTTTAATATTATTTACGAGAGATTGCGAGCTTCTTACAATTATCACAGTATCAAGAGCGCCCATAACACCGGTAGTGGCTATAGTCCCGGCAATTTGCAACGCCTTCTTAAAACCCTGACCGGTTATTGTTGTAATTGCATTAGGCAGACCGCCAATACTTATTCCTAAAGCAAAACCTGTAAAGAAACCTGCAATGGCGCCTGTGGCCATGCCTTCCCATACATTTCCGCCGGTGGCAGCAGCGACAGCTCCGCCAATTGCCGCTCCCGCAGCTGTCCCAATGGCAGCACCTACAAGAGCTCTCTTGAAGACTGTTTTGAGTAACGCTACTCCGGCAGCCTTGGTTGCTTGCACTCCAAGCTGTTTAATCAACTGTGAAAAACCCAAACATGATGTTACAGCCATTACGCCGTTAAGCAATGCGCCTGTCCAATCTCCGTCAAAAGCGCAATGCATTGCCTTTACCGTATAACTGGCTGCAAAATATGCTCCAACGGTTGCGCCAATTGCCACTGTTACAGCAGCCGCAACGGATGCCGCAGCAGCAGATAATCCAACGCCTGCCCAGAATGCCGCGGCGCTGCCGAACGAAAGAATTGTAGTAACAACAGCAACAACAGCAACAACAGCGGCTACGGCTATCGCAATTTTTTCGTCCCTTTCAGCCGTAGCTATTTTGCTAAATCCTTTTCTTATTTGAGAATTACCTAAAAAGTCCGCGGCAATATTAGACAGTCCCGTTTGAATTACATCAAACGATTCTAAGGACTTAAACATGGATGTATTGCCTACTCCGGCATTTCCATAATAACCGCCGTTTCTGTCAAGTTCTTTTCCGTCAATAGATACGGATATTGATTCGCTGGAAGTCGCGATCACAGGCACCATTATTCCGTTAACCAACTTCATCTCTCCGGTAGCCTGTTCAGTATAAGTCGTAGTATTGCTGCCTCTGTATATTTCACCATTAGTATATGTTCTTACGAAATCGTAGCCTGTTTCCCTGTTAAAATGGTCATAGGTGTAGTTTGTATTTTCATATGAGTAGCTGCGCTCCAAATCCAACGTTCCGACAGAACCGGTATAACCGCCGTTTCTTGCAACATCTTTT
Organism: Candidatus Endomicrobium embiratermitis; assembly: GCA_009781315.1. Taxonomy (GTDB): domain Bacteria; phylum Elusimicrobiota; class Endomicrobiia; order Endomicrobiales; family Endomicrobiaceae; genus Endomicrobium; species Endomicrobium embiratermitis. The sequence goes on along the minus strand of WQYI01000013.1, from coordinate 37,270 downwards.
AAATTCACATTATTTAATTCCGCATCATCTTTAAAATTCCATACGTTTACGGTTCCGGTTACCGTTTTATCTGTTATTTTTCCGTTTTCATCTACCGTTATGCTTGTATTTACGCCGGTATTAGCAGTAATTGTAAACCTGTTTTGTTCGTAATCTGCGGTACGGATAAACTGGTCGGACATACTCGTTCTTGTTTTTGAACCGTCAGAATTATAAATTTCGACAATATTGTATTCTCTGTTATATCCGTTTTCTATCTTTTTAACATCATTTTCATTTTTACTTAAATTGATGTTTAGTCCGTAAGTAATCGAAGTGTACTCGTCAATAGTTTCTGACAAACTTTCCTTACCGTCTGTCGTAACCGTATAGAAATTATCTCTTTTGCCTTCTGTTTCAGAAACACTCATCGCCGTATAATCATAAGAAGTTCTTTCATACCTTATTGATGTTGGGCTTTTCGTGCCATCTGTATATTCATATGTTTCTTTGTTTATATCACGACCGTTTCTTATTATTGTCCAGCCTTTATTTTCATTATTTAATACGTCCTCGCTGACTGCTTTAAAACCAACAGGTTCGCCGGGATTGCCGGTTAAAGGCATATTTTCTGCAAGGATATTACTGATAACATAAAAATTGCCGGTATCAGTATAACTTTCCTTAAGCTGTCCATTTTCATACAGTTCCGATGATACGGAATTATTCATCACAGTCATTAACACTTTATCAACACCGTCTTCTTTATAGGTGTCATAGGCGCGCGTGATGCCAATTTCTCTATAAACTGATTTTGTTCCGTCAACATTCACAGATGTATACGTAAATATATTTTCAGAATCCTGAACCAGCCTATTTTGAACATCGCGCACTTCGCCAAACTCAGCGTTTCTTGTGGTAAATGTGTTGCCAGCGGCATCTTTAAGAATGGTTTCCACTATGTTTCTTTCGGTAGTTGTAAGCTTTGTATTACTGTCATATACGCTTTCGGAATCAGCTTTTGCTTCGGTTTTTGAAGAGTTGTCGGCATAATTAAATGTAGTGGCATTATAATTTTTAAGTTCTCTAACCGATACAGCAACACCGCTTTCCATTATTGTCGTTGTCTGATTTAATCCTTTAATTTCAGTTGTAGATATTATAGACGGCGGTTTTATTTCTTGTCCGTTGACAATTACCGTTCTTTCTGAAATTCCGTAATAGTTGGTTGTAGTTTCCGTATAATACCCGTTAATTGCTCTTACAGTATCAAAGCCTTCAACAACTTCGCCGTTTTTGATGTCATGTGAAGTAACAGTGCCGTATATTTTTTTGTTTGTTTGCGAGGCTATAGGTGAAGCGCCTTTTAGTTTGTCATTGTCTACAAAATTTATCCCGTCAACTGAATATTGCGTTTTTTCAAGCTTTTCAACCGTATTCAAAGTTTGGCTTGATGTCAACGCTTCTTTATAGGTACCATCTGCCTGAAGTTCCTGCCTATAAACATTTTTTATAACTCCGTCATTAAACACATAGCTTTCCGCATCTTTTGCAAAAGACGCTCCTTGCCTTACGCTTTCAGGAACATTTTTAAACTGTTTTTCGCTAAATGCTTGGTAAACGGTACCATTTAGCACGGTTCTTTCCGTTTGAACCAAAGCAGACATGTCGCCTATTCCTTGTATAGTCATACCCCTAAGATCTGCAGACGTAAGCACGGGTCCGTCAATTGAGTCCGTCTTTAAGGCATAAGTTACTGTCGTATAATCTTTATTTGTGTACTTAACCATCTGATTTTTATTCCAGACAACACCTGTCAAATCGCCTGATAGTAAAGTAAGGCTGGTTGCCGCGCCACTTGGATTCAAAGTGACGGAGTAACCCTGTATATCCTTCATTATTTTTGGTTCTTTATATAGATTTTTATCATAACCTCCGCCGGGATTATAATCGTAGGTTATCTCTTTTATGGTTCGGACGCCAAGCAAGTCTGTTGTTACAGTTTTCATAACACCAATATTTGTAAGTTGCCCATTATCGTTTCTGACAGCCGCTGCTGAATTTACTGTTGTAGTACCGTCTTTACCGTAAGCTACAGTAATTTCCTGCACTTCCTGAGGTTTGCTGTAACGATACTCTATCATTCCGTAATCATTATAATACGAGTTTGTAACTGACTGCTGCGACACGGATATTTTTACATTGTCTCCTTCAACCTTTATCGTCAGAGCATCCGTTACAGATCCTTTTTCACCGCCTTCTCTTATAACTGGCGTTTGCCATGCTCCGGCTGTAGCAGAAAACTTTTGATCTGTTCCGGGATTGATAATAGTTGTTGTACTGCCATACCAGTGGTGATCAGCAAAAATATAGAAATCATCAAGATTTTGTCCGTTATAAGTGCCGTCTATTCCTGAACCCGAAAGAGATACACATTTGCCGTATCCGAGATTGCTCAAATCGTCCATTCTTGCCTGATTATAAGTAGCAAGCTTCAAACTGTAATTAGCCTCTGAATTTACAGCCCCTGCACGTAAATCTGTAAATGTTCCTGTTAAATTGGCAGCTTGAATATTTCTCTTATTGTCTACATAGGCTTCGCCGCTGTAATTTCCTGTACTTCTTATAAATCCGATAGTATCATATGTTGTGTAATTCATTGTTACGTTTGCATTGACTTTAAACGTACCGTCTTCTGATGAACCAATAGCCATAAGATCTTTACCTGTTGCGGTATAATCTATTTGTGCAACAGAATTTGCTACAACTCTTCCATTAGGCGACGCAGAACCGGGAGCAACAAAATAACTATTGTTGTCTCTCACAATTTCAATATTATATCCGACTGAATCTTCTTCTTTTCCAAGCCTTACAGACGTACTTCGGTATGAACCTGCAGGTAAATTATATGTATTGTTAAGACTGTCTTGCGTAACACTAAAACTGTCAACGCTAAGACGTGTCCCTTCATTAAGTTGATACTCTTTTTTTAGATTACCGTTGGCATAGTCCGACAAATTGCCACATCTCATAGCTATAGCCCAACCGCTTGAATACTCTGCTAACGTGGTACTCTCCATCGTTGTCCCGTTAATCTGGGTTACGGTGGTTGTGCTTCCTGTGCTGATAAACCAAAAAGATTTACTTGCAGACATATCAACTCTTGTAAACGTACCGTCGCCCGAGTCTACAATCTCCGTAACATAAACGGAACCGCCAAAATTAAGGAAACCTCTGGTATCCCGTGTGAGAGTAATACTTCCGCCGCTAACATCAACTTTTGTTAAATTACTGTCTTTCACATAACGCCTTTCACCGTTCTCATTATATACCACAGTACCGTAGCTGCCCCACGCTCTAATAGCCGGTAACGTAATCCACACATCGCCTGAAGCAATATACGAAATATTACCATTGGCGTCATACATTAATCTTTCTCCGGGCTTAAGACTGCTTCTAAGAATATTTTCGGTTCTTTGTTTCTCCATAACTGCAATAAGGCCCGATTGTCCTGAACTAGTTGTAGCATCATATCTTTGTCCGCCTACAACTATATAGTTGCCGTCTATTCTTACGTTGCTTGCGCCCATAACTGCTGAAACCTGATTGGCAACATTTTTTATATCAGCCATATTTTCTAATGTTTTTATATGAGATACATTTGTAAGATTATATGTTTGCCCGTCAATAATTATTCTATCGTTTTGTATAGTTGCTCCGGAGCCATAAACATTTCTTATCACATCTGTAACCTGTTGAGCATACTCTTCTCTGTAATTTTCAATGGCCTCATTTAATACCGCAACATGTTCGGCTACGCTGGCATCGTATCTTACGCCGTCTATTATAATTGTGCGTCCTTCAACTTTTACCTTATCCGAACCAAGCAAATCAGCGGCTGCTCTTCCAAGTTCTGCGGCTTTTTGAGAATAAGCCGCATTAATAAAGCCTTCCACCTGCACAACATCCCTAACATCAAATCTTTGTCCGTTGACCGTTACATCATAAGCTGAAACTTGTACGTTATTTATTCCGGCCGCTGTGGCGTCATTCTTTAATTGTTTCGCATATTCCTGATAAGAATAAGCCGTTGAAACGTTTTCAATATTTATCATATCTCCGATCATACTGTTTATCACACTTGTATCAAGCATATAACGTTGACCATCTTTTACAATGCCCAATCTTGCGTTATTCTGAACGCTTACAAGCTTCTGCACCATACCTATAGTACCGCTTTCATCATCTCCATGCCACACAAAACCAAATGCTACGGTAATATTGTTACCGATTATTCCGTCGCCAAAATCTGTTTCCTGCGTTATCTGTTGCCGACCTGCCGAGAAATCAAGATTTATTTTTCCTTGATTATCAAACAAATCGCTTGTACGCGTTCCTGTTGAATACGCTCCGAAATTATTATTAAAAAACTCAAATGTCTCTTTGTCTACACCGTAAAAATTTCTCTGCATAGTATCTCTTGAAAGATCGCTTCCAAGAGTAGCGCTACTGGCATGATGTATCAATCCGGAAGCTATAATATTATTGTTTTCATCAACATAATAAACACCGGAACCTTCTCCTCTGCCTGGAACATTTGAAGGTTTTTCATCTTTGCTTTGTTCTTCTTGCTGTTGTTTATCATTATTTCCTGAAGAACCGTAATTAACATTCATTAGCTTTATCGTGCCGTCAATTATTGATATGCCTAATCTCTTTTCACCGTTTTCTTTGTCAAAAGCGCCTACCTGGACGACAGCTCCCGCCTCAACTCTGTAATCTTGAACACCGATAAATTCTCCGTTATCGGAAATTGCGCCGTTATTGAATTTTATGGTAAACGTATTATTCGTTACGAGCCATGAATGTCCGTTTATATTTTCGACTCTGAAAGTAATATTTTGTATACCGTCAGTCTCGCTGTAACCGCCGCTGGCATCAGCAACGGTATGATTTCCCTGGTAAATACTTCTGATTGTTACATTAGGTCCTATTGCGGCAAGCACGCTGATTTCTTTGCCTATATCTGCAGAAGTAAACGTCTGGACTATACCTGCATCTTTGTCGTATCCACTGTACGTCAAACCTTCGGTTAATGAGTGAACAACTCTGGCGCTGGTACCGTTTTCAATTCCTCCGTAGGCATTATGCAGCACTTTGGTGCCGTTTTGTTCGGCAACGGTAACCCGCAATATTGTTCCGGCAGGAAGTTTTGAATTTCCGTCGGCAGTAACAATAGCCGCATTATCATTTTTTGCCACAACTTCAACATATCTTTTGTATCCTCTGGCATATGAAGGTAAATTTAAATATCCTTCTACAAGACTTGTAGAGCTGAAAATTGAGCCTTGCACCGATATGCCTGCCATATTTACGCCGTTACCAAGCTTAAAGTCTTCTCCGTAATATGCGTCTACAAAATATTTCCCGATATCCGTATTCCATTTGAACACGCCGATATCGGACGTTTTTATATTATGCCCGTTAACCGCGCAATCCCTCAAATTCTCATGAGTCGCGGCAGTCCATTTACCTGTTTCCGGGGATTTAAAAGCCGTAGTCCACCCGTATGTGCCGTCGTTTATCATTGCTTTTTCCGTAACTGTTCCGCTCTGGACTACGCCGTTTATGACCGTGGAGTAAACAGAACCTTGGGTAAGCACTGAATTAGTAGCATTTATAGCTTCCGCAGAGAGTCCGGATATTATTTTGTCATCGCCTATGGTGCATCCGTAGAAAATACCGGTGCTTACGACGTCGTAATAATAGTTCTTATCCTCGTCATAATATACGCTTCCGTCGCTATTAAGCCTTATTGTTACTTCCGCTTTTCCTTCAAAATAAGCATTTTTGGAAGGATCAAATATCAGGCTCTCTCCGCTTCCGCCGTCACTGGGTCCGCCATAAGCGGAACCTGTTCCCTTGTAACCGTAAACCTGTACATTTGCGCTTTCAAACGTCATTCCTCCGATATCGTTTATATCTCTTATGACGCTTCCGGCTTTAATTGACGCGAAACCTAAATCTTTACCGTCGGCATCTTTAAACTGGGATATATATATATCCTGATTGGTTACGGCTTTTCCCGTAGCCTCATCGTACCTGAAACCCAGCGTACTATACGACTCTGTGCCTGTGCCGGAATAATCGTCATATGCATATGAATTACGCGGTATTACAGTCTGCCCTGCTATGGTAAATCCGTTTGCATACGGCTCGGCGGACAAGTAAACATTATTGTAGTATGTCTTACCGCCAACGCCGACAAAACTGAGATTATCTCTCATCCATGTACCAAGCATGGTTCCAAGCGTAACGTCGACAGTTTGACCGTCGGAGAACGTGCTTCTGATAGTTCCTACGCTTGTCTTGGCCCATTTGTTATTCATATCGTAAAAATAGTACGCGGAACAATCTCTTGCAAAAGTTATACTGCCGCCGCCGGAAACATACAAGGAACCGTTGCTTGGATTATAACGCAGCGTGGCTCCGTTTGTTATGCTTTCAACTTTTGCTCCCTGAATATAATCTCCAGCACTTACCGAAATGCTAAATCCTGCTTTTGAAATTGCGGCGTTCATAGCAGAACCATAATTATTTATATATCCGTAGAAACTATTCGACGCCGAGCATGTTACTTTACTTACGTCAACTCCTAAGTTTTTGGCTATTTGGCTTCTATTTGCATACACCTTGCTGTAGAAACTGCTTACGCCGTAACTGCCGTACCAGCCCTTCTCTTTATAAGTAAGATTTCCCCAGGCAGTTATTTTGTCATTGCCGATGTAAAAACTCGAACCTTTTTTGGCTATCGCGCCAAGACCTTCAACTACAAAATCTCCGTTCGCTATTCTAAGAGTCCCGTCGCTTACGTTAAAACTTCCGTCTTTAAGCCCCTCTATAAGCGCATTTGTACCCGTAGCATCAACCGCTCCGCCGCTGCTGCCTTTCTCCCCTTTCGCTCCCGGCGGTATTGTAATTTTAGTTCCCGTCGGTATTGTGGCAATACCGTCTATTATGAACATACCGGCTTCGCTTGTAAGAATTTTAGCGCCGGTATTAAGAATGATGTTAGATACTGTTCCGTTAGGATTTACATACTGTATGTTTTGATCAGCCGCAGAAGTAATAGAGAAAAGATTTGAAACCACTGTGCCGTATTCATCGATTTCTAATGTCTGTCCCAGCCTGAATACGCCGCTTAAATTGCCGGTCATTCCGTTCTGATTCAATATTGCGGTAGGATTTGTTGTTGACAATGTCCAACCTTGATTATCTTTGCCTACAGTGAAGTTTCCTACCTGCATCCCTTCTTTTATCTGCACTATATTGCCGTCGGAATTTATGGCGCAGTAGAATGAATAATGACCTATAGCATCGTCGTCAACTCTTCCGAGTATCAGCGTTCCGCCTCCGGGCACCTGCTGAATGTCATAGCCTCTGTACCATTGATTATTCGACGAAAGCAGGAATGAATGGAATTCGGTATTAAATACCTGATTGCCGTCTTTATCTAATGACGTTGTCAGCTGATACTTCGTATTTTCATTGCTGAACAGCCATATTTCGTTCTCTTTTGTAAGCGTATAATTGCCGACTTCAAGATTGTGGCTTGAAATCCATCTTCCGCTGTCATTTAACGTATAATACGCATCCCATAAATATTTTCCGCTTTTGTCTTTAACCTGGGCGCTTACGACTATTCCGCTTCCGTCGGGAGCTGTAGTTACGCAGTTGACTTTGTTCCACGATTTGCTGTTGGCGTCGTATATCTGGTTCATCGTCATGTTTATCTTGCCGTCTACCATCTTCACTAAATAAGCCGTATTATCATCATAGAGCATTAAATTTCCGCCGGCTTCTTTTCTGGCGGTATAGTTGCCGACTTTCATAGACGGTCCGGATATCCAGTCACCTTTATCATTGAGCACAAAGAAATCCGATTTTTTACCGAATTGCGCGTTTACAATTTGGCCGCTTCCGTCGGGAACGACGGCAACATCAGTTACGCTCCACCAATCATTTCCTGATTTTATCTTGCTTAAACTTAAATCAAGTTTGCCGGAAACTTCGCTGATATCATAAATTGTATTGTCGTTGCTAAGCGTCCAATTTCCTTTACTATCTCTATTGGCCGTATAGTTTCCGACTTTCATATTATGGCTTGAAGTCCAATCGCCGTTATCATTGAGCGTAAAGTAAGCGTTCCACAGATGTTTTCCGTCGGCGCTTGTAACTCTCGCGCTTACAAGCATTCCGCTTCCGTCGGGCGCCGTTATCATACTGTTTGCGTTCAGCCATTTGCCTTCAAATTTAATCTGCTCGATGTCCAATTTAAGCTTACTTTCAGCGTCGCTGTTTATTCTAAATATGCTGTTTTCATTGCTCAATGTCCATTTTCCGCTGGCATCTTTACTGGCGGTATAATTGCCGACTTTCATATTGTAGCTTGAAGTCCAATCGCCATCCTGAAGAGTAAAATAAGCGTTCCATTTAAAATTACCGTCGCCGTCTGTAACTCTCGCGCTTACAAGCACTCCGCTTCCGTCGGGCGCCATAAGAGCGCCGTTAACGTCCAGCCATTTGTTGTTGTAGTTTATTTGGCTCATGGCAAGACCAAATTTGCCGTTTTTAGTGCTCATATCATAAATCGTATTATTATTACTTAACGTCCATTTACCGTCGGCGTCTTGTTTTGCAATATAATTCCCGACTTTCATTTCGGAACCGGAAATCCATTTGCCGTTTTCGTCCAGGCTGAAAACTTTATCGGCTCCGGCCATTACAAGCATTCCGCTTCCGTCGGGCGCCGTTAACGTATCCTTCACTGTGTGCCACGTATTATTGTGATTTATCTTATCCAGCCTTAATGAGAATTTTTTATCTTTATCCGTAGTTATTTCATAACTTGAGTTTTCATTACTAAGCGTCCATTTGCCCCAAAAATCTTTTTTCGCGGTATAATTGCCGACTTTCATATTGTTGCCGGATACCCAGTTGCCGCTATCATTAAGCGTAAAATAGGCGTCCCATTTGAAGTTTCCTTTCGCGTCCGTAACCTGAGCGCTTACAAGCTGACCGCTACCGTCAGGAGCGAAAAGCACGTCGTTTACTTTGAGCCAGTTATTGTTATATTTTATCTGGCTTAGCTGTAAATCAAATTTTCCGGCAACGGTTTTAATGTCGTATTTCGTATTGTCGTTTTCTAACGTCCAATTACCTTGAGAATCCCTTGTTGCCGTATAGTTGCCGACTTTTAGATTATGACTTGAAAACCAATTGCCTTCATTGTCAAGCGTAAAATAAGCATTCCATTTGAAGCTACCGTCTTCATCAAGAATTCTCGCGCTTACAAGCACTCCGCTTCCGTCGGGCGCTGTTAACGCGTCATTAACGCCTAACCATTTATTTTGGTACAGAATCTGGGTAAGTTTGAGGTCAAATTTGCCGTTTTCTTTTACGTTTATGTCATATATGCTGTTATTATTACTTAATGTCCATTTTCCGTTTGCATCTTTACTGGCAACATAATTGCCTACTTTCATGTTGCTGCTTGACGTCCAATCGCCGTCTTGAAGAGTAAAATAAGCGTTCCATTTGAAGTTCCCGTTTGCATCAGTGACTCTCGCGCTCACAAGCATTCCGCTTCCGTCGGGCGCCATGAGTGTATCGTTAACACCAAGCCATTTGTTTTCAAATAAGATTTCTTTAAGCTCCGTTGAAATCTTGCCGTTAACGGTTTCAAGGTCATATCTCGAATTATCATTACTTAATGTCCACTTGCCGGCATCGTCTTGTACGGCAACGTAATTTCCTGCTTTAATTTCTGTTCCCGTAATCCAGTTGCCGTTATCGTCAAGAGCAAAATAAGCATGCACGCCGCTTGGCAATTGCGCGCTTACAAGCTGGCCGCTTCTGTCAGGCACATTTATAATGTCGTTCGCTTTAATCCAACTGCCGTTGTATTTAATCTGGCTTAACTGCAGATCAAATTTTCCGGCAACGGTTTTAATATCGTATTTTGTATTATTGTTTTCTAATGTCCAATTGCCCCAAATATCTTTTACCGCGGTATAGTTGCCCACCTTCATATTGTTGCCGGATATCCACTCGCCGTTATCATTAAGCGTAAAATAGGCGTCCCACGACGTGCCGAACCATCCGTTAACCGTCGCGCTTACAAGCATTCCGCTTCCGTCGGGCGCCATAAGCGTATCGTTAACGGCAAGCCACTTGCCGTTGTAATTTATACTGCTTAACTCAAGATTAAATTTATTATTTTCTACGTTGAGGTTATATATTGAATTATTGTTTCCTATAGTCCATTGACCGGTCGATAAATCTTTTTTTACGGTATAATTTCCGACTTTCAGCTCATAACCGGATATCCACTCGTCGTTATCGTTAAGAGTATAATACGCGTCCCATAAATATTTTCCGTCCGCGTCTACTACTCTTGCGCTTACAAGCATTCCGCTTCCGTCGGGCATGGTAATCGTCTTATCAACGTCATACCACTGCTCTTTGCCTTCCTCGCGCAGCTTTGTAATTTCAAAACCCATTTTTCCGTTAGCAAGTTCGTTTAATACGTAAATCGCATTATTTTTCCCGTATATGTTTTGAGCCGTCCATATGCCGTTATCCTGCTTAACCGCATAATCTCCGACCTTCATTTCTCTGCCGGTGGTCCACTTACCGTTCTGTAAAGTATAAAGAACGCTTCCGCCGTCTGCGGTTCTTACGTTAACAAGCTTTTCTTTGCCGAGACCGGGAAGCGATATTGTCGATTCAACACTGCGCCATCCTGTATTTTGAACGTAAATTTCTTTTATGTCGGTAGCCATGTAAATCTTGCCGGATTCCGTTTTTTCAATGACAGTTTCGCTTCTTGTGATTCCGTCGTCATTCTTTCTTACATATGAAACATATCCATCGTCGCCAACCACTTTTTCAAAACCTTCGGCTTCGCTTTTTCCAAATCCTTTCCCGTCTTCGCTTTTCACAAACTCTATCAGCGTTCCGGTTTTATTTATTCCGTAATACGTTTGACTGTCTTCCGTAGCCAAGAAATATTTCTCTTCTTTGCCTCTGAATTGATACTGCATATCGGCAGTTCCGTCGGCTTTTCCCGTATAAAGTATTCCTATCTGTTCTCCGTCCTGTTTGAGCATTTCTTTAAAAATCTGGGCGCCGGACGTCACTGATGTTTTTCCGTTACCGTCAATTTTTAACGTAACTGATTTTGCCCCTCCCAAGGTGTCGACAAAATATCCGAAACCGGTGTCTCCTTCTTTCTTTGCCGTCAATGTGGTAATGGAGGATTGTTTACCTTCGGAATCTACTACATCTACATATTTATTTTGAGACTTATCGTAAGTTTTATATTCGGTAAGCACTGAAGCGCCTGTCTTTTTATTCTCGCTCCATGTCCTTACCAATCCTTCCGCATCGTATCTGCTGGCGGTTGTTACGTCGCCTTCCGTTCTTTCGGTTCTGCAGGTTAAATTTCCATGCTCGTCATATGCGCCTCTTCCATTTCCGTCTAGCGACGCCGTAAATATATAATTTCCTTCTTCATCAACGCCTACTTTTATATTTCCTTCAGTTACTTTTCCGCCTATGGCTTCCATATCGGAGCCTGTCCTAAACACCGATCCGATACCCATAACTACAAGCCCGCCGTTTCTAAGCGATATGCTGCCGTCGCTTACGAAATAGCCATTTTCGCCTTCAATCACCACGGCATTTGTATCGCTCGCGTCAGGCTTTGCTTTATCATTTTTATCTTCATCCCTATCACTGCTGCCGCTTCCTTTCTCTATATAAAACTCAGAGCCTCTGTTTATATTAACTTTTCCGTCAAGCACGGGAATTCCGTTTTCTCCTATTGTAAACTTGCAGTTCTCAAGCGTCCCATATGCCGTTCTTCCGTCCGTTTTATTGTTGATATAAATACCGGAAACAGAATTGTCTGATATCGTCCACTTGCCGTCTTGTCCTTTTTGATACGTATAGCTTACGTCTTTATCAAGTTTTATTTGGTCGTTTGATCCCGGTAATGTTATTATATTGCCCGCTTTATAATCAGCACCGCCCCTTACAATATCGCCGTTTCTGTTAAGGTCATACCATTCTTTACCGCATCCGCTTATGTTATATGTAAAATCCGCGTTAATAACCGCTCCTAAATATTTTTCTACATGCTTTCCTCCGTCCTGCGTCTTACTGCTGACAGTAACAGCGTTTTCAGGATGATTGGACACTATCTGCCTGTTATATCTCCAGTCCGCTCCGTCGCGCAGCCTTGCCGTAACTGATACGTCGTTCCCGTTAGCGTCCGTGGTATACTTTGTCATAAATCCGGCGTTCGACGTGCTATATGAATAAGTTTCCATCTTGCTTAAATCAATATATTTGTTATCTACTTTGCTGTATCCGGCGTATAAACGCGCACTTTCTTCACCCTGTATCTTAAGCCCGCTCGTCAAATTCAATATTCTCTTATACTCGTCAACTATCGTTTCCTGGCTCCCGCCGCTTCCTCCGCTGCCGCTTGTCTGCGTAAGCTCCGTGTCGCTTACCGCATTTGCCAAATCGTATCTCGTCACGCTTACGTTTCCGTCTTTACCTATTACCGCTTCTTCAAATCCTGTCGGTTTTCCGTTACCGCCTTTAAAATCCACACTCTTTGCCGCTCTGACTGTTTCTTTATTGCCGTCAGAACCTTCAATTTCTTTATTGTAAAATTCAGTTACTCTCTCCAACTCTCCTATATTCGCATTGAACGTCATGCCGTTAGCTGTGGTATGCTGCACGGTCAATATGCTTTTTGTAGCGCTGTATGCCATTGCTCTCGATAATGTATAATCGCTGCTTGCTCCGTTATACTCTTCTACTACAACCTTGCTTTCTCCGGCTTTAGCTCCCGCTATCGTTGTCTCATTTGAATAATTTTGTTTAAAATCATACTGCAACGCCATTGTTCCGTCTTTATATCCTATGTTTGTTGCCGTATATATTTCTTTACCTTTATCATCATATTTTGTTTCAGACTGTAAAATTCCGCTCTGCTTTGTAAAATTTAATATTGTGTTATAATCGCTGCCTTCAGCCACAAGCGCTTTTAATGCGCCCATACTTTCTGCCGACGTATTTCTTCCCAATTGAATTTCCGATTCTACGCCTCCGGCGCTATAGCTAGACACTCTATTGTTTCTTTCATCTATAACTATTCCTTCTTTTTTAACCGTTCCTATACCCAATAAATTCGCGGCAAATTCGCCTATACCTTTTATAATGTTTACCGGACTTTTTATAATGTTCGTTCCTGTATTTACTAAGGATCCAGCAAATGCGCCTAATGCGTTTGTAAAATTCTTTAACGCGCTTATTGCTGCATTTGTTTGATTACTTGAACTTGTATTATTGCTACCGCTGCCCAACAAACTTGTATTGCCGCTTCCTGATGAAGACGCGGGCTTTGCGGCCGTTACTGTTGCCGCCACTGCCGTTGTCGTAGCTTTCGCCGCTGTTGTTACTGCCGTTGTCACAGCTTTTGCCGCTGTTGTCACTGCCGTTGCCACAACTTTAGCTATTGTAGACAATATTGACGCTCCGGCGGCGATTCTCATGTCTTCTCTCGTCATTGCCTTGCCTATTTCTTTCCTTGATAATATATTGACGTTATCTTTCGCCCCATACGTATCTTCCATGTATTTTTCAAAATCTTTACTTTCAAGCACCTTATCTTCTTTATTCGGATCTTTTATAGTTATTGTCCCGTTTGCCCCGACTTCTGCATATATATAATGATTTGCATTTTCATCTTCTTTGTCCGCTTTCACATGCAGCACCACAACTTCTATCTCATCTTCTTTTAGTCCTTCCGCAATTCCTTTTAATCCTTCTGTTATATCACCTATTGTCGCACTATATCCGTTAAACTCTTCTCCCAATACCGTCTTTAACGCATCCATACTTATCATTACTTCCGCTGAATCACTGCCGGTATTGCTAAAAAGCGCTCCGCTGGCCATATCCACCGCCAACGATTGCAACGCCAATAGCATCTTGCCGTCAAGACCCGTAACTCCTAATACGTTTGCCATCGCTTCCGTAGAACAATTAATTATATCCCCGCCTTTATCCACGATACCCTGTAAATAACTTACCATGTTCGACATCCACTTATCTTTCGCCGTCTTGTCTCCATCCAACGCTTCCGCTTTTAATTCTCCATCCATTCCTTCCCAGACTATGTCTAACGTCTTAGACATGAATAAATCCATGTCCAATATAATAAGTTCCGAGCCGTCAGCTCCGCCGCTGTATCCGTATTTCGCCCTTATATCCTCGGCAGCTTTGTGTAATTCGGCTCTTTCTTCGTTAGTTTTAGCATCGCCCCACTTTTCGCTTAACCTCTTTAGCTCATCTAAATCGTCTTTGTCCATTATAGCGTCAGCTATCGTTTTAACCTCACTCCTCACAATAACTTCATCTATAGCGTCAGCTATACTTACAGACGCTATAACTATCGCGTTTGCCAGCGATTTTGAAAAGTCTCCGTTAACCGTTCCTATTCCGGATTCTATCGCTCCTTCTAACGCCGTATTAAACATCTGCTTAAGTTCTTCCGTAGCAGAAACCCCGTCGCTGCTTTTTATATCTATTACCTCTGCCTTTACTATTTTCCCTATATTTAATTCTGCCGCTACTTTAGCATTCTCCGCCCTATCTTCCATTTGATCGGCTTTCTTTTTAAAGTCTTTCGCGTCAGACCTGCCCTCTTTCTCAGCTAACTCCTCCGCTTCTTTTGCTAATTTTGCCGCTTCTTCCGCTAATTCCGCTACTTTCGCGGCTTTTTCTGCCGCTTCTTGTAAAGCTTTTTCCGCCGCTTCTTTCGCTTCATCCGTACCTTCTTTTTTTGCTTTCTCATCAGCTTCTTTCGCCAGCTCCGCAGCTTTTGCAGCCTCTTCCATCGCTTTCTGCGCAGCTTCTTCCGCTTCTCTCGCCTCTTTGGCTTTAGCTGCCGCAGGCGACGACGCTTCATCTTCAGGATCATCTTCCCATACCATTACCGTTTCCGTTTTAGTCTCATACTCTACATAATTAATAGTCACTTCCACTTCATATGTGTAACTTTCCGTTGTGGTAGTCGTGTTTCCGTCTTCATCCGTACTCGACACTTCCCTGCTGCCTATTTCCGTATGTGTTTCTGTTCTTGTTTTAGGAACTGCTACCGTCACGCTTCTCTGTTGCGCTACGTATTTCGCTCCCGTTATCTCGTCCATATCTGCTTTGCTTAACTTTCCTTCTTCTCCAGCTCTCGCCTCCACTCCCTTGCTGTCCGTCAATACTTTTACTTTTCCGTCTTCTATCGCATTATATGTTACCGCATCACCGTTTTTATCTTTTACTTCGTTCCCGTCTTTATCTATCGCTTTCCCGCCGCTCAGCGCTTCCTTTAATCCGTCCGCGCTGTACGTCACCTCTCTGCCGTCATTTACATTGCTGTCGCTTACCTTGAAATCTTCTCCGCTCTTCGTTACCGTTATATAATGATCTTTATTTACCCATAATATTCCGCTTTCTCCATCTCCCAATCCTTTCATGAAATCATCAAGACTTACTCCGTATCCCTCGGCTTCTCTGCCGTAACCCTTCAATACTTCCTGCATCGCCGACATGCTCGTCATCAGCTGCGTCGCTCCGCCTCTTATTGACTCTTCGTTATTCTTTACAAATATTCCGGCAGCTAAATCCGCGCACAACGCTTGTATCGCCAATACTCCCTTCGTTATGTCCACATCTCCCAATACCGCCTTCAGCGCGTCCGTTGCACAGTTGACTATCTCTCCGCCCTGATCAAGGAATTCTCCCAATAACGCTATCGCGTCATTAAATGTCTTCCCTATTTCTATCCCTTTCTTCGAGTCTTGTTCATCCGACGCCTTCCTCGCTTCATCTAACTGTCTTATTACCTCTGCTTCCGCTTCTTCCCTGCTTAACGTATTATTTTCATCTTTCATTATCTCGTCTACTAATCCGCTCACTATCCCTGCGTCATAGCTATACACGCTGCTTCTTTCTGTAGTTTCATTGCTTACCGCAGGTTCTGTTACCGCCTTCGCCGCGCTTTCACCTATCCCTAATTTCCCTTTTATCACGTTCGTATATGTCTCGTTATACGAAAATTTCCCTTCCCCGTCCGTTAACTTCGCCTCTTTTCCGTCCCATAAACCTATTATGTCGTATTCCCCTTTTTCACCTTTGCTCTTATCCGCTACCCTCATATTCCCGTTACCGTCTTTTACATATCCGCCGTTCTTCTTTTTCCCGTATATATTCCCGCCTTGCATTTCCGTATTGTCTTCCAGATAATGCATGTACGCTATCGACGTTGATTGCTGGTCTCCCTGATAATATACCCCGCTATTCTGCTGATCTGTCGTTATCCTCTTGTTTAGCAAATCATCTTCCGTCTTCTTGCTCGCGTATACCGGTAAGTTCACTATATTTACTATGAACGCAACAGCCACAAGCACTGATACGCTCTTCATAAATATTCGCGTACGCCAATATTCTCGGAAATATTCCGATATTCTCTTTTTTAAGTTCATGACACCCTCCGCCTTTATTTTATTTTTTGTTTCTTTATTTTCCATTTTGTTTTTCCTTTTTTCTGTATATCCGGTTTTGTTCACAAAAAAAACAAGAACCTCGGCACTTTACTTCCTATGCCGAGATTCTTATCTTTCTTACTTTATTATAAATGTTTCTAGAGCCTGCTATTCCTTTCCTCTGTCTTATACCTGCTATGAACATTATAAACGTTACTATTATCAGCCCAGCCCTGGCCTGGCCGGGCGGTATCTTGTAATTCATATACAGCTTAAACAACTTTTCCGTGCTTTCAAATACTCCGCTAACTGCCAAGGTTTTTATATCGCTTATTTGCTCCCTTGCTTTTAATATCGTTATCTCTCCCGTGGCCCCGCTGCCGCTTGTTCCTCTTTCCTCTCGCTTTTCTTTTTTACTCCCGCTGAACGTTCCCGCTTCCATCCCAAATACCGTCTTTAATATCTCGCTTATTTCTTTGGTTATTTTATTTGCCGTCATTATTAACGAATCATTGCATTTACTAAACAACTGATTTATCGTCTGTCCCGCTACCATCGCTGCCGTTACCATAAAGCTGTGACGGCTCGCTTCCGTCGCTCCGTATGTAAATCCGTTTATAAACATACTTACCAATACAAAAAGAACAGCCGTTTTCTTTATAACCGATAAAGAAAACTTTTTGCTTATTACTCCAATAAGCAATCTTCTTGTCTGTTCCATCTTATTTTCCCTTTCTGCGCTATATACTAATACCCCTCCGTTCTATACACTATTATTCTAGCCTATTACTGTGTTTTTCATGAGTATTCTTTGTGAAAAATTTGTGAAAAATGCAAGAATTGGTATAATAAGCAAAAATACTAAGGGGGTTTTATGGAAAAAAATGAAATTTTTAAGATTTTGAATGAAAATCCCGTGTTTTATCTTGCCACATCTGAAAACGGGCAGCCCAGAGTAAGAGGAATGCTGCTTTATAAAGCAGATGACAGAGGAATAATTTTTCACGTAGGCACTTATAAAGATTTATATAAACAGTTGCAAAATAACCCTAAAGCCGAACTTTGTTTTTATGATACGAAAAATAATATCCAGATACGCGTAAGCGGCGCTATTGAAGAAACAAATGACAACAACTTGAAAGAAGAAATTCTCGCGCATCCGTCAAGAGAATTTTTAAGGCAAATGAAAGCAGCGGCAGGAGCAGATAATTTTTATAAAACTTATGCCGTATTCATATTAAAAAACGCCAAAGCCGTTGTATGGACTTTTGAAAGCAACTTTAAACCAAAAACGGAAATTCAGCTGTAAAACAACTAGTCTTCATATAAAAATATAATTCCGGTTTATTCTATTTTTTCCGTTTATATTCCCAATGAATTGCCGCCGCAGGAATAAGAAAAAATACCGCGCCTAAAATTTTCCAAAATCCGAGAAGATAGGCAAAATATATTCTTGTCTGTTCTGCGCTGAAACTAAAAAAACAGTTCATCGCCCAAACGTACAATCCCGTAAACGACAAAAGCCAAACGAAAAGAACGGCAGCGTAATTAATAATAAAAGCCTTAAACAGAATGTTTCTGATTCTTAAAGCGGTTTCCATGCAGCCCCCTTTTTAACTACAACTTCACTCTTAAAACTCCGCGCTATTACAAAAATATATCTTTATTTTCCGACAACGTCTTATTTATATCACCCGCAATAAATTCCATTTTGCCGCTTTCGCCCATTCCCAAAGAATGAAAAAACGCGGCTATGCTTAAATATCCTCTTAATTTAAAAAACATTATATCGTTTATTTGCTGTTCGGACGGCGTTTCGCCGTTAAAATAAGATTTTAAAAATAATTCCTGCGTCAGCGTATTTAAAATCTCTTTTTCGTTTGAAAACTGGCTTTGGTATTGCGCTAAAAAATAACCTATGTCGAATTCTTTAACATAATTTACGGAATTATTAAAATCTATTACGGAAACGAATACTGAGTCGGGGTCTTTGGAATCGTCCTGGCCTATAATGACGTTTCCCGGGTGATAATCGCCGTGCAGGAAAATGAAGTTTTCATTTTGTTTAAGGTAAAAATCGCGCTCTTTTTTCGCGACATTTTCGGCTATATTCAATATCAGTCCGGAATATTTTGTTTTGTTTTCTTCAAATAATTTTTTGTATCTTTTCAATCTTTTATTTTCAAGTTCTTGCGCGATGTTGGCCGAAATTTTTTGTATTTTATAGGAATGCAGTTTTGCAAGCCATTTCGCGGCAAGTTCAAAATACTTTTTTTGGACCGCAAAACCGACATGTAAAAATAATTTTGACAATGATTCGCCGCGCTGACCTTCCTCCATTACGGTATGCTCGTCGTCGTCAATTTCATAAATTTGCGGAACCCTGTAATTTTTATCGACAAAATTTTTACACAGATAATCGCGCGCTATAAGAGACGTTTCTTTGAGCTTGTTCCAGCTTTTATCGTCGTCGCTTTTTTTGATAACAATACGTTCCCTGCGCTCGGGGATGCCTTTTGTCCCGATAATCACTTCCGTAACCGTTATATGGCTGCCAGACAACTGTTCTTCTTTATAAAAAGGCCTGCAGCGGCCGTTTTTAATTTCCGCGGCGACGTCTTTAATATTTGCGACGTCATGGTCAAACATTGTCGGAAATATGCCCGCTCTGTCAATGCTGTGAGCGTCGCTTCCGCATACGGCGTTAAATTTTAATCTGTGCCATGTTTTTAAACCAAGATAATTTTCTTTGATTGTCTGATTTGACGAAAATATTTCTATAGCGTCAAAGTCTTTGTTCATCAACTTTTCATCCGAGGGCATTACCCCTTTGCGGAAAGGATGCGCCCAAACGAAAGCCGCGGCCGGATATTGCTTTTTCAAATCTGAAAGTTTATAATTCCCGTCTAAAGATTTATCCGCCCCGTAAACTAAGACGTGACCGAAATCCGTGCTGACTTCCTGCGCCGACAACAACAAAAAATGTTTATCTATGCCGTGTTGTTTTCTTAAGTCTTCAAGCTCCTCATCGCTCCACAAATAGCCGTGTTCGGTAAAAACCAAACCGTATAAATCTTTTTTTACGGCTTGTTTTACCAGCTCATACGGGTCGGCAAAACTGCATTTGGAATGTTTAAGACTGTGGCAGTGCAATTCTAACAACATTTCTAAACTCCGGCGGGAAGTTTTGACCGCATTAATTTTCTGTAGTTTAATTTTTTTCCGTCAATTATAAAAGTGCCGTTGCCCACGGCGTGAAACAGGCGTTTGTCCGCTTTTCTGTTATTTATCCAGGCGCTTACGCCTTTTAACACAAAAATTCCGTGTTTCTTTATATGATCCGTCACTTTGCATTCTATATTTACGAAACACTCTTTTATAAGAGGCGCGCGGACAATTTCGGCTTTTAAAGGAGTAAGCCCGAATTTTTTAAATTTATCCGTGTCGCTGCCCGAACAAGCGCCTATTTGAACGGCTTTTTTCGCGATATCCGCGGCGGGAATCGCCATAACGCATTCTCTATTTTTTACAAGAGCCTTATAAGAATAATTCCAAGATCCCGTAAGTATGCAAAACCGCGCCTCGAAATCTTTGACCATTGTCCACGAAATAGTCATAACGTTATTCTTTTTTCCGTCAAAAGTAGATATTAAAACAACCGGACCGGATTCAACGTACAAAAAAGCTTTTTCCAAAGGCAGTTTTTGCATTTACATGCTCCGTTATTTTTTATTGCTGTTTGTTTCCCAGGCTGGCTAACTCTCTAAAAGTCCGGCTTGTAGGATTTTGGAAAACGTAAAGGTCAAACTCTTCCATTACGGATAAAAGGTGGTCAAAAATATCGGACTGGTAATTTTCATAAGGCACCCATTGCGTTGTTGACGTAAAACAATAAATTTCAAGCGGCAATCCTTCGGAGCCGGGTTTTAACTGGCGTACCATCATGGTAAACTTATTGTTTATATACGGCCGGCTTTGTAAATAGGCTTCGCAGTACGCGCGGAAAGTTCCTATATTTGTCAGATATCTTCCGTTGTAAATACTTTCTTTTGTATTATGAAGTTTATTGTATTCTCTTATGTCGAACTCTTTTGAAGCAAGATAATCTCTCAACAGTTCAAACTTTTTCAAACGCCCGAGCATTGCTTCGTCTACAAACCTTATGCTTTGCATGTCTATATTTATCGCTCTTTTAATTCTGCGCCCGCCCGCTTCGTTCATACCGCGCCAATTTATAAACGACCTTGAAATAAGGTCATACGCGGGAATTGTCACAATAGTTTTATCCCAATTTTGCACGGAAACCGTCGTCAGGGAAATATCTATAACGTCGCCGTCGGCGTTGTGCGAAGGCATTTCTATCCAGTCTCCGATATGAAGCATGTTGTTCATGGCAAGCTGCCAGCTTGCGGTAAGCCCGAGAATAGTATCTTTAAACACTATCATTAAAACCGACGCTATCAAACCGAGAGCCGAAATAAAATATGTCGGTTCCTTGCCTATAAGGAACGCCAGTATTATCAGCACGCCGAAAAAATTTATGAATATTTTTAAAAACTGCAGCAGCCCTTTTACGGGGATATTCGGATTTTTATCGTAAACGATTATTATTACGGTAAGTATTTTATTGATTATTACAAGAATACAAATCTGAAAATATATTAAAACTATGTTGTGGGCTATCATATTATATATCGCGTATGACTGCGGGAAAAAAGCATCGACTACCATTTTCGCGATAATTCCGGCGCCGAGATAACCGAAAGCCGCAAGAAAGTTAGTCTCTTTTAACGCTTTATACCATACGGGATTTTTTATGTGGAAGTATTTACTGTAAAGATATTTGTGCGATATTGTTTTAAAAAGGAGCCATGACAGATACAAAGTAAAGATAAACAGAAAAATCGTAGACGCTCCCGCTATTGGCATAACGTATTTTTCAGGAAGATTTAAATTGTTTAAAATATTTATTACAAATTCCATAGAACAATTATATATAAAAATGTCTGTTTATAAAAGTGACAAAAGTAGGGTGTACTTCCATTCTTTTGTCATCCCCGAAATTCGTAATCGGGGATCCAAGTTAAAAATAAAAATCCCGCCTGTAAAAATAAATTTACAGGCGGGATTTTTATTTGCTGTTTTCCATCATTTGTGAAATATTTGTGAAATTTGTAAAACATATATTATTTTGCTAATATTTTAATAAAAAAGGTGGGAAAGTGGTTAATAAACAAATTAATCAGTTTAACCTTTTTGTTGACGGTAAAGAAGTTGATACCGGCATTTATGATTACACCCCTTATTCAGACAAATTTATAACCGCGTTTAAAGACACCTACCGGGTAATAACAAAATTAAAAAAAGGCGAAATTCCGGATAATGCAGACGAATATGTTTACGCACGCTACTGCATAGGCGATGATGATTTGAATCTTAAAGCTATAGACGCCGCGCATCGCGCCGCACAAGTGTTTGGAAATTTTCCTGTATCAAAAAGAAGAAAAATTCTGCACGACATACACAATAACCTTGAAAAACACAAAGACAAAATCATAGAAATTTTGCGCATAGAAGGACACCCCATAAAACTTGCCGAGTGGGAATACAGAACGATGGAACTTATCTTTTCTGAAAAAGCGGTAAAGTTTTACGCCGACGAGCTTTGGCGCGAGGTAACCCGTTTTAGAAACGAAACACTTTATCTGGCCCGCCGTCCCGACGGAGTTGTGTGCATATGTCCTCCTAAAAATGCCGCGGCAAGCAATTCCTCCTTGGGTCTGCATGCGCTTCTGGGCGGAAATGCCATAATAATAAAACCTCCTTTAAAAGCTCCGGTTTCCACGATATTTCTTTGGAAAGACATAATAAACCCTATGCTTGAAAAAAATGGCGTTCCGGCCGGCACTATAAACCTTATAAACGGAAATTCCAAAAAGATTATGGAGCAATGGCTGGCGTCGCCCAAAGTAAGCGACATACTGTTTTTCGGCGAAAGCGACGCGGGTCTTGAAATAGGCAGGCAATGTTATAATGCCGGCAAAAAACCTATACTTGAACTTTCCGGCAGCGACCCGTTAATAGTATGGAAAGACTGCGATATAGAAGGTGCCGCAACTTCGGCTATGGATGCTTTTTTGGGCTCAACGCAGATTTGCATGGTGCCGAAAAAATTTATAGTACACGAAGACGCTTATGATGCTTTTGTGGATAAAATGAAAGAAAAAATATCGCAAATAGTTTACGGACTTCCTTCAATGCCGGGCGTTATACTTTCGCCTGTCATCAAAGCCGATGTCTTTGAGGAATATTTAAACGAAGCTCTAAACAAAGGTGCAAAGCTTTTATGTGGCGGAAGCAGAATAAATTATGACAATACCCTTAATCCAAAAGGCACATATGTCCAGCCTACGCTTATACAAATTGACGACAATCAGGATCCCTTCTCTTTTTCCTGCGTCAAAAACGAAAACTTTTTTCCGTTAATTCCGGTAATAAAAGTTAAATCTTCAAAACACGGTAGCGAAAAAGACCGCGAAATATTTTTGAAGATGATAGATATAATCAATCAAAATGACTTCGGCTTAAGAATTTCCGCGTGGGTAAAGTCGTACGTATATATAAGACAGTTTATAAAATATCTTTCCAATTCCGGCCTTTTGAGGATAAATGCCAAACACGCGGAATTTTCCGAATGCCTTTCCAGTCACGGAGGAACAAGAAAAACCAGCGGACCATTCGGCGAGATGAACTACATGTGGCTTAAAACCACTCATCTTCAGGGAATAACATTAGCAAGAGAAAGACGCAAAAATAAAAGAGCCTGATTGCTCTTCAAATATACCGATTAAAAGGATCCTGCTCCTATGTTAGCTAATTATTCTTCAAACATATACGCGCTTCCTCCGCTTTTAACGACTTTTATTATTATTTTCATAACTATTAAAATGCTTAATAACTGGAACAAATCCGAAGCTATTAGATATTTTACGTTTTTTTGTATTGCTCTCTTAATATGGAATATCGGTTTCATAATGGTGTATTTTTCGGCGAATGCTAATACTGCTTTTTTTTGGGCAAGAGTCGGTTTTTTGGGAGTAGTCTTCATTCCGCTTCTGGCTTTAATGTTCGTTTACACGCTAGTAGGCAAAAAGATAGAAAAATGGATGCTATATGTCGCTATTTTCTCTTTCATATGCCTTATAATTAACTGGTCAACCCATTTAATTTATAACGGAGCTAAGCTTCATTTTTGGGGTTATTATCCCGTAGCCGGTAAACTGTACATAGTGTTTTTGCTTATGTTTGTCGTTCTTTTCTCAATGTGTTCCGTAATCCTTTTTAAAGCGGCTTTTAATTATTCTCTTCCGTCTTTGCAAAGACGCCAGATACTTTATGTTTTTTTAGCTTTTACCGTAATCTTGAGCGGTGTTGTAGACTATATAGCTAAATTCGAAGGCGTAGAAATTTATCCTTTCGGCTATGCAGTAATTGCTGTTCTTCTAAGCATAATGGCTTTTGCGATAGTAAAATATAATCTGCTTGACGTAGAGCTTGTCTTGGCCAGAACCGGCCTTTACGTAATTTTTTATGCCGTTTTATTCGGTATACCTATTTTGATCGGGGTAAAAACCGGTCACTGGAAAGCCACTACTTTTATAGCCGTTATATTTGCATCAATTGGCACCATGGTTTTTGGCGGCATACAAAAAAAAGCCGAAAACTTAATGCTGACCGAGCAGCGGGCGTACCAGAAAATCCTGCTTCAAGCCGCGGCCGGTATGACGCAGCGCCATGACCTTACAAAACTTTTAAGAATGGTCGTTCTTCTGGTAAAAAGATCTGTTAAAATAAATTTTGTGGCGATTTATCTGCAGGATCCGGATACAAAAGAATATAGAATTGTTTCTTTCAGGGCCGACAAAAACCATGATATTTTTAAACGGACTGCTTCTTTTCCCGAGGATTCGCCTTTTGTCGCCTACGTAAAATTAAGAGAAACTCCCTTTGTCTATGAAGAAATACCGGATATCATTAAAAAGAAAATTAATTTTGAGTCAAGAATAGGCCTTATAGTTCCCGCGTTCGTGCTCAAAGAAGTAAACGGTTTTATGCTGCTTGGCGAAAAAGACAGCCGTAAGCCGTATTCCGCGGACGATATTAACATCTTCAATATTCTTGCCTCCCAGACGGTAGTGGCCATAGAAAATTGTATGTTTATTGAAGATTTTAAAAAAGCGCAGGAAAAAGTCTTTTCCGCAGAAAAACTCGCTTCTATCGGCGGTCTTGCCGAAGGAGTGGCGCATCAAATTAACAACAGGCTTAACCATTTTTCCATGATAGCGGGTGAAATGAAGTTCGAACTGGATGAATTTAAAAATAAAATGACGCCGCTTGTAAGCGACCAAAATGTTCTTTCCAAGTCAATAAAATATTTTTATACTCTCTCCGATTCGCTTACCGACAATATAAAGCGCACAAGCTCCATAATAAAAGGCATATTAAATTATGCCAAAGTGGAAGCGCAGGAAACGCAGCATAAAGAATTTGAACTTAAGGAAATAGTCGAACTTTCAATAGATTTGCTCAGGGTCAAACACGACATAAAAACCGAAGTGCCAGTCGATTATTCCCAAATCGGAAATAAAACGATATTCGGCATGAAATCGCTTATTATGGAATCGATTTATAATCTTGTGGATAACGGCTACGAAGCCGCTCTTGAAATGAAGGATTACGCGTCTAAATATCAAGGTGTGGAGCATAATCCTAAAATAACCGTTATTCTTAATAATAATGACGGCTCAAGCGAAATAATAATCGCAGATAACGGGATAGGAATAAAACCCGAAAATTTTAAGAAAATGTTTGCGCCTTTTTTTACGACTAAATCTTCTTATAAATCCGGCACCGGTATAGGCATGTACGTCGTAAAAAGGATGATAGAAGAAATGCATAAAGGCCATATATGGATTGAATCCGAATATCTGAAGGGAACAAGCGTGCATATTAGTTTGCCAAAAGTATCATAAAAATGTAGATTATAGGAGTATAATATATTTTACGGCAGGTAACTATGGATAACAGAAAAAGAGTTCTGGTAGTAGACGATGAAGACGATGTAGCTGTTTTTATGAGCTGTTTTCTCACGCGTTTCGGCATAGAAAACGACGTGGCAAAAGACGGCGAATCCGCTCTTAAATTTTTAAATAGCAATCCTTACAACTGCGTTTTTTTGGATTTAAACTTAGGCTCCGGAATAAACGGTTTTGACATTTTAAAAAGAATCAAGACCGATAAACCTAAAATGAAGGTTGTAGTAATATCCGGTTCCGTGGATAACAGCGCTATAGGCGAGACGATGAGTATGGGAGCAGACCATTTCCTGGTAAAACCTATAGATTTGCTTGAACTCAAAAAAACAATGGAGCAATATTTGCAGTAAAGGCTAAATCTGTTATTTTGTGTGTCTTTATATGATAAACCCTGCCTGTAAAAATAAGTTTACAGGCGGGGTTTATCGTTTTAATTTTTTATGACGCTATCGCTTTAGCGTTTCTTATATCCATCGGAGTCATAAATGATTCGTGTCCTCTGCCGAAAGTTTTTATATCCGCAAGCAATGCCTCTTTGCTTTTATTAAACATATTAAATCTCGACAATCCGGGTTTTTCTAACAGCTCTTTCAACTCGCTTATATTTATCTCAAATTCTTTTCCTATATTTATCTTATTTTCTTCCACCGTTATCTCGTCGGCCATTGCCTTCGCCGCTATGCGCATATTTACTCTTATTTCTTTTGTCATCCTCCTCTGCAGCGCGATTATTCCGTCTTCATCTTTTATTTCCTTAAACTTCTCATTTATTTCAGGGTCAGCCGCGGCCGACATCAATACTTCCGCCGCTCCTCTCAATATCGATATTTCCATATCTTTTTCTTCCGCGCTAAATTCTCCAGACTGCCACAGCGCCAATGCTTCCCCTACTTTGTTTACCATTGCTTTAGATATGTTTTCTTTGCTGTTTTCTCCTCTGCTTACCCCTAAATAATCTTCCATTTCCTCGACGTTTTCAAATCTTGCCACTAACCCCACCAATACTTCTTCCAATTTTTCCGGCGACATATATCCGTTTGCTATTTTATAAAATATTTCTTCCGTCTCTTCGTCGGTATTTTCCCTTATTTTCTTTCCTTCTTTTTTCTCTTTGACCGTTTCTATTCCCTGGGCGACAAGACCCTTAATTTTGCCGTACGTATGAGCAATCCCCGAAGTTATTTTCTTAACAATTCCTTTGTTTGCCGGCTTCTCATTGCCTGCGGACACAGACTCTTTCAAAACGGCTTTTACGCTTTCCTGAGAAATATTCGTACCGCTGCTTATTTTTACAACGGTTTTGTCAAAAGTTTCGCCGTCTGCGTCTTCTTTGAAATAATACTCCGTTTTACCGTCGTCGTTTACGGTTATTGAAACCAGCCCTTCTTTTTCGGCGGCTTTCATTACTTTTTCCCGGAAAAGATTTGTCATATTAGCGTCATATTTCATCTCGCCGCCCTGGGTTTGTGCAGTATATATTTTGCTTCCGTCAACAACGGAACCAAACGGAATCTCTTCGCCCGAATAGTAAAGCGATTCGCCTTTTTGAACCATTTTGTCTTGTCTTGCGGATCCCTGCGCTTCTCTTATGCTGTAAAATTTTTTTCCTCCTACCGCTTTGTAGGATGTGGTTCTGCGTTCCCGGTCTGATTTTATCTGCCGATATTCTTCCCGCCCTTCAAACAAATCCGAGTCGTTTCCGTACGCAGGCATATTTACCATGCCTGCTAAAACCGCGGCGATTATAAGCGTCATACTTTTTATAAATATTTTATTTTTCCGATGCCTGCTAAAATATTCTTTCATTCTCATGACGCTCTCCGTTTTTATTTTATTTCTTTTATTTGCTCTTTTGAAAACAGCATATAGTCGCCGTCGGTTTTGGAAACAGGCTTAATTTTTCCTATTCTTAAATAATATCTTATTGTCGATACCGGAACGCCGGCCGCTTTCGCGAAATCGCTGATTTTAAGCAGTTTATTTACCGGAATATCCGAATTTTTCTCATCAAACATTGCTATATAAGTATTCATAGAACGTATATAAGCGTTAAGCATAAATCTTTCGTAAATGTCGGTTTGCTGGGATAATTGCGCTTCCTCAATAAAGTTTATGTAATATTTCCGGTCTCTCGGTCTTATAATCAAAGGCAACAGCCCGCTTTTCAATAAAATAAGATTCAACAAAAGCCTGGCGACTCTGCCGTTGCCGTCAATAAAAGGGTGTATCGATACAAATTTAAAATGGGCGACAGACGCTTTATGAGCCGGATCTAATTCGCTTGTTTTAAGCCATTTCACAAAATCCCGCATCAAATCATAAACTTTCGCAGGGTTTGGCAAAATTACCTGCGAGCCGGCTATTCTTACCCGGACAGTCCTGTATCTTCCGCTAAAATTTTCATCTATCCCTTTCAGTATTTGTCTGTGAATATCCAAAATATCATTTTCATTGATATTTCTTTTGTCTTTAGATAACTCCAAAACAAGTTTAAAAGCGTCCGCGTGATTTTTTGCTTCGATATAATCTTTAACAGGCTTTGAACCTGTCGTTATATTTTCAGAAATTGCCCTGACGGTTTCTTTACGCGTTAAGGTATTTCCTTCAATAGCATTAGACGTATACGCGAGCTCGGTCAAAAGCCAATCCTGCAACACTCTCATTTTCTGGGTATCGCGGACAATCAGCTTTATTTGTTTTTCTTTTATGGTAATTTTATTTAGAAGTTCTTGCATATACCCCCCTTTGCTCATATAGTGTATAGTTTAATATATCATAACTATACACTAAATTTCAAAGAAAGTCAACTCTTACGCCCTTAATAACAAAAAATATCCTAAAACAAGCAAGCCGAGGGCTATTCTGTACCAGCCAAATACTTTAAAATCGTGTTTTTTAACATATCCCAATAAGAACCGTATAGTAATAATAGAGACTATAAAAGCAATTACAATGCCAAGCAGCAGCGTTATGGCTTCCGCCGGGGTAAAATTCATACCGAATTTTGAAAGTTTCAGCGCGCTTGCGCCAAACATAACCGGCACGGCAAGAAAAAATGTGTATTCCGCGGCAACGGTTCTTGAAATACCAAGAATCAGCCCTCCGATTATTGTAGATCCGGAGCGCGACGTACCTGGAAAAACTGCCGCGATAAGCTGAAATAATCCTATTACAAACGCCATCATAAAAGTTATTTCAGCGATTGAGTTTATTTTCGGCGGAACGTTTTTATTGCGGTTTTCAACGATAATAAAAAATATACCGAACAATATCAGCATTACGGCTACGGTTGTATAGTTATAAAAAAGCTCGTTCATTTTTTTATCAAATAAAACGCCTATTACTGCCGCCGGCACGCATGAAACCGCTATTTTCAGCCACATTATTACGGTCTCTTTGTTTAGGGCAATTTTTTTGTTTTCAAGCGAAACGGGGAGAAGCCTTTTCCAGTAAAGCGCTACAACCGCGAGAATAGAGCCGAACTGTATTACAACCAAAAACATCTCTTTAAAAGCTTCGGTTATATTTAAATGTATAAACTCATCCGCAAGTATCATGTGTCCGGTGCTGCTTATAGGCAGCCATTCCGTTACGCCTTGTATAATACCTATAATAATAACTTTAACAATTTCTATAAATTCCATTATTCCCCCTTGTTTATAACGGTATTCTATGATAAAATTTAAATCGATGCAATAAAAATTTTATGACTTTCGTTAATCTTTCAAGGATTCAAAAACAATTGAATCTAAACCAAGTAAAAGGAGAAATGTCATGATGAAAAAAACAGCGCTTGTAATGTTGGGAATGTTCGTGCTTAGCACTTTCAGTTTCGCGGGAGAAGGAAAGTTCGCAGGGAAACACGAAAAGATGGATCCGGAACAGAAGGCTAAATGGGAAGCAATGAAAAAAGAGAAAGCAGAATACTTTCAAAATCTGCAAACTCTTATAGACAAATACAATAAAGCTTCCGACCAGGACAAACCCTCGGTAAGGAATGAAATTACCGCTCTTGTTTCAAGCCAAACCGACAAAAACCTTGTCGCAAAAAGAGAAATGCTTGCAGCAAAAAAAGAAGAAATATCCGAAATAGAAGCGAAAATATCCGAAATGGAAACAGATAAAACGGCTTTCGTAAATAAAAAAGTAGACTTTTTCTTGAGCGAAGAAGGACAGGCGAAGATAGAAAAGATGAAAGAGAAATGCGTTAAGAAAGAAGGCAAAAAAGACAAGAAAGACAAGAAAGATAAAAAAAATAAGACAGACAAAAAAGATTCTAAGAAAGACAAAAGCGACAAGAAATCCAAGTAATCCTTAGAGTCAGTAACGAAATCCCCGCCTGCAAAAATAAGCTTGCAGGCGGGATTTTCTTTTTTATCTCAAAAATGTGGCTTTGATTAAACTCTAAAACCAGATTTTTATTTGAGTAAATATTTAACAATATTATTATTTTTGTTTAAAATATCTAATATGGCATTTAATATATCTTTGGATGTTTCTTCAGTTATTTGTTGCTCTGTTTTTTCTTTTAATCTGTAAATATTTTGTTGTGTTGGTTCATTCACAAAAACAGCTATACCTTCTTTTAGTTCGTTATCTGAGACAAAGTAGGAAAATATTTTTAATTCGCTTATTATTGAAGATAATACATCAGGCCTATTTTTGTCTATAAAATATATATAATCTTTAATATCATTATTAATAGTATTAAGAGTAAGATATTTAGCAGTTTTTTTAATTGCTTCATCAGAAAATCCAAGCGCTATTAATCCCTTGTAAATGATAGGATCCAGAATAGAACATGCATATAAAAAATGCTGCTCTCTCGGATTTAAAATAATTTCTTGCATAGTATTTCTTCTCCTAAGCGATTTTGCCAAATGAAAGATTAAAGTTGATACCCAAGCTGTGAGAAACAGCGGCAAAATTTCTGAAAGTCGGATTACTTCCTTTTTTAAACAAATTATAAACGCTTGCGCGCTCAACTTTTGAATCTTTGGCAAGTTTAGATATATTGCCTTTTAAACAGGCTAATACTTTTAATGCTCCAAGAAGAATATCTATGTCGCCTGTTTCGGCATAGATTTTATTAACTGCTTTCTCAAACTCTTTTAATTTTTTAGGGTTATTACGTATATCGTTTGCAAATCCTTCAAAAAAATCCTCTGTCTTAATTTTTTTCATAATATCCCCCTTATGCTAAATTTCTTTTGCTCTTGCTATATCTATATTTTACTGTGTTCCTGCGACATAATTTACAAAATCTATGTCAATCGTATCATGCTATTTACTGTTTTTCTCTTTATGCGCCGTAATTATTGTAAAACTATAAGCGTTAACGGTTATTATAAAATTATCAACATGCACATACCAATTCTTTCCTTTTCTGATTATACTGCCCGCTTTTTTGATTTTCCGCTTGCACCATGCCACAACATCATCAATATCCAAACCTAAATTATTCTTTATCCGCTCAACACCTAATTTGGTTGTATGTATTTTATCAAGATTGCTCAATAAATCATTATCCATTTTATTTCCTTAAAAATAATTTTTTACTCTCTTGAATAATTTCTTATTTCGTTTATAAAAGCATCGGCGTATTTTGCTAGTTTTTGAGCGCCTACTCCGGATATTTGAGAAAAATCTTCTTTGGTTTTGGGAAGCTTTACGCACATATCTAGAAGCGCGCTGTCATGGAAAATTATATAAGCAGGCAGGTTTTGAGCTGCGGCGAGTTTTGCCCTGACCGCCTTTAAATTTGCAAACAATTTTTGATCTATTGCGCCGGCGCTAATCTGAGATTTTACTATTTTACCGGCTGATTTTGACTCTTGATAAACCTGCGCTTCCTGTGATTCTTTTTGTTTTTTTGCGGAAAGTTTCATTTCTACCTTAATTTTATCTTTTAATATTTCATTTGCGCGTCCGCCTAATTTTAATACAGGAAACTCTCCGTTTGTCATATCTAAAAAACCGTTGACTAGCAAAAACGTTATCGCGTCTTGTATTTCAGTTCTGTGTTCTTCGCATATTCCGTAAGTTGAAAGTTTATCAAGCGCAAATCTTTGAACACGCGCATTTTTGCTTCTTTTTAGAACGTCTATTACAGTGTTTTTTCCGAAATTTCCACTCATCCTAAAAACGCAGGATAAAATTTTCTGCGACAAAACGGTAATATCTTTAATGTCGGATTTACAATTGCAGTTTCCGCAGGCTTTACATTCGCCTGGCGGAGCTTCACCGAAATATTTTAAAATATAATGTCTAAGGCACTCGTGGGTGTTGCAGTATAAATCCATTTCTTTTAATCTTTTTCTTTCCAAAGATTTTAAATATATTTCTTCTTCCGGAGAGGAGTATTGTTTATCTTTGCTTTCGTTGATAAGAAAAAGATTTGTCCTTATATCCTGTCCGCTGTATAAAATAACGGCGTCCGCAGGGCTGCCGTCCCTGCCTGCTCTGCCGGCTTCCTGATAATAACTTTCTATGTCTTTGGGCATATTGTAATGTAAAACAAAAGACACATTGGATTTATTGATTCCCATACCAAAAGCGTTTGTCGCAACTATAATGCGTACGCGGTCAAAAATAAAATCTTCCTGATTTTTATGTCTGTCCTGCGCCGTAAGACCCGCGTGATACGGCGCGGCATTAAAACCCAAATTTTTAATTTTTTCGCTGAGCTCGTCGACAGTTTTTCTTGTCAGGCAATAAATAATTCCGTTTTTATCCTTCCTTTCTTTTAAAAAGGAGCTTAGCTCCTCAAATTTTTTTGCGGGTCTGCGCACTTCAAAATTTAAGTTTTCCCTGTCAAATCCTGAAACTATAATTTCCGGATTTTGAAGTTTTAGCATTTCAGCAATATCGGTACGAACTCGCAAGGTTGCCGTCGCCGTAAAAGCGCAGACAATAGATCGGGGCGTAATCTGGCTGACAAAATCAGAAATTTTCGTATAACTTGTGCGAAAATCCTGTCCCCACTGCGAAACACAATGCGCCTCGTCAACGACGACAATAGATATTTTAAGATTTTTCGCAAAAGATAAAAACCAGTCGCTATCAAGCCTTTCAGGAGCAACGTAAATAAGTTTGTACTTGCCTTTTTTAGCATTTGAAAAAACGTCTTTAATCTCGGATAAAGAAAGCAAACTGTTAATGCAGGCGCAAGGTATGCCGTTTTGGGAAAGAGAATCTATTTGGTCTTTCATCAAAGATATGAGCGGAGAAATTACAATCGTAACTCCGTCAAACAACATGGCAGGTAACTGAAAACAAACAGACTTGCCCGCGCCGGTAGGCATAACACAAAGCGTATCTCGCCCGCTTAAAATACTTTCAACAGCCCTTTCCTGCTCTTTGCGAAACGAACTGTGTCCAAAATATTTTTTAAGCGCCTCAGAACGCCGCGCAGAAGAAAAATTTGACATAACAACTTATCCTTTCCCGGCAAGTGTCATTCCCGAATGTCTTAATCGGGAATCCATTTTTATTGTTTAAGTTTTTTAACTTTATTTTCTTTTAAATCTATCAAGTCTTTCGCTTTTAAATGGCAGTTATTCTATAAAACGTACCCGGCTTAATTGTGTCGCCAGTGGCACCACAATCTTCTTCCATTTGAATTCTGTACATTCTTATCTTTCGATTGTCGTACTACTGGAACGACAATCCTTTCGACATAATCAACTTTTTATTTATAGCACTCATTATAGAATACACATGTATTCCTTGTCAAGTGGTTCGGGAATTACAAACAAACACGGCAATACAAAACTCCTGCAGGTTTTTTTCCTTCGGGAGTTTTTATCTTTAAATTTTTTTGTGGGCAGTTCAACGTCCCTCTGACCATAGATTTGCTTGAACTCAAAAAAGTAATGGAGCTGTATCCGTAATTTAGTTTGCCTAAATCATCCTAAAAATGTAAATTATATATAGATGTTCATAGCTGCTGTGGGCTTTGAAGAATCAATAATAAAAGCTTCTGGCACTCCAGCTTATATATAAATATATTTATTTTGAAACGGATAAATAATGGATAAAATAAAAAAAGTTTTAATAGTAGACGATGAAGACGATATAACCCTTTTTATGAGCCATTTTTTAATGCGTTTCGACGTAGAAAACGATGTGGCAAAAGACGGCGAAGCCGCTCTTAGCTTTTTAAAAAACAATTCCTACAGCTGTGTTTTTTTAGATTTAAACTTAGGCGCCGGAATAAGCGGTTTTGACATCTTAAAAAGTATAAAAATCGACAAACCTGAAACGGCGGTTATAATAATATCCGGTTCCTATGCAGAACATGAGACGATGAATATGGGAGCTGATTATTTCCTGACAAAACCTATAGATTTGTTTGAACTTAAAAAAGCGATGAAACATTTTCAATTAGTTTGCCTAAATTATCCCAAATAGTATTTATTCATTCCGAAAAGCCGCAGGCTTTGAAAAATCAATAATAACAGCTTCTGGCACTCCAACTTATATATAAATATATTTATTTTGAGGCGGATAAGTATGGATAAAACAAAAAGGGTTTTGATAGTAGAAGATGATATTTTTATGCGCAATTTTCTTAAGCGTTTCGGCGTAGAAAAGGATGTGGCAAAAGACGGCGAATCTGCCCTTGAATTTTTAAAGAATAATTCTTATCACTGCGTTTTTTTAGATTTAAACTTAGGAGACGGAGTAAACGGTTTTGAGGTTTTAAAAAGCATTAAGGCCGATACACCTAAAACAAAGGTTATAATAGTTTCCGGTTCCGACACGAAAGATGAGACGATGCGCATGGGAGCCGACTACTTCTTGGCAAAACCTATAGATTTGCTTGAACTTAAAAAAGTGATTGAACAATATCTGTAATAAAAAAAGCGAAAAGAAATCCAAGTAATCCTTAAAGGCAGAAAGCAACCCCCGCCTGCAAAAATAAGTTTGCAGGCGGAGGTTTTAATTTTTTGTATTTTAGCTTCTTAAGTAGTAGCCGTTATCCGGAAATTGCAGTCAACACCATAATGACCACAATTTAAAACACATTGACCGGGGATAAATATATCTTTTGTGAATTACAAAGTTGGTTTATATTATCAGTGGATGTGATTGTTCCTCTTTTAATATAATATTCTTTCTTATTTATCTTTGTAAAAGATATAAGTTTTTTAGCTGTTTCATTAAAAAAATCTTTATGCGCTTTATATTCTGAAACCTTCGCATTATAATTTAACCGTCCAAAAATAAACTTATCAACAAAACTTAATTTATCCAAAATTTCGTCAAAATCTTGATCTATTATATTCGGCGTAGGATAAGGCTCTATGCTAACCCAAGTTTTTATCCCTTGTTTATGCAAGTTATACAAACCCTTAATACGTTCTTTCATTGGGGCTGCGAAAGGTTCATATGCCTGCCTATGTTCGTCATTTATTGTTATCAGAGTTATGCCAAACTCGTTTTTTAAACTTAATTTTGCTAATTTAGACGGCAAAATACCTTTTGTCAAAGCAGTACATTTTATATCATCCTTATTTAGCCTTTTGATAATTTCATAACTTAACTCTGATACTTCGTTGTAGCCATACATAAACGGGTCCGTTGTAAAACAAAGCTGCACGAAACGAATTTTATCTTTATATTTCGGAATTTCTTTTTCTAAAAGTTCTAATGCATTATTTACAATTTTAGGAGTTATCCACTCTTTATATGTTTTAACTTTTCCAAAACGTTTTGCCATAAGCATAGCATAGCATGGATACAAACACCCATGAGAACACCCTTCTACATGATTGATTGTATGATCCCCGTATTCCACATTTGTTTTATAAAGAAGAGTTTTTCTAGTTATTGTTTGCACAGTAAAACTCCTTTTAAAATTTTCCTATTATATCTTTTGCGATTTTCTTTGCAGTTTTATTATTAGACGCAAAGACAAAGTGATAAATAGGAACATTCTTATCATTTCTCATTTCTAGCGGTTTATCTATAACCTCTGAAAAAATTTCTTTTAAACGTGCAATATATAATTCTGCTATTTTATGTATTGGTTTGCTAACTTTTGAAATAATAGATTCTCCAAATAAATCTTGTTCTTCAATATAAAAATACTTTCTAATAGATCGCTCATCTAACCCAAAAAATGAAGCCAATTTATTTATATATTCTAATTCGCCATTCTTATCCAATAATCTATTTACGATAACTCCGGTAGGAATTAAAATCCACAAATCAACTCCGCTAAATCCTTTAAAAGTTTCAATTGATGCCCAATCAACTTGCATTCCAAAAGGGTCCAATAAAACTAACGCTTTCAGATTTTTATTTTTTTGTATACTTTGAGTTAGCTTCTTTATTTCATCGTTAGCATCAGAATTACGAAAAAATAATTTCTTATCAGAATATTTGCTCTTTAATTTTTCCTCTAACTCCTTAATTGCTTTTTTATTCTTATCAACAAAATAATAGAAATCAAAACCCTTTTGTGTAATTCCTAATACTCGTTCTGCCGCACCTTTATAAACATCATGCTCTTTTTGAGTAATATTTAAATCTTTTAGTAAATCATTATTCGTACTAGCTTCTTTTTTATTATTATTTCCGCTACCGGCAAAAGCATCAAAATAAATTAACTGCCAATACCTATTCTTATTCATTATTGTAAGATAAGCTTCGACATATTTTCCGAACACTTCGAGTTTCTTTTCCGTCCAGTCGCCACCCCAAGTGGATTGAGGCTCCATTACAGATGAAGTTTCATTTATCATTGTATCCTCTTAACGACACATCCTTGAATACAATCATTTTGTGGAAATTTGTATTACTTGCAAAGTTTTTTTATGAAATTACTTAGAATCGCTCTGTATTATAGCTTTTTTACTCCTATTCTACTATCTCTTGCTCCTTATAAATATTGCTATTACCATCAGAACTTACTTTTGCGGTCCATTTTGGATAATTATCACTTTTTGCTCGATTATTTTCCCATTGCAACGGTCTTAAGTTAGAAAGCTCATCACTTCCACCCTTGCTTTTGGGTTTTATATGGTCTATTTCCCATCCTTCACCTTTCGCCATATTTTTCCCATACAGAGATTTGTTCATCCATGCTCCAGCTTTATCTTTTTTGTATTCGCTGGTTCCAGAATAATTTTGCCATATTTTGTTTACTTCTTCTTCAGTATAAATTTTTTCCGACATACTATACCTCCTTTAAATTATTATATTTGTGTCTGAAATATTTCAACTCCTTTTTATATGCATTACATCAAAATATCCGAATATTTATTGAAAAACATTTTAAATTTTTTTGTTCAAAGTTTTAAAGTGTGCTATGTTCATTTGTTTTCATAATCATTTTTTCTAGCCAAGACCCTCGTCTCATTCCATTGGAATCATTCAACTCATTCTATAATAAGTTTTAGCATCTTGCATGGCATCTATTATAGAATACATGTGTATTCCTTGTCAAGCACACATAGAATTCCCCTGACCACGAAAAAAGACTTTAAGAAAAACAAAGGTGAAAAAAATCCAAGTAATTGTTACCCCTCCCCCCCCGCCTGTCTGCAAAAATAAGCTTGCAGGCGATTT
>WQYI01000012.1 GCA_009781315.1 Candidatus Endomicrobium embiratermitis | reverse complement strand
TACTTGCAATAATATACGCTGTGTCCTTGTTTCCGTAGTTCCATCTCTATATTATACTACAAAGATTCAGGTCTTTATTCCCCCACGGGCTCACGCCCGTGGTACCTCTGCGGTTTAATGGATCCCCGATTAAAACACTCGGGGACGACAAAAGAGCGGAATAACAACTTTCTTTTGTCGAATTGGCGTTAAAAAAGCGGCGGGAGTTATCCGCCGCTTTTATTAATTTTAATTTTTTAGTTTGCCGCCGAAGGTTGTTCCTTCGTTTCGGCTTTATCCGAACTTTCTTTTCTTGAAGAATCTTCGGAAATCCTTGCCGCTTTTCCGGAAAGGTCTCTCAGATAATAGAGTTTTGCTCTGCGGACTTTTCCGCGCCTTGCAATCTCAATTTTTTCAATTCTAGGCGAATGAATAGGAAAAATTCTTTCCACGCCTACGCCGAAAGAATTTTTTCTTACGGTAAAAGTTTCGGAAAGGCCGCTGCCTTTTATTCTTATAACAACGCCTTCAAAAACCTGTATTCTTTCATTTTCGCCTTCAACGACTTTAAAATGAACTTTTACCTGGTCGCCGGGTTTAAATGAAATTCCCGAATTTTTCTTCTGCAATGAATTAACATGTTCTAACAATGACATTTTGCTTAACTCCCCTTTTATGCTGCAATTAGGAGGGAGGAGGAAGGAGGGAGAAGGGAGGAATTTTAAAACAGCAACTTTTATTTTGCCGTTATTTCCTTACCTCCTACCTCCTACTTCCTACTTCCTCATTGTCTTTTATTAAGTCCGGACGACGTTTTTTTGTCCTCTCGCTCGACTGCAGTTTACGCCATTCGTCTATTTTTTTATGATTGCCCGACAATAAAACTTCGGGAACTTTAAGACCTCTGAAAACTGCCGGTCTTGTATAATGAGGATAATCCAATAACCCGTTAAAAAACGAATCGTTCTTAACCGAATTTCCGTCTTTGACTACTCCGGGAATCATTCTTGCCACGGCGTCAACCAAAACCATGGCCGGAATTTCTCCTCCGGTAAGAACATAATCTCCTACGGAAATTTCCTTATCGACAAAGTTCATTACGCGTTCGTCGACGCCTTCGTAATGGCCGCACAAAATAACCAGATGTTTAAACTTTGAAAGGTCTTTTACCGTTTCGCAGTTTAAAGTCTTTCCCTGCGGCGACATAAAAACAACCAAAGGCTTATTGTAAGGATTTTTGTATTCTTTATTCCTTTTTTTTACGCCGGCGCTTTTTAACGCGTCGTAAAGCGGTTCCGGTTTCATCACCATGCCCGCTCCGCCGCCGAAAGGTTTATCGTCAACTTTTTTATGTTTGTCTTTAGAGAAAGAACGTATGTCTATAAAATTAATTTTTATAAGTTTTTTTTCGCGCGCTTTTGCCAAAATGCTTTCGGTAAAAGGACCGCAAAACATATTAGGAAATATAGTGAGAATATCAATCTTCATAAACGGAATAACCGTTATATTCCAAAAGGCCGTCGGCGGACTTAGCCGAAGCGTAAATGTCCGAATAACCGGCCGGAAGCGTAACGAAAATTTTCTTTCTCAAAGAATTAACTTCTTTGACTATATTTTTTAAAGCAGGGATTAAAATTTCTTCCCCGTCGCAACGCACAACCCATACGTCGTTGCTTCCCGTCAATATAACATCGGAAAGAAGACCTAAGCGTTCTCCGGACTGGTCAAAAACTTCAAAACCCAAAATCTCGGATACTTTCCACTTTGTCTCTCCGGTTTGTTTGCGCTTCATTCTACTACTCTACTATTTCAACGGTAGCTCTCTTATCGAGTTTTGCGGAAGCGGAATTTACGATAATTCTTATCGCTTTTATTATTCTGCCTTCTTTACCGATAATTTTACCTCTGTCGCCGTCCGCGACTTTGAGTTCCAAAACGGTCGCTTTTTCGCCTGCAATTTCTTTTACTTCCACCTGATCCGGGTTGTCAACCAACGCTTTCGCAATGTAAAGCACCAAGTCTTTCATGATTTCCTCCGTTATGAAGCGACTACTTTTACCGCGCTACTTGCTTTCCGCTGAAACTTTTTTTATAAGTTCCGCGACGGTATCGGAAGCTTTTGCCCCCGTTCCGAGCCAGTAGTTTACTCTTTCCATATTAACATTGAGTTTGTTGTCTTTGGCAATAGGGTCGTACTGTCCTAAAATTTCGATAGGTTCTCCGTCCCTTTTGGCTCTCTGGTCAATAGCAACAACTCTGTAATAAGGTCTTTTCGGTTTGCCTTTTCTCTGCAAACGTAATCTAACTGCCATCTTCTTCCTCCGTTTAAGGCCCAATGCCCTCTCTATGAATTTGATATTATATATGAATTGTTTTACTTTGTCAACGGCAGCACGTAAACCTTTTTTAAGCTCAAAAACGGCGCGCCGGCGCGTTAATTGCCTTTTTAAACAGTATTATATATAATTTTTCAATTCAATTTTAATAATAAAAAGGTGCTTATTATGAACAAAAACTTTTGGAGAATTTTAGTTATCGCCGCCTTAATCGTCATTGTTTTGGGAAGCCTGTTTATAAAGAGGGGCATTATCTATGTGCCTGATTTATACTCTTTTTCTTTTAAGCCTTTACACAAATTAATTCATAATTTAAAAGATAAGAATTCCTGAAAATTCGGAACTTGGGACCAAGTCCCTTTGTTCCTCCCCGCAATGACGACAGGAAGGAAACCATGGAACAATTTTTACGTACCGAACTGCTTTTCGGAGAAGAAAAACTACAAAAACTTCAAAAATCAAAAATTGCCGTTATAGGACTTGGCGCCGTAGGAAGTTTTGCGGCAGAAGCGCTTGCAAGAAGCGGTATCGGAGAATTTTTGCTTATTGACAGCGACACTGTGCAGATAACAAATTTAAACAGACAGCTTTTCGCGCTGCATTCTACTTTAGGGAAATTAAAAACCAAAGCCGCAAAAGAAAGAATACTGGATATAAACCCGGAATGTAAAATTGAAACTATGCATATATTTGTAAATGCAGATAACATTGAAAAGATTTTTAAAACAAAACCGGATATGGTCATCGACGCGATAGATTCTTTTGATTCCAAAGCCGCTCTCTTGGAACACTGCGTTAAAAATTCAATTCCGGTCGTATCGTCTATGGGCGCGGCATTAAAAACCGATCCGTCAAAAATACAAACTGCCGATTTATTTAAAACGCATTACTGTAAACTTGCGCAGAGGATTCGCGAAGAATTAAAAAAACGCGGAATTAAAAACGGCATCCCTTGCGTGTTTTCAGAACAACCTCCGCAGACAAAACCTTTATTTCCGGAAAACCTGCCTGAAGGAACCGAAAAATTCGAAAGAAATTCTGCGAAAATTTTAGGAAGTTATAATGTGATTACCGGAATTTTCGGACTGCTCTTGGCGGACTTGGCTATAAAAAAACTGACAGGCGCTGCTTAGTAACATGTCATCCTGCGCGCAGTCGCAGGATCTATAAATTCATAGATTCTGCAAGGAACTACGTTCCCGCAGAATGACAAAATTGAGCATTAGATAATAAGCCTAAAATACTTTCTAACTTTGATAACGTCTTTGGATATCTGCTTTTTTAACTCTTCTATGTTTCGAAACTTTTTCTCGTTCCTTATTTTTTTAAGCAGCGTAACTTTTGTTTTTGATTTTTTCCATACGCCTTTAAAATCCAGAATATGCGTCTCAGGTATAAGAACGCTTTTCTCTTTAAACGTCGGACGCG
Organism: Candidatus Endomicrobium embiratermitis; assembly: GCA_009781315.1. Taxonomy (GTDB): domain Bacteria; phylum Elusimicrobiota; class Endomicrobiia; order Endomicrobiales; family Endomicrobiaceae; genus Endomicrobium; species Endomicrobium embiratermitis. Next base: position 46,433 of record WQYI01000012.1, on the reverse strand, counting down.
TGCCTATGCTTGTTACCGACGGATAGATTTTTCCGTTTTGGGATATTAAACTTATAAATATGCCTTTGGGAATAAGTTTTGATTTATCTGTTTTTAAATTGACCGTCGGAAATCCGAGTTTTACCCCGATTCCCCTGTCTTTAAACGGCATTCCGTAAAAAGAATAATTTCTGCCTAAAAATTTGCCGGCGTTTTCTATATCGCCTTTTTCAATTAACGAACGGATATGCGAAGACGATACCTGCTTTGAATAAAATTTTAACGGTTTTAATACGTCAACTTTTACGCCGCGGGTTTTCGCTTTATTTTTAAGCCAGCAGGTATTTCCTTTTCTGTTTTTGCCGAATGCGAAATCCTGACCGCAGACTATTTGTTTTACATTCAAAATTTTAACTAAAAAACCGTCAAAAAATTCATCCGGTTCAACGGACAATATATCCGAAGGAACGGGTATGACTATAATTTCATCTACGCCACAAAGGTAAAGTTCGTCTATTTTTTCGTCATACAAAGACAATAAACCGCTTACATTTCGTACGGGCTTTTCCAAAACTATGGCAACGCTTTTTAAACCGCCTTTTTTCGCGTCGGACAGAGTCTTCTCTATAAGAAGCTTATGCCCCTTATGCACGCCGTCGAAAGTCCCTATGGTAATTACGGATTTTTTATTCATATATTTTTGCCATTCCTTGCCAAAGGCAACCCTCACCCTTCCTCTCCCTCGTCAGGGAGAGGAGAAAGGAGAGGGCGACAATGATATCAATTTTAATTTTACGATATCTATATTTTCAAGCTCACTGAACTTTAAAGCGTCTTTTACGTCAAAATTTCCGATTTTTTCCCTGCGAAGAGAGTTTACTACGGCTCCGCACCCCAGGAAATCGCCTATATCTTTAGCCAAAGTCCTTATATAAGTTCCGCTCGAACATTCTATTCTTAAATCCAAAATACCTTCGCTAAATGACAAAATTTCTATACTTTTTATAATTACTTTTCTGGGTTTTCTTTCAATTTCGATTCCTTTTCTGGCAAGTTCGTAAAGCCTTATTCCGTTATGCTTTAAAGCCGAAAACATCGGAGGAATCTGCGATATTTCACCTTCAAATTTTTTAACCGTATCTTTTACGGCATCAAAACTTATATGAAAGAAATCTTTTTTGTATATTATTTTACCGTCTAAATCTCCGCTGTCGGTTTCCGTTCCCAAAAGAAAAGAAGTTCTGTAAACTTTATCTTTCTTCATAAATCTGTCCTGAAGTTTTGTGGCAGAGCCGGCCAAAATAAGCAAAAGGCCGGTAGCAAGCGGGTCAAGAGTTCCGCAATGCCCGGCCTTTTTTACGTTTAAATTTTTCTTTACCGTGTAAACTGCCTTAAAAGACGTGATTCCCGCAGGCTTATCTAAAAGCAGCATGCCTGAAAAATCGTTATACATGCGCTCAGGCATTCAGTTTCTCTTTAAAAGCTTTTTTCATGATTTCCAAAGAAGTTTTAATATTCGAATTTATAGTACAGCCTGCCGCGTTCTTATGTCCGCCGCCGCCGAATTTCCGTACAATTTCCAAAACGTCGAAATTTTTAACCGAACGAAAACTTATTTTCGTAGTATTTTTATCAACCTCTTTAAAAATACAGCCGACTTTAACGCCTTCAACGCTCATCGTAAAATTTATTATCGATTCCGTTTCGTCTTCTTTTGCGCCGATTTTTTTAAACATATCACGGGTCAAAATCATATAAGCCATTTTACCGTTGCAAGCAGTCTGCATGGATGATAAAGCCGAACCCAAAAGTTTAACGCTTGCCAGAGAGTTATTTTCATAAACCTGCTTGCGCACATAGGCCGGAGACGCGCCGTATTCAATGAGTTTTGCCGCAGCTATGTGAGAATTCGCAGTCGTGTTTAGCTGCTGAAAACGGCCGGTATCCGTCACAACGCCCGTATAAAGGCATTCCGCCTCGTCTTTTGTAAGTTTGATTTTCATATGCTCAAAAATATTTAAAACAAGTTCCGCCGTCGATGATGAATCCGGAACTATATAATTGACGGCGCCAAAATTTGAAAACATCACGTGATGGTCTATATTGATTATTTTTTTTGCCTGTTGCGGAGTTATAATATCTCCCATGCGGGAAAAATTTACTGATTCAAGTATTATCGCGCAGTCAAAAATTTCGTTGTTTTTCACTGACTTTTTTATTTTATTTACGTCTTTGAGAAACTTTAAATATAACGGAATATTATCGGAGCAATAAACTCCGGCTTTTTTTCCGATTCCTGTTAAAACGGATTTTAACGCCAAAGCAGAGCCTATACTGTCGCCGTCGGGTTTGACGTGACCCGCTATAAAGAAAGTTTTTGATTGTTTAATTATCTTTGAGATTTCCGATATTTTTTTTAAATCGGATTCGGATATTGAATTGTTCATGGTTTTAAAGTTTGCAACATGGATTGTCACGTCGCAACTTCGTTGCTCCTCGCAATGACAACAACGACTCTTATTTACCGTCTTCTTTTTTTATTTTTTCAAGTATATCGAATACTTTAGACGCCGTTTCATTTGTATCGTCGTAAGTAAAAGTTATAGTCGGGGTGCGCCTCAAATTTAATCTTAGCGCAAGCTGATGCCTTACTTCTTTCGTATTTTTCTCAAGTATTGAAGCGGCGTTTTTTTTGTCTTCGTCAGTCCCAAAAACCGAATAATAAATCCTGCAAGTCTGTAAATCGTCCGTAAGTTTTACGCCCATAATAGTTACAAGCCCGACGTTAAGCTCGCGGATTTCTCTTATTATTTCCGAAACGGTATGCTGTATGAGTTCTCCGACCCTGGTTGAACGTTTATATGATAAAGGCATTTAAACTCCAATTAACAATTTACAAATAACAATTAAAAAAAGACTTTCGTAGTTAATTGTAATTTGTTCTTTGTTATTTGTTAATTCTCTTCTAACTTTCTGGCTACTTTTTCCGTAGTGAAATTTTCTATTATATCTCCCGTCTTAATGTCGGAAAAGTTTTCAAGACCTACTCCGCATTCATATCCTTTGTCAACTTCCCTGACATCCTCTTTCATTCTTTTAAGAGAAGCAATATTTCCTTCAAACACTATGACATTGTCCCTTAAAAGCCTTACTTTCGCGCCTCTTTGTATTTTACCGTCGATAACCGAACATCCGGCTATTGTTCCGAAACTGGAAAGTTTAAACACCTGCTTAACCACGGCTTTACCGAGGATTTTCTCTTTCATATCAGGGGAAAGTTTTCCTTCCATAGCGGCTCTGACGTCGGCGATTAAATCGTATATTATTCTGTAAACGTTTATGCTTACTCCTTCGTTTTCGGCAAGCTTTTCAACCGTGGCGTCAGGTCTTATATTAAATCCCACTATCAAAGCATTCGAAGCGATTGCCAAAGCAACGTCCGACTCGGTGATTGAACCCGCTCCTCTGTGAATTATCTTAAGAGTAACTTCCGAGTTTGACATTCTTTCCAAAGCGTCGCTTAAAGCTCCGAGAGAACCCTGAACGTCGGCTTTCAAAATTATTTTTAAATCTTTAGTCTGTCCGGAACTTATGTCCATAAGAGAAAGATGCTGTCTGGGTCTTAACGACGATGCTTTTGCTTTATCTTTTCTAGACTGGGCTATTTCCCTGGCCTGGGATTCGTGTTCGACTACTACAAATTTATCGCCTGCCTGCGGAGGTTCGTTGATTCCGAGAATTTCCGCAGGAGAACTCGGCATGGCTTCGTTAAATCTTTTGCCGTATTCGTCCGCCATGGCTCTCACTTTTCCGTAAGTCGTGCCTATAACCAGATTATCTCCGACTTTTAAAGTGCCGCTTTGAACCAAAAGAGTGGCTATCGGGCCTTTTCTTGAATCCAGTCTTGCTTCAACGACAATTCCTTCCGCTTTTTTATCGGGATTCGCTTTTAATTCCATCATTTCGGCTTTAAGCAAAATCATATCCAAAAGGGAGTCTATATTCATTCTCTGTTTTGCGGATATATCAACCATTATCGTATCGCCGCCCCATTCTTCGGGCGAAAGTCCGTACTTAGTCAATTCCTGCCTGATCCTCTGAGGGTCGGAGATCGGCAAATCTATTTTATTTACGGCGACTATTATCGGTACTCCCGCGGCTTTCGCGTGATTTATGGCTTCAATAGTCTGAGGCATAACTCCGTCGGCGGCCGAAACAACCAAAATTACTATATCCGTAACCTGCGCGCCTCTGGAACGCATAGCGGTAAACGCTTCATGTCCCGGGGTATCCAAAAACGTAATATTTCCGCCGTTCGGGGTTTTAACTTTGTACGCGCCTATATGCTGGGTAATTCCGCCGTGTTCTCCGCCGGCCACATCGCTGCTTCTTATAGCGTCAAGAAGCGAAGTTTTGCCGTGGTCAACGTGACCCATTATAGTAACTACCGGAAAACGGAGCTTGAGATTTGCCGGATTTTCCGTTTCGGTTTTTACCGCTTCTTCGGAATAAATCGACTCGAGTTTCGCGTCGTATTTGAACTCGTTTGCCAAAAGTATGGCAATATCGGTGTCAAGCCTTTGGTTTATTGTGGCAAGACTGCCCATTGAAAGAAGTTTTTTTAACACTTCTCCGGGCGTAAGTTTCATTTTTTCGGCAAGCTCCCTGACTGTAACAAGCTCGTTTATGAAAATAACGCCTTTATATTCTTTTTCTTTGTTTTTTCGTTCTTCTTCCTCAAGTTTAGCCTGGGCTTGTTCTCTTTCTATGCGTTCTTTTTCAAGCTTTGCCTGTTCAAGCTTTTCCTGCTGCGCCCGTTTCTCTTTTTCAAGTTTTTCTTTCTCAAGTTTTGCCTGCTCAATCTTAGCCTGTTCGAGTTTTTCTCTTTCGAGCTTTGCCTGCTCAATCTTAGCCTGTTCAAGCTTAGCTTGTTCAAGTTTTTCTTTATCTATAACCGCTATTTTCGGTTTTATGATTTTTTTCTGTTTTTCTACAGGCTCGGCTGGTTTCGCGACTTTAGTTTTCGCGGTCTTAGTTTCCATTTTCGATACGCGGACCGCTTCTTTTTTAGGCGCAGGTTTAGCCTTAACCGGCTTTTTTGCCGGTTCTTTTACTTCTTTCACATTCTTTTTAACCGCGGCGGAATCTTTGGCTTTCGGTTTTACCGAAAGCGGTTTTTTCTTTGCAGCCGCGTCTTTTGTATCCTTGACACTTATTTTAGTTATTTTATTCGCCATAAATCCGTTCCCCCAATGCTGTGCTACTCAAGAATTTTTTTCTTCGCCGCTTCAATAATTTTTTCAGCCGTTTTAGGACCTATTCCCGGAAGCGTGGTTAAATCGTCAACGCTTAGATGCGTAAGTTTTTCTATATCCGAAAAACCCGCGGTTACCAGCGTATCTATTACTTTTGCGCTGATGCCGTCAAGCTGTTCAAGAGCCGCAGCCTGCTTCTCAGCCTTTTCTTCGCTTTCGTGTTTCTTCTGTCCTTCTGATTTCACGTCAATATGCCAGCCCGTAAGTTTTGCGGCAAGCCTTACATTATGCCCGTTTTTACCTATGGCAAGAGACAACATATCATCAGTAACCATAACTTCCGCTTTCTTTTCCGCCTCGGAAATTATTGTGACCGCCAGCACTTTAGCGGGCGAAAGCGATCCTGCTATATATTTCGCGGGGTCCGTCGAAAAAGGCACTAAATCTATTCTTTCTCCCCTTAATTCGTCTATAATCGGTTTTACTCTCGCGCCTTTAACCCCGACGCAAGCCCCTACGGGATCAACTTTAGGATTGTGCGAAATAACCGCGACTTTAGTTCTCATTCCCGGTTCTCTTACGGCATTGACTATCTCTACGACTTGTTCGTATATTTCCGGAACTTCGAGCTCAAAAAGCCTTTTTACGAGCTCCGTGCTCGCGCGCGATAAAACCGTTCCGGGACCTTTAGAATTTTTTTCAACTTTTATTATCACTGTTCTTATGTGCTGTCCGACGTTAAATTTTTCTTTAAATACCTGCTCGCTTGCCGGAAGTATCGCTTCTGTTTTCCCTAAATCCACGATTATATTTCTGTTCGCTATGCGGTAAATAACGCCGTTAGTAATCTGCCCGACTTTTTCTTTCATTTCCTCAAACAAGGAGTCTCTTTCCGATTCTCTTATTTTTTGGACTATAACCTGTTTCGCAGTCTGAGCGGCAATGCGCGAAAAATCCTGCGTATCCAAAGGGATTCTCACTTCAGAACCGATTTCCCCGGAACCGCCAAGTTTCTTTGCTTCCGACACGCTTACTTCCAAAAGAGGATTCGCAACGTCTTTAACTACGGCTTTTATAACGCTTGCCATCATTTCACCGGTATCAGTATCTACTTTGGCTTCAACGTTGACGTTTCTTCCGACGTGTTTTTTATACGCAGACACCAAAGCGTTTTCGATTACCGCCAAAATATCTTCTTTTTTAATTTTTTTGTCTTTCTCAATCTGTTCAAGAGCCATTAAAAGCTCGCTTTTTTCCGACATTGTGTTTCCCCCGATAACTACAATTAATAATTAAAAATTAACAATTAACAATTTTTGTGCAGCTATGCTGCAAACATTAGGTGCGCGAAGCGCACACAACAATTGTTAATTATTCATTGATAATTGTTAATTGTCGTTTAAATTTGCTTTTTTTATGTTTAGCATTTCAATTTCAACTTCGCCTTTTGTAACGTCGTTTATTTTTACTTTCCCGTTCTCGCAGGAAAGAATTTCCCCTAAAAAGTTTTTCTGGTTATTTATCGGGTCAAACGCACGGACTTTTATTTTATAACCGTTAAAACGTTTAAAATCTTTTTCGCTTTTCAAAACCCGGTCAATACCCGGAGAAGAAATTTCCAAAACGTAAGAATCTTTTAATATGTCGCTTTCATCCAGAAAAACTTCAAAAATACGGCTTGCCTGAGCGCAGTCGTCCATATTAACGCCGTTTTCTTTATCTATAAAAATTCTGAGCGTCCAGCCGCCGTTTTCTTTCAAATACTGAACGTCAACGATTTCTATTTTTTCTCTTTCGGCAACGGGACCCAGCAGATTTTCTATCTCTTTTATTTTATTTTGTATATCAGCCATTGTATCCTTCCGCCAAAAATAAAAGGCGGCATTTAGCCGCCTTTCAATTAACCTCTGAATTATACTATATTTTACTAAGCGCTTTCAAGTGGTTGCTGTTTTAAATAACTTTCCATGGATTTAGCGGCTTTTTTACCCATGCCCATTGCCTGTATCACGGTATCGCCGCCTACAATGTCGCCGCCGGCAAAAATACCCGGAACGCGGGTCATTAAATTATCGTCAACTATAATATAACCGTGCGAATCCGTTTCCAAACCCTGCGTAAGAGACGGCAAAATAGGATTCGGGTTAAGGCCAAGAGCCAAAACTACCAAATCGGTTTCTATAACAAAATTAGAATTTTCAATTTTAACGGGTTTTCTGCGGCCTGATTCGTCCGGCTCTGTAAGTTTCATTTTTACGCATTCTATGGCTTTAACAAAACCTTTTTCATCACCTAAAAATTTCACAGGATTAGTTAAAGTTACAAACTCTACCCCTTCTTCTTTAGCGTGATGGCTTTCTTCTACACGGGCGGGCATCTCCGTCTCCGTGCGGCGGTATATAAGTTTGACGCTTGCCGCGCCAAGCCTTATGGCGGTACGCGCGGAATCCATTGCCGTATTGCCCCCGCCTATTACCGCGACATTCTTTCCTTTATATATAGGCGTGTCATATTCCGGAAAAGCAAAAGCGCGCATTAAATTGACGCGCACTAAAAATTCGTTAGCGGAATATATGTGGTTTAAATTTTCGCCTTCAACGTTCAAAAATACGGGAAGCCCGGCGCCCGTCCCGACAAAAACAGCTTTAAAACCTTCTTTCCGTAAATCTTCGACAGATTTAGTTCTTCCGATAAGACAATTAAGCACAAACTTTATTCCCAGGCTTTTTAAAAAATCTATTTCCTTGTCTAAAACGTTTATAGGCAGCCTGAACTCCGGGATTCCGTAGCGCAATACTCCGCCTATATCGTGAAGGGATTCGAAAACAGTCACTTCATAACCCGCTTTGGCAAGATCTCCGGCGCAGGTCAGCCCAGCTGGCCCGGAACCTACAACCGCAACTTTTATACTATTGGAAGTTATATTTGGTTTTACCAAATCTAAGTTTTTATTTGCCCAGTCGGAAGCAAAACGTTCAAGATAACCTATGCCTATGGCTTCGCCTTTTTTACCAAGTATGCACATTTTTTCGCACTGATTCTCTTGCGGGCAAACCCTTCCGCAAACTGCAGGAAGATTGTTTTTATCTTTTAAAACTTTTATAGATTCTTCATAATTTTTACCGGCTATATGCTTAATAAAACCCGGAATATCGATATTTACCGGACACCCTTTAACGCATTGAGGCGCTTTGCACTGTATGCAGCGCGCGGCTTCGGCAACAGCTTCTTTCTCGCTGTAACCCGTAGTTACTTCTTCAAAATCTTTGGTTCTTTGATCAGCCGGCCTTTGCGGCATTTCTATTTTCTGTGGCATTTGCACTCCGGATTATCTTCGAAACATTCATTTCTTTCTTTTGTAAATTTATCGTCCGACAATTTTTCAAGTTCTTTAAAAAGCGCCAGACGCGATATAAGTTCGTCCCAGTCCACTTTATGCGCGTCAAACTCCGGACCTTCAACGCAGGCAAAACGGGTTCTTCCGTCAACAGTTACGCGGCACGCGCCGCACATACCCGTTCCGTCTACCATTATGGGGTTAAGAGAAACAAAAGCGGGAATCGAATATTCTTTTGTCAGCTTGGATACGGACCTCATCATGGGAACAGGGCCTATGGCGTAAACCATGTCTATTTTTACGCCTTTTTTTATAAGGTCTTCCAAAGCGGTAGTCACAAAACCTTTTACGCCTTTGGAACCGTCGTCAGTGGTTATTATAAGCTCGTCGGAATTTTGCTTTATCTCGTTTTCAAGCAAAATGAGGTCTTTATTTCGCGCGCCTATAATGGTAATTATTTTGTTGCCTTCCGCGCGCAGATAATTTATCACGGGAAGAACTTCGGCCGTGCCTACCCCGCCGGCGATTGCGGCGACAGTGCCGTACTTTTTAATTTCGGTAGGTATGCCCAAAGGCCCTAAAATATCTTTTATAAAATCGCCTTCGCCCAGCCTCCCGAGATGTTTTGTGGTTTTTCCGGCTTCCTGAAAGATTATGCGTATAGAACCTTTTTCAATGTCAGTTCCGGCTATGGTAAGCGGCACGCGTTCGCCTTTGTCGTCTATGCGCACCATTACAAACTGCCCGGCTTTGGCGTTTTTAGCGATATCCGGAGCAGATATAACATAACTTTTTACGTTATGGGCCATAACTTCTTTAGAAATAATTTTAAACATTTTTCGCCTGTCCAAATAAAAATTTTTGATATTTTATAAGATTTGCATAACTTATGTCAATCAACATGTGTCATTCCCGAATATTCACCGATTACAAATTTCGAGGACAGGCTCGTCTAAGGTTGCCATTCCAGCGAAAGCGGGAATCCATGTTATTAGTTAAAAATGGATTCCGTTCCATTCGACTCCGCTCAGGACAAGCTTTCAACGGAATGACACAGACCTATAACAAGGTTTTTAGAAATACCCGATTATTGACAATTATATGGTTTTTTAAGTAAAATCACATTGATAAAAAAATTGCATTTTCATAATCTCAACTTAACATGATCCCTGACTAAATTAGCAATTAATTTGGTTGGGGTTTTTATAAGGAGAATAATATGAGTAAAGAGTATGTGGCAAGGACGATTGAAACCGTAAAAAAAAGGTATCCGGGTGAACCTGAATTCCATCAGGCGATAAACGAAGTTTTGGAATCTTTAATTCCGGTAATAGAAAAAAACAAAGAGTTTGAGGAAGCCGGAATACTTGAAAGAATAACAGAGCCCGAAAGACAGATAATTTTCAGAGTTCCATGGACGGATGATAAAGGCAAAGTCCATGTAAACAGAGGCATAAGAGTACAATATAATTCTGCTCTGGGACCTTACAAAGGCGGAATAAGATTCCATCCTTCCGTAAACACAAGTATAATTAAATTTTTAGGGTTTGAACAAATTTTTAAAAACTCCCTTACCGGGCTTATGATGGGCGGCGGAAAAGGCGGTTCGGATTTTGACCCTAAAGGCAAATCCGACAATGAAGTTATGCGTTTCTGCCAAAGCTTTATGACCGAACTATACAGGCACATAGACGCAGATACCGACGTTCCAGCCGGAGACATAGGCGTAGGCGCCAGGGAAATAGGCTTTATGTTCGGCCACTATAAAAGAATAAAAAATATTTTTCACGGCGTTTTGACGGGAAAAGGACTTTTATACGGCGGGTCTCTTGCAAGAACGGAAGCTACCGGATACGGATGCGTATATTTCTGCGAAGAAATGCTTAAAGACAGGAAAACAAGTTTTGAAGGCAAAAAAGTAGTTATATCGGGTTCGGGAAATGTCGCCATATACGCCGCGCAAAAAGCTCAGAGCCTTGGCGCGAAAGTAATAGCGATGTCGGATTCAAACGGCTATATTTACGACGCTGACGGCATTAAACTTGACATTGTGCGTAAACTTAAAGAAGTCGAAAGAAAACGCATAAGCGAATATGCGAAAGAAGTTAAAAGCGCAAAATACTCTGACGGCTGTTTTGACATTTGGACTGTGCCTTGCGATGTAGCGCTGCCTTGCGCGACGCAAAATGAACTTGACGGCAAATCCGCGCAAACGCTTGTTAAAAACGGCTGCATAGCTGTATCCGAAGGCGCGAATATGCCCTCTACCCCCGAAGCGGTAAAAGTATTTTTAGACGCGAAAATATCTTTTGGCCCGGGCAAAGCAGCTAATGCCGGCGGAGTAGCGACTTCAGGACTTGAAATGTCGCAAAATTCGCAAAGACTTGCGTGGACGTTTGACGAAGTTGACGCAAAACTTCACCAAATAATGATAAATATTCACAACACAGCAAAAAATGCCGCTGCGGAATACAATACTCCGGGCAATCTTGTAAACGGCGCGAATATAGCAGGTTTTACAAAAGTAGCCCGCGTAATGATTTCACATGGAGTGTAAAGTAAAAGGCAAAGTTCAAAGTGTAAAGTTAAAAGTTTAAATAAAAACAAAACAGCAAAGTGCAGGCGGTCTGATAAATTTATCAGACCGCCTGTTGTTTATTTTCGTAATTTGTATTTTGCAAGTAGTCGAAGCATCCGCCTTTAACGGCAGACCTCTTCCTCTTCGACTACGCTCAGGGTAACAATACTCCTACCCTCTAGGGTGAAATTTCTTATGCTGCTGTTTTATTTTGTCGTTATCAAGATGGGTGTAAATTTGCGTGGTCGAAATCGAACTGTGACCCAGCATTTCCTGAACAAACCGTATATCCGCGCCGCCGGAAAGCAGGTGGCTTGCGAAAGAATGCCTTAAAGTATGCGGCGTTATATTTTTATTTATCCCGGCATTTTTTGCGATATTTTTCAGCTGACGCCAAAATTCCACGCGGGAAATCTTTTTGCCTAGCCTCGTAATAAAAAGAGCGTCTTCCTCGGATGTTTTAGGCTTTCTTTTATTTAGATATATTTTAAGAAAATCCCCCGCTTTTTTTCCGAAAGGAACAAGCCTTTCTTTAGAGCCTTTGCCTATAACCCTCAAAAAACGCTCTTCTATGTTTATATTCGAATATTTAAGATTTATAAGCTCCGAAACCCTTAAACCCGTGGCGTACAAAAGTTCAAGCATCGCCCTGTTTCTCACGTTCATTTCATCAACGCCGTTTATTGAATTCAAAAGCTTAGTGACTTCTTCAAAAGAAAGCATGCCGGGAAGATGTTCGGGAATTTTAGGAGCCGCAAGATAAGACGTCGGGTTATTTTTAACGAGTTCTTCGGCGTTTAAAAATTTATAGAATTGTCTTAACGACTCCATCATTCTGTATATTGAGCGCGGCTTAAGCCCTTTCATTTTCATTTCCCAAAGGAAATCGGTTATGTCGTGATGTTTAAATTGTTCCGCAGAAATATTTTTTTCTTTACAAAAAACAGCAAATTTAGCCAGATCGGTTCTGTATGCCAAAGCGGTATTTTTTGATAACCCCTTTTCAACGGTTATGTAAGATATAAAATCGTCTAAAGTTTTTTTTAAATCAATCATATTTTTAAGCCAGTTATTAGTTACTTGTTAAAGACAACAACAACCCCTCACCTTCTTTTCGCTTCGCTCAAAGTTCCTCTCCCGCAAGGGGCGAGGAAGGTTCCTCCTTCCTACCTGCCGTTTAGGTACGGATTATGCCTCAATTCGTTCGCAAGCGTTGTTTGGCTTCCGTGACCCGGATAAATTATCAGGGAATTTTTCAGGTTTTTTATTTTTTCAAGAGATTTCACCATATCCTGATAATTTCCGCCGGGAAAATCGGTTCTGCCTATTGTGCCCGCAAACAATGTATCGCCCGTTATTATGAAATCGTCAAATAACAGGCAGATTCCGCCTTTGCTGTGTCCTGGAGTATGAATGACTTTAAAAGACGCAAAGGAAAGTTTGATATCCTGATTATCTTCAAGAAGAATTTCCGGCGCGGAAACTGATTGCGAAGAAGCGAACATTGCCGAAACAGAAAGCATTTCAATTTCGTCTTTGTACACGGCAAGAGGTATATTAAACCTCTGTCTGATTTGTTCGTCTGACAGTATATGGTCGAAATGCCCGTGCGTATTTATAAGCATTTCCGGCTTAAAACCGCCTTCTTCAACGGTTCTTATGACTTTATCCCCGTCTTCGCCCGGATCGATTATTACCGCGTTCAGGGTATCCGAATCATAAACTATGTAACAGTTGACTTCCAACTGACCTGAAATAATTTTTTTTACTTTTATCATTTTATAAAAATATGCAGAACCTGAAGTATTATATTAGCGAAAATGCCGGCGAGAATATCGTCTATTGTCACTCCCAAACCGCCTTTGACATTCTGAACTTTTTTTATAAACCATGGTTTTTTTATATCGAAAAACCTAAAAAAGACAAATCCTAAACTTAAAAACAAAAGCGTTTTAGGCAAAAACGCGACGGAAAACCATATACCCGCGACTTCGTCGATAACTATACGCTGGTCGTCTTTTTTACCGTAAATCTTTTCCGCCAGAGACGAAAAAAACACGGAAACCGCAAATATGCATATTATCGCAAGAAAATGACACGAATATTTGTCCGGAATAAAAAACGCCCAAAGCAAAACTCCTAAAAGAGTCCCGAAAGTGCCCGGCGCGTATTTTATATACCCGGTTCCGAATCCCGACGAAAAAAACAATATTATCTTGTTCATTTATTTAAAAAATTCCCTGTGTTTCCACATATAATTAAAACCCGAATAAATGGTAAGCGTTGTGGCGGCAAGAACAGCCCAGAAAGGCGTTTTTTGCATTATTAAAGCGAGTATTCTGTAAGAACCTTTGTCGTAAGTTATAAGCATTTCCGGAGTAACGCCGTAAAATTTCAAAAACATTTCATTGATTATAATAATAAGCAGAATCATGATAATCACGACTATCTGTGAAGTGGTTTTAAATTTTCCCGCTTTATCCGCCGGAATTATAACATTTTTTGCGGCGGCAATAGTACGAAGTCCCGTAATAAGAAACTCCCGCGAAATAATCGCGATGACCATCCATGCGGGAACATCAAGATAATGGATATCGACAAAACATATGAAAGCGGCCGAAATAAGAAGTTTGTCCGCCAGCGGGTCTAAAAAAATCCCGAGCGGCGTAACCATATTATTTTTTCTGGCTATGCGTCCGTCAAGCAAATCCGTAATTGACGCGGCGATAAAAATCAATAAAGCCGATACGGCAAACCAAAAGCCGTTGAGTTCCATAAACAAAATGAAAAACGGCACCATTAATATTCTCGCCACTGTAAGCTTATTCGCCAGATTCATCATTCTTCCTTTTATATTTATGCACTTTGTCTTTTTGCTGTTTTGTTGTTATTTTAACTTTTCACTTTACACTTTGAACTTTGCCGTTACATCGTATCCTTCGTTCCCGGTAATTTCGGCAGAATAAAATCCCCCTAAATTAACCGGTTTTTTTGAACGGATTATTATATTTCCGTCGATTTCCGGAGCTTGAAAAAAGCTTCTTCCCGACACAATATACCGTCCGCCGGATTTCTTACAGCTTTCGGCCATAAATTCTATTTTTTTATTTTTCAAAACGCCCGCTTTTTTCTTAAAAACTTCATACTGGGCATTCTCTATAAATATTTTCCTTTCTTTTGCTTTTTCCAAATCAACGCGGTTTTTTAATTTAAAAGACGGCGCTTCTTTTTGACCGGAATACTCAAAAACTCCCGCGTATTGAAAATATCCCTGCTTTATGAAACGTTCAAGTTCTTTTATATCTCTTTCGGTTTCTCCGGGAAAACCAGTTATAAGAGAAGTTCTTAAAACAATATCAGGAACGCGCTTATTTATTTTCTCTATAATTTTTACGGTATTCAAAGGGCGTTTCATATTAGCAAGAACGTTTTTGCTTGCGTGCTGTATCGGAATATCCATATACTTGCATATATTGTCATATTCTTTTATTACGTCTAAAAGCCCGTCCGTCACGCTTGAAGGATAAGCGTACATAAGCCTTATAATTTTCAGTTCTTCGATTTTCGCAAGTTTTGCCAAAAGCTTATCCAAAACAAAACGATTGTATAAATCTTTCCCGTAAGAAGTCGTATCCTGAGCGATTATTATAAGTTCTTTCACGCCCGAATCGGACAATGCTTTTGCTTCGTCGGCCAAAGAAGAAACCGTCCTGCTTACGTATTTTCCTCTAAGCGACGGAATTATACAAAAACTGCAATTATGATTACATCCTTCGGCAATTTTTAAATAAGCGAAAGGCAAAGGCGATGACAACAGCCTGAATTTAGAATCGTTGAGTCCCCCGGGTTTAAGCAAAAGTTTGCCGGTTTTATTTTTGCGGGCCATCAAGCGCGTAATTCTAGAAAGTTCTCCAGTCCCCGTAAAACCGTCAACCCCGGGAAAACTGTTCGCAAACTCTTCTTTTAAAAGCTGGGGCAAACAGCCGGAAACATAAACTTTTAAATCTTTTTCGGATTTAAGTTCTAAAATTTCTTTAATACGGTTTTCAGACTCAATCCTTGCGTCTTTAATAAAAGAACATGTGTGGATTATAACGATATCTGCTTCCAGCGTATTATTTGTAAGAATATAACCTTTATTTTCTAAAATGCCTAAAAGATATTCCGCTTCCACCGTATTTTTCGGACAGCCCAAAGCGATTACCGCGACTTTCCGCATTTTACTGCCTTTTCAAAGTTATCGTGTTTACGTCTTGGACCGAACCGGATATAACGTCAACTTCTTCGTCGTTAAAAAATACTTTAACGCCCGGAGTATAGCCTATCTTTAAATTAAAAAGATTATCCGCCTTCCATGTTTTCTCTTCGCCTTTTAATAAAGTTCCCTCATAAAGGCCTTTATTATCGCCGTCAACTTTTATCCACACATTGCTTACAGCCTGTATAAGCAGCTTCTGTTTCGGTAAAACAACCGGTTCTTCTTTTTTAGGCTGAACCTCAGACTTAACCTCAGGTTTGACTTCGGGTTTAACTTCAGATTTGACTGCAGGCTTGACTTCAGGTTTAACTTCGGGTTTGACTTCAGACTTGGCTGCAGGCTTGGCTTCAGGTTTAACTTCAGGTTTGACTGCAGGTTTGACTGCAGGCTTGACTTGGACATCGACAACTACTTGCTCGCTGCTTTTTATTTCGTTCTTTACGGTTTGCTCCGGCATTTGATTTTTATGTTCAATTGCGGAATAATCGTCGGAAACTATATTTGAAATATTTTTATTCAAATAAAAAAATACCGCGATCAGACAGACGGCAATTAAAATTGTCACTGCCGACTTTTTGAAATTAGCCTTGCCGCCGTTACCCGGCTTTTCAGATTTTTTATTTTCAGCTTTGTCCACAGAAATATTCAGCGGGACTTTACGGGCTTCGTACTGGTTTATAAGCGTATTTGCGTCAAACCCCAGATATTTGGCGTAAGATTTCACAAAACTCTTATAATAGACTTCCGCGGAAAAAGCTTTTTCATCTCCTTCTTCAATGGCTATAAGATATTTTTCCTGAACTTTTATGGCTTTATGAACTTCTTCTAAGGTTAATCCGTCATTTTCGCGTTTTTCTTTTAATATGCTTCCTATAACTTTCATTTATCCCGCCTAATTGAGTTTTATTATTTCAACTCCTTCCGGAGCGTTAAATTTAAATAAGTCTTTTTTTAAATCCACATTGGTTTTGTACTGCGTCAAATCTACGTTTATAAGAAGCCCGTCCGTGCTGACCGAAGCTTTCTGGGGATAGAATGTTTTTTTGGAAACGAATAATTTCATATCCCAGTCTTTTTTCGATTTAGGCGAAATACCGACAATATAATGATCATCATCCTCGCCGATAAGAATTATATCGTGATCTTTGCTTATATTTGCCCGGTTGCTTCCGAAACTGATAATAGAAGCCGGAGCAAAATCCCCGCTTACGACGTTTTTCCAAGTGTCTACAACAGCCTGAGAATTTTCCGGAGTATATATCGTTATTTTTTTACCGTCAATATATATCTTCTGTTCCTGCGGGGTTCTTTGGGCTATGAAAATGTTTGAAGGCTTTTTATATTTAAGATTTCCCGTTATTTTTTGTTTCTCGTTTGTAGTATTGTAAAAAATTTCCTGGACATAGTCGACTTCCAAAGTATTTATTTTTTTATCGGCTTCTTCCATATTTTTAAGAACATAATCAATCGTCTTGCCGTCACCGTTTGTTTGGGCAAAAACCGGAACGCATAAACAACTTACAAACAACGCCGCAAAAATTATTTTTTTCATTTCAAACCCCTTTTGCCAATTATCCGGCTGTTAATTACTCATTGGCGTTAAGTTCTTGTTCTATTTTATCATAATTAATCTGCCATTTGTTAGTGCCTTCGGGTTTTGATATAAAACCTTTGACGTTAAGCAGGCTTAATATGTTTGTCGCTCTTGCCGAACCGCCGAAATTGGCTTTAAGCAAATCCTGCGAAATGCTTCTGCGTTCTTTTATGAGTTTTAACGCCGGAACCAAATCTTTTATTGCTTTCTCGTCGGCATTAAAACCGGACTGCACGTCAATTTCCACGACGGGGGGTTCGTAAATTCTCGGAAAATTCTGGTCGTTAACAAAAGCTATTATTTTTTGCGCGTCTTTTAAAGAAACGTACGCCCCCTGAAGGCGCGTCGGTCTGGCCTCGCCTTTAGGCAAATACAGCATATCTCCTTTGCCCATTAAATCTTCGGCGCCCAGCATGTCTAAAATGACCCTCGAATCTATTTGCGAAGTCGTCTGAAACGACATTCTCGCCGGAAAATTAGCTTTGATTATGCCCGTAATAACGTTTACCGACGGCCTCTGCGTCGCGAGTATCAAATGTATCCCGACGGCTCTCGCCATCTGGGCAAGCCTTTGTATCGAATCTTCAACTTCTTTACGCACTACAAGCATTAAGTCGGCAAGCTCGTCTATAATGACAACTATGTAAAACTCTTTCTCGCCTCCGGTTTCGGACATTTTATTATTATAGTCATCAATATTTCTCACCATTTCTTTGGCGAACTTGGAATATCTTTCTTCCATTACGGTTACAAGTTTCCGCAGCGAAGCCGCCGCTTCGCGGGGATTGGTAATTATATCGGCGTCCGCGGCGGGCGACGAAGGATTATACATATGCGGAATATCTTTATATATAGGCATTTCAACGCGCTTCGGGTCTATAATCATAAGCTTAACTTCGTCTGGACGGGCTTTATAAAGCATCGAAAGAATTATGGTGTGAAGCCCGACACTTTTTCCGGAACCCGTCGCTCCGGCTATTAAAAGATGAGGCATATCCGCGAGGTCCGACACATAACCCGCGCCGTCCGTGGTTTTTCCCAAAGCAAGAGTAAGAAGCGATTTTGATTTTTCAAAAGCGCGGCTTTCAAGTATTCCCCTTAGTCCAACAATCGCGCTGTCGGGATTGGGGACTTCCACGCCCACAACGGCTTTCTCCGGTATCGGAACAACTCTTATAGACGACGTGCGCATAGCCAGAGAAAGATTATCAATAATATTCGTAACCGCTTGTATTTTTGTCCCCGGAGCCAAAACCAAATCGTAACGCGTTACGACAGGTCCCGGAATAATGTCCTGCACTTCGGCGATTATGTCAAAATCAGCCAGAGTATTTTTTAAAAGTTCGGCGCGCTGCAGCAGTTCTTCTTTATTTGTCTCAAAACTCATAGTCGCGTCTTTAGGAAGCAAATCAGCGGGCGGAAGCTTATACACGAATGTTTTGCTGTCTACTTTTTCAGGCTTTTCGGTTCCGGGCTTAGATTCTGCGGGAGCTTCTTTTACGGGTTTATCCTCTTTTTCGTTTTTATTTACAATATTGGGTTTTATGGGTTCAAGTTTTTTTTGCTCGGGCTCGGCATTATCGGATCTTTTTTCGGCAATATCGGGCTTTTGCAAACCTTCTTTGTATGTTTTAGGCGTTTGAATATCTTCCTTAACGCCTTTTAAGAAATTGTATATCGACGAACTTATTGAAATTCTAAACAGCCGCGTCATGCAAAAAACAAACGTGAGCGCAATAACGGAAAAAGCAAGCCATCTTCCGAAAAGTCTCTCAAAAAAAGGATAAAGCTGACTGCCTGTCCAACCGCCAGAGGCATTTAACTGAAACAATAAAGCGCAAAAAGAAAATAAAACCGCGCAGGAAACAAGAGATAACGCCGACCATATAATATCCGTTTCCGGTTTTAATTTGACGGATTTTCTTATGTAAATTATAAAATAGCAAAGTAAAATCACGGGAAGTATATACGCCGCATCGCCGAACATTTGAAACATAACGTTGGCAAAAGCTTTGCCTGCAATTCCGGTGTTTTCCGGAATAACAAGGGCAAATGTGCTTATAAATGCCGCCAAAGCAAAAAACAGGGACGCGGCTTCCCTGTTCCTTTCCGGATTTTTTTTATTTTGTTTTTTGCTTTTCGCTTTCTTTTTTCCCACTGATAAGAACCTCTTGGATGCATTGAAGCTTAGAGGCATAGATGCATAGTAACAACTTTTGTTTTTTGTCGTTGCGTCTTTGCTATGCGTCCGTGCATCTATACATCCGTGCATCGGCGCTTAAGTTTTTAACGACTTTACTTTAACGAAATTTTATAACTATATTCAAACTGCACGATATTTACTTTACCTTCTCTGGCAAGCCAGCCTAAAGAAAGATAAAGCATTGTATTTGACAAACCTAAATTTGCCTTTATTTTTATCGGGGAAGATTCGCCGTTTTCAGACAAATATCTCCATATCTCCCCTGCGGTAATTCCTATTCTTTCGGTAATATCCGACATGTTTTGCACCTCTAATTAACAATTAACAATTTACAAATTACAATTAACGACAAATACCCGAAGTTTTTATTTGTTAATTGTAAACTGTTAATTGCCGTTTCAGGCTTTTTCAATCTCAAACAAATCCTGACCGGAATTTACGGGTTTTCCGTTTTCGGCTAAAATCTTTACTATTTTTGTTTTAAAAGTCGCCTTAATTTCGTTCATAACTTTCATAGCTTCAATTATACACAAAGTTTTGCCGGTTTCAATAATATCGCCCTCTTTTGCAAAAACGGGCGAAGACGGAGACGGCGATTGGTAAAAAACGCCGGTTATCGGAGATTTTATTGTTTCGCCGGAAATTTTGGCTTCGGATTTCGAAGCTTCTTCAAAATTAGCGGCAACCGGTTTTAGCGCAGCCTTTTGCACGGAAACCGCCTCGGCGACCTCATTCGGGTCTTTACGCTTAATGACAACGCTGTATTCTTTGGAATTGACTTCCAATTCCCGGACTTTCTCGTCTTTCATTATTTCGTAAAGAGATTTTACTTTGTTTTTAATGTCGTTGTTTGGCATGTTAACCCTTTTAATTTACAAATAACAATTTTCAATTAACAATAAACGACAAAAACCAGATTTTAATTCTTATTTGTTAATTGTAATTTGTTATTTGCCGTTATCTCGCTGCTTTTATGCTTAAATTTACCCTGCCTTTCTCATCTATTTTTAAAACTTTAACGGTAACTTCTTCGCCAACTTTCACGGCATCTTCAACCTTTTTCACATGGCTGTCCGAAAGCTGCGAAATGTGCACCATCCCGTCTTTTCCGGGCAGAATTTCAACAAACGCTCCGATTTCTATAATCCTTACTACTTTGCCTTTGTATATTTTGCCCACTTCTACTTCGGCCGTAAACGCTTCAACAATATCTCTCGCTCTGTTTACTTTTTCGGAGTCCATACCCGATATGGAGACTTTCCCGCTTTCTTCAATGTCTATCTTTACTTCATTTTCTTCCTGAATTTTCTTTATGTTCTTTCCCCCGGGACCGATAAGTTCGCCGATTTTTTTAGGAGGAATCATTAAAGTCGCCATTTTCGGAGCGTATTGCGAAAGAGCGTTGCTTGGAGCGGACACAGCCGCGTCCATTTTATCTAATATAAAGAATCTTCCGCGCTTTGCCTGCTCCAAAGCCTGAGCCATAATTTCCGTGGTAAGCCCTGAAATTTTTATATCCATCTGCAGCGCTGTTATGCCTTTTCTTGTTCCCGCTACTTTAAAATCCATATCGCCCAAATGATCTTCCATTCCCATAATATCGGTTAAAACAACATAGTTATCGCCTTCTTTTATAAGCCCCATCGCAACGCCCGCGCAGCTGGCTTTTACCGGAACTCCCGCGTTAAACAACGCAAGAGAACCGCCGCAAACCGACGCCATTGAAGACGAACCGTTCGACTCTAAAATATCCGAAACTATTCTTATTGTGTAACCGAAATCTTCTTCGGGAGGCAATATTGCTCTTAACGCTCTTTTCGCCAAAGCTCCGTGACCGATTTCTCTTCTGCTCGTGGAACGCTCGCCTTTTGCTTCGCCCGTGGAAAAACCCGGAAAATTATAGTGAAGCATAA
Source organism: Candidatus Endomicrobium embiratermitis (assembly GCA_009781315.1). Classification (GTDB taxonomy): domain Bacteria; phylum Elusimicrobiota; class Endomicrobiia; order Endomicrobiales; family Endomicrobiaceae; genus Endomicrobium; species Endomicrobium embiratermitis. The sequence goes on along the minus strand of WQYI01000012.1, from coordinate 25,316 downwards.
AGCGTTCTTTATATTCGCCGGCAAGCTCGTCCATAATCTGCATATCACCCGGCGTGCCGAGCGTTACCGTAGCCAAAGCCTGAGTCTGTCCTCTTGTAAAAAGAGCCGAGCCGTGAACCCTAGGCAAAAAAGAGGTTTCAACGGAAATAGGCCTTATTTCTTCCAAACCTCTCGCGTCCGTGCGGACTCTTTTGTTCAAAACAAGTTCTCTGGCTTTAACGTAAAATATATTTTCAAGAATAGCGTCGATTGTGCCTTTAAGTTCCTCGGGATATTTTTCGAGCATTCTTTTTGTAATGTCTTTTTTAAATCCCGACCAAAACGCGTCTCTCTCGCCTTTTTCTTTAATCGTAACGCCTTCTTCGGCATTGTCGATTGCTTCGGCTTCAATATCGGCTTTCATCGCCCCGTTATACTGAGGCTCCGGTACCTGAATTTTTGTTTTTGAAGGAAGTTCTTTTTGAAAAGCGCAAATTCCTTTTATGTTTTCTTTTGCAAGATTTAACGCCGCAAGCATTTCTTCTTCAGAAAGTTCCAAAGCGCCCGCTTCAACCATTGTCAAAGCGTCTTCGGTTCCGCTGACGATCAAATCCAAGTCGCTCGCATCCTGCTGGGCTATCGTGGGATTTACTATAAGTTCGCCGTTTACTCTGCCGATTCTCACGGAGGCTATAGGCGTATAAAAAGGCAGATCGGATATCATAAGGGCTACGGAAGTTCCTATAATGCTTGCCGTTTCGGCATCATTCTCGCCGTCGTGGGAAAGCACTATGGCTGAAATCTGGGTATCGTTTCTCCAGTATTCCGGAAAAAGGGGCCTTATGCTTCTGTCGATAAGCCTGCTGACAAGTATTTCACTGTCTCTTGGTTTTGCTTCTCTTTTAAAAAAACCGCCGGGAATTCTTCCCGCGGCATACGTTCTTTCTCTGTAATCTACGGTCAAAGGCATAAAATCTATGCCTTCTTTAGGTTCTTTTGAAGCTACGGCGTTAACCAAAACCGTAGTTTCTCCGATTCTTACCATGCACGAACCGCTCGCCTGTTTTGCAAGTTTTCCGGATTCGATAATAATTTTTTTTCCTGCTACGTCAACTTCTTTTTTAAAATACTCCACTTTTACGCTCCATTTACCCGGTTCGCCGCGCAAAAGATCCAAACAAACACCCTATTCGAAAAACAATTTACAAGTAACAATTTTCAATTAACAATTAACGACAAAGACCATAATAATTTTTATTTGTTCATTGTAATTTGTCAATTGCCGTTTTGGTGTTTCTTTGCATCCTTTGAGCAGACCGGGACTTTTTATTTGCCTTATATTACTTTCTAAGGTCTAAACTTTTAATCAACGAAGAATAGCTGCTTTTATTGTGTTTTTTCAAATAATCAAGCAATCTTCTTCTTTGTCCTATCATTTTAAGGAAACCTACTCTTGAAGCAAAATCTTTCGGATATTTTTGAAAATGGTCGGAAAGATATTTAATTCTCGACGTAAGCAACGCGACCTGAACTTCGGGAGAACCGGTATCGGTAGCGTGCGTTTTAAATTTTTCGACTACTTCTTTTTTTGCAAATGCCATTGTTGCAACTCCTTGAGTTTAGTTGTGTTTTTTATTATGCTAACCGAATGATTATATCAAATTCCTATATAGATGTAAACACGCATACATGCGACCCGTCAGGATAAACATCATAACCGTTAGCCGCGCGGGCAGTTTTATATACAAAAAAAAGCCCGCCTTTAAAAGGCAAAAGGCGGGCTCTTAAAATCGTTATTTATCAGTCCAAATAATATCTGATACCTAAGTTAGACACCCAATTTCCGATAGTCCCGAACATATTATTATCTTTCATAAAATTACCGGCTAACCCCAATTCCGAAGATATTGAAAGGTTGCGCGCTATAAAGTATTCAACGCCGGCTCCGGCCATAATTCCGAAAATTGTCGTAGACTCACCGCCGTCGGGGTCTATTACGCCCAGATTCATTCCTCCGGTGCCGTATACATTGAATGTTGAATATTCTTTAATTGTATAAAAAACTTTACCGCCAAACACAAAAGCATTGCCGGCGTCTCCCGCGTTAAATCCTAAAAGCCCTTCTACGGCAAGCAAATCGTTTATACGGTATCTGAAAGCAAGATTATCGACGGTCCATCCGTTGCCTCCGGAATAATCTACTACTGAATAACCTACCGCCATCTGTCCGCCGTTTTTAACAGGTTCCGCAACACTTTGCTTAGCTGTTGTTTTAGTTGCCGCAGGCGTAGCAACTGTAGTTTTTTTAACAGAAGAGGACGCAGCAGCCGGCGCAGGTGAAGCCGCGGGAGTTTTTTTAACGGAAGGAGCCGCGGCAGCAGGCTTAGCCGCCGTGCCGGAACTCTTATTTCCCGTACTAGACGCAGCAAAAACCACCGCCGAAGCAAACATCACGCACAATAGTGCACTCACAACTTTTTTCATTCTATCCTCCCTTTTAATTCCTCAACATCTTTTTGGCTTTAAAAACTTTTAGCTTTAAAAGCTCTTATGTTGCAGGAAAATTATAAAAATTACCGCTATAAACTTTTTCTGCGTCTTTTGCAACTAACACTCTGTATCACTACTAACGACCGAAAAATTATATCAAATTCCAATATAAATGTGAAATAACATAAATAATCTCACCAAAAAATTTACATTATATTTCGGAATTTATCAAATTCGAATATAAATGTAAATGTAAAAAATATGTGAAATTTGTTTGTTTATTCAATTTTGAAGCTATTATTATTGTATACTATATATACAATTATATAGTATATTAAACAGAGGTGTGGCGATATGCAAAAAACGTTTAACCGCGCGGTTTCAGTCTTTACATTATTGTGTTTCTTCCTGTCATGCGTTTTCGCATATCCTTTGCAAGCATCATCTCCCGTTACTTCGGAAGATATTATAAACGAAATAACTTCAGTTATTTCGAAAAATTCATCCGCAGAGGTCACGGAAACCTATATTGCAAACGGAGACAAAGTATTAGTTTTCATACAGGATCTGCACTGCAATCCCGCAGTACAAAAGAATATCTGTGACGTAATCTCATCTTTAAATTCAAAATTCAATGTGGAAAAAGTAATCATTGAAGGAGCTCCTTTCGGCAAAATACAAAACAATATTATATCAACTCTGCCGCAGGACACCAGCGCCGCAGCCGCGGACTATCTTTTAAACATAGGTTATTTGAGCGGCGCCGAACTGTTTTTGAAAGATAATTTTGACATTGCCTACGGCATTGAAGATTGGGATTTATATTTTTCAAACGTGGCAAACGCGTACCGCCTTAACGATGTTTACAATAAGAATTCGGAAAATATTAAATCTTTTAAAAAACTCATTTTAAAAGACATTTCGAAAAAACTCGAAGGAAAATATTCGGCAATCAATAAATTTCTGTTAAATCCCGACGTAAAATTCAACGACATCTATGATTTAAGCATAGAGTCCGCTTATCCGGTAAAGCAGTCCGAGCTTGCCAAAGAAATTTATTCCTCTGAAACTCTTGAAAACTTAAATGCCGGGAAAATAAAAAAACAGCTTCAAACCTGTATTTTGAAACTTAGAGAAACTTTAAGTTATAAAGATTATAAAGATTTAAACGATAATTCCGGCAGCGTAAATTTTTTCTACGGCAAACTTAATGAAATTTTCAACGACAAAAGATATGATTTCGCAAATCAATATCCGGATTTGGCCGCTTTTCTTGAAACGTCTGCGAAACGCTCGGCTATAAACCATTTTGATTCTTTTTGGCAGTTTAACAAATACATTGAAGATCTGATAGAAAACGACTACGGAAATCTTTCCGCGCGCGAGCTGCTTACGATTTCTAAAATGACATCAATGCTTGAGAATTACTTTTCTTTAAATTTGACTCCCCAGAACTGGCGCTATTTCAGTTTAAATCTCGGACGCTACAAAGCGCTTTTGAAAAAATATTACGGCGGATACGACGGGCTTCGGCTGTTAGACGATGACTCTTTCAAAGATTACTACGATATAAACATAAAAAGGGACGAAGTTTTCCTGAAAAACGCATTAAAACATTTAAAAAACTCCAAATCAAATTCTTTAAACGTTTTTGTCGCAGGCGGTTTTCACACCGATTTTTTAAAAAAACTTGCCGACAATAAAATGTCTTACGTCGTGGTTACGCCGGCGCTAAAAGCGATAGAAGCGCAATCTTTATATTCGACAAGATTAAACGCAGATTATTCTTCCGACGCGCTAAGCCTCGTTCCGATAATGCTTGCCGATATAATACCGGACGCCGTTTTGAGAGAAACTTATTTTGACAGGCTGCTTGAGGCAATTATCAGCGCGAACGCCGAAAACGTTCCTCCCCAAAAACTGAAAGAAATCATAGAAGACTGGGTAAAAAAACTTTCCGAAGAAAACAAAGCCGTTCCTGAAAATTATTTCACCGCGGAGATTGAAAACGGCAAATTTATTATACGGACCGAAAGTTCAAACCGCGAAATTATTTTACAGCTAAGAAACAACAGAGTAGTATTTGACGAATTCGCCGCCAATCACATGAACATGCCGAAATATTTCAGAATAATCAGAAATAACAGATTACGCTTATCGTTTTTTTCTTTCATAGACAAACACCTGAAATCTAATCTCGCCCAAAATGCCGTCAAACGTTTCGGTGAAAAAAATGTGACGCAAGGAAATTCCATGGGATTTCCCGTAACCGTGGACGGCAAAAAAATATTGGTGTATGTCGATAATAAAATAGCGGGACAATGGCTTAACACTGAAATGATGCGGGAAATGCTGGATAAAGCCGTGGATAACGCAAAAATGTTATTGCCGGAAAAAAATCCGGCTGCGCTTCTTAAATCGGCCATAAATATAACGATTGTAAAAAAATCTTCGCATTTTTTTGAAAACCATTTCAGAAACGGTTTTATAAACGTGAATTCCGGCATTTCAAAAGTTGAAAAAAGAGACAAAGACGTAGCTCACGCGTTTATTTTTGCGGGAATAATTCATGAATTGACTCATGAAATGGTAGGAAATTTTTCCGAAGCAGAACAATCGCAAAAAGACATATACAACATGCTTTATTATTTAAAAATAAAACGCGGCGTTAAAGATACTCCCACGGCGATAGAACGCATAAAAAACGCTTTGGACGGAATTTTAGACGATAATGCCGCTTTTTTTGAAGATTTGGACACATACTCCAACTTTGACAGCGCCCGGAACCAGCTTACTGAAGGAATATTTAGGAATAACGGCGCGCTGATGCCTCCGGACAATGACGAAATAAGGGCAATCGCAAAAGCATATCTTACTTACCCGGGCCACACAAGCGACCAAAGAAAAGCCAATGAAGATATTTTGTTCGCTAATCTTCTTCTGGAAAAAAACGAAAAACCTTCAAAACCTTTTGACAGCATAGTGCGTATTGAAGAATTAAAAGAAACTCTCGAGGGATTTCGGCTTGAAATATTGGGGACAAAAACTTTTCCCGACGCCGATTTTTTTATTAAATTTGAAGAATATTTTGTAGAGGCGCTGCAAAAACTTCATTCTTCCGTACCGACGTATTTATTTGAAAGATATTATAAGAACCGCGCGGTTATCCTAAATCATGATTTCGACCACTCTTTTACTGTATACAAATACATTATAGAAATACTTTCGAAAGATCCTTCATTCGCAAAAAGAACAGACCCGAAATATCTTGCATACGCCGTAGTTATGCATGATATTTCCACATTAATCACAAGAAGCAGGCATGAAGAAAATTCAGCCGCGTGGGTGGATGCCATTTTTAAACGTTTCCCCGACAAAAACATAGACGAACAAAAACTGAAAGAAATATGCTTGGGGCATAAAAAAATAGAAAACACAAAAATCCCGAGGGACGAACATAACGCCCACCCGGAAGCAAGATTATTGCATGACGCCGACGCTTTCGCCGCAATATTTGAAATTGACAGAATATTCGACATATGGATTAGCGATGAACAAAGCATTCTCTTTAACGAAAACATTTCCATATCGCAAAGAACACAGCTTTTAATTGACCATAAATATACTGCCGAAGAAGGCGGCGACGGCATAAACGATCTGATAAGGCAAACGGTCTACAGAAGAAATCCCGATTTATTTTTAACAGCCGGCGCGCGGGAAATAATCGGCGATTCGACTTCGGATGTGGAAACATTAAAGGCATTTATACAAATGAAGCTTAACGCTGCGAACGCAAAAGTTTTAAAAGATAAACTTAAATTAAAAAACCCTGAAAACGCTTACAACGTAGAAGATATTATGGTTCGCATAAACGATGTAATTGACCGCACGGTACAAGCTCTTAAAGAGCGCGTTGCCGTAACCGTCAGGCACCAAGTGAGAACGGATTTTTTCAATTTAATAAAATTTATTACAAAATATCTGTTTGCCAAAGGCAGGCTTCCGAAAGTTATCATATTATCCGATATACACGGCGGCGCGCAAAGGCTCAAAGAACTGCTTGCCCATGCTTTAGATATAGATGAAAAACAAATAGATTTGGAAAATAATCTGGTAAATTTCAAAAATATTCTCAGCAATAAAGCCAAGCAGGATAATTTTAAAATTATTTTTCTAGGCGATTTGCTGGACAGAGGTCCGGAGCAAATTGCCGCATGGGAAATAATACAGGCGGTTATCGATTCCGGAAGCGGCGTGGCGGTTACCGGAAATCACGATTTATACGCTTTTATGAACGTAGCGGCCGTGCATTTGCCTTATTACGAAGGATATAACGGAATACCCAAAAATTATCAGACAGTTGATTTGGAAGACGAAGAAATAACTTACGGTTACAGAAACCCCGTCGAAGATCTTGCGGAACGCCAAACGTCAAAAAATGAAGACATAGCGCAAGAAGCCACAAGCCAGATTATATGGGCAAAAAAACTTGCCCAATATATGGAAAATGCGGATAAGAGACAAAAAGAGCATACAAAGACGCTGAAAGAGATTATTGACATGTTTAATAAAATGTATAATTTAGAGGAAAACGAAAACGCAAAAATAGACAACATAAATTTCTCTAAAGAAAAAGACATTCTAAACAATCCGTCAGGAATCTTTGCCAAAGAAGAAAACGTTTACCTGCTTAATTGGTGGAAAAAAATTATCGGCCATGACGTGGGCGTGTGGGTGTATACGGGCTTTAAAGCGGCTGACAAAATGTCCATAAATTGGTGGATTGACAGAAAAGTCGAATTGGATGTCATTAAGAACAAATATCCGCATCACCACGAAGAATGGAAAAAAATGGAAGCGCTGATTGATGAAGTAATATCGTCGCAAAAAGAGAAAATGCGCCAAGAACTAAAAAAAGGAAACTGGCAATGGGCTATTTTAGACGCCATAATGTATTTGAATTATCAAAGCACCGAATGGAACGCTTTGGATTGGGTTTATCATAAAGACTGGGGCAGCGTTACGGGAGACGGTTTTCTCGCGCAGAGAAACAAGGAACTAGTCGGCGAGACTATATACGAAACAAATGAAAAATACAAGCATTTATCCGGTTTTGTAAGCAAAACCATAATCGAAGCTTTAACCAAAAATCCCGGAATTTCTTTAGCAGAGCTGGCTTCAATTTTAAAAGAAAAGAACAGCATACCCGAAGATAACGCGTTAACCAAGCTGTTTAACGAGTTTTGTTCGGACAATAATTCTTTAAACCTGATTGTCGGACGTCTTGCCGGAGACAAGGAACACAACTATGAAAACGGACGCCTTCTGAATAATTCGAATTATTTAAGCGATTATAAAATAAGAGCTTTGGGAGAATTTTATAAAAACAATTTTGCTTTGCACGTTAAAGATATGTTCGGCTTTTCTTATATGCATTCGCTTCTGCCTGTTAATGATGACGGAGTCGTTTCAATAGGAACCAGAGGCGGCGGGCTTAGATACAAAGGCGAATATTATCCTCCAGAAAAGATATTGGAAGGGCTTGAAAAAATAAGTTTGGACATCAGAAATTTTCAGCTCGGGCAGGACAATATTTCGCAGATAATGGAGGCGTTAAATTTAATAACATCTATATACTCCGACGTCAGCACAAAAATAAAACCTAAAGACATAGCCTTTCAAAAGAAAACCGGGTTTGGGAAAATATTTAATCCTCTCAAGATATTGCTCTTGTTTGCCGGACACAACCCTTTTGACAAACTTAAAAAAGAAAAAATAGGCACGACAGAATCCGACGACAATAATATGATAAGGCTTATAAACGCCGATCACGGCATATCTCCGAAATACGGCAATATGGGCAGCCTTTTTGTAGTGGATCCCGCAAAGGGCGTATACTCCTACGGATTTGAAGACAGCGTATCCGAAACGATTATTGAAAAAAATATGGTTTCCAAAGATTCTTTAGATGCTTTGCTGAGGATATCGGCAGAGTATAATCTTTTCGATTTTTTACGCTCCAGATTCGGTTTTTTTAAAATCGAACTTGAAAAAACCATAAGAAAAGCGGAAAAAAGAAGACAGCAAAAAACGCTGAAAAACAACGTTTTCTTGTTTGTCCCGTCTTTGGAGAAAACGCTCTCGTCCGAAAATTTCAGCGAAAATTTCATGGATGCCGACGATTTAACAAGAAAAAAAGGGAAATCTTTCGTCATAGCTTTCGAGGATAGAATTACGAAAGATATTTTACCGTCGCAAAGCAGACTTATACAAAAAACGACTATGGATATCAACGGCGAATTAGAAACCGCAGACATCATGTTAAATTCTTACGGCAAAACAAACGTTATATTGATAAAAACCGACAAAATTTTAGATTCCAGACTGAAAAAACAATTTTTACTTAATGCCGTTTTACCGATTATAAATGAAGACAGCGCGCTTAAAGACATAGTCAACAAGAAAGGCAAACGCGTGTTTGTTAAGCTTGAAGAAGACATTTCATCCGGCGAGATAAGTTTTGACGAATCGAAATTGTTCGGCATGTCTTTTGTAATTCCGGCGGAATACGCGTCCGCGGCCGTTAAAAAGGTTTATGACGCCAGCGCGTACGGTTTTATAAAAGGTTTTGCGGGAAGCGTGTTTGTAGAATTTACGCGCGCCGCAAAACCCGACGTCGAAAATATTCTGCGCAAACAAGTTCCTGCAACAATACATTCCGCCGACATACTGCGCGCCGCATAACCTCACAAAACGGATGCAAAGATGCATGGATGCAGAGTTAACGACACAACTGTCTTTACTTTGCATCCATGCATCGCCGTTTTTTGATTGACATATCGTCTTATAAATCATATAATCTTTGGCAATGCGTTTAATTTATGCACGAGAAAGGAGTATAGTATTATGTTTGGTAAAATGTTGTCTGTAAAAAAAGTTGCCGCTGTTTTCGCGCTTGTGCTTACTGCGGTAAAAAGCTCTTTCGCAAGCGAGGCTAATTTGATTATTCCCGACTTATCGTCGGTAAGTTTTTTCGGAGGCGCGATTAACGGCCACAATCTTTTGGTTTTCGGCTTTATTATATGCGTTTTCGGTTTATTGTTCGGGCTTTATCATTATCTTGGGATTAAAAATCTTCCGGTGCATAAATCGATGAAAGATATTTCCGAGCTTATATATGAAACCTGTAAAACCTACCTTATAACGCAGGGTAAATTCATAATAATACTTGAAGTTTTGCTTGCCGCTATTATAGTGGTTTATTTCGGTTTCCTGCAGCATTTTGAAGCGATTAAAGTTTTTACGATAGTTCTTTGCAGTATAGTCGGGATTTTGGGAAGTTACGCGGTAGCGTGGTTTGGCATGAGAATAAATACTTTCGCAAATTCAAGAACAGCGTTCGCAAGCCTTAAAGGCAAGCCTTTCCCGTGCTATGAAATTCCCATTCGCGCGGGAATGAGCATAGGAATGCTCTTGATAAGCATAGAACTTTTCATAATGCTTATAATTCTTTTGTTTATTCCGAGCGATTTCGCGGGTCCCTGCTTTATAGGTTTTGCCATAGGAGAGTCGCTAGGCGCTTCGGTTTTGAGAATTGCGGGCGGTATATTTACAAAAATCGCGGACATCGGCTCGGACTTGATGAAAATAGTTTTCAACATTAAAGAAGACGATGCCAGAAACCCCGGAGTTATCGCGGACTGCACAGGCGACAACGCGGGCGATTCGGTAGGGCCTACCGCCGACGGTTTTGAAACTTACGGCGTTACTGGCGTGGCTTTGATAGCCTTTATAGTTTTGGCGGTAAAAGACCCGGCAATTCAGGTTAAACTTTTAGTCTGGATTTTTGTGATGCGTTTGATAATGCTTATTGCCAGCGCGCTTTCATACGCGATCAACGGAGCATTTGCGAAAATGAAATACGCTTTATCCGACAAAATGAACTACGAAGCTCCTTTGACGTCGCTTGTGTGGATAACTTCCGTAGTTTCCATATCGTTCACTTTCATAGTATCAAAACTCATAATCGGCGGTTTGGGCGACGGCTCTCTTTGGTGGAAACTTTCAATAATCATAAGCTGCGGCACCATAGCAGGCGCGGTTATCCCTGAAATCGTAAAAATATTCACCTCGGTAAAAAGCGCTTTTGTGCAAAACGTAGTGGCTTCGTCCAAACACGGCGGAGCGTCGCTTAACGTTCTTGCGGGTCTTACCGCGGGAAATTTCAGCGCGTACTGGATGGGGCTTGCGATCATAATTCTTATGTCAATAGCTTACGCGATAAGCTCTTTAGGTGTCGGCGCAATTATGATAGCGCCCGCGGTTTTCGCTTTCGGTCTTGTTGCTTTCGGATTTTTGGGAATGGGTCCCGTTACCATAGCTGTTGATTCTTACGGTCCGGTAACCGACAATGCGCAGTCCGTCTATGAACTTTCTTTGATTGAAAATATACCTAATATAGGCGCGGAAATAGAAAAAGATTTCGGTTTTAAAGCGGCTTTTGACAAATCGAAAATACTTCTTGAGGAAAACGACGGCGCGGGAAACACTTTCAAAGCAACGGCAAAACCCGTTCTTATAGGAACAGCCGTGGTAGGCGCGACTACTATGATATTCTCCACAATAGTAATGCTTACGGAAGGACTTACGACCGGACTTGACAATTTATCGCTTCTGCACGCTCCTTTTCTTTTAGGACTGATAGCCGGCGGAGCCATAATTTACTGGTTTACCGGAGCCTCAAACCACGCGGTTACAAGCGGAGCGTATAAAGCCGTGGAATTTATCAGAGATCATATTAAACTTGACGGCTCTTCCGAAAAAGCTTCTACGCAGGATTCAAAGAAAGTCGTTGAAATATGCACAAAATACGCCCAGAGAGGAATGTTCAACTTATTCCTTGTGGTGTTTTTCACGACTCTTTCTTTCGCGTTTATAGAGCCTTATTTCTTTATAGGTTATCTTATTTCCATAGCGTTGTTCGGACTTTTCCAGGCAATATTTATGGCTAACGCGGGCGGCGCATGGGATAATGCTAAGAAATTTGTCGAAGTTGACTTAAGAGAAAAAGGCACGGAACTTCACAAAGCCACTGTCGTTGGCGACACAGTAGGCGACCCGTTCAAAGATACTTCGTCTGTGGCTATGAATCCTATAATTAAATTTACGACGCTTTTCGGACTTCTCGCTTTAGAACTCGCTTTAGTTACGAACAAATATATAGGACTGTCTTTAGCGGCTTTCTTTTTTATGGTATCAATATTATATGTGGTAAAATCGTTTACGGATTTGAGAAACAAATAAGCCGGCTGTCATACCGGTGAAAACCGGTATCTAAGTTTACTTAATATAATACAAAACAAAAAAAGCGGGAGCAGAAATTAATCTGTTCCCGTTTTTTTATTTTTCCGTAGTTCACTACTCACTACTAACTACTCACTGCCGTTAATATTTAAATCTAAAAAACACGGCTCCCAAAGGAGGTATTGATATGTTTAAACTGTAAGGTCTGCCGTGGGCGCCCCAGTCTTGAGTGTCTTTAAAACCAAAATTACCTATTCCGCTTCCGAAATACTCAACCGAGTCGCTGTTTAATATTTCTTCCCAGCGTCCTTTGTGGCCAACCCCGATATTATAATTGTGCCTTGGAACAGGCGTAAAATTTAAAACGCACAAAACTGTTTCTCTTGCCCTGGGAGCGTTTCTCACAAAACTTATTACGCTGTTGTCCGAATCGTTAGCGTCAATCCAGTCAAAACCTTCCCATGTGTTATCGTTTTCGTAAAAAGCCGGATTATTTTTATAGGCAAAGTTTAAATCTTTTACCCATTTTTGCATTCCAGAATGCTGAGTAAACTGTAAAACGTGCCATTCAAGGCTTTCCTCATACATCCATTCCCTTACCTGCCCGAATTCGCAGCCCATAAACAAAAGTTTTTTTCCGGGATGGGCGTACATATACGCGATCGCAAGGCGTAAATTCGCGAATCTCTGCCATTCGTCGCCGGGCATTTTACCGATTAAAGAGCCTTTGCCCTGCGTGACTTCGTCGTGCGAAAAAGGCAGGACAAAATTCTCGCTGAAAGCGTATAAAAAACTGAAAGTCAGCTTATTGTGATGATACTTCCTGAACATAGAATCAACTTTCATATAACTTAAAACGTCGTTCATCCATCCCATATTCCATTTATAACCAAAACCCAAACCGCCTAAATACGTAGGTTTTGAAACCATCGGCCACGCAGTGGATTCTTCGGCGTAAGTCTGCACGCCGTCGTAATTTTCATATACCACGTGGTTAAACCTTTTCAAAAACTCTATGGCTTCTATATTTTCTTTCCCGCCGTATTTATTGGGCAGCCACTGGCCGTCTTTACGCGAATAATCCAGATAAAGCATTGACGCTACCGCGTCAACCCTTATTCCGTCGACATGATATTTATCAAGCCAAAACAGAGCGCTTGATATAAGAAAATTTTTAACTTCATTGCGGCCGTAATTAAAAATCGCGCTTTTCCAGTCCGGATGAAACCCGAGCCTTGAATCGGCGTGCTCGTAAAGATAAGTCCCGTCAAAAAAAGAAAGTCCGTGCAAATCAGTCGGAAAATGCGAAGGCACCCAGTCTAAAATTACCGCTATTCCCGCACGGTGCAGCGTGTCTATCATATACATAAAATCCTGAGGCGTGCCGAATCTGCTTGTAGGCGCGAAATATCCCAGGCTCTGATAACCCCACGAAGCCCCGAAAGGGTGTTCCATAACCGGCAGAAGTTCCACATGCGTAAAACCCATGTCTTTACAATAAGACGCAAGATCGTCGGCAATTTCACGGTAAGAAAGCCATCTGTGGCCGTCTTCAGGCTTTCTGCGCCATGAACCCAAATGAACTTCGTATATTGAAACCGGCGCGTCAAGCGAGCTTTTGGATTTTCTCGTTTTCATCCAGTCTTCGTCGTTCCATTTATAATCCAGATCCCAGACTTTTGAACCGGTTTTTTGCGGAGTTTCGGCGTGAAACGCGTAAGGATCCGCCTTTTCAACGCAGTAATTGTTATGATTTGAAACTATAAAATATTTATAAGTATCGCCCTTCTTCATTCCCGGAATAAAACCTTCCCATATTCCCGAACCGTCGTATCTGACAAACAAAGGATGAGCTTCTTTGTCCCAAAAATTAAAGTCGCCTATTACGGACACGCTTTTGGCATTAGGCGCCCAAACGGAAAAATACGCGCCGCTGGCGCCGTCTTTGGATATAAGCCTGGACCCCATTTTTTCGTACATCCTGAAATGGCTGCCTTCGCAAAAAAAATGAATGTCGTCTTTTGTGAAAATGGAAAATCCCTGAACTCTGTTGTCCATGTCAAATTCCTCTAGAAAGCGTTTTTATATTTTTTTACAAGCATAAAGAAAATTGTCTTTATTATCGCGGTAACCGGAACCGCGAAAACAACTCCTAAAAAGCCGAAAACCTGCGCTCCGGCAAGCAACACAAACATCATCGTAACGGGACTTAAATCCACATTATGTCCTACGACATACGGCTGCACCGCGTTATCATCCAAAAATTTTATTATGCCGAACGCCAAAAGCACTTTAACTAAAACGGCAATGCTTTGATATTGGACCAAAGCGACAACGCTTGCAACTAAAACGCCTAAAATAGGACCCGCATAAGGAATAAGGTTTGCAAGACCTGCGAATATCCCTATCAATATCGCGAAATTTATGTTTAACGCGCTTAAAGCTATAACGGACATCACTCCCACAAACGAAGCTTCTATAAGCTGGCTTCTGATAAATTTTCCCAGGATCGAATCCATCTCGTAAATTACGGACAGAACTGTTTCAACGTGAGCCGACGGAACAATTTCCACAATCATATTTATGCTTCTGTTCCCTCCTAAAAGCATAAACAAAACAATTACCGGAATGAGCACTAAAAAAGAAAAAATGGAAAAAATATTAACTACATATCCGGGTATTTTTTCCGCTCCCGAAGCGGCTATAGCCTTAATTTTATCAATGGCCAAATCAAGAACGCCGTATTCTTTAATTATCGGAAAAGCGGCTTCGATTTTATTTTTTACTGTGTCAATATGGTTTGAAAGATATGTATAATACGCCGGAATATTGACCTGCAATTTGTCGATTTCTTCCAAAATGAGAGGAATAAAAATAATTAAAATAGCGGCAAGCACGGCCATAATGATGACGGCTATGACCGCCACGCCCACCCACCTTCTATAACCGTACGAACGTATTTTATCCACGACAGGCGATAAAAGATAAGCAATAAAAGCCGCTATTATAAACGGCGCGAGGATTCCTCTTGCGAAATACAAAAAAAGGCATAAGGCAAGAAAAAGTATTATTCCTATTATGAATATTCTATTTTTCGACGATTCCGTCATCATAATTTCATATCTCGGAACATTTTGCCCTTACGGTAAGAATTTGGGAAAGGTTTCTCATTATCTGCAAGCCCGCTTTGGCGTCCAGATCCACAAAATCGTCGAATTTCACTCTGTAGATGAGATATAATTCGCTGTTTTTTAACGCCACGGCCGAAGAATCGTGCTTTTTATCGGCTATCAACGACATCTCTCCGAAAAAATCGCCGCTTTCAACTATTTTTTCGTTTGAATCGTTATTGACTTTTATCTGTCCGCCTTTTATTATGTATAAAACGTCGGCTTCCTGTTTTTCTTTATAAACGGTCTCCCCAGGAACATAATTTCTTTTAAAAACTATCAAGGCGACTTTTGCCAAATCCCTATTGGAAAGCCCTTTAAAAAGCACGACTTTCTTTAAAAAAGCCACATCGGCTTTTAGAGACTTATCGATAAATAAAATTTTTAAAAATTTTTTAATCATTGCGTTCCTTATTCATAATAGCCGACCTCATCGGCGTCTTGCGAAGAATTATTTTCTTCCGGCTGCAAAGAATCATTCATCCCCGGAACTTCCCATACTTTTACGGTTCTGTCGTCGCTTGCCGAAACAAGCATTTTAGAATCTCTTGAAAAAACCACATCGTTTACTTTATCTCCGTGCCCCGTAAGAACCGCAATGTCTTCTCCGGTTTCAACGTCCCATACGCGTATATCGGTATCGTCGCTTGCCGTAGCAAGCATTGTGCCGTCAGGCGAAAACGAAACCGCGTTGACTTTCCTGTCATGACCTCTTAACACGAATTTTTCCGTAATTTTGCCTTTGCTAAAATCCCAAATTATGGCGTTTTTGTCGCTGCCTCCGGAAGCCATATATTTTCCTTTCGGGCTGAAAGCAACGCAGTTTACCGCTTCATTACTATGAGGCTTGATAGTTTGCAGCAATTTCCCTTCTGTTGCCGACCATATCCTGACCGTGCAATCTTCTCCTCCGGAAGCGACATACGTGCCGCCCTGGCTGAAAGCCACGGATTTTACTTCGTCAGTATGTCCTTTTAACGTCATTAAAACATTATAAGGCGCGACAAACGACAATATTTTAACGCTTTTATCGGAACTTGCAGTCACCATTTTTTTACCGTCCAAAGAAAAAGCCACGCTGTTTACGTAATGAGAATGAGGCGAAATCGTTTTTAAAAGACTGTTCGATTGCACAGACCATAGTTTTATAGTGGAATCGTTTGAAGCAGATACTAAGATTTTTCCGTCAACGCTGACTCTTACGCAGTTAATTATATCATTATGTCCCGTATTACTGGATACTTTATCTTTATTAGATCCTTTACCTTTATCTTTATCTTCGTTATCTTTAAGTCCGCTAATATAAACTACGTTTTCCGAATTATCGATTCTCCATTTAATTATCATATAGTCATATCCGCCTGAATAGACGTATAGTCCGTCAGCTGAAAAATCCGCGGACATTACGCTGTCTTCATGCGCCATCAAAGTAGTAATACTGCTATCTTCGCCGTAAGAATAAGAAAAGGAAAAAACAAATAAAAATAACAAAATTGCCGTAGTTTTAATGATTTTCACGTCAAGCTCCTTATGTGTTTGAGATTTTTCATTCGTAATTTTTAATTTGTAATCGCCGTTACTCGCTTACACTTAACGCGGTAAGCAGCGCTATTATTTCAACATTACCGCGCTCTTTTGCATAATCCAGAGGCGTATAACCGTTTTTATCGCGTATATTTATTTTCGCGCCCTTTTTAATAAGAAATTTAACAGCTGCCGGATCGGCATTATTTATCGCGACCATCATGGGAGAAACGCCTTTTAAATCTTTCGCGTTAACCCTTGCGCCTTTCCTTATAAGAAATTCCGCTATGACCAGATTGCCTGAGTCTATAGCCACATTCAGAGCCCTTTTCGCGTTTTTGGAATTTAGATAAGCGCCGTCGTCGGTAAGTCTTTTTACCATCTTCTCATCGCCCAGTGAAACCGCTATAGACAAAGGCGTGTTAAAATTTTTATCTATGTTATTTACGGCAGACGGTTCGTAAAGGAGCATTTTATCCACCAGAGAATGGTTGCCGGCAAAAATCGCGAACATCAAAGGATTTAAACCGTTTATGTCTCTTACGGATAAATCGGCATGAGCCTGCATCGCGCGAATAACAAGCTCCGAGTTATTTTTCATGGCGGCTATAAGAGCAGGAGAAAGTCCGTATGCGTTTCTTGCGTTAATATTGGCCCTGTACTCATCTATAAGAAAATCGGCAATCCTATAATCTTCATTTGAATACGCGATTAAAAGAGGCGTCATATCATCGTCGCCTTTTGTTTCTATGCTTGCCCCTAAACGCAAAAATCCCTTTACGGAGTCTAAATCCGAAACCGCGACGGCTTCCAGTATATTGGAAGTCTTCGCTTTGTTTTTATACAAAAACCTGGCCATTTCCATATTCCTGTTTTTTATGGCAATGGAAAGAGGGCTCAATCCTTCCGAATTTCTGGCATTTACGTCAATATGTTTTTTACCGATAATATTTTTGGCGACGCTTATCAAATTCTTTTCTGCGGCAAGCATGAGAGCGTCGGTGCCGTTGCTCAATTTTGCCGTTACATCCGCTCCGTGCTTTATAAGAAGATTCGCGGTATTTTCAAGTTTTTTGTTTATGGCAAGCATAAGCACGCTCATACCCCGCATATAACTTGCACTGGGATCAGCTTCTTTTTTTATAAGAGCTTCGGCGATTTTTTCATTGCCGTTATTTACTGCGATAACAAGAGCGGAATTGCCCATAAAATCTTTAACGTTTGGATTTTCGCCGCGCGCAAGAAGTTTTAAAACCTTTTCATATTCATTATCTTTTACGGCGTGAATAAGAGGTTTATCATTTCCTTGCGCAAAAAGAAAAGCAGGAAAAAACAACAGCAGCAACATTGGGAATAATATTATTTTTAATATTTTCATTTTTTTCGTCCGTTCGCTCACTCCTAATTCCTAATTGTTGTTTATCTTCATTTCATAACCGTTTGTTTCGGTTACGCCGTATTGTCTTACCGGAATACCGTTTCTGTACGCGAAAAATACGTCCGCGTTTTCCAAAATGCCGAAATCTTTTTCCATTCTGTTGTCTATATTCACATAAGCCGTTTTTTGATTTCTCAAATCTTGGGGCACATTCCAATAGGCAAACTGGTTTAGCCTGAGGGTATCCAAAAATACGCCTATTTTGCCTTTGGTATAATACGCTATGGCTCCGCCCCACTGGTGCGAATGCGTTACCGCGTATTTTATATCGCGCTTTAAAAGATCATCGCCTAAAACTTTCCATCCCGAAAACCAGTTTGTCGCATCCGCCACAGCCGCTTTTTGCGAAAACTTATATACAGGTATTATACTAAATTTAGCGTGAAATCCGGCAATAGCCGATAAAACTATGTTAAAAGAAATCCCGATAATAAGGATTTTTCTTTTAAATTTTGAGCCGCCGGACAACAAATATTGAGCCGTCATAACGCTGAACGTAAAATACGCGAAAGAAGGCCAGTTGGCTCCGGGCAGCCTTTTTAAAGCCGTAAACGCGAAAAAAAGTATAATAGGAATTGAAAAAGACGCAAGGAAAATTTTTCCCGAATCTTTTGAAATAAAATACCCGTACGCCGCTATAAAACCGGCTATAAAAATGAACGGTCCCGCGACAAGGCACTGCGCGCCTAAATATTCGAAAACATATCCTACATTAAGCCTGTCATTGTATAAACCGTGTCCGAGCTGATAAGTAAAAGATATCCAGTTGTTTTGGGAATTCCATATTATAACAGGCGCAAAAACCGCTAAAGCGGTTAAAAACATAAGATAAAAATGCTTATTTTTTAACCAAGAAAGTTTTTTGTCCAAAACCATGTAAATAAAAAGGCACGGTACGAATAAAACGCCAGTATATTTTGAAAAAAGCGTCAAACCGAAAAACAAACCCGTCAAATACCAATATTTTGTTTCGTTTGTTTGTACAAGCCGCCATAAAAAATAAACCGACAAACAGTAGAAAAGAAAAACCGGCGTATCCGGAGTAATTACAATCGACGCGACCATCATCAACGGAATTGTGTTCACTATTATGACAGCAGCAGCCGCTACGGTTTCGTCAAAAAATTTCTTTGCGAATTTCCATGTCAAAAAACTTAAAAATACGGTAACTATAACCGAAGACAACCTGACAAATACTTCGGAATCCGAAAAGACAGTGGTAATTTTTATAAAATACGCGACCATCGGGGAATGGTCGTAATACCCCAAGGCAAGATTTTTTGACCAAAGCCAGTAATAAGCTTCGTCCGGATGAAGCTCCAAAACAGCTGATAAAAAGAGCTTAAACAATACAACCGCGCCGACCGCTAAAACGGTATTCTTTTTATTGAAAATCCTTTCCATTCATTCTCCACAACGCAAACCAAAGTAAAGACATGCCTGTTAAAACGGGTACAACGGAAGTCAGGATAATCCTGTTTGTCTCTAAGGCCTGAATACTTATAACGTAATAATAAATTGCCGCTCCGAGAAAAAACAAAGACAGCGCGGCGGGTAAATACGATTTTATATATTTTGCCGCGTTGCTCGACATTAAAGTAAATAAAATACCAAACCAAGCCATAAAAGAGAGCAAAGCCGTCATGTCCGCGTTTTTTACGTAATAATAATAAGCGGCAAAAGGTTCAAAAATAAATCTGGCGGGAGAGTTCCATTGCTTTTCCCTGAAAGTTATAACCTTTAAATCCGGCTTTTTGGCAAGCTGATCTTTTAAATTTTGTTCCGCGTCTCCTTTAAAAACCGTCCAGACGTCGGTCATATATCCCCAGCCGTGCCAGTCTGTTGTGCCAAACATCAAAAGATTGTTCTCTTTGCAGAAAGAAATAAGCTCACTCTGTTCTTTAGCGTCAAAATATCTGTAACCGCAATTGTAAACTTCAAATCCGTCTATGCCGAGCTCCGTTAATTCCTGATAAGAAAACTTATGCCATTTCCACCAGTGAGGCATAATAACAAGCATGCTGTTTTGATGAGCTTTTTCTATAATTTCGGACAGGGTTATGTTTTTGTATTCGTTTCCGTCGAATTCTTGACCCGAGAGAAGAAGAACCGATACTCCGTCTTTCGTCTGCATTTGTACGCCCGGAAAAACTTTTTTATATCGCTCGTTTTCGGGAAATTTTAAAAAACCTTTTGTGTGGTTGTGTTCCGTAATAAAAAAGAAATCAAAACCCTGAAGTTCGTGAAACTTTAAATTTGACGCCGCGGACCCTGTAGCGTCGTGCGAAACCATAGTATGCGAATGAATGTCGGCCGCGACGTATCCTTCGGGTTTGATGAGTTTCGGACCAGGCAGAGGGATTAAAACCGTGAAAAGCAAAACCGTCGCGAAAAGCATAAAAGCGTACAGTATTCTCTTAAAGCAATAAAGCGCGGTTGTCTTATTTATAACGCAGTAAGTAAATACGGCTATTAAAATCCAGACTCCCCATGAAATTAAAGCGGGACGGTAAAAATTTCTGTCAAGATTAAGAGCGTATAAAGCAAAAGCATAAAAAGGCTCTGTCAAAATTCTTGCCACAGGCCAATCTATAGAAAAATCATATGCGGGAGTTTGCGTTATCAAATCGTAA
Organism: Candidatus Endomicrobium embiratermitis; assembly: GCA_009781315.1. Lineage (GTDB taxonomy): Bacteria > Elusimicrobiota > Endomicrobiia > Endomicrobiales > Endomicrobiaceae > Endomicrobium > Endomicrobium embiratermitis. Next base: position 4,779 of record WQYI01000012.1, on the reverse strand, counting down.
AGCTGCTGCGGAGAGTAGAAAATTAACCCCGAAAAACCTATCACGCAAAGGCAAACCAACATCCTGTTAATTGCTTTCATTTTGTACCTGCGGCGCGGGCTTTTGAACAACTACATTATCTACGGCAAGAGCAAATCTTATTGCTCCGGCTTTTTTCGCTTTATCCATAAACCGCATAACATAATCGTATTTAACGTCTTTATCTCCCTTTATTACGACAGGTCTGTCGGGATATCTCGATATAAGGTTTTTTATAGTCGCGTCGACGTTAGATTCGTGAATTTGTTTTCCTTCCATGTAAACATAACCGTCTTTTGAAATGACAACTTCGATATTTTTAGAGTCTTCGTGGTCAGTGGTCTGGGTTTTGGGCAGATTGATTTTTATTCCCGGCTGCATGAGCATGGGAGTCGTTATCATAAAAATGATAAGCAAAACAAGTATAACGTCCGTAAAAGGAGTTATGTTTATTTCAGCCATCACTTTGGACCTGTGCTTATTTATTCTCGTTGGCATTGTTTTTATCTTGCTCCGATAAAAAATCCTCTACTGCGGACGCGCAATACTCCATATTAACCGTAAAATTTTCAATACGTTTCATTAAAAAATTATAAGCTACGACAGCGGGAATAGCAACAAAAAGGCCGGCTGCCGTGGCTATCAAGGCTTCGGAAACGCCTCCAATTACTATTGAAATTCCGCCGGAACCCGCTTTCGCTATATCGTGGAAAGCTCTTATTATCCCTAAGACCGTGCCGAACAAACCTATATAAACCGCGATGCTGCCTACTGTTCCGATAATCGTCGTAAACCTTTCAAGTTTTACGGTTTGTATCATAATTTCTCTGTTCATGGCTTGGCTCATTGTGCCTTCCCGATCGTTGTAAGCCGTTAATCCCGCTTTTGCGACGGGCGCCATCGGAGTATTAACGCTTTCGCAAAACCCGATTGCTCCGTCGATTTTATTTTTTCTGAGTTTTTCCATAAGTCTTGTAATAAATTCTTTTCTGGTAATTTTCGACTTCACCGCAAACTCAAAAAATTTATAAAAAATAACGGTGAAAGAAAGAATTGAAACCGCTATAAGAACGGAAAAAGTCCATCCTCCCATTCGTATTATATCGATAATACTTTTGCCTTCAAACATTGTTTTCCCCTATTTATTATCGTCATTGCGGGCTTGACCCGCAATCTGTCATTTTCATTTTTTAAAGTTCGGCGACCACGCCGGAGTATAGGAATTCCCCGGAATTTCGGCAAGTTTTCTTGTGCCGGAACCGTCTATAGCCATAATGTAAATTTCATTCTTCCCGGACCTGGTAGATGAAAAAGCCACAAACCTTCCGTCCGGAGACCACGACGGATTTTCATTATTTCTCTGATTATTAGTGATTTTTGTAATTTTAGTAGTAGGCAAATCGTAAACGTATAAATCGAAATTTCCTTTAGGCTGCCTCATAGTAAAAACTATTTTATCGCCGCGCGGCGACCACGCGGGAGAATCGCTAAAACCGCTTGTCGTAAGGCGCCTCATGTTTCCGCCGTCGACATTCATTATATACAACTGCGGATATCCGGGCCTGTCGGAAATAAAAACTATCTCCTGGCCGTTAGGAGCGTAAGAAGGGCTTGTGTCTATATGCGTACCTTCGGTCATTCTTCGTATGAGCTCCCCTGTTTTGCTTATCAAAAACAAATTCGGATATTTTCCTCTTGAAAGCGTCAGAACAATTCTTTCTCCGTCGGGCGAAAAATTGGCTGCGCTGTTTAATCCCTGAAATTTTGAAATTATACCGCGCCTGTTTTTCACGAGATTTAACGCGAATAAATCGGGATTGTTGTAAAGATAGCTTGTGTATATAATCTGCTCGCCGTCCGGAGACCATCTGGGAAGAATATTTAATTTATTGTCTTTAGTCAGCCTTCTCAGGTTATAGCCGTCGTAATCTATTATGTAAAGTTCTTTAAATCTGGTGCTGTTGTTTATAAAAACTATTTTAGTGCGGGCTATTCCGCTTTCGCCGGTAAACCTTCTTACTATTTCGTCGCTAAGGCTGTGAGCCAGAAACCTGTAATCAATACTGTCGCCTTGGTAAGAATGCTGCCATATTGTTTCACCGCTGGTCACATCGTAAAGTCTGGCTTTGAGAGTTATAGTATTTGCGGCTAATTTAACGTCCGCGGTAAGGAGAACGCTCGCCCCTTTTTTATCCCAGAGAACAAGTTTTTCAGTAAAAGGAATTTGTTCTTCGGAATCCTCCTTAATAATGTTAAAATATCTGCTTAAAATCAAATCGTTTTCGACAATTTCCTGTAAAATCCGGGACATTTTTAACGCTTCCGGAGATTTTTCCGATACAAAATTTTCAACGGCTATGTCCGACCTTTTGCCTGTGGCCGAAAGCGAAAGATACACGTCGTTCTGGGCGTAAACAAACGAACTGAAAACGCTTAAGATAAACAAAGCAAAACAAAATTTCTTCATAAATGGATTTCCTTGTTGTGTCCGTGTCATTCCGTTGAAAAACGGAATCCATTTTCGTTGTTGTCATCGTACAAATATAAGGACAACGTGGATACCGGCTTTCGCCGGTATGACAAACTTGGTTTTTTCAAGAGACCCTAATTTCTGTATTTAAATTCAAAATGCACTCCCAGGGAATCTCCCTCATATCCGTCGGGCAAAGGCGCAAAAGGGCTTGCCAGCTGCACGGCTCTTTCTGCATTTCTGTCAAAACTTAAATCGCCAGAAGATTCTTTAACCGTTATATCGGTTACGCTGCCGTCTTTAAGTATTCTAAAATATATTACAGCCCTTAGCCTTCCGTAACTCTCAACCCACTGCCAATATGTTCTTATTTTTCGGATAATAGTATTCGCATAAAACGGATATTTAAAATTTTGGGAATCAAAAGAAAGACTTTCATATTGAGAACCGGCAGTTTCCCGGATCGGTTCGGCGTTTTGCGCCGGCTGAATGGTTTCGACTTCGTTATTTGTTTCAACCGGTTTAACTTCTTCTTTAACTTTTTCTTTTGGTTTTTCTTCAGGTTTAGCCTTTTTTACCTGAGGTTTCGGTTTAGGCTTTTCTTTAACAGGTTCTTTTTTCTTTACTACGACATCTTCTTTATTAATTGGTTTTTGTTCTTCTTTGATTTCTTGCTGCTTTATCGTCTCTTTTTGTTCAACAACCTGAGGCGGATTAGAACGCGTTGGCGCCGGCGTATAAAAAGAAACCTCTATAGGCACGGAAACAAATTTTATCTTCTTTTTTAAATTCGAATAGGACGCCGCAAACAATATGGTGATATGCAGCGCGATTGAAACCGCAAACGCAAGCGCAAGGTAATGTAACGGCTTATTTTCTCTGCGCATTATTATATATTCTTATTTTTTCCTTAGCCGTTAAAGCTTCGGAACTTTGAGGATAATCTTCTACTATTGAAGAAAAAATGCTTATTGCCTCGTTCCTTTTACCGAGAAGATCGTAACTAAGGGCAATTTTTAGCCTTGCCGACGCGGTTAAATCCGAACGAGGATAATTTTGTTCGACTTTTTTATATTCGGCCACAGCTTGCGCCCACATACTTTGCGAATAAAAACACTCGCCCATAAAATACTGGGCCTGAGGCGCGAGTTCGGAATTGGGATATTTATCCACAAACGACTTAAATCCTTCGTATGCCAAACCATACTTTCCCATGGAATAATCGCTGTAAGCGATTTGGTATATATCCGAAGGAATCATTGTTTCAGACTTTGCTCCGTCCCTTTTCTTCTTTGAAGAAACTTCAATATCCTGAATATTCTGCGCAAGCATTGAAACTTTGTTTTGCAAATCCTTTATCGAAGCTGAAAGAACGTCAAGAGTTACATAAGACGAATCCGCTTTAACGAATAAATCCGCGTGGCGTTTCTGAAGATCTTTTAACTGTATCTGCAATTCGGCAACTTCGCCTTTTAAATCAGAAATTTCTCTTTGATTTAAAGGCACGCAGCCCGCGGCAAAAAACGCGGATAAAAATACGACGGGAAATAAAATTTTCATAAATTTAGAATTATTTTACAATATTTTTTGTTTCCGCTCTTCTGTTTTTAGCCCAAGCGGTTTCGTTTTGCCTGGTGTCAACGGGCTTTTCAAGTCCGTACGATATTGTGGCTATTCTGTTGGGAGCTATTCCCAACTGAACGTAAAATTCTTTAACTTTTACCGCCCTGCGCTGTCCCAAAGCGAGATTATATTCTATCGTGCCCCTGTCGTCGGTGTGACCTTCCACCACAACGTTCATTTTCGGATTCTTCAACAAATAGTTGGCGTTTTCTTTTAAAATCGCGCGGGCTTCCGCGGTCAAATCGCTTCTGTCGAAATCAAAATTTACGGTTCTTAAATTGGCATCTTTCTCACGCTCATCTCTTATCGAAGGTTCGTCGGCAAAATTAACGGTTTCAATGCCTTTTATCGAACCTTCGGAGTAGTCGTCGGCAGTAGGATTAACAGTCTGTTTTTTACCGCAGCCTGAAGCAACAATAACAAACCCAAACAAAACAACAAACGCTAAAACTTTCTTCATAAAGCATCTCCTTTAAAAATGTTGTTAAAACCCGCACGTTTTAGTTTAACTATTTTATATTTTCCTGCACAAACTGTCAATGAATTGTAGTATCTCATAACATATTGGACTTTTTGTGATTAAGAAGTGTTAAAGCGCAATGAAGCGGTGTTTGGTAATTTAAAGCTCTGTGATGTCTCTTGTTATTATACCAAAAAATATAGTCTTC
>WQYI01000011.1 GCA_009781315.1 Candidatus Endomicrobium embiratermitis | reverse complement strand
TAAAGGCTTGCCGAGTCCCAGAGGCCTATTGATATGGCATATAGATGAAAGTATGCCTAACAACGACAACAGCAGCCGCCCAATGGTTTCTGTCGAAGCGGCAAATGGCAAAGGTCCGGGCGGCTCATCGTCCGCTCATTATTTCCGTGCCGGTCACAACACTTCATTTACCGACACAACAACTCCGAACAGCAAAAGTTATGACGGGCTAAATGCCGGCAAACCGATAACGGCAATATCCGCTCCCGGAGCAGTAATGACTTTCCGCGTAGGCGGCGGCGGAACATTTATATACGCGACAATAGATACAATAACACCTACGGAAGGCAGAAGAAATACAACGGTAAGCGTGCAAATAAACGGAACTAATTTATTATCAGGTTCAACGGCAAGACTTGTAAACGGAGCCAATACAATAAATGCAACGGCGGTAACATATAATTCTTCAAACAGATTAACGGCGTCGTTTACAATACCCGACACAGCGACAATAGGGAAGTGGAATTTGGTGGTATCGAGCAGCGCATATATAGAAGATATAACAAAAACAGGAATATTCATGGTATTGGGAAACACTATGGCGATAACCAATGTGACGCCTGATATAGGAATAAGAGGGACAACGTTGAGATTGAACGTAACAGGGACAGACTATCAGAGCGGAGTAGCGATAAAATTAGTCAGCGGAGCGACAACGATAAACGGAACAAGTATAACGCGAACCGGAACAACAGGAATAACAGCGTCATTTGTAATACCGCCTACTGTTGCGCACGGAACAAAGTTTGATTTGACAATAACGAATACAAGCGGAGATTATGTAACGCGAACACAGGCGGTGACAATAAATTCCGATCCGACAATAGACGATACATTCCCCATGGTATTTAAATATTATCCAAACCCTGTGCGCAACGGCAGTATAACGTTGGCAAATGATTCAATAAAACCGGCAACTGTTACAATATGCACGTATTTAGGCGGAAAAATAAAGACGATAAGGCTCCCTGCGGGCGGCAGCAGGCAGTGGGATACGAAAAATGAGAACGGCGATAAAGTGGCAAGCGGCGTGTATTTATGCCGCATAGAATATGATGGCGGAAAAAGTAAGACAGTAAAAATTGTAGTGCACCAGCGATAATAAAGATATACTTGCTTTGAAACAAAGTTTCAGTGAAAAGGTTTTAAAAATGAAAAAAGTATTAGGCATTTTATCATTGGTTGCAGTCTTGTTATTTGTAAGCGCCGCGGCAAGCAGCGCTTCCAAAGGGACGGCTATTCTTCCTTTTTTACAGATGCCTGCCGGAGCAAGATATATAGCGATGGGAGGAGCGGGAACGGCATTTGTCGAAGATTCTACGTCGATGTATTGGAATCCGGCATTAATCGCAAGAAGCGGTGCAAACACTGTAGATTTTATGCATTCGTCGTATGTGGAAGATTCGTCTTACGACTATGCGTCTTTTGAATATAAATTAAAGGGCATAAGCGCTGTAGGTTTTGCCATTCAATATTTTTCTTACGGCAAAGTCGATTCTTACGATAACTTCGGAAATGCAACCGGAAGTATGAATCCGTACAATATGGCAATATCCGCAGGATATGCGATTAATATTAAAGGGTTTGGGGTAGGAGTATCCGGGAAGATGATACGTTCGGAAATAGTGGATGAGGTGTATGTACCGGCATTAGATTTTGGTTTGAGCCTGCCGGCAATGATTAAAAACAAATTTTTGTTAGGATTAGCGGTAACAAACATAAGCGAAGGGATTAAATACGGACAAGAAACAGAACAGCTTCCGATGACCGCAAGGCTGGGAGCTGCATATTGCGTAAAGGATAATCTTATTACCGCGGCTGATATAGGTTTTTCATATTACGAAGAAGAAATTTATGCTGCGCTTGGCGCGGAATATGAGCTTAAATTACTTGACGCCATATCTATGTCTTTCAGGGCCGGATATAATACGATGTCCGATATCGGAGGCGTAGCGGGATTGACGGCGGGTTTTGGCATAAGAGTTAAATCTTTAATGATAGACTACGCATTTGTTCCTATGGGAGATTTTGGAGACACCCACAGAGTTTCTCTTTCCTATTTTTGGTTTTAATACTAATTTTTAGCGGCAGGAGCATAATTGCGCGTACAAAGCAGCCCAATGTAAAAAATCGCTTAGAATTTTTAAGCGATTTTTTACACTTATTACAATAATTAACAATTTTAATACAAACGTATTTGAAGACTTGCGGACAGAAGTCCAAGCGCTAATCCAAGAAAAAAAGTCACGGCGGTAATACCTAAGGCCACGGAAAAATAATACCGGAAATCAACAATACGGAATCCTTTAACAAAATGAGTAACGATATTCAAAACAATAATATTTTTTATAATGCTGATAATAAATCCAAACATCCCCGATGTGTTAAATATCATTAACATAATAATGCTTGAAACGGCAAAAATCAAAGCCGCAAATATCAACGATTTTCCGTTATCAATATAAACGCCTTCGCTTAATTTTCCGGCAAAATGCAATACAATCGCTGAAAATACAAACATTACGCAAAACCCTATTAAAAATGACATACTCTGCTCCTTTTATTATAGTCTGTCCAATTCTTTAAAAATCAAACCGATTATTTTAGACATTTCTTTTTTTGTCATCGTCAGATGCAAAAACAGTACCAGCGTATCGCCGAGATTCCGGATTATTACGCCGTTTTTACGCAGACTTGCGCAGATTTTCGCGCCGGTTTTCAGCCTGTAATCATAAAGTTTGCCGCTAACCTTATCTTTTACTATTTCTATTCCCGCCATCACGCCGTTATGACGTATATTTCCAACTTTGGGATGTTCTGCAAGGGAGCTAAGCTCCTTTTCAAAGTGAGCGATCTTCGGCTGCAGTTTTTCAATAATCTTGTCTTTCTTTAATAAATCCAGCGTTGCGTTGGCGGCAGCGCAGGCAAGAGGATTTGCCGTATAAGAGTGCCCGTGAAAAAAAGTCTTAAATTCTTCGTATTTGCCTAGAAAAGCATTGTATATATCATCTGTCGTTGCAGTAACCGCTAAAGGAAGATAACCGCCGGTTATGCCTTTAGACAAACATATGAAATCAGGTTTTACGTTGTCGTGTTCTATTGCGAACATTTTGCCGGTCCTGCCAAAACCCGTGGCGACTTCGTCGCAAATTAACAGTATTTTATACTTTCGGCAAAGTTTTTCATACTCTTTAACATAACCTTTGGGCATCACTATCATGCCTGCCGCCGCCTGATTTACCGGCTCGATTATCGCCGCGGCGATTGTTTTATGATTTTTAGCTAAGAGGTCTTCGGCCTCTTTAATACATTGTCCGCAACACTTTAAGATTTTAGTGTGTTCTTTAAAAGTTTTCGCCTTCAATGGAAAAGGAGCTTCGCTCCTTTTATAAGAGCACCTATAACAATACGGAGATTGTGCGAAATAATTTTTAAAAAGAAGCGGCTTAAATTTTGCGTGAAATAAATCCGTACCGCCCACAGATACCGCTCCTATGGTATCGCCGTGATAAGCATTTTTTAAAGACAAAAAGCAGTTTCGCTGCTCGCCTTTGAATTGCCAATACTGGTAAGCCATTTTTAAAGCGACTTCCACGGCCGTAGAACCGTTATCCGAATAAAATATTTTTGTTAAGTTTTCAGGCAGGATTTTTAACAGTTTTTCGGACAAATCTATCGCAGGCTTATGCGTCAGCCCCAGAAAAGTCGTATGGCTGACCTTATCGATTTGTTTTTTTATGGCTTTGTCTATTTTAGGGTTTCTGTGGCCCAGAAGAGTTACCCATAAAGACGACACGCCGTCCAGATATTTTTTGCCGTCAACGTCGTACAAATAAGAGCCTTTGGCTTGATCAATAATCAGCGGTTCGCAAGGGTCGTTGTTGAGCCAGTCCGCCATTTGCGTAAACGGATGCCATATGTTTTGTTTGTCTTTCTTTATAAGCTGCTTTTTTTGTTTTGAATTCATTTTATTTTCTAAATTAATATTACCGTAGATGTCATCAATTCCGGACCTGTCCTGAGCGTAGCCGAAGGATTGACCAGGAATCCATTTTTATATCTTAACTTTTTTAACGCAAACATGGATACCGTTTTTCAACGGTATGACAGGCAAGTTTGTTCTCTTTTTATCAATGACAGATAATTTTTCATTATAACCGAGTTCTAATACAGGCAGTTTTGTCAATTTTCTTATAATGTCCGCGCTGCTTTTAGCGGAAACGTCATTGATGTTTTTTTTACCGCTTAAAATTATTCCTGCAATTTTTACTTTGTCTCTTTTCAATTTATCTACAGTTAAAAGCGTATGGTTTATTGTCCCAAGACCAAACCTTGCGACTATTATAACAGGAAGACGAAGTCTCTTTATTAAATCGTTTACAAAAAAATCTTTTTTTAAGGGGACTAAAAGCCCCCCCACTCCTTCAACAATCGTAAAATCGTATTTGTTTAAAAAGTATTTGTACGTTTTATCAACGCTTTTCAAATCAAATGTTTTGTGTTCCAATAAAGACGCGCCGTAAGGCGACATCGGGTTTTTGAAAAATACGGGTGTGACGGTTTCAGGCTTTTCATTTAATTCAGCGGCTTTTATTAATTTTTCGGCATCGTTTCTGTCGCCGGTGGAAACAGGCTTGAAAACGCCGCAATTTAGCCTTGCGTTTTTTAAAGCTTCGGCAATTTTACAGCTGGCATAAGTTTTGCCGGCTTCGGTATCCGTGGCGGTGATGAAGATTGATTTGTTCATAGACTTCTTATACCCCTCACCCTGCCCTCTCCCGCAAGGGGCGAGGGGAAATAACTAAAAGCTGAACTTTGCGGACAGTATATCTCTTTTTGTCAAAGGTCTTGACAGGGAAATTCCGTCAAAGGTTGTGCAGCGGCTTAACGCTACGTATAACTGACCCGGGGCAAAAGCGCCGTATTCCATATCTATAATTACGTTGTCAAAAGTTTTGCCCTGGCTTTTATGTATTGTAACAGCCCACGACAATTTTAACGGGTACTGTTTAAAAAATCCCGCGCTTTCGGTTTCTATCTGCTTAAGTTCGTCATTCCATTTATATTTAAAAAGTTCCCACTTGTAAGGCTCAACCTGCTCGATTCTGCCGTCGGGAAACCGGACGCATATAAAAACTTTATCGCTGTGAAGTCCGCTTTTGACGTCTTCCACAATTCCTATGCTTCCGTTTACCCAACGCCCTTTAACGTCGTTGTTTACCATCATCACCTGGGCGCCTTTTTTTATTACAAGCTCGTATTCGGCAGGCAATACGTTCAAATCTTCATCGATATTTTCGGTTTCCGCCACAAAAGCGATTTTGCCGCTTTTGAGCTTTTCAAGATATTGATAATTTATTCCGGAAGCTTTTTTATTTGTTGTGGTAAGATAAACTGACATTGATTTATTTTGCAAGCTTTGCTTGTCGGCCGAAACGGCCTTTTGGTTTAAAATGGCAAGCTCGCTGTCGCCGGCAGCTCCGCTTCGTACGCTATTAAGAAGAGAAACAAAATAATTTTCGGTCTGGCGGTATATTTTTTTAAGTTCCACGGTATGAAGCATGCAGCAGTCTAAAGAATGAGCGCTTAAAAAATACGGCGATTTGTAAACGGAATTAAAAATGTGCGCTTCGTCTTTTTTTACTACCGGCGGAAGCTGAAACAAGTCGCCTATTAAAACCATCTGAACGCCGCCAAAAGGTTCGGAGTGGGCGTCTCTGTTCATTCTTAAAAATTTGTCGATGCAATCCAGCAAATCGCAGCGCAGCATAGAGGCTTCGTCTATAATAATTGTTTCGACTTTCTTATATATCGAATTGTCATTAAGCTTTTTCTTTTTTATTTTTGAAAGGGTGACATCCGGCTTAAAATCGAAAAAAGAATGTACTGTTTCCCCGCCGGCGTTAAGAGCGGCCACGCCCGTAGGCGCAAGAATTACGGTTTTTTTCTGCGCGTGCGTAACGTAATATTTCAAAAACGTGGTTTTCCCCGTTCCGGCATTACCGGTAACAAAAACGCAGTCGTTGGTTTTTGAAATTAAATCGTACGCTTCTTTGAATTTTTCATTGATTTCTAGTTTCATAAAAACAATTTACAATTTATAATTAACAGTTAACAATGAAAGACAATCCAACGCCGTATTTTTAATTGTTATTTGTTAATTGTCAATTGCCGTTTATGTAAACGGCTCCTGGGATTTTATCGTATTCTTGTTTTACAACGTTCACGGATATTTTGGGCTTTCTGTTTTTATAGTAAATACCCAGGCTGTCCTCTCTGCCTATAACCGGGGAAAACTCGGCGTCGCCTTTTGAGGGGTCGTCAACAAAAGAAAACAAATATCCGCCGTGTTCCAAGCCGCGTATAAGGCTTTGAAGCATAGACGCCTGAAATTTTGAAGTGTCCTTGCCTGCGCCGTCTAATGAACTTCTGCCGAATTCGCTTACGCACCAAGGCATACTGCCAGAAATTTTATCCCAGTCGTCTTTTGCAAAACCAAAGGTGTCGCCCACATACAGATTCATCATAATTAAATCGACGCCGGCGGCAATATATTCGTCGTATTCTTCTTTTGACGGCACCCCGCCGTGGACCACTGATATTATTTTATTCGGCGCATATTGTTGTTTGGCTTTTTTGACCGCCGCCGAAAGCCTTGAAAACCATTCTTCTTTTGTGAACCATTCGTCATAATGATAATTATATTCATTGCCCAGAACTATCATTAATATCGCGGGATGAGCGCCGAAAGCCATAAGATATTGTTCCAGCAGGCCGTTGTCTTTCATATCATCGTAAGAAAATCCTACGGCTGCGGTTATTTTTTCATTAAAACAGGCGTTGAGAATATTATCAGAATTTTGGTAATCGAATGCGCTCTGCGAGTTATTGCAGCCCAAAGGTCTGTAAGTTCTTATAGAATTAGCTCCTGCCGATTTTATAAGCGGAATGTCTTTTATAAAAGTCTCATACAAAACATTGTCGTCGATGTCAGGAGCATAGCATATGCCTTTTATTTTGTAGTCTATTTCTTTGCCGAGATTATCGGTTATTACTATTTTTTTATCTTTTATCCGGCTTTTTGTGATGATAATTTGGTCATCAATAACTTGAGAATAAGCTTTTGCTTCAAAACATAATGTAAAAAAGGCGATACCTAAAAGCATCCATACAAATATTTTTTTTGGCATTTACTTATCCTTTTTTACTTCAAAAAAACTTAAAAATTATTCATTGTTAACTATTAATTGTTAATTACATTTTAAAATGTTATCAACAACTTATTCACAACCCCGGTTTTTATGACATTCTACTTAACATAATCTTAACTGTTTTGCATTATCAATTGATTTTTCAATGATTTTTTTGAAAATATTTTTTGTTGTTTTTTATAATGCCGATTTTATTGTAAAATTAAACGCTTATTTATTAACAGATATTTATATTTTAAGGTTAAGCTCTCTTGCTATACGTTCCAAATCTTCCAAAGAATAATAGTAAATCTCTATTTTCCCCTTTTTACTGCTTCCGGAAATATTTGCTTTTGTGCCAAGTTTTCTTTGAATTTCTTCCTGCAAATGTATAAGCTCTATTTCCTGCTTTTTAGGCGGCTTAGAAGACTTTGCCCCTTTTTGAGTTTTATTGGCGGAAATGATTTTTTCCGTTGCGCGAACCGAGAGCTTTTCATTTACAATTTGTTCTACAAAAGCGCGAAGCTCATTCTCATCTTCAATGCCTGCAAGCATTCTGCCGTGACCTGCTGAAATCTTTTCTTCTGTTATCAAAACCTGAATATCTTCCGGAAGATTTAAAAGCCTTAAAGTATTTGACACCACGGCTCTGTCTTTACCGACTATTTCGGCTATTTCATCGTGAGTGTGTCCGAATTCTTCTATAAGCCTCTTAAAAGCTTTTGCTTCTTCTATAATATCCAAATCCTGCCTTTGTAAATTTTCTATCAAAGCTATGTCAAGACGCTGCTTATCGTCAGCCGATTTCTGCACTATTGCCCTTATATCTTTTTTACCGGCAAGCTTGGAAGCCCTGAACCGGCGTTCGCCGGCTATAATTTCATACTCGCCGGGCGCAATAGACGGCGCAACTAAAATAGGCTGGGCAAGGCCATGTTTATTTATAGAGTCTGCAAGTTCCTGAAGCTTTGTTTTGTCGAAATTTTTTCTCGGCTGAAATCTATTTGGTTTTATTTTACTTAAAGGTATTAGTATAACCGCTTCGCCTGCCGGCGCTTTATTTGCCGCAAGCGACGGTATTAAAGATTCAAGTCCACGTCCTAAAGCTTTTTTTTGCATAGATCTTTCTCCTCTTCCGACTATCTGAACATTTTTGGTATTTTAACTGAATTGTCCGTATTTTGCGCCGCGCTTTTTTGCAAAATATTTTTTTGAGAAACCGGTTTTAATCCATATTGACGGAACAAAATGTTTTTCTTAAGCATAACGTCATTTGAAGAGCCGTAATACCGGTAAAATTTGTCTGCTATAAGTTTTGCTATTTTGCCGGAACTCATTTTAAAAATAATACTTTTGGTTATATTAAACTCTTCTTCAACATCTACAACAACATCCTGCTTCTTTAATATATCTTTTACTACCTTTCCTTTTATAAAGTAATAAATTGTAATATGATAATGCCTATGCTTGCCATGTAAGGCAAACTCTTCATAAACTATTTTTCGCATATCAGCCCACTTAATCGTTTTGCCGTCGTATATAAAATTTTCATTATTGAATTCAAACATAACTTTCTTTTTACTGCATAATAAAAATATTATTTGCTTACTTAGAAAAATTCCGCCAAACATAAACAAAATAACTACCGGCAAAATTCCAAATTTTAAAAAGCCTTCAAACCTTATAAATAATAACATCAGTAAAATAGGCATGACTATTATTGGAACAAACATTAAATCAGCTGTTGTTTTATTAACAGCCGGAATTTCAACTACATCCCTACCGGTATATGTTATTTGTTCGTTAGAAAAGTCCATTAATTGCTCTCGCTTTGCCTTTGTAAAAATTCTTTTGCAAAGTCCATATACGCCTGCGTGCCTTTGCCGTGAGGATCGTATAATAAAACCGGTTTGCCAAAGCTAGGGGCTTCCGCAAGTTTTATGGTTCTGGGGATTTTCGTATCATAAACCTTTTCGCCGAAGAACTTTTTTACTTCGTCAACTACCTGATGCGAAAGATTTGTCTGCGAATTAAACATTGTAAACAATACGCCGTCAAGATTCAAATTATAACTTTGCATAAGCGCAAAAATTGTTTTTGAAAGCTGGCTTAAACCCTGTAAGGCAAAAAATTCGCACTGCATGGGAATTATAACTGTGTCTGCCGCAACCAAAGCGTTTATTGTAAGAAGTCCTAAAGAGGGGGGACAATCTATTATAATGTATTTATAAACTTTCTGGAATTTTTCCAAAGCGTTTTTAAGCTTTTTTTCTCTGTCCGCCATATTTACCAAATCAACTTCCGCGCCGCTTAAGTCGGTAGTAGCAGGAGCAATGTCAAGCCAATCCATTTCAGTATTATGGAGTATGTCTTCCAAAGCAATTTCATCTATCAGCACATTGTATATGTTCTTTTCAATATTACACTGATCTATACCCAGACCGCTTGTAGTATTGCTTTGAGGATCCATATCTATAAGCAGACACTCTTGTCCCAAATGCGCCAAACTTGCCGCTAAATTAATTGCCGTAGTAGTCTTTCCCACTCCGCCTTTCTGATTTGCTATTGCAATGACTTTGCTCATAAAAACTCCAATGTTCAATTAACAATGAACAATTTACAAATAACAAATTTAAAATATCATTCCTTTCTTTGTTAATTGTAATTTGTAAATTGACAATTGTCGTTATGTTTCACGTGAAACATTATAACAAACTATTTAATTCTTTTGCAAGGTTTTTTATACGGTAAATTTCGTTCCAGTCTTTAACGTCAAAGAGGGGATAAACAGATTTGTTGTGAAGCAGTGGTTCATTTGCAAAGTCTTTGCCGTTAATTCCTAACTCCTCAATCCTAATTCCTAATTGTTTTTTAAAGTCTTTAGTTCCGGGAATTACAGAATATTCCGATAAAGAAATTTTTGCGCCGAATTTGTGGACATACTCTATTGAACTTTCCGTTTCTTTTAAACTTTGCCCGGGCATACCTATTAACAGGTATATTAAATACTCGCCTTTTTTATAACCCGCTTCTTTAAGCATTGCAGCAGCTTTTTCAAAGCCTTCATTTGTAATTTTCGCGCCTGTTTCTTTCTGTATACGCGCATCAGCGCTTTCAAGGCTGAATCTTGGCATAACAAAGTTTGCTTTTTTCATTAGCAATGCTAATTCCAAATCCAAGTATCTTAAATGCAAGCCGTTCGGCGTATGAATGTTAATTTTCAGATTACTTTCAATTATTTTTTTTAAAAGAGGTTTAATAATCTTTTCCGGATTATATAAAAGAGCATCATCATAAAAAACTATGTTTTTGATTCCTCTGTCCGCAAAATCTTTAATTTCTTCAAAAACTTTTTCCCATGGCTTTGCAACAAAGCTGCCGCCTGACAAAACATCCTGGGCGCAATAACTGCATTTGAAGGGACAACCCGCGGAAATTCTTAAAACCGCATAGTCTTTATTTTGATTTGGGGGATAATAAGGTATGGGGTAATCAGAAAAACTGCAAGGAATCGTGATTTTTACGTTTTTCGCCCCCTCCCTTCCCTCCCCCTGGGGAGGGGGAGGATTAAGGTGGGGGTTGCTGTTTAAACTTTCGATTCCGCCTTTTAAAACATAGTCAGCGCCGCTTTTTTGCGCATGTTCATAACAAAGTGTCGCGTACGTACCGCCTAAAACAACAGGCGTATCAGAAAAAATTTCTTTAACGGTTTGTATTGCTTCAAAAACTCCGGGATACCAATATGTCATTACTGAAGTAAAAATTATTAAGTCCGGGGGACATTGTCCCGATGGATAAAGTCCCTTTAAACAGTTAACTGCAAGATCTTTTGGTAACCCATAACGGAAATAATTGCGGGGAATATGCTTTAATGCCTCAGGCTTTTCTATTTTCTGTTTGACGTAATGCCCGCAGCCATACACAGAATTAGGAGTTAGGAATGAGGAGTTAGGAATTAACAGCAAACTATTTGCTCTGTCCATATAATCTAATAACTCAACTTCAATACCTTGCTGTTTAAGTATGGACGCCAAATATAAAAGTCCGAGAGGGGCAGACCAAAGGTCAAAGGCAGCAAAATCATAAATTGGGGGATTTATTAATAAAATTTTCATTCAAGTAAAAATTTCGTTTTAGAAGATGAGATGCAGAGAAGTTAAGATGTTGGGAGGAGCTGTGTCCGTTCAAGCCGTTGTTGTTGCTCATCCTCTCAACTTCCCATCTTCCCAACTTCTGCCGTTATTGTTTCACGTGAAACAAAATAAAAAACGTATTGGTTTTTCAATTATTTTTATCACTGTTCTGCAAACTTTTAAAAATTTCTTTCATTTGTTTTTCGTATTCGGCGCGCTCTTGCGGAGTTAATGTATCAAGTATTTGTTCCAACTGTCTATTTAATTCCTCATTTGATTCGGAAAAAGCTTTTATAAAATCCGTTATGCTATTTATTAGCTGCTGCATCATTTGCGTTTGCTCGCCGTATTTTTCACTCATCTCTAAAGTAATTTTCGACTCGTCAAAAACTTCAGGATCAATCGGCTGATTTACCTTCACATCGTACGTTATTATGGTTTTGCCTAAATTTTCCATATAACTTTCTATGATAACGGGTACAAATTTCCCGTTAATTTTTTCTATTTTTTTAACTTCGCTTATAATACTGCCTAAATAATCTATTTCGGTTCTGACTGCGATATTAGTTTTCTTATCTATAAAATAACGCGTTTTAAAAAATTCTTTTCTGTCGCCGAGTTCGGCGTTTTCATCTATCAAAACCGTTTGCACGACATAACAATTATAACTGCCGATTTTTTTTGTTCCTAGAAATTCAAATCTGACCATTTCGTCAAAAATCTTTTTAAAAGCATTAACGGAGTTTTTGGACATTTCGGCCAGCGCAAAAGTTCTCGCTTCTTCATCTGTAAGCTCAACCTGCTCTTTCGGAGTCATATTTGATAAAACCGTAAGAACTTTACCGTCAAAGATAAAATGCATTTTTATATTCGCGAAAGGATTCTTATTGTATGTCGATAGTCTAAACCTGTTTCCGGCTCTCCAATATTCCTGCTCTATTCTATTTCCGGAAAATGCCTCTAATATATCCGTTCTGTCTAAAGCTTTAAAATTATCGGACAATTCAATAGTTTGAACGCTTTTCACGTAAAGCGTTTTAGCGTCGGGAAAAGCTTGCTGCGGAATCGAGACGGCTTTTTCAAAAATACTTCTTGCTTTTTGTTCATCCGTTTCTTTGGCGTATCCCGTTGTTACAAATAAAGAAAAACAAACGATAAGCAAAAGGATTAATTCCAAAATTTTCTTCATTTTTACTCCTCGCAAAATTATTTTTTTAGTCTTTTGCAGTCGCTATGCGTCTAACCTTCAAAGTATTCGTATAATTCTTTATGCGTGTTAAAAATGCGGTCTGCCCGTAACAGTTTATCTTTAGGAAGAGTGGTCGCCACGGCAATACACTTCATATTCGCGGCTTTGGCCGACTTTATGCCATAAGGGGCGTTTTCTATAACCAGACATTCTTTTGGCATAACACCCAGTTTTTTTGACGCGGTAAGATACGGATCAGGATAAGGTTTTGAACGTTTTATCATATCGCCTGTTACAATAACATCAAATAAACCGTATAAACTTTTAGGCAGAAATCTTTTAGCTTCTTTTAAAGACGAACCGCTGACAATACCTATTAAAACGCCTTGTTTTTTCAATAACTTTAAGAGTTTCGGTATACCGTCAAAAACATACCTGTTAAAATATTTTTTAAAAATTTTCTCTCTCTCGAAACGGATTTTATCGGCAACGCCCGCGGCCGGTTTTTTGCCCGACTGCTTACAAGCAAGTTCTATTACCGCGCCCCATTTTGCGCCTTCCATTTCAAAAATCGTCATAGGGGTAACTCTCACGCCGTAACGTTTCAATACTTCAAACCACGAAATAAAATGATACGGCATAGTGTCGACTATTATTCCGTCCATATCAAACAATACGGCTTTAAGTTTTTTGATTTTCATTTAATTTTCCAATATATCTTCGGCTTTTTTGGAACCTAAGTTTTTTGCTTTCGCATAATCGGTTTTAGATTTTTCAATATCGCCTAACATCCCATAACAATACGCGCGGTTTTTATAAAGAGACGCCTTATATCTCTGAGGAACCGCCTGCTCATATTCGTCAAACACTTTAACGGCTTCATTATAACTTTTAAGCTTCATAAGACAACGGCCTTTTTGATAGTAAAACTTTTCTTTATTAGGCCAATTATTGCTTATATAAACATTAATATCATCTAACGCGCTTTGCCATTCTTTAAGCCTTTGATTTGCGGCAATTTTGTTCTGATAAGCGTAAAAAGAAGGGCTGATTTCTATAGAAGCCGAGGCGTCTTCAACCGCTCCTTTATAATCGCGAATTCTGATTTTTACCGCCGATCTGTTATAATATGCCCTTGCGTTTCGCGGATTCGTTTTAATCACGGCGTCATAATATTTCAGCGCCTCCCGGTAATTTCCCGCTCTTGTCAAATTATTGGCCTTATCTATAAACTCGCCTTCCAGTTCCGGCGTTATTTGAGAAACAATTTCATTTCTCAAAACATCGATAATCCCGTTTTCGGTTACCATCTTATAAACCAAGAAAATCAAAAACAATATTAAAACCAGCAATAAAATAATAACAGCAATAAACTTTTTCAATCCATTTATCCTTAATTGTTAATTATCGTTAAAACTGCCGAACTCCGTTTGCCGCCTTTGGTTTTCTCAATTTATCTCCGGCAGAAATATCGCCCGTTTCATTTTTTATGATTTTTTATACATCATATAATATATATAAATATTTACAAACGCAACTAAAAAACTTATTTGTAAAATACTTTTTTTTATATATAATTATCCAATGAGACGCTTTTTTTACGTTTTTATATTATCGGCGCTGATAATATTTTTAGGTTCTGCCGCATACTCCAAACAAGACATACTCTTTCCTACGTCATTTACAGAAATACCGAACGTAACCCAAGAAGAAATAGACGCGATAAAACGACTCCAGGCAAAAGACAAAGCCTATCTTTTTGCCGCCATGGAAAGTACGGAAGCTTTTATTAAGCCGGACGGCACGTACGGCGGGTTTGCAAAATATTTTGTTGATTTTTTATCGTCCATATTCGGAATAAACATTAAGCTTAAGTTTTATGACGACTGGGACAAGCTGATTGAGGATCTGAACTCCAAAAAAGTTTCGTTTACCGGCGAATTGACATATACCCCCGAGCGCGCTGAAAGATATTCCATGACAAGAGACAACATTGCCGTAAGGTCCGTTAAAATTTTTATGAACAGGCAAGCCGAAGATCCAAACACATTGGCATTGTCGCGCAAGCCGAGATATATGTTTTTCCGGGATACGACTACGGAGCAAGATGTTAAAAAAATATCGCCGTTTCCGTTTGACACAATTTACGTGGACTCTTACACGCAAGCCGCGGAGTATTTAAAAACCGGCAAAGGCGACGAGTTTTTTGAAGAATCAAGCGCCGAGTCCGAGTTTGAACAATATGATTTTATAAAAGCGTTGGATTACTTTCCTCTTATACTTTCGCCCGTTTCGCTTACCACAGCCGATACAGAATTGCATCCGATTATTACCGTAATGGAAAAATTTTTAAAAAACGGCGGCGGTCCGTATCTTAGCAAGCTTTACAATATAGGGTACGCGGCTTACAGAAAAAATGCTATTAACAAACGTTTCTCAAAGGAAGAACGCGATTTTATAAATTCGCTGTCAGCGAAAGGCAGAAAAATAAAAATTGCTCTGGAAACAAATAATTATCCGGTTTGTTTTTTCAATAACAACGACAATGAATTTCAGGGCATTGCTATTGATATTTTAAAAGAAATAACCGAGCTTACGGGACTGCAGTTTGAATCCGTAACGGGAAGAACCGCTACATGGAGCCAAGTTCTGAGCATGCTGGAGTCCGGACAGGCCGATATGGTGTCCGAGCTTGTTTATTTAGACGACCGAAAAGACAGATTTTTATTTTCAAAAATAATTTATTCTTATGACTACCTCGCGCTTCTTTCAAAAATTAAACAGCCTGATATTTCAGTCAACGAAATTCCCTATTCAAACACGGGCACTGTTAAAGATTCCCTTGAAGCAATGACGCTTAAACAATGGTTCCCGAAAACGGACTTTACCGAATTTGACACGTACAGAGACGGTTTTACGGCGCTGGAACAAAACGAAATCGATTTTCTTATGGCAACCGAAAATGCGCTGTTAAGCCAGTCAAATTATTACGAAGATTCTTCTTTTAAAATAAATTTTCTTTTTGATTACAGGATAAACTCGCGTTTCGGATTTAACATAGAGCAAGTCTTGCTGCGCTCTATTATAGACAAATCGCTTCCTCACACCAATTATGAATCTATTTCAAAGCGATGGAAAAGCAAAGTATTCGACTATTCCTCAAAAATACTGAAAAGCCAGCGACGCTATCTTCTCATAATATTTTGTATCGTGTCTTCGGTACTGGTTATAATTTATATTTTGCTGATAAAAAACATAAAATTAAGCAAAAACCTGGCGTTGACCGTGCGCGCGAGAACAGCTCAGCTGGAAATGAAAACTTCGCTGCTTTCTTCAATATTAGGCTCTATCCCCGATATGGTTTTTTATAAAAACATCAACGGCATATATACCGGCTGTAATTCCAGTTTTGAAGAATTATCTGGAATAAAAGAAAGCGAGCTGATAGGCAAAACCGCTCAGGAAGTTTTTAAGCAAAATAAAGAAAGGGCCAAGGTTTTTATAGAAACCGACAAACGTGTTATGACTTCGGGAAAAATAGCAACAAGCGAGGAAAGTCTGGTATTCCCGAACGGCAAGAAAAAATTATTTGAAATTATACGGGCTCCGCTGATACTCAACGGCAAACCGGTAGGCATCGTCGGCATAGCCCGCGACATAACCGAACGCAAAGCCACCGAAGAAGCCGCTATGGTCGCCACAAAAGCAAAGGGCGAATTTTTGGCAAGGATGAGCCATGAAATACGCACTCCGCTAAACGCGATTATAGGCATGTCAAACATAGCAAAAAATAACATTGACAATAAAGAAAAGGCCGTCAATTCAATAAACGAGTCTCTTTTAGCTTCGCATCACCTTCTGGGACTGCTTAACAAGATACTTGACATGTCAAAAATAGAAGCCGGCAGGCTTGAAATACTTATATCGCCTTTTAACATTGCAGCGGCTTTTTCGGAAATTTCAACTATTATAAAGCAAAGATGCCTGGAAAAAAATATTAAGCTTATAACCAACGCCGATACGTTTTCAAAAGTCAACGTAATCGGCGATAAATTAAGACTTAATCAGGTTTTAGTAAATCTTTTGGGAAATGCCATAAAATTTACGGATGTAGGCGGCGAAGTATCATACATTTTAAATATTGCGGAAGAAACCGAAAAATCAATAAAAATTAACTTTATGGTCAAAGACAACGGCATAGGCATGGGCCGCGAACAGGTATCCAAATTATTTACAGTCTTTGAGCAAACAGACAGCACAATATCGTCGCGCTTCGGCGGCACGGGCTTAGGCTTGGCCATAAGCCAAAATCTTATCCAAATGATGGGCAGCGTCATTACGGTGGAGAGCGCTCCCGGCAAAGGTTCGCAATTCAATTTTGTTATTGATTTTATAAAAGACACTGAAGTCCGGCAGGACGAATACGCGGATAATAATCAGCCCGGTAACATGGATTTATCCGGCAAGAGAATACTCATAGTTGAAGATATCGTGATTAACAGGCTAATTTTAAATGAATTCCTTTCCGCCACAAACGTTAAAACTGAAGAAGCTGACGACGGCGCAATCGCCTTAAAAAAGTTTGAAGACTCGCCTGAAGATTATTATGATTTAATTTTTATGGACGTGCAAATGCCGACACTGGACGGCCACGAAGCAACAAAGCAAATACGGGCGCTTAACCGCAAAGACGCAAAAACCGTGCCTATAGTGGCAATGACGGCAAATGCCTATCAGGAAGATATAGACAAAGCCCTGCAAAGCGGAATGGACGCCCATATTTCAAAACCTATAGACATTAAAGACATAATGAAAGTGCTTAATAAATATTTAAAAAATAAAAAAAGCGAATCGTAATACGTCATCGCTTTTTTAACTTGCCTTTTATAAAAACCTCTGCCCCGCAGGCTTACTGCGGGGCAGAGGTTTGTGATTATTTATTCCTAATTGTTAATTGCCTTTGAAAATCGTCTCTTTTGAAACTATGGGGACTTTATTATTTTGTAAAATGCCTATGGCTTTATCTATATCGGCGAATTTAAAAACCATCAAAGCCTTATCGGACGCTTTTTCAACGAAACCGTACATATATTTTATGTCTATATCATTATCGGAAAGAACTTTTAAAACCGCGGCAAGGCCGCCGGGCGTGTCGCTTACTTCAACGGCAACAATATGCGCAATTGAAGCAATATAGCCGTTTTTGCGGACAATATCCAAAGTCTTGTCTGAATCCTCAACAATAAATCTCACTATTCCGAAATCAGGGCTCTCGGCAAGAGTAAGAGCCTTAATATCTATATTATTTCTCCCCAGCAACTCGCACAAATTAAAAAGACGCCCCTTGGTATTTTCTATAAACACCGACACTTGCGTAATTTTCATTCTATTTCTCCCGTTTCATTATTTTGCTGCGTCTCATCGTCTAATTTTTCAATTTTATCGGTTTTTTTATCTGATTTACCTAAAAACAGACTCTTTTTAAGCGTAGAAATTACACTATTTTTAACTACGGCTTCTTCAGATTCATTTATAGAATTCTCAGCCTCTATATTATGCTCGCTTAAATTAAAAACGTTTTTATTAACTCCCCAAAAAAGCAAAGCAGCGGCTGCTATTATTAAAATAACGTACAAAGAAACCGGAGCAGAACTTGAATTGATAACGGGCTTCGTAAAAACAATATCTCCTGACATTTTCGAAGAGCCTAGGTCAAGACCATATTTGTTTCTTTCTTTAAGCATGTCATAAACCGGAGGTTTTTCTATTTTTGGCTTTGGTTTTGGTAAAATATCATAAACCGGCTTTTCAGAATACTCTTCGTTAAATTCAGTTTCTAAGTTATTTTCAGATTCCGGCTCCGGCGGAGCATAGCCAAGTTTCATTAATTCATTAATTCTGTCTTGTAAAAATTCTTTTTCTCCGTCTAACGAAATGCTGCGCGAAGATTTTAATAGTTGTAATACACTCTCCGTATCACTATGAAGCCCGTCTGAGTTATCCTGAAAAGATTTTAACGCCTTTATTAAAGCGCCCGCATTACCGGTAAGCTCAACAGAA
This sequence comes from Candidatus Endomicrobium embiratermitis, assembly GCA_009781315.1. Classification (GTDB taxonomy): domain Bacteria; phylum Elusimicrobiota; class Endomicrobiia; order Endomicrobiales; family Endomicrobiaceae; genus Endomicrobium; species Endomicrobium embiratermitis. Next base: position 41,857 of record WQYI01000011.1, on the reverse strand, counting down.
TGCTGATCGGCAAGAAAAAAAGGTTCTTCCTTGTAAAGATAAAAGTACTCTGACAAAACAAAAGCAAGCAAAGAATCTTCCGGCAAATCCAAAGTTTTAGCGTTATAAGGAACCAAAATTTTAATATCTTTTTCCGACCGGTATTGCAATGTTCTCGCATTATAATTACCGTACATTGTCATGTTTTCGGGACCTATTAAACGCAATGTTATATCTCTGTCAAGCAGCTGTGAAGCGCGGGCTTTAACCCGCATATATTTTTCGGATTTTAAAACTTCTTCTTTTTCCTGCTTATCCCGCGCTAAAATATCCATATTATCCTTTTACTAATCGCCGTCTTTTATCGGCCTTTCTATAACTTCTTCCGCAACCGCGTCCGCGCCTTTAATTTCCGCTCCGTCGTCTTCGAATTTCTGCACGCTGCTGTCGCCCTCTAAGTCAGTTCCTGAAATTATCTCGCTTTCTTTCAAATTCTTCTTCTTTTTACATCCGCAGCCGCACTTATCCGAACAGCAAAATAACGATTTAATCTTTTCAATTAATGACATTTTTTCTCCTTTTACCGCTACGTTATATCTTCCTGTTATCAATGACTCTTTTAGCTTTTCCTTCGCTTCTTGTTATGGTTTTCGGCTCGACAAGTTTTACGTTTACTCCGACAAGAATCGTATTCTCTATGCTCTTTTTGATTTTATTTTTTACCGCTTCAAGTTTATCTATATCGTCCGAGAAAAATTTCTCATCAATCTCTACCTGAACTTCTATAGTATCCAAACCGTTAGTAACTCTGTCGACAACAATCTGATAATTCGGCAGAGATTCTTCAACCTGCAAAAGCGCATATTCTATTTGCGTGGGGAAAACGTTTATTCCGCGCACTATTATCATATCGTCTGTCCTGCCTTTAATTTTGGAAATACGCGGCGCAGTCCTTCCGCACGGGCAAAGCCCGTTATTAATAGAAACAAGGTCTCTTGTGCGGTATCTTAACAACGGCATTCCGGTTCTTGTAAGCGTGGTTATAACAAGCTCCCCGACTTCCCCGTCTTTAACGGGTTTATTCGTCACAGGATCGATTACTTCCGGATAAAAAATGTCAGACCATATATGCAGACCGTTTCTCAAATGACACTCTTGCGCTACTCCGGGACCTGTAATTTCGGAAAGTCCGTAAATGTCCGTTGCAAGCATACCCAAAGATTTGTCTATTTCGTCGCGAAGCGCGATTGTCCAAGGCTCGGCTCCGAATATTCCTATTTTCCAGGAAATATCTTCCGGCTTAAACCCCATAGCGCGCGCTTCTTCGCCCATATATAAAGCAAAACTAGGCGTGCAGGCTAAAATTTTAGGCTTGAAATCGTTCATAAGCTTTATCTGTCTCTTTGTCTGACCCGACGACATCGGCATAATTGCCGCGCCTATTTTCAAAGACCCGTAATGAAGGCCAAGCCCGCCCGTAAAAAGCCCGTAGCCGTAAGCTATTTGTATAATATCTCCGGGCTTGCCGCCCGCGCACGCGATAGAACGCGCGGCCGCTTCGCCCCAAAGATCAATGTCTTCTTTGGAATAACCGGAAACCACCGGATTTCCCGTAGTTCCGCTTGAAACGTGAATTTCGGCTATTTTTTCAACAGGCATGGAAAAAAGGCCGAACGGATAATAATCCCTCATATCGTCTTTAGTGGTAAACGGAAGTTTTACAATATCGTCTATGGTCTTTATTTCCGAAAGGGGGAAGCCTCCTTCGTCTATTCTCTTTTTATAAACAGGCGAATTTTTATAAACATAATCCGCAAGCGAGCGCAAACGCTCCGACTGCAAATTTTTTAAATCTTCCAGCTTCATCGTTTCAAACTTCTCATTAAAAATCATAATATGCTCCGGTTATAAAATTTCTTTTGCCGTTTCATCAACTTCTTTGTTGTTCAGATTTTGATTACCTTCATATCGATCAATGAATTTGCTTATTTTTGGATAACTGTTTAACTCCAAGTTATGCTCACGGATAACATCTGTAAGGTAAGAATAAAATCTATCTCTGTTCAATGTTCTGCTCAAACCGCTTAAATTTATTCTAACCTTTCTTATTACTCTATTTTGTGTGCCGCGTACAGGTGAATAATAAGCTGTACCGTAAAGCTCTATGCTATCCAGTTCGCTTTCCATTTCTTGCGCTTCTTCACGCCACTCTTTCTTGCGTTTCTCAATGCTTGCTTTATTTTCCTGTATTTCAGTCCAATAATTCTTAATGTTTTTCAAAAACGAATCGCTCGAAATATTTTGCGTCGTTTCAGTTTTATCCAATGTCATGTCGGGAAAACGTTTTTTTACCCGAGAATGCACAAGCCAAATAAACAAAGCACTAAGTAAAGTCCCCAAAATAATAACAAACAAAACACTTTTTTTCATTGTAATCCTTCTACAAAAACGTCAAATCCACATTAATATCAGCTTTTTCCGCAGGAGAAGACGGCTTTTCCCGCCAAAGTTTCATATATATGCGGGAAGGCAGTTTATCGATTCTAAAATCAAGCTCTTTGTGGCTCGGCGAACCGTTATTTCTTGGAATTCCCGTGGACATTCCAAGATGTATGAATTTGCGAAACTTCTCCGGCGCGGATTTTATATTGTCATGTTTAAACGTAACCCCTCCGCTTTCATAAACAAACACCCACGGATAACCGAAATCGCGGGCATTTAAGCCGTCGAGAAAATACAAAAACTTATCTTTATTACCCGGGTGAATTTCGTTAAAAAACCTTTTCAGCGAATACGTCACTTTTATGGTATTTTCTTTTTTATAATAAACAACAGATTCGGGCAATAAGTACATATCCTCGCCCCAATGCCTTCCGTAAGTCACTCCGGAAAAAGGAACATCCAGCATAACAAGAGCCGACGGATTATTTATAAATCTGCTTTCTTCGGAAAGCCCGCTCTGTCTCGGCTCGCTCTTTTCATAATATATTTCTTTAAGGGGTATCCAAGGCTCGCCGTCAACAATTTGACCAAAAACGGTTTCACTCGGTTTATATTCGGGATTTTTAAAAAGACTTTTTTCAACAAACTTTTTTCTTATTTCGTAAATCTCGGCTTTGGTTTTACGGTCAAAATTAAGCGGAGCGTTAACCTTAAATTCGGTAATGTTTTGCGTAACATTAACGCTTGCGTCTATTTCATTTTCTTTTGAGAAATCGTTATATCTGTCAGCGGGCGCATGAGCAAAAGTATTGCCGTACCCATTAGCGGACGCGCGAAGGAAAGTTCTATTGTCCGAAAAAGTTCCGTAATATATATGATAAAAAACAAAAACCGCGACAAGTTCTATCGCCAATATAATTAATAAAATCTTTTTCATTAGAATTTTCCGGCCTGTTTGATTACCGCGCGTTACGGCGCGCTTTTAATTCTTGGATTTTTTTAAAATCTTCCGCTGCTGCCTCGGAATTTCCCAAATTAACGTTCGCGTTTCCCCGTCTTGAATAAAAATACATTGCAGCCTGTTCGCGGCTGCGGACAACGCCTTCCCTTCGCCCGTTAATATCAGCCCAGCCTTTGCTTTTTACGGCAGAATTTTTATTTCTTTCAAGAATTTTTAACCCTTCGGTCGTTTCTTTTATAACCTTTTGATAGTCTCCGGCCGCAGCGTCAGCCCAAGACTGAACAAGATATCCCTGCACTTCCTCAAAATAATTGGAAGATTTTTTTAATTGCTCGGCAATCGACGCGCGTTCTTTATATTCGCCGGATTGTTTAAAATTTTCGCCTAAATTTTCAGCGCAATCGGAGAACATTTTATTGTTTTTATCCGGCGTTTTTCTATTTTCCAGATTGTTTAATCTTTCTTTCGCATATTTAGAGCCTGATTTTACATAATATTCTTTTGCTTTTTCGTCATCCCCTGACATTTGATATGACCAGCCGATCCATGAATAAAATTCTTCATTTTTTTGCCCTTCATTTATATATTTAGGCTCTATATATTTCAGCGTTTTAATTGCTTCGTTATATTGTCCAAGACGCGCAAGAACTTCTCCTTTTAAAATATACGTTTCCACTTCCGTGTTTCTGTCTTTTTCGTTAAACCTGCCGGCTTCTATATATGTATTTATATCGTCTAGCGCTTTGTAAAAATCTTCCTGACGGTGTTTATTAAGCGCTCGCTCATTATAATACATTGCTCTGTTTGAATACGCGGTATATCTTGTAGGATTTATTTCTATCGAGCGCGTAGTATCGGCTATTGCTCCGTCATAATCTTTTAGTCCGCTTTTAGCCGTACCTCTGTTCATCCATACTCTTTTGTTATCGGGATTTGCTTTAACTACCGCGTCATATATTTTTAGCGCTTCCCTGTAATTTCTCGCGCGCATTTCCACAAGCGCTTTTTCAATAAACTCGTCTTCTCTGCCCGGCGTTATTTCTTTTGACATTTCCTCAACTTCTTTGTTATATCGTTCGTCTATCTCAGCCGGATTTTGCTCAGATTCAATTTGTTTAAGGAGTTTGTTTAATTCGGGAAAGTTTATGCTTAAATCCACATTGTGCTCGCGGGAAAGTTCTATCAGATAAGAATACATTTTATCTTTATCGCGAAAATTGTCCGTCTCATCAAGAAGCTTCTTATACGCATGGTAAGGCAGTATCTCTTTGAGCTTCAAGATAAATTGCTGCAATTCTCTCTCCACGCGTTGATAATTTATTTTCGCGGAGGCTTTTTTCCGCGTATTTCTGTTTTGTTGTATTTCCTCAAAATAATTCTTAATGGTTTTTAAAAACGAACCTTCTGAAGCACTTTGCGTTGTTTCCGTTTTATTCAACACAATGTTGAAAAAATGCTTTGTTACCTGAGAATACAAAAGCAAAACCAACAAACCAATAAGCAAAATCTCCAAAATAATAAAAAACAAAACCATCTTTTTCATCAGACGCCCCTTTCTTCAATCGCGCTCTGCAGCTTCTAAGAAAACTTTTCGGTTTTCTTCTACAAAACGTCCCTTAAAGCCGACTTCCAAAGCTTTAAGCCAGCTTTCTTTTGATAAATTCAAATATTTTGAAAGTCTGCCTAGCATATAAGTATTTACAAACTTTTTATTTTCGCAAGCAGAATGAGCCGCTTCCAAATCCGCAATTAAATCTTTTCCGTCTTTGGAAAGATACGAAATAAGCCTGTCATGTTCGTCTTTATAAAACGGCACTAAAAAATCCGCTTGTCCTGCTTCTATTAACGGAGAAGCAATTTTACCGCCGAAACGAACGTGGGATTCAACAGAACCTCCCCGCTGCGCCATTCCGTGAACTTCGGATTTTTTCGTATGATGCCCGTCATACATCGCGGCAAGAGCCGCTATTTCCGACGCCGTCAAAACTCCCTGACCGCCCGTTCCGCAAAACAAAATATTAGTGGTCTTGTTTTCCATTTTTCTTTTCCTTTTTATTCTTTTTCCATTTTCGCTTTCCCATAATCAATGTCAGCTTTTTTAGTATCTCCTAGCCGGTCATAGCAATATGCGCGGTTTCTATAAAGGTCCTTCTTATATCTCTGCGAAACTGCCTGTTCATATTCGTCAAATAGCTTAACGGCTTCTTCGTAATGGCCAAGCTTCATAAGACAACGGCCTTTTTGATAGTAAAAATCTTCTTTATTAGGCCAATTGTTATTTATATAAATATTAATATCGTCTAAAGCGTTTTGCCATTCTTCAAGCCTTTGGTTTGCGGTAATTCTGTTCTGATAAGCATAACTTGTAGGACTGATTTTTATAGAAGCCGAGGCATCCTCAACCGCTCCCCTATAATCCTTAAGCCCGATTTTTGCAGCAGATCTGTTGTAATATACTCTTGAATTGTTTGGGTTTACCTTAACAACGGCGTCATAATATTTCAACGCTTCCTTATCATTTCCGGACCTGGACAAATTATTGGCCTTATCTATAAACTCGCCTTCCCGCCCGGGAGTTATTTCTTTTGCGATTTTCTCGACTTCCTTGTTATATTGTTCATTATTTTGATTTGTTATTTCCGTTATTTCCACGGACGAAATTATTTTATCAACTATATTCCTACCTAAGCTGTTTTCGCGGGATATTGCGTAAATTAAATAAATTTCCCGTTCATTTTTATTAATAACGACAAAGCTCGCGTCAAAATTGTAGAAATCGCCCGTCCGTTCGGCTTTTAAAACGGTTTCTGTTCCTTTTAAACCTGATATCTCTATATCTTTTTTATTTTCTGTTATTTTCATATTGCGCAATTGTCTGCGGTACAAATGTAAAATACGCTCAATAAGCCGTTTTTTAACAGAATCAATATATTGTTCTTTTAGTTTTTCATCATCGTAAACTTCGTAATATACCTCTACGCTCTCTGCATTTGTATATGCGTGATATACGCCCTTGCGTATAAATTTAAAATCTCCGGGAGCCGTTATTGTTAAACCGATATCGTTAAGATTATGCTGTTTCCATTCATATTTCGGCATGGGCGGCAGTTTGTCTCTTAAGTCTTGAATATCTTGAAGAGCAGGCTTGTTTACAAACAGGCTTACCAAAGGTATTACCGGAAGGGCTGTCAAAAATAAAATCACAAGAATCATTAAAGCGGGATGCAAAGCAGCTTTTTGATTCTTAAATTCTTCAAAAGCTTTTGCTGCAGCAGTATCATCGGCATCAAAATGCGTTTCATTGTAAATTTCTTTATATATAACAATGCTGTTCGCGGCCAAATCGTAAAGATTTTGTTTATGTTTTGTAAAAAGGCATACTAGCATTAAAAAAGTAACCGGCCACAGAATGGATAAAATAGATAAGCCGATACCTAAAAAACTGATTGACAATAACTTTGTAATTAATGAAAAAGTAGTAAACATATACGCAAAAAACGGAATAATAATAATAGTCTTTATAAAAGAACGTATAAAAGATTTGCCGAGCGAAAGTTTTTCTCCTTCAAAACCCGCGATTTTAATTCCCGCGACAAGTTTGCCCGGAGTAGCCTGCAATAAAGACATTTCAAACAATGCAAAATAAACTATTATAAATATGAAAACATAAAGAGAAGAAACCATTCCTCCGCTATAAAAGCGTCCTTTAAAAAATAATGCCTGTATCAATAACCCGGCTATCGTCAAAAGTATGCAAATAATAAGCAAATCTAATATCAAAGCAAGGCATCTCTTCCAAAAACCCGAATAAATCATTTTTCAACCTCATTATTGTTTATTTTTATCGAATCTATTACTTTTTGAATTATTTGTTCGCTGTCTTTTCTTGATCTCGAAGAGGTTCTGTCGTTGATAATCCAAAACGAATTTTTTGTCTCGGGAATTACAACAATGCGATATTGAACAATATTAAATCTTTCGCCTACCGCTTCCAGCGCTTTTATTCCGTCAACTTCAATTTCAGTTATTTTCAGTTTTGCGTTCATATACTTATAGGCATTTTTATCTATAAACCAGTTTATTACTTCCTCAGGCGTAATATCGACAAGAAAATTTACATATTGAATATCCATCTGAAACAATACCGAAAAATTTGATTCATAACATACCGCTTCCGATATTGCTATATTATCAATCCAATATTTTTCTTTATCGTCTCTTGTAAAATTTACGGGAGACATGAGAGAAAGCTTAGCGTCGGGCAATTGTATATTTTGCCAATCTAAATTTTCTCCGCTTTTGTCGAAGGATAAAACCATAATATCATTCCAGGAAACACCCATTTTTTTAAACAGCATTAGTCCGGCCGAAATATATATCAGTTGTATAGCCAAAATAATTATTACAAAAACTTTTATAACTTTGTCGCTATCGCCTGAATTTTTTTCAGAATTTTTATATATCACGTAAGTTTTACCCGCGAAATCGTGAAGATTCTGTTTGTTTTTTGTAAACAGGCATACAACAAATAAGGTTTTTAACGTAACGACGGTTAAAGCTTTTATAAAGGAACGGACGACAGCCTGGTTAAAATTTAATCTGTTGCCGTCTTTATTTACAATTTTAATTCCCAGAAGAAGCTTTCCCGGAGTTGCCTGATATTTTGAACTTTCAAAAAGCGCAAAATATAACCAATATATAACCAAAACCGACAGAGTCTGGATAATTATAAATAAAGTTAAACTTGAAAAAGTCGATAATGAAAAATAAGAGAAAGGCGAGATTATTTCCGTTATCGTTTTAATAAAACTTCCCGGGATTAAAGAAACTGCGGACAACGCTATCAACACTAAAGCCAAGTAAAAAACAATACTATCTATCAAAAACGCGAAATACCTTCTTAGAAAACTTGAATAATTTAATTGCATATTTATCCCTTTTTATTTATTCTTTCCGCTTCAACGCTCCGAATTTGCAGGCGCTTACGCACACGTTGCAGCCGACGCATAAATATTCTTCCAAAACTATATTGCCGTTTTCATCTTTATGAATCGCGGGGCAGTCTACCGTAAGGCATGCTCCGCATTTCTTGCAATTCGAACTTTCAAAAACCGGTACCGGATCTTTTTGCTTATAAATTATTCTGCACGGATACCTTACTATTAAAACCGACAAAGCGTCTTTATTCATTAATTCTTTAATTTTATCCTGCAAATTATCCGCGAAAGCGTCTATTGTTTCAACAATATCCGCGCCCGACGCTTTGCAAATGTCTTCGAGTATCAGTTTCTTGGTTTTTTCGCCTTTGGCGTTTACGCCTGTCGACGGGTTAGGCTGGCTGCCTGTCATTGCCGTGGTCGCGTTATCCAAAATTATGATAAGCCCTTTGGCTCCGTTATACGCCGCGTCAACTAAACCTTCTATTCCCGAATGTACAAAAGTCGAATCGCCGATAATACCTACGACTTTGTTATGTCCCAAAATTTTTGACATACTTTCAAACATTGTGACGCTCGCGCCCATACACACGGTCGTGTGCAGCGTTTCCAACGGCTTCAACGCCCCTAATGTGTAGCAGCCTATATCGCCTGAAACTATGGCTTTCAGCTTTTTTAAAGCGTAAAATACGGCGCGATGCGGACAGCCCGGACACAAAACGGGTTTTCTTGCCGTAGAAGGTTTTTCAATCTTTTTCTTATTTTCGATTATTTCTTTTACCAATGTCGGATTCAATTCCCCTATTCTGTAAGAAATATCTTTAGCTTTTACGGGTATGCCCAACTGTTTAACATGCTCTTCAATGAACGGTTCAAGTTCTTCTATTACATAAAGGTCTTTGACCTCTTTCGCGAATTTTTTAATTTTTTCGTCGGGGAAAGGATAGGCAAAGCCTATCTTTAAAATTGAAGCGTTCGGAAACGCTTCTTTTGCGTAAAGATAAGAAACGCCGTCGGCAATAATACCTATGGATTTGCCGTTCATCTCAATAGAGTTCAACGGACTTTCGTCCGAATAACGAGCCATCTCTAAAAGTTTTGCTTCAAGCGCTATATGTTTTTTATAAGCAAATCCCGGAACCATAACGTATTTCGCGGCATTAGGAACAAACGGTTTGTCGGGAACTTCGTTTCTCTCGCCGATTTCCACGTCTTCTTTCGTATGAGCTACGCGCGTAGTAATGCGGATTATTACCGGAGCGTCAAATTTCTCGCTTATATCAAAAGCAATTTTTGCCATTTCATACGCTTCTCTCGGGCTTGCAGGCTCAAGCATCGGAAGCTTTGAAAACTTCGCGATAAGCCTTGTATCCTGCTCGTTTTGGGACGACGCCATTTGCGGGTCGTCGGCAACCACAACCACAAAACCGCCGTTAACGCCCGTATAAGCGGATGTCATCAAAGGATCCATCGCCACGTTTAACCCGACATGTTTTGACGAATACATGCTTCTCACGCCGGCAATTGAAGCCCCTAAAGCAACTTCGTAAGCGGTTTTTTCATTGACAGACCATTTCGCGTCAACTTCCGGAAACGCAGCCAGATATTCCAGAATTTCCGTTGAGGGCGTTCCCGGATAAGCAGCCGCGGATTTTAGCCCCGCCTCGTACGCGCCGCGCGCTATTGCTTCATCGCCTGATAATAATAACGTTGTTTTCATTTCAACTCCACTCTATTTTTATTTTTGTAATTTTTTTAACTTGCTTTCAAATCAAAATATGCCGTATAAAAAATCCCGTTGTAAAAAACGGTCATATTATATGAATATCCGGCAGCGGACAACGGAGGATTGAAAAAAACTTCATAACCTGTATTTGTCGGCTCAAACCACGAATTTTGGCCGTTGCTCATAGTCCATACAATATTTTCAGGATTCGAAACCGGCAGAGGTTCATTTTTAGAATTAAAAAATGCCGCTATTAGCTTATAATTTGAAGCGACCGGAATATTTACAATTCCGGTTAATTTTTGCCCTGCCTCATTTTGTATCTCAACGCGGTTCACCGGATAAGAAATATTGTTATCGCAAGATATAAAACTTGCGAAAATAAAAACTGCTGCAAATAAAAACAATGCCTTTTTCACGCTGTCTCTCCTGCCGGATATTAAGCCGCCATGTTGAGCGAAGGGACATAGTCCCGAAGCCGAAACATCTGCCTTTTAACGGCAGACCCGTTCGCTTCGCTCAGGGTGACAATGATGAGGATTTTCAAGAAATACTATTACAACTTTGCAGCCAATTCCAGTCTCACAAAAATCGAGTCTTTTGCACCGCTGAAATAAAAGTCGCCGGGTTTAAAATATTCACACAAAGCAAATGTGTTGACGTTTTTTGAAAAAGCGTATGAAACTTTTGCTATGCCCAGAGTTCCTCTGTTTTTGCCTTCCCCGAACATATCCGCAACGCCAAAGTCGCTTTCGTTTGCGTAAAGCAAAGCGCCGGATAAAAAGATTTTTAATTCTTTGCTGATTGAAAGATTTAAATCCGCTTTATACAGTTGTATGTTTGTCCAATACGCAAGGCCTGACTCGTATTTGAATAAATAACATACCGCTTCCGACATCCACGGATAACGGGAAAATAACGGATTCCACCCCTGCGTTCCCGACGTATTAGGATCATTGCCCGAAAGATAAGCATATCCTATTGAAAACGGATTAATAATACCCGCAAACGGCATGTCTGCAAAAACATATCCGCCGAAAGCGGTATTTATTTCGCTGTCGCAATTATTTATCTGCATCGCCCCCTGGGCGCGTAAAGTGATTTCGTCGTTTATTTTGTACTTTACATAAGAACCGAATGTGTTAACATCATTTTCCAGCCGGCCGGCCTGGGAAGCATCCTCATGTTTATACATATAATAAGGCTCAAAATATAAAGAGTCTTTATCGCCGGTTCTTCCGTAAACTATGAAAGCGCTTTCGTTAGAATCGTTTAAAGCCGTAGGCGGCGTGTTTTCGTTGGCAACAGGCAAAACGTCATCAACGCGCGGATTGTATATTCCTATAAGTTCTACGCTGCTTTTCTTATTTTCTCCCAAAAGAAATTTGGCTTTAACCGCATTAAAATACCATGTTCTTGAACCGTCCAAAGGAGTTCCGTCGGCTATCAAAAAGCCTTCGCCGTATTCGCTTATGGGTAAATCCATTCTTCCGGCTTTTAATTCTACAACGTCAAGAATATAAGGGATTTTTACATACAAATTATCTATAAAAAATTCATTGATATTGTATTGGGCATTGCCAATTCTCCCGTTACCGTTTATTCCGTTCCCTTCTCCATTATACACATAAGAGCGGCTTTCAGTTCCAATTCTGGCACAAGCCGACGCCCATCCGTCAAAATCTGCAGAAATCCCCGCGAGAAACTTAAACCTGAAATAACTTTTTTCGTCTTTGCCGCTCAAACCCGCGTCAAAAACATTTAGCATGTACTCATAACGCGCACGCGCAAGAGCGTCAAAAGTCAGTTTCGTTTCCGCTAAAAGCGGCATTACGGCAAATACAGTAAATAAGAATACACACAAAAGTTTTTTCATAAAAATCCTTTTCATTAATTATTCACTACTAACTACTAATTGCCTTCTTGTTTGACAGTCAATCTGCAATTTAGATATAATACCAAAGTATTTGTAAATATTCAAAGAGGCATTGCCTCGGGCAAAGCCTCAAAACTTAGCTTAAAAAAGGATTCAAAAACAATGAGAAGAACGTTTCAACCAAACAAAGACAGAAGAAAAAAGAAAATCGGTTTTATGGCAAGAATGGCGACTCCCGGCGGCAGAAAAGTGTTGAACGCCCGCAGAAGAAAAGGCCGTAAAACGATAAGCGCGTAAAAGGCAGACGTTGGGAAGATGGGAGGTTGAGAGGATGAGCAACATCAACGACTTGAACGGACACAGCTCCTCCCAACATCTTAACTTCTCAGCCTCTCATCTTCTAAAATGAAACAGTTTTCTTTTTCTTATCGCGAAAGACTTCATTTACAGAAAGACTTTAAAAAAGTTTTTAAATCCGGGTGCAGGCTCGAAAACAGAAAGATAAAAATTCTTGCATATAAAAATGACGGGCTTTATTTAAGAAGATTAGGACTTGTAACTTCCCGTAAAGTCGGGATCGCGGCCGTAAGAAACAGAACAAAAAGAAGATTACGGGAAATATTCAGAACTCATAAGCATTTGCTGGAACCCGGCTTGGACTTGGTTTTTATTTCCAAACCCGAAACCGCATCGCTGGATTATAATATTCTGAAAAAAACAGTTTTAGAGCTTCTTGAAAGTGCGGGACTTTATAAAGACAAAACGAAAAATACGGGAACTTTGTAATTATGAAAAGCATCGCGCTTTTTTTGATAAGATGTTATCAGGCAATAACTTCAACTTTTCCTCCGAGATGCAGATTTACCCCGAGTTGTTCCGTTTATGCTTATCAGGCTATAGAAATTCATGGTTTTTTTAAAGGTTCGTTCTTCGCGTTTAAACGAATTTTACGCTGTCATCCTTTTTGCGACGGCGGCATAGACCCGGTACCGGAATATAAAAAAGAGTGGAAAGTGAAAAGTTGAAAGTGGAATTAATGAGTTTCGGCAATGCCGAAACAGATTTATAGGTTTTCGCAAAGCGAAAACACAATATTTGTACTTTGCACTTTTAAAATTTTCACTTTGTCTTTAAAAAGGGATTTTCAATGAACAAAAATTCAGTATTATTTGTGCTTTTTTCAGCAATAACGTTGTTTGGATATTACTATTTTTTTCCTCCGCAGCAGCCTAATCAAACCCAAACCGGACAAAATCAGGCAGTCCAAACACAGCAGGACCAATCCAAAGCAGAATCCGTTACGCAATCCCCGGAAGAATCCTCCGTGCAAATAAAAGAAGCTGACGGCAGCTTTATTTCCGAAGAAACAATAGAAATCGAAACTGACAAATACAGAGCTTTGTTCTCAAACAGGGGCGCGTCCGTAATCAACTGGTCTATTAAAGAAAAAAGCGGCAATTGGGTGGATTTGGTTTTACCGGGAGCTGCTCCCATGATGGCAAATTTCCCCGGCTCAAACTACAAAATTGTTTCAAAATCCAATGAAAAAATAGTTTTTGAACATGTTTCCGCGCAAGGCTGGAAAATAATAAAAACTTACTCCCTGTCGCAAAATTCCTATATGCACAACCTTAACATAAAACTTTCAAAAACAAAAGATATCGCGCAGCTTCCGGGCATACAGCTGGATTGGGGACCGGGGCTTGGCACTGACGAAAAAGAAATGAAAGAAAATGCGTCCGTTACAAGAGTCATAGCTTTTACCGCGTCTAAACCCGGAAAGCTGAAAAAACTCAAAAAAGAGTCTGAACTCGCAAGCCTTTTCAGATGGGCGGCTATAGACAACAGATATTTTCTTGTCGCGTTTATACCCGAAAGATCAATTGATTTTGACCAGATTATACCGTCGCGCCAGGACAAAAAACATCCTTTCTCGCTAACTTTAACCGCAAATCCTCCCAAAGATGTTGAATCAAAAGAGTATTCCGCAGATTTTTATATAGGACCTAAATGGTACACTTATCTAAAAACATTTAATTTGGGACTCGAAGCATCCGTAGATTTCAGCGTTTTCGGCTTTTTAGGAAAATGGGCGCTTTCGATTTTAACGTATTTTCATAAAATTACCAATAATTACGGCTGGGCTATAATAATGCTTACTCTGGTAATTCAGATTATAGTGTTGCCTCTAACCTTAAAAAGCCTTAAATCCGCCGCCGCTATGAAACGCATACAGCCTATGATAAAAGAAATACAGGATAAATTTAAAAACGACCCGAAAAGATTGCAGGCGGAAATGTTAAACGTTTACAAAACGCAAAAAGTAAATCCTTTGGGCGGGTGTCTGCCCATGCTTTTGCAGCTGCCTATTTTTTGGGCGTTCTTTTCAATGCTCAGGAACTCGTATGAGCTCAGAAATGAAGGCTGGATTCTGTGGGTAACGGATTTGTCCGCGCCCGACCGGTTTATGAATCTTGGAATGATAAATTTAAATCTGCTGCCTTTGATAATGGGTATAGGAATGTTCTTCCAGCAAAAAATGACCGCGGTAACTTCAGACCCTATGCAAAGAAGATTAATGTATATGATGCCCGTAATTTTTACGTTTATGTTTTGGACTTTCCCGTCAGGGCTTGTCCTCTATTGGCTTACAAACAGCGTATGCTCGATGATTTTGCAATACTATATTATGAAAAGAACTACAACGACAATTAAAAATTAACAAAGTACAATTAACAATTTTGGAGAGGTCCCCGACTAAAACATTCGAGGATAAACTCCGCCGCAATAATATATTTGATAATTATTAATTGTAAATTGTTATTTGTAAACTGGAGTTTAAAGTGCCTGAAATAGAAATTAAAGGAAAAACCATAGAAGAAGCCATAAACAAAGGAATTCTGCATCTGGGCTGTGAAAGAAAAGACGCTGAAATTAAAATTCTCGACGAAGGGTCAACCGGTTTGTTCGGGCTCATGGGCTCAAAACCAGCGACAGTCCTGATTTCGGCGGATTCTTCAAAATGTTCGAATCTTATATCTTCCGGCGAAAGCGAAGACGATATAAAAAAACTTTGCGTGAAAACCGAAACGGTTTTGACGGATATTTTGAATAGAATGGGAATGGGGCTTAAAAACATAAACTCATCTTACGAAGATAAAACCGTAAAATCGCAGATTTTCGCGGACAACGGCAGTCTTGTCATCGGAAAAAACGGGCAGACTCTGGACGCTTTGGAATATATATCCCAAATTCTTGTAAACGAGAATTTTCATTCTAAAGTAAAAGTAAATATCGACTGCGAAAATTACAGGGCAAAACAAATTAACAAATTAAAACTTTTAGCGGATAAGGCCGTAGATTACGTCAACCGTACGGGAAAAATTTACCGTTTTGAGCCTATGAACGCAAAAGAAAGAAAAATAATTCACGTTTATCTTAAAGACAACCCAAAAATAGAATCCTTTTCCGAAGGCGAAGGCGCGTTAAGAAAAGTAGGCGTAAAACCCGCGAAACAATCCGCGTAAACAACAAAACGTAAAATGAAATCATGAACTATTCAACCGAAGATACCATTGCCGCTTTATCTACCGCCGCAGGCAAATCCGCGATCGCGGTTATCCGCCTCTCCGGGAAGCAAAGCTTCGAAATTATAGATAAAATTTTTAAAACAAAATCTCCTGCAAATCAACAAATAAAATACGGCTATATTGTTGACGGAATTGAAAAAAAGGACGAAGTCCTTTGTACCTTTTTTAAAGCACCCGACACTTATACCGGCGAAGATTTAGCAGAAATTTCCTGCCACGGAAATCCTGTCATAATAAAAGAGATCTTGGATCTCCTTTATAAAAACGGCGCGCGCCCGGCAGAAGCCGGCGAGTTTACTTACAGAGCTTTTATAAACGGCAAAAAAGATTTGGCTCAGGCCGAAGCTGTCTGCGCTTTAATTTCAAGCAAAACCGCGGCCGCGGCAAAAGCCGCATTAAATAATGTCAGCGGCGAATTCTCAAACAAAATCAAAGGTATCAAAGATACTCTTATTAATTTGCTTGCTTTTATGGAAGTGTCGCTGGATCATCCCGAAGAAGACATAATGTTTTTATCGCGAGAAGAAAAAGGCTTGCGCCTTGGCAATTTAACAGAACAAAATCAAAAATTAATGGATTCTTATAAAACAAGCGAATGCCTGCAAAAAGGATTAAAGGTTGCAATTATCGGAAAACCTAACGCGGGGAAATCTTCGCTTCTTAATTCAATCTTGGGAAAAAACCGGGCTATTGTCACGGAAATCGCAGGCACCACAACCGACACTATAGAAGAAATCATAGACTGCCGCGGCATACCGCTGACAATAATAGATACTGCGGGAATAAGAACGCATTCTGAAAATTCCATAGAACTTTTAGGGCAGGAACGTTCCAAAGAAGCCGCCCAAAAAGCCGATTTGATAATTTGGGTATTAGACGGCTCCCGGCCGTTAGATAAAAACGACAAAGAAATCGCGGATTTCATAAAACAATCAAAGCTTGGTATTCCGATAATAGAAGTCTTAAATAAATCAGACTTATTACAACAAAGAGAAGGGAGAAGAGAGAAGGGAGGAAGTAACAGCAACGACACCTCCTCACTCATCCTTCCTGCTTCATCCCTGTCGTTAAACGTTTCATCAAAAACCGGTTCAGGCATCCCCGAACTCTTGGACGCCATCGCCAAAATAGCAGGCATTTCCGAAACAAACGATTATCTAATGATAACTTCCCGTCATTTTGACTTACTCAAAAAGGCGCAAGGGGCCTTGGAAAAAGCAAAAGAACAATACGCATTACAAGACGCAGACGAAATTTCCGCGTTTGAGCTCCGCAATGCCCTGTCTGCCTACGAAAACATTTTAGGAATAACTACTCCGCACGATATACTCGACACAATTTTCTCGACATTTTGCATAGGGAAGTAAGTATGAGACAAAAACACGGTCAGAATTTTCTTATAGACAATAATATAGCGAACAATATAGTTAAAGCCGCCGATCTGACTAATGAGGACAATGTCCTTGAAATCGGCCCGGGAAAAGGCGTTTTAACAAAACTTATACAGCCGCAGGTTAAACATTTAACCGCCGTAGAAATAGATTCTGTTTTAGCACAGCAGCAGAGATATTATTTTTCTTTCCACAACATTAATAATGCAGAGGTTATAACCGAAGATTTTTTGAAACTTTCCACTTCTCACTTTTCACTTTCAACTTTGCCGTTTAAAGTTATTTCCAATCTCCCCTACAATGTCGGCACTGCAATCATTCAAAAGATACTTCCTCTTGATAACTGGACACTTTGCGTCCTTATGCTTCAAAAAGAAGTTATTCAAAGGCTTGCCGCAAAACCCGGTGACAAAGACTATGGCTACATTTCAATTTTCACGCAATATTACGCCGATTGTAAAATCTTATTTGACGTTTCGCCAAAATGTTTTAATCCTGCGCCGAAAGTAGTTTCGTCCGTTATAAAACTGACAAATAAGCATTCGACCGTACCCGATAAAATACTTTTCGATTTTATTAAACACGCTTTTAGCCAGCGCAGAAAAACCATTCTGAATTCTCTAAGTTCTTTTTCAAAACTGGACAAAACCCAAGCGTCCGGCTTATTAAATACCTGCCAAATAGACCCTATGCTCCGGCCTGACAGAATTTCTTTAACGGACTTTTTAAATTTAACAAATGCTTTGAGACTTCTTAAATAAAATTAATATTGCAAAAGAATTGTCTATTAAAAAAGACAGAAACGGCAAAATTTATTAAAATTGCCGTTTCTGTTTTAATGGTGCGAAATTTTAAGAGTTATTGTTATTTAGATTTTTTATCTTTTACTTTCTTTTTGTCCGAATCTTCGTTTTATTCCTGATCAGTTGCAGCCGTAGCGTCAGAGTCTGCCTTTACGGCCTCATCTGTCTGCTTTTCTACTTCCTTGTCCATCTGCTTTTCTGTGTTTTTTGATTTTTTATCTTTCTTAGCTTTTTTTTCTTTTTTAGCTTTCTTCTCTTTTCCTTTCTTCTTATCTGAATCTTTCTTTACATCAGCCTGCGTATTTGCGTCAGCCGCAGTCATGGCGTCAAGGTCTGCCTTTACGGCTATGTCTGCCTGCTGTTCTACTTCCTTATCCATCTGGGCTTCTGTGCTTTGCGCAAAAGAAAGTTGAGCGAAAACAAATATACCGCATATTAACAACGCTAGCTTTTTCATAAAATACCCCTCTTTATATTATTGATATTTTTGATTCCAATGCACCATTATTGGAATATGAAAAATATCTAACTATTTTTTATTTTAACAAATTTCCCGAAAAAGTCAACCATCATATTTTAATGCCTTTGTTGTTAAGTATACGGTTTTGCTTGCAGCAGGCTGGTAATTGCGCCTTTGTCATTGTTTTTAAATACCCTGGTTTGTTTATGGAAAGTGCATTGACGCATTTTATGAATTAGCAATTTTTAAATACCAATTTAGGACTGTTCTAAGCGGTACCCTTAAAATATGTTATCCACTATTGTTTTAAAATTTCTAATGAATGCGCTCGGCACTTGAATAAACAAAACTAAAGAACCCTCTTGACAAATTCCGCCAAAAAATATACAATTTTATTTGTTAAAAATCTTTCATTTTTCAATCACATTTTAGCTTGTTAATAACTATATCCACAGTTGTGGATAACTTGGGGACTATATGAATGTTTCAATTACCGAACTGTGGCAAAAAGTTGTGGATAACATCAATTTATCCGTTTCTCAGGAGACTTATAATTTATGGATTGCTCCTTTAAAACCTTTAAATTTGGAAAATAATATTTTTACGATAGCGGTGCCGAATATTTATTTTTCGCAATGGATAGAAAGCCATCATCAAAAAAATATAGAGCAGTTTTTAACTAACGTTTTAGGACGGCAGACAAACCTTGAATTAAAACCGCAAACAGATTTAACGTCGATAATCGCGCAGGTTGAAAGCACGCCCGCGCCCGCGGACGTCCCGCAGACGCAAAGCGTCCAAAAAGACCAGATAAACCCTAAATATGTTTTTGACCGTTTTGTAGTCGGCTCGTCAAACAGGTTTGCCCACGCTTGCGCGGAAGCCGTGGCAAAAAGTCCGGGCAAACAGTTTAATCCGCTTTTTATTTACGGAGGAGTGGGCCTCGGGAAAACCCATTTGCTTCACGCCATAGGAAATTATATAAAACAGTCCAACCCATCTTTGAGGGTTTTATACACGACAACCGAAAAATTCACTTCAGAGTTTATAGATTTCGTGCGTTTCGACAAAATGCCCGCTTTTAAAAACAAATACAGAAGCCTCGACTGTCTTTTAATTGACGATATACAATTTTTAGGCGGTAAGGAAAGTTCTCAGGAAGAGTTCCACAATATGTTTAACGCGCTGCATACTTCGGGAAAACAAATAGTAGTGTCTTCGGACCGCCCGCCTAAAGAACTTGAAAGAATCGAAGAAAGGCTCATTTCGCGTTTTGAGTGGGGTGTAACCGCGGACATTCAATCTCCGGATCTGGAAACAAGAATAGCGATACTTCGCAAAAAAGCGGAAGATGAAAAATTGTACGTTCCGGACGACGTTATTTTATATATCGCAACGCATATCAAGTCTAACATAAGAGAACTTGAAGGCTCCCTTTTAAGAATCGCGGCTTTTTCGGCTTTTACGGGAACGCCTTTGACGGTCGATTCCGTCCAGAAAATATTAAAAGATATAGTAAAACCTTCCGATGACAGCGCGCGCATAACAATGGAACAAATACAAAAAGTCGTAGCCGAGGATTTTAATATAGACTTAAGGGATATGCGTTCCAAGCGCAGAACCGACGCCGTGGCGTTCCCGAGGCAAATCGCAATGTATCTTTCGCGCACGCTTACCGATGAATTTTCGACAAACGATATAGGCGAAGCTTTCGGCGGAAGAGACCACACCACAGTCATGCACGCCTGCAATAAAATAAAAGAAAAAATGAATTCAGACCCGTATTTTAACGCAAAACTTAACCAGCTTATCAAAAAAATCAGAGAATCAAACGACAATTAACAATTTTTAAATAACAATTTACTTTGCCTTTTGTCTGTTAATTTGTTAATTGTTAATTATTAATTGTAATTTGTCTTTTTACGTGCATAATTCATCTAAAATTTGTATAATATTTCTATTCAATAATAATGATGATAACTTTGTTGTTTTATTAACATTATTATTATTATTAACTTTTTAAAAATTTAACTTTATATTTATAAATAATTTTTATTCAAAAACACTTACTAACAATATACACTCAACTACAATAATAATAATCTTTTTTTTAAAAAAGGGAGGAAATAGATGAAAGTAATTTGTGGAAAAGAAGAATTAATGAGAGGGATTCAAACAGTTTCACCAGTAGCGTCGTCAAAAAGTACTCTTCCTGTATTATCAAACTTTTTATTTGAAACTGAAAAAAATATAATAAAACTTTCATCTACTGATTTAGAAATAGCGGTAAAATGCCATATTAAAGGCGAAATAGTCGAAGAAGGCGGAATAACTATACCTGCCAAAAGGTTTGCAGACATAATAAAAGAACTCTCGCAAGATGCGGAAATAGAAATAAGAGCCGACGAAACAAACCAAATAAACATAAAATCGGGAAAATCAAAATTTACGTTAATGGGAATCTCTAAAACCGAATATCCCGTTATACCCGAATTCCCAAAAGAAAATAACTTTACTATAAAATCCGACGTTTTTTCATCTATGCTTAAAAAAACCGTTTTTGCGGTTTCTAAAGATTCGCAAAGATATGTTTTAAACGGTGTTTATTTTATTGCCGAAGAAGGCGTTTTGAGAATGGTAGCAACGGACGGAAGAAGGCTTGCTTATGTTACGTCCGAATCTCTTGATAAAAAGATAAAAGGCAAGGCTATAGTGCCTACAAAGGCCATTACGGATATGTTAAGGCTTATTTCCGCTTCGGATGATGCCGCGGAAGACGTAAAAGTAGGCATTGCAGACAACCAGTGCGCCATAGAATTTAGAGATATAACTTTCTTATCAACGCTTATAGAAGGCGTTTTCCCCAATTATGAACAGGTAATACCTAAAAAGACGGAATCTCAGGTAAAATTGAGCGTAAAAGACACTTTAACCGCAGTAAAACAAATGGCGCTTTTAACCGGCGACAAACTTTCGTCGGACAGATCGTCCGCAGTAAAGTTTTATTTCGCTTCCAATGTTTTAAGAATTTCGGCTTCAACGGCCGGTCTTGGTTCCGGAGAAGTTGAAGTAGAAATCGACTACAAAGGCGAACCGTCCGAAATAAATTTTAATCCTAATTTTATAAAAGAAGTTCTTCAAAATATTGACGAAGAGTCTGCGGTATTTTCGTTTACTAACGCGCTGAATCCCGCGACCCTTTCCCCTGAGAAAGATAAAAACTATCTCTGCGTAGTAATGCCGATGAGAGTTTAAACGACATATAAAATATAAAAAGTAATAAATAAAATACCCTCGCCCCTTGCGGGAGAGGGCGGCAGTCCGAGGAATAACGAGGACGAGTTTGCCGCGGGCGCGAGATGTGAGCGCCCCGGTGCACGAAGGGCAGGGTGAGGGGTTGTCGTTGCAGTCATTGAAGTACAAAACTTTTCACTTTTAAAAACCATGAATTATTCCACTGAAGAAAAAAGAAAACCCTATAAAACCGCAAGAAAATCCGAACTTATGCCCGTAGCGGACATTTTAGAGCCCATAAAAAAAATGCTTGGGCTCGATGAAGATTTTTTTACGATAATGAAAGTGTGGAACAAAGAACTCGGCATAGACAGCGTGGAAGTCTGCGGCTATAAAGACGGAACAATATTTGCCCAAACGCAGTACAACGCCGCGATAAACGAAATTTTAATCCGCAAAAAAGAAATAATTAACAAGCTGAACCAGTATATCGGTAACGCGAAAATAAAAAACATAAAAGTTACGGTAAAATAATAAAGAAGACAATAAAAGCTTTTAATACTATTGGAAGACATTATGATTTTGGATTTTCCAAAAATTGATTTAAATAATTATAAAAGTAATTCTCAAAAAATTAGGATTTTATCTGAAACGTGGCTTTTGCGAAATGCCTATTGTCCAAATTGCAAGATTACTCTGAAAAAGTTTGAAAATAATCATAAATTGGCAGATTTTTATTGTGACAAATGTAAAGAAGAATTTGAATTAAAAAGTAAAGAAAGTTCTACTGCTAATCCAAGGAAGATAGCAGATGGCGAATATTTCACTAAAATAAAACGGCTGAAATCTGACAATAATCCAAATTTATTTTTCTTAACATATCAGGACAAAAAAATATGTAATTTAGTTTTTGTACCAAAATATTATTTTACAGAACATATTATTGAAAGACGAAAACCACTTGCTTTGACTGCTCGTCGTGTTGGTTGGACTGGAAGCAATATTATTCTGTCGCAAATTCCGGAGAACGGTAAAATTTTTATAATAGAGAATTCACAAGAGATTGCGGATGGTAAAATTAATGAAAAAATTAAAAGAACTTCTTTTTTGAAAACGGAAAAAATTAAAAATAGGGGATGGATTTTAGATATCTTAAATTGCGTTAATAGAATAAAAAAACTGAATTTTGATTTGGGAGATATGTATAAGTTTGAGAACGGCTTGAAAAAACTCCACCCAGATAATAACCACATAAAAGACAAGATTCGACAACAATTACAACTTTTGAGAGATAAAAAATTATTACAATTTTTGGGGAGCGGGAAATATAGGATAATTGTATGAGCAAGCAAGAATTAGAATTAGTAAAAATTATCAAGGATTGGGTTGAAAAGTCTTATGGGGAATCTGAAGCCAATAACCCAAGTTGGCACATTAAGAAATTGGCAAAAGAAATATCATTGCAAAAAAGGATATATAAACGAAAATAGTTCAGGGATAGAATTTTAAAAATACAAAATATGTAGAACTATAAATTCAAGTAAATGAAATTTAATTAATGATAAGCGGCTTTGCCGCAAGGAGCATTTCAAATGGCAGAAGAGATCAAGAAAGACTCCGGCAATTACGGCGCCGGAAACATCCAAATTTTAGAAGGGCTTGAGGCTGTCCGCAAAAGACCGGCGATGTATATCGGTTCTACCGGGGCGCTGGGACTCCATCATTTGGTTTATGAGGTCGTCGATAATTCTATAGACGAAGTTCTTGCGGGATATTGCAAAAATATAGAAGTTACGATTCATCCGGACAATTCGATAACCGTTTTTGACGACGGGCGCGGAATTCCCGTAGGTCCGCATCCGGACCCGAAATATAAAGGCATGGATTCTTTGGAAATAGTTTTAACAAAACTTCACGCGGGCGGAAAATTCGATAAAGATTCTTACAAAGTTTCAGGCGGTCTTCACGGCGTGGGTGTGTCGTGCGTAAACGCTTTAAGCGATCTTTTTGAAGCCGAAGTCTATCGCGACGGAAAAATTTATAAACTGAGTCTTTCGAAAGGCAAACCGCTAGGGCCGGTCAAAGAAGGCGGAAAAACAGACTTACGCGGTACAAAAATCCACTTTCACCCCGACCCTGAAATTTTTACGGCTACGGTCTATTCTTTTGACACGCTCGTCAACCGTTTAAGAGAGCTTGCATTTTTAAACGCGGGTTCGCATATAAGAATTTCCGACGAAAGAGAAGACAAAGAACATATATTTTCTTACGACGGCGGCATAAAGACTTTCGTGCAGTATTTAACCGCCAATAAAACCGTCATTAACAAAGACCCTATATATTTTTCCAAAGAAAAAGAGAATGTTTCCGTAGAAGTGGCAATGCAGTATAACGATTCTTACAACGAGCAGATTTTCTCGTTTGTAAATAATATAAATACCATTGAGGGCGGAACTCATTTGTCGGGTTTCCGTTCCGCGCTTACGCGTTCTATTAACGATTACATAAAGAAAAACGAAATTTCTAAAACCAAAGATTTGAAACTTTCTGGCGAAGATGTCCGCGAAGGTTTGACGGCTGTTATATCTACAAAAGTGCCCAATCCCCAGTTTGAAGGGCAGACAAAAACAAAACTCGGAAACGGCGAAGTTGAAGGTATAACGCAGTCCATAGTAGGCGAAGCGCTGACTACGTTTTTGGAAGAGAATCCCGGCATAGCAAAACAAATTTTGGAAAAAGCCATTAACGCTGCCGAAGCCAGAGAAGCAGCGAGAAAAGCAAGGGAAATGACAAGAAGAAAAGGCGCCCTTGACGGTTCTTCCCTTCCGGGCAAACTTGCTGACTGTTCCGAAAGAGACCCCCAGAAAACCGAACTTTTCATAGTCGAAGGAGATTCCGCGGGCGGTTCTGCAAAACAGGGCAGGGACAGAACTTTTCAGGCGATTTTGCCTCTCAGGGGAAAAATTTTAAACGTTGAAAGAGCAAGGCTTACAAAAATGCTTGCCAATAACGAAATAAAAACGCTTATTACCGCAATCGGCGCTGGAATAGGCAAAGACGATCAGGATTTTAACATAGACAAAGCCCGTTACCACAAAATAATAATTATGACCGATGCCGACGTAGACGGCGCGCATATCAGAACGCTGCTTTTGACGTTTTTTTACCGCCACATGCCGCAATTGATAGATAAAGGATATATCTATATTGCCCAGCCTCCGCTTTATAAAGTTAAAAAGAACAAAAAAGAAATGTATCTTGAAAGCGAGGAAGAGCTGGACAAATTTTTATTTTCTCAGGCGCTTGACGGTTTGCAGCTGATTCTTATAAAAGACGGCAAAGAACTTAAAGAAGTCGACGATAAAAATTTACGCCGTATAGTAAATAATATCAGCGAACTTGATACGCTTATCAAAAAAATATCCAAAAAAGGCGTGTCGTGGAAAGAATATCTTAAATTGAGAGACGAAAAGTCTAAAAGGGAAGACGGCAAACTGCCGCTTTACAGAATTATTCAAGAGGGAGTAGCGAAATACATTTATTCCGACAAAGAATGGAAAGAGTTTAAAGAAATGCTGATTGCAAAACAAAAAGAAGCCGATGCGAAAGCCGCAAGCGAAAACGGCGAGCTTGCGAACGTGCTTGAAACTTTTAATCCGGAAGATATCATTCCGGAATATAAAGATTTATGGGAGCTTCCGAGAATAGACAAACTTTCCGACCAGCTTGAAGCCGAAGGCATGCATTTGGAACATTACGGCGAAACGCATACAAAGCCGGTTTACAGGCTTTGGGACGCGGAGAAAAAAGCGTCCGGAGACACGCATGAGCTTCGTTCGACAATAGAACTTATAGACACAATCAGAGAACTTGGCAATAAAGGCGCGACAATCCAAAGATACAAAGGCTTGGGAGAAATGAACCCCGAACAGCTTTGGGAAACCACAATGGATAAAACCAACAGAAAACTTTTACAGGTAAAACTGGAAGATGTCATAGAAACCGACAGAATTTTTACAACGCTTATGGGCGACCAGGTAGAGCCCAGAAGAGCATTTATCCAAACCCATGCGCTGGACGTGAAAAATTTGGATATTTAGGTTTGAAAAAAGTTAAATATGAAATTCGAAAATGCCAAATTGCTGTTGTCAAAATATGTTAAAGGCGAAACTCTGTTAAGGCACAGTTTAACGGTTGCCGTTGTTATGGAATATTTCGCAAAAGAATTGGGCGAAGCAAACCCGGAATTTTGGAAAAGCGCAGGTTTTGTACACGATATAGATTTTGAACTTTACCCTGGCGAGCATTGCGTAAAGGCAAAAGAAATTTTAGAGTCCGAGAAACAAAATTTTCCCGAAATTACCGACGAAATAATTCATGCGGTTTTAAGCCACGGGTATAAAGTTGCGAATTCCGTGGAACCCGTATCGCAAATGGAGAAAGTTTTATACGCAATAGACGAGCTTACGGGTTTGGTTTTTGCCTGCACTATGGTGCGTCCGTCAAAAAGCGTGAACGATTTGGAAGCAAAATCCGTTATAAAAAAGTTCAAAACACCGGCTTTTGCCGCAAACTGTAACAGAGAAATCATTTCAAACGGCGCGCGAATGCTGGGTATAGACTTAAACGCACTGATAGAAAAAACAATTCTTGCAATGAGAGCTCACTCTGCAGAACTTGGCGTTTAATACAAGTCGTTTCAAAAGGAGTTTAACTATGTTGAAATTATCAAAGATGGTTATTTGTATGTCGGTGCTTTTTGCTTTTTCAGGTCTTGCGTTTGCCCAAGCTTTTAAAGAGTTGCCCCCACCGGATAAAACAGGCGGCAAGCCGCTTATGCAGGCTTTAGCTTTACGCAAAACCGATAGAAATATTTCTTCAAAAACTCTTCCCGCCCAAGAATTATCTAATCTTTTATGGGCGACCTGGGGCATAAACCGTCCCGACGGCAAACGTACCGCTCCTACCGGGAGAGACAGCCAAAAAATTGAAGTTTATGCCGTATTGCCCGACGGGGTTTGGCTTTACGACGCGCCTAGTAACGGTCTGCGGCAAATGTTAAGTTCAGACGAAACTAAAAGATATGCACCCGCGGGCGTTGTCTTGCTTTACGCTGTGGACGCTTCCGATCCGTTTTCTCAAATGCACGTCGGTTCGCTTTATCAAAACGCGGGATTATACTGCGCTTCCGCGGGTCTTGCAAACGTAGTCAAAGCAGCCGGCAAAGATGCGCTCAAAGACAAACTGCATCCGCATGAAAATTATGAGGTTATAATGGTTCACCTCATTGGATATGCAAAATAAACCAAACGGTTAAAAACGGTTTTGCCGTATTGGCTGCAAGAAACGACAAAATAAGAATAAATGCAAACTCTAAAAATTAAAACGTCTTGTCGTGAAGAATTTATAAATATTACTTCGCTTGCGGAGAATGCCGTTAAGCAAAGCGGCGTTAAAGACGGCGCGGCAGTGGTTTTTTGTCCGCATACCACGGCGGCAATTACGATAAACGAAAACGCGGACTCTGACGTTTGCGCTGATATGATTCAAGGATTGAAAAATATTTCGCCTGCTGACAAAACTTACGCGCACACGGAAGGCAATTCCGACGCGCATATAAAGTCGAGTTTAGTCGGCGCAAGCGAAACAATAATAATTGAAAACGGCAAGCTTGTTTTGGGAACTTGGCAGGGAATTTATTTCTGTGAATTCGACGGTCCTCGCGATAGAACGGTTTTTATAAAAACAATTTAGGAGCGTAAGATGAAAACATATCGCAAGGAATTGGTTTTTAATGTAAATAAACGGGTTGATTTTATAAATATTACGGCAGAAGTAGAGCAGGCGGTTATTGACAGCGGCATTAAAGAAGGGCTTGTTTTAGTAAACGCGATGCATATTACCGCAAGCGTGTTTATCAATGACAATGAAAGCGGTTTGCATAACGATTACAAACGCTGGCTTGAGGAGCTTGCTCCTCACGAGCCTATATCGCAATATCAACACAACCGCACGGGTGAAGATAACGGCGACGCGCATCTGAAAAGGCAGATTATGGGACGCGAAGTTGTTGTGGCAATTACAAGCGGCGAGCTTGATTTCGGCCCGTGGGAACAAATTTTTTACGGTGAATTTGACGGCAACCGCAGAAAACGCGTTTTAATAAAGATTATTGGCGAGTAATAGCAAAATTTGCGGTTAAAGTTTAAAGCAAAACAATTGTATTTTCAATAAGTTTTTATATTTACTACTAGTTTTCTACTAAAATCTACTAGTGTAGTAATTGACAAAATAAAACAGATATTATATACTAATTACTAATAATAAAACTATTGGTAAAATAAAATGAAATTACCTGAAAAACCAAATTTTGATTGGAAGCTTATATTAGTGCAAATAAATCATGAGCCAATTATGCAGTTTTTAATTGATTCAAATTCTGAATTAAATAAGTCTATAAAAAAAGCGATTAATAACTGTGATTACTGGGATAGTGTAAAATATTATCAGATTCCGGATAATATAACTCCGGAACAATTTTGGTCATTGATTAATTTTCAAAAATTGAGTATTAGTAAAAAACAAATAGAAATAGGCGGACAAGAATTTAAAATTCTAGAAACATCAGAAATACAAAAAAAATTAAGCATAATTGACAGGCATTTTTCTAAATATAGTTTGACAGTAGAAGAAGCAAACGAATATTCCGTAAACTCATTAATGGAAGAGGGCATTGCTTCAAGCCAGCTTGAAGGCGCGGCTGTTACCCGGGAAATTGCGAAAGAAATGCTTAGAACAAACAGTTTACCGAAAAGTATAGACGAACAGATGATTTTAAATAATTACAGGGCAATGGAATATATAGATACGAAATGCGGCGATACGTTAAGTCCGGAAAAAATAAAATATATTCACAAAATTATTACAGAGAAAACTCTTGAAAATGAAGAACAAGCCGGAACATTCAGGAAAGATAGCGTACATATCGTTGATTCAAGAGATAATACTTTATTATTTGATCCTCCCAAAGCGGAAATCGTCGAGAAGCTTATAGAACAATTATGTTCTTATGCGAATAAAAATGACGAAGATGATTTTATTCATCCGGCCATAAAAGCTATAGTTATACATTTTTGGCTTGCGTATGCGCATCCTTTTATTGACGGAAACGGCCGTACGGCAAGGGCATTGTTTTATTGGCATATTTTAAAAAGCGGATATAAAAGTTTTAAGTATTTGGTTATATCTCGCATTTTGAAAGAAAAGCCGGCTCAATACGCGAGAGCCTATCTTTATAGCGAATACGACAATAATGATTTAACTTATTTCATTAATTTTAATTTAGATGTCATACTTGAGTCGATAAAACGTTTTGATGAATTCGTAGAAAACAAAAAAGCGGAAAACAAAAAAACTGCGGATTTGATAGAACAGGATATAGAATTAAATTTCAGACAAAGAAGCATAATGAAGACGTTTATCAAAGACAAAAATATCAGAAATATAGAATATTTTAAAAATACTTTAAATGTCGCTTATGAAACAACAAGAAAAGATCTTGATTTTCTTGTAAAAAAGGGCTTTTTGGTAAAAAACAAAAGGATTAAACAATTTGTTTATTCCCTTAGTAATAAATTAAAGGGAAAATTGGAAAATAGTAATAATTAGAAATTATTGTATTTTCAGTAGATTTTGATATTTTCTACTAGTTTTCTACTAAAATCTACTAGTGTAGTAATTGACAAAAGCAGGTATTAATTCCTCTCTTTTGTCATCCCCGAAGGTCGTAAGAGTTTTTTCAAAACTCTGCCTTCGGCAGTTGCGGGGGTCCATTTTATAAAATAAATTCACATAAAGGAAAAGGAAATGGCAGACAAAGACATCAAGAAGAAAGAAGAACAAGAAGAAGCGCTTCCGGCAAATATTTTGCCGCGCAACATTGAAGACGAAATGCGAACATCTTACATAGATTACGCTATGAGCGTAATCGTGGGAAGAGCGCTTCCGGATGTGCGCGACGGCTTAAAGCCGATTCACAGGCGCATACTTTATACCATGAAAGAAATGGGTATGAAGCACGGCACCGCATATAAAAAATCCGCGAGGGTCGTCGGTGACGTTATGGGTAAATACCATCCGCACGGCGACAGCGCGATCTACGAATCCATGGTTCGCATGGCGCAGGAATGGTCTTTACGCTATCCGTTGGTTGACGGTCAGGGAAATTTCGGCAGCATAGATGGCGACTCTGCGGCGGCGATGCGTTATACCGAAGCCCGCATGGACGCGATTGCGGACGAAATGCTTGCCGATTTAGACAAAAACACGGTTGACTTTATGCCCAACTACGACGGCTCGCTAAAAGAGCCCGTAATTCTTCCCACGAAACTTCCCGGGCTTTTAATTAACGGTTCGCAAGGTATTGCGGTAGGTATGGCGACAAACGTTCCCACGCATAATTTAAGCGAAGTCTGCGACGCTGTTTCCGCTTTGATAGACGATCCCGAACTTCCCGTTTCGGAAATCGGCAAATACATAAAAGGCCCGGATTTTCCGACCGGCGCCATAATACTGGGCAAAGGCGGAATAAAAGATTATATGATGACCGGCAGAGGCTCCATAAAAATGAGAGCCAAAGTCGAAATTGAAGAAGCCAAAAACGGCAGGGAAACCATTATAGTCAACGAAATTCCTTATCAGGTAAACAAAGCAAATCTGATAATGTCCATAGCCGACCTTGTGAAAGATAAAAAAATCGACGGCATTTCCGACCTTCGCGACGAATCCGCCCGCGACGACATAAGAATAGTCATAGAAATCAAAAGAGACGCGAACGCCCAGGTTGTTTTAAACCAGTTATACAAACATACGGCTTTGCAGTCGTCTTTCGGCGTTATAATGCTTGCGCTTGTCAACAACCGCCCGAAAGTGATGAACATAAAAGAAGTGCTTGAACATCACATAGAGCACAGAAAAATTGTTATTGTACGCCGCACAAAATTCGAGCTGCAAAAAGCAGAAGCAAGAGCGCATATTTTGGAAGGGTTGAAAATAGCGGTTGACAATATAGACGCCGTTGTAAAAATTATCAGAGGCGCTAAAGATAAAGACGACGCGCGTGAACAGCTGATGACAAAATTCAAACTTTCAAAAGCCCAATCCGAAGCCATTTTGGAAATGCGTCTGCATCAGTTAACAGGCCTTGAAAGGGAAGAATTAGACAAAGAATATCTCGAAATAATAAAAACAATCGAAAGGCTGCGTTCAATTTTGGCAGATCCGAAAAAAGTTTCGGCATTAATTAAAAACGAAGTTGAAGAAATCAAAAAAGATTACGGCGATAAAAGAAGAACGCAAATCCAGGCTGCTGAAGCGGATTTTAATATTGAAGATTTAATTCAGGAAGAAGAAGTCGCGGTAACAATGTCGCACGCGGGCTATATTAAACGCATACCGCTGGACACTTACAAAGCGCAGCACAGAGGCGGCCGCGGAATTACCGGCATGACTACAAAAGAAGAAGATTTTGTAGAAAATCTTTTTATTACAAGTTCGCACGCGTATCTTTTGTTCTTTACAAGCCGTGGACGCTTGTACTGGAACAGGGTTTACGAAATACCCGAAGCCGGCAGAGCGTCTAAAGGCAAAGCAATAGTAAATCTGCTGCAGCTTGCTCCGGAAGAAAAAATTACAGCGGCAATACCTATAAGAACGCTTAACCTTAAAGAAATAAAAGACGAATATTTATTAATGTGCACAAGAAACGGCACGATTAAGAAAATAGCGCTTGAAGAATTTTCTAACCCGCGCAAAGGCGGTATAGTAGCCATAAAACTTGACGACGGCGACATTTTAACCGAAGTTAAAGCGGTCGGCAAATGTCCGGAAGTGTTGATAGCAGCCAAAAACGGCCAGGCCATACACTTCAAAGTAGACGAAGTAAGGGCTATCGGAAGAACCGGCATGGGCGTTAACGGCATAGATATAGAAAAAGATGATGAAGTAATAGGAATGGAAGTGTTGTGCAAGGGCGATACGGTGCTTGCGGTAAGCGAAAACGGTTACGGCAAACGTACGGAAGTCAGCGAATACCGCTTAACGCACCGCGGCGGCAAAGGCGTAATAAATATGCAGACTACGGAACGAAACGGCAAAGTAATAGGCATAAAACGCGCCAACGCAGGCGAAGAAATAATGATAATGACGCAAAACGGCATAACAATAAGAATGAAAGTGGATAATATTTCTGTGATAAGCCGAAATACCCAAGGGGTGCGCCTTGTCAAACTGGATGCGGACGACAAGGTAGCAGCGATAGCCAGCGTGGTAAAAGAAGAAGACGAAGGCGACTCGCCGGAAACAACAGAAAAGAAATAAAACTGAAAGCCCCTGAATTTACTAATTTAGGGCTTTAGAGTTTAGGTTCTTGTAACCTAGACTCTCGCATTTGGATTTAGTATCATGTGTTACCGTAAACGTAATTAAATGTTTTTTGTTCAAATTGTTCTTTTAGAAGATGTTAACTGCCGGCCGCATCAAACACGGCAGCTTTCATAAAAATAAAATGGGAGGTTTTGTTCATGGCTCCAGAAAACGATGACAAAGACATTGGCAGAAGAATTACCGCTTCAGACATAAAGTTTCAGGACAAATATGTCACGGAGAATATAACGGTAAAACAGAATATTCTTACGGAAAATATTCGCCCAGAAGATGAAGCAAGAATAATAACAGCGGATAGAAGCAAAGCTTTACTCGAAAAACTTGAAATGCTGAAATCAAATCAAGCGTTCAATCAAGTTTTAGATGACAATGAACTCAACTCAATAATAGAGAACGTTCAGATGGCGACGGAATATTCGAGAGTTTCTCCTATGCAAATATCCCCTGCGCTTAAGATAAATTTTGAATCCGTGAAAATTGCGTCTCTGAAGCTCAACGTCTTAAGAGAAACTTTCGTAAAATCCAGTCCTTTTCCCGACGCCATATACGGCCGGGTAAAATATTCTTCCACGTACAATTCCCGCCCCATAACAAGCGCAAAAGTGATATTGCTGTTTTCCAAACAAAATACCGCGCCCCAAAAGAACGTGCTTAATAGACTCATAATAATGCCAAACGATGTATTCTACGCGTACGACATAACCGATTCGGACGGCAAATTCAATATAACAACGCCCAACGGAGCGAAATTATTCGATTTTCTGCAGATTTCAATCCAGCGCGGCGCAAACTCGTATACACTGCGTTTATCGCGTGACGAAGTCTTTAAGAAAAAAGGCGATCTCGGCGACATAATCGTCGGCGATGAATTTTTCGAGTCTGAAGGCATGGTGTCGAAACTCACGCTTATTTCCGAAAGCATCATGGATCTTCTCGGGCGAAAAGAAGAAGAAGGCAAACTTGAAGACAAATCCGGACAGATTGAAGTAAAACTCGGAGAAGGAGATCAAACTTTTTCTCTCAACTGGTCAAAATCTTCAAGCGCTAATTTTAAATACAAAGTTTTGCACAGATTGGTTGAGCCGAGCATGTCTCCTCCGGCAGGCAGCGACAGGGAACGCGTCGACCTCAATGCGCCTATAGACGTTACGGCTTTCAAACAAGCCTTTATCAAATATCCGAAAGGACAGCCGCGGATGTCTTCGCTCGGCATGGGATATGTAGTAACCGTCGGGCAAGAATGGAAACCGAGCCATTTTTCGCTTGGGACCTTGCTTTATTCGCTGGCGCTTGCTCCGGGTGAAGAGCAGCGCATTGCCGTTTCCGAACGCAGCGAAACCATGATGGTTACCGACCGCGAATCCGTTACCTCGCAGCAGTCCAGCTCTTATACTTCTTCCCAAAACGACGATTTATCGGCTCTATACAACTCTTCTCTCGACGAAACCGCAAACGGAAGAGCCAGTATGCAAAGCCACACCCAGGGAGGGGCAAGAGGAAGCAGCAGCGGGCTTTTAGGCGCCATATTCGGAGGAGGTTCCGGTTCTTCAAGCTATTCGGACACAACGGCCAGCCAGTCTTTCAGCCAGTCGCATAATCAAGACTATACCAGCTCCGCGGCACAGAGCTTCCAGCAAAATATACAGCGCAATGCTTCGGCGGCCGCTGCGGCCAGCCGCGTCGGCATTCGTCTTGCTTCCGCCCAGGAAAGCGAAATGGTAACCACAAAAATCATTGCCAACAACAACCATTCCCACGCGCTGACCATGCAATATTGGGAAGTTTTGCGCAATTATGAAATAACCTCAAGGGTTGAAAATGTGCAGCTGGTCGTGTATATTCCGCTTGAACTCATACAGTTTCTGCCTACCGGTGAGGACTTTGCGCTGACTCCCGAGACGCTGCAGGGAAGGATTATCTCGCCGTCGGCTTTTATAAAAAGGTATGCGCGGCTAATCGAATACATTGACGCGGTTGCGTCCGCCATTACGCCGGAACACTCTGTCGGACTCGAAATTTTGAAACGCTTCTGTTCGTATCCCAAATGGGAAATTTTATCTGAAAAGTCCTCGGCAGGGTTTTCCGTAACATTAGAGATAAAGGGAAGTTTCCTGCCTTTTGACAATATTAAAGCCGCAATACGGCTCAAAAACGGCATGCGGATATATTCCGACGATATTACCTATACCGGATTGTCGGATATCTCAAAGAATGATTTCCATACAAGCAGCGAACTGCGGACAGCGATAAGCAAATTGCGCATGAATTCAAATACCGCCGCAAAAGCAACGTTTACTATACCGCAAGGCATAATCGACGACGATTTCCAAAGTCTTGAAATCACCAATACCATTTCAAACTTTTCTTACACTTTAAAGCCTCCGCCTCATCTGGCAACGTTCAACAATCTCAGCTCTTTGCCCAGCTGGCTGAGGTCGTATCTTAATCAGTACGAAGCGTTCGCCAGACCGAACGTTAATTTAACTTTCAACGAATTGTCGCAGCTCGGAGCATTACGTATCGCCTCCGTTGCTCTCAGAGGTCAAGATAACCAAAGCGCTTATGTCAACAATAATTCGAACCTGCATTTGGCATCTTCCCTGCAATTTCCTATTTACGACAAAGTAAAAACCATGACTTTCGAGCAAGTTCAAAAAATCGAGAGCATGTTCCGGCACGTGCTGGAAAACTCGGTTTATTATTCGCAGGCGGTATGGGCGTATCTTCCGCCTAACGAGCGCGCCATGATGCTTGAAAAATATACAATCGGCTTACCGGACACCAGCGGAGATATCGGTTCGAGTATTCCGCTTATGAATTGCGTGGATAACGAAATATACGGTTTTTACGGCAACTGCATGCTGATGCCGTTTTCTTATCCTCCGACATTGGCAAGCAGGCTTGACATCACTAACCGCGAAGTGCAGGACGCATTGTATAACTACCATACGATGGCTTTCCGCGCGCCGAGTTTTATGGTTTCTCTGCCGACTCGCGGCATGGTCGGAGAAGCGGTGCTTGGCAGCAGCAACGCAAGCGAAAAAATTGATTTGACGCGTTTCTGGAATTGGCAGGATTCCCCGATTACGCACGCCGATTCGATAAAACCGTCCGATTTTAACCAAGACCACTTTATAACAAAAGATACGGCAGCCCCGAAGGAAATCGCAGGCACTACCAACAATCTCACAATCAGTCATCAGGGAGAACAGGCGAAAGATTTACTTGCGGCGATAGCGCAAAGACCGGAATCAATGCAAAATATGAGCTTTAGCGATTTGCAGCAGCTTGCGTCAAAATCGGTTGAAACGGCGTCAAGCGAGCGTACGGAAGTTCTCAAAAACCTTACTTCTACGACTAATTCCGCAATTGAAGCCGTATCCAGTATAGTGCAAGCTTCGATGGGTGTCACCCCGGCCGGGCAAAACAATCAAAACAACGGCAACAATAATTCGCAACAGGGCGGCAATCGAGGCAACCAAGGCAACAATAATAACACCAATAATAATACAGGGCAAAATGGCGCTCCGGAAAATACGCAAAACAATAATACGCCGGCAGGATCCAATAATAACACAGGTACAGGTACAGGCAGAGGAGGGAGAAATAATGGATAATACAACCCAAGAATTTTATCAGATGCTTTTGGACATTATAAAACAGGAAAATTCGCCGGAAGCAGCGGCAGCCCGCAACATGATTTTACAGCGGATAGCTCTTTCCGGAGACGTTACTCCTTCAAGAATCGAAGCTCCGCAAAATATTACGCAAATCGGCGGATACATCAATCTGTTGGAAAGTTACGGACAAACCGAAATGCGCAATCAAATGCTGGCTTCCGTTCTGGGCATTGCAAATAATGCGGAAATTCCGGGATATATTTCTCCTGTGCTTTATTTTGAAATGAAATTAAACGACAGACCCGAATGTCCTCAACAAGCCTACCTGCCGCTTAGTTATCATATGCGAAGCGATTTTTCGCCCGCTTTTGCCGTCTCAATGAACGAATTGCATAAGGCAGGCGCGTATCTTCCGGTAGTCTCGCAAAAACCGGCGCTTCCGGCGCTGCATGCCGCTGCGCCGTCGTCGGACGAAATTTTGTTCCTGCTGGGCAGAATGATTATGATTTCTCCGGTAGCGGCTTTTAGCGACCCTGAAACCGACCCGATTGTAGTTGAAGGAAAATCCGGAGTAGGCGCCGTTTATGTGCGCACCGGAAACAATGCGGACAAGAAAACGCTTGAAGTATTTGTACGCAAAGAGGATTCTTCCGGCTATGAGACTAAGGAAGTTACGGGTTTGTTTGCACCGCTTGCGGAAATTATGAAAAAGTCCGGCTGGATTGCAAAAGAAAGTGACGGCGATAAAGATGATCCGCAAAAAGCGTTATGCTGGGTTAATTTTACGGGTCTGATGCCTGAAACAAGCAAATTAGGCAAAGAACTTGCTCTTTTATACGCTCCGCAGCAAATTACGGCGTCTAAAGTGCGAGAAATGCTCAATATAACCTTTAATGGACAGGGATTCTTTTAATATTTTTAGCATGGAGCTGTTGTGTTTCAGTAAAACTGAAACCGATTATAAAATTTATCAGTTTAACATTTTGTATTCCTTGTCAAGCGGCCATGCTTGTAGTACAGGTATTTAATTCACTGCAAGTACAAAAAAGTTAAACAATTAAACCCCCGCCTGTAAATTTATTTTTGCAGGCGGGAGGTTAATGTGGATCCTCGATTAAAACCTGACTTTTCTTCAAATTCGCTAAATTTTAATTCTTATTGCCGTTTGTATGGACGCATTTCTGTTTATTTCATTGAAAGTTTTGATACGAAATTTTAATGTTTCCATCTTTTAAAGGTAGCAGCCATCGCAAGCGTGGTAAAAGAAGACGAGGAAGGCGACTCACCGGAAACAACGGAAGAAAAGAAATAAATACAATACAAAGCCCCTGAATTTGATATCCAGAGGCTTTGTATTCTAAGATAGATATTTTATGATACAGGCAAAGATATGGAAAACATTTTAAAAACAAAATATAATTTTATTGATGAGATTGAAAGAGGAGTGTTATATGCCAAAAAACGAGCTTATTTATTCGTTCGATTTAGGTTCTGGAAGTATCGGCATTTGTGCAAGAAGCGGTAAAAAAGTTTTATATTTGGACTCTTTGCTTATAGATTCTGAATTCGCTTCAGTCAAAGAAGCAGCAGCCAGAAGAAGACAAATACGCACTCGTATAGCTCACAAAGAAAGAGAAAAATGGTGGAACGAACAAGCAGTAAAATCAGGAATAGAAGTTCTCTCAACAGCCCAGCCTACAAAAGAAAATCCAACTCTAAAAACAGATAAAAGAATATTAACCGAATTTCTTCCCAAAGATTCAAAAGATAAAACAATTTATTCATCGCATCTTTTAAGAATAGCTTTGTTGCAAGGTGTCCGGTTGGAAGGCTGGCAAGTGTATAAAGCGATACATTCTGCAATTCAACGTAGAGGTTATGACGCAAATTTACCTTGGGGTTCAGGAACAGATAATTCTGATGAAAAAGACAACTCAGAAAGTTCAAACATATATAATGAAAAACTAAAAGAGTTTTTTGGCGATAAAGAAAAATATCATTACCCTTGCTATTATGAGGCATATGTTCAGGGAATATGGTCTACGGAAAATCCTAAGGATTTAAGCGGCAGGTTATCTGAAAATCCAAGCCCTGCAAGAAATAAAGACAATAAACCTGCGCAAGAAAAATGTTTCCCTTCAAGACAACTTGTGGAAAAAGAGCTAAAAGCATTGCTTGCAAGCGCAGCACAATTTTTTCCTAAACTTAAAGGTAAAGAAGATTTCATACTTTATGGCCCTGCGGAAAAAGCATACGCTTCTTATAATAAAGACGATAAATATACTCAATACAGGGGCACAAACTGGGATTGGAAAGGGTTGCTTGGGCAGAAAGTTCCGAGATTTGATAACAGAATCATTGCAAAATGCCGCTTAATACCCCGGTTAAATGTTTGTAAAGCCGGTAAACAAGTCAATAAAGAAGTTTCATTTTTGCTTAATCTAAAAAATATGAGATATTCAAAAGACAATACGACTTCTATGGCATTAACGCCGGTACAGATAAATGATATTTTTAAAGTTTATACGCAATATATAGAATCGGAAAAAGAGAAAGAGCAAAATAAAAAATCAGGAGTTAAAATTCAAAACAAAAGAGCCGGAAAAAGTAACCCGTTTACAAAAACTTTTTGGAAAAACTATGTCAGAGACACATTAGGCAGTGAAATAAATGTCGGGCAACAGGAAATAACCAAACCAAAAGACGGCGGCAGAAGCAGTTTTTGCAAGCCGGCTCTGCATATATTGCACGGTCTAATTTTATCAGGTAAAAAACCTCATGATTATTATAAAGAACTTGTAGCTGCAAATAAAAATACGGATATCAACAAAGGACTTGTTAAAGACGATTATAAATTTTTGCTCAATATGCCAAACGACTGGAATTCTATAAGTATTCAAGACACAAGAGAAGACGATAAAAAACTATCGCAAAAAGATGCAAAAGATAAAATAAAAGACATCATATCAGGCGTCAGCAACAGAATAGTCCGCCACAGGCTAATAATGTTGGTTAAACAATTAGAAAAGTTAAGTGACAAACTTAAAAGAGAATACGGCGACCCTGATAAAGTAATTTTTGAAATCGCAAGAGAGGATTTTATTGGAGAGAAAAAGAAAAATGAATATATAAGTTCTCAAAATGCAAATAAAAAGGAAAACGAAGCCGCGGTGAAAAAATTAAAAGATATGGGTATTGCCGTAAACTCTCAAAACATATTAAAAATAAGGCTTGGGAATCAACAAAGATGGAAAGATATATACGACACGTCTGAAAAGCGCGATTTAATTCCGCAATATATACAGAAATATGAAATAGACCATATTATTCCTCAAAAACTTGGCGGGTCGGATTCTTTTGTCAATTTCATTTTAACTAAAAACGCATTAAATCAGGCAAAAGGAAGACGTACGCCGTATCAATGGTTGCAAACTTCGTCTAATTGGCAAACATATCTTAGTAATGTTGAAGCGTTTTCAAAATTTGCAAGCCCTAAAAAAATAGAATTGCTTACCTCGGATAAAGCTATTGAACTTGAAAAACGGAAAACAGATTTGCAGGCTACGTCGTATCTGGAAAAATTGGCTCAGCAAATAACCGGCTTGTATTTTGGCTTTGGAATAAATACAAAAGACGATAAAAAGAGAATTTTATTTTATACCGGAGGCGAAACGGCCAACGTCAGAAGCAAGCTGGATTTAAACGAGATACTTTACTCAAGCAAAGAAGAATATGAAAAAGCAAAGCAGTCAAACTTAAAAGAGAAAAACAGAAAAAATAAAAAGCATCACGCTTTGGATGCTCTCGTTTTAAGTTTGTTACCGGAAATAAAAACCAAAGCAAAAGTAGTAGAAGAAAAACCGGAATATTTTAATAAGGAATATTGTAAAAAAGAAATATCAAAAGTTATCCCGGAAACTATAAAGCAGATAACTCCGAAGCCAAGACAGACTATATATGCTTTAAGATGTCGTATAGAAGAAGATGGGGAGAAGCATTATTATTTTGTTTCGAGATTTAATAGTAATTTATCTTTATTTACGAAAATTGCAGATGCAAAAGAAGAAAGTAAAAAAATCTTTGATTTAAAAATACAAAAAGATTTTCAAGAAAAATTAAAAGAGAACGGTTTAACGCAAGAATCTTGGGAAAAATGGCTAAATAAATATTCAGGGTACGGGAAAAGAATTAAACAAATAGCAATGATAGATTCAAAGAGTTTTGATGAAAAAGATGTTTTTAATTCAGATGGAACAAAAAAAGAAATTATAGACAAATATGGTGATAAAGGCGTAATGCGCGGACAATGGATTAGAGGCGAAGAAAGCCATCAAGGTCAAATTGTTTATAAAGAACAAAATAAATGGAATGTTGAACCTATTTATGTTTTTGAGTCTGTATATAATAAACTGAAAGAATATAAAAATAAATATGATAAAGTTAAATTTTTTAAGTCAGGACAATTAGTAGTATTAAAAGAAGATTGTAATGATATAAAATCAGGTGTTTATAAGCTAAGAACTGTCAAATCAAGTGGAAGGTGCAAAATAGAAAGTGTAGATACTCAAAAAGAGATAGAAAAAAATATTGCTATTTTTATAGAACAATATGGTATGGAAGTTTATAAAAAGCAATGAGTTATCATATAATACATATCTTAAATCATGCGAGTAGGCTGTCTGTTGATAGAGGCTGCCTTGTTTGTGACATTCCGGATAAACCTCAGAGACGCGTGCCTTTGGAAGATATTCTTGCAGTTATAGTTGCTGCAAAAGGCGTTAGCTTTTCTGCCGAGTGTTTAGCCGCCTTGTTAAGGCATAACAGCGTTGTTCTGCACTGCGACCACAATTATAAACCTATCGGTAAAACCGTGGGGCTTCACAGGGTAGTTCATAACGAACTTTTAGACAGGCAGATTTTTCAGGATATTTTTTTCTTAAGGCAAATGTGGGACGAAATAATACTTGCAAAAGTAAAGAATCAGGCTTTTATATTGGACCACATTTCTGCTGAACATAAGCTATGGGGTTACATAAAATCAGGCAATTTGGACGAAGGCAATGCCGCAAGACATTATTGGAAATTTTATTTTAAAAAATTCGGCCGTTCATCTCCGGGAGTGAGAGTAACAAAAGGAGCTGGTGACGCAGTAAATGGAATGCTTAATTACGGCTATGCAGTGATTGCTACTATATGTAATCGTTTGCTTTTGGCACACGGGTTTAATCCTGCGGTAGGTATATATCACAAATACAGATTTCGTTCCGACCCTTTGGTTTATGATATTATGGAACCTTTAAGACCTTTTTGTGATTTTATGTTGTTGCGTTTCAGACAAGCAAATCCTCGCAGTAAAATTGACGAGTGGGTAAAATTTGCGGCAAAAGATATAATATTTTCAAAAGTAAATGCATTCGGTTCAAAAAACATCAGTTTTAATCTCGCAATAGATAGATACATAACGTCTTTTTCCAATTGTTTTAGAAGTAAAACTTTAAATAACCTTTATATCCCTTCTCTCAAAGATACAAATTTTAGCCATGAAAAATAATTACATAGGCAGGTATAGAATGGGCTGGCTGCTTGTTTTATTTGATTTGCCTACCGATACAAAAGAAGAAAGACATCAAGCTACAAAATTTAGAAATGGCCTTTTGGATTTAGGTTATTTAATGCTTCAGTATTCTGTTTATGCAAGATGCGCTGTTACATTAGATAAAAAGAAAGGACTTATAAACGATATAAAGAAAATTGCGCCTACGACTGGAAATGTGCAATGTTATTTTATAACAGATATACAATGGGAAGAATGTATTACAATCACTAAACAGAAAGAAAAAAATACTCGCCAAATAGACAACAAAGACAAAATAAACGAGCAATTACAATTCTGGTAAAAATTTTAATTAAGATCTGCTTTGCGTACCTTTAAGTAGAGGCAACGCAGTCTTAATTTTAGTTGAGGCGGGACTAAAAAACTGAACTTACTTTAATTTTACAAAACACAGGACTTTTTTGCAAATTTTAAGAGTGAATCCTATTATAACAAATTCAGTTTTTTAGTCCCGTCAGAACTTAATTTCCGTTTCATCTTATAAAGAAGTTATTATAACAAATTCAGTTTTTTAGTCCCGTCAGAACCCAGTACGTTTTTATACGATGTATGATACTATTATAACAAATTCAGTTTTTTAGTCCCGTCAGAACGCCCGGGAGTACTTATATGCAAAAAATCGCATTATAACAAATTCAGTTTTTTAGTCCCGTCAGAACCGATTCGTAAATCGCCTGCAAGCTTATTTTTGCAGACAGGCGGGGGGGGGGGGAAAAAATACCTGGGTTTTTTTTTCCTTTTTTTTTTTTTAAGTTTTTTTTTTTGGTCAGGGGGATTTTTT
>WQYI01000010.1 GCA_009781315.1 Candidatus Endomicrobium embiratermitis | reverse complement strand
GTCCGCTTCGCTGAAAAATGCGTTTATCTTTGCATCCGTGTTCAAATTTGCCTGCAAATTCGCTATTGTCGCAGGCCCGTATAACCCTTCATACAATTCTTTCGCTGCAGCATTTGCATTCAAATTGGCCAATAATTCGTTATAGTTTATTCCTGTCGGCGTAAATAACTCGTCTATCTGCGCCTGCGTTAAATTCAAATTCTTTAACTGCGTTAACGTTATTGTATTGATATTTCCGTATTTCGCATTAAAGCTTGCACTTGCGGTCACATTTTCCCTTATATCGCTCCTTAGATTGTTTAAGCTGTCTGCTTCGCTGAAAAATGCGTTTATCTTTTCATCCGTGTTCAAATTTGCCTGTAAATTTGCTATTGTCGCCGCTCCGTATAATCCTTCATACAATTCTTTCGCTGCAGCATTTGCATTCAAATTTGCCAATAATTCGTTATAGTTTATTCCCGTAGGCGTAAATAATTCGTCTATCTGCGCCTGCGTTAAATTTAAATTCTTTAACTGCGCCAATGTTACTGCATTGATATTTCCGTATTTCGCATTAAAGTTCGCGCTCGCAGTCGTATTCGCCTTTATTGCGTCTCTCAGCTTGTTTAAGCTGTCTGCCTCACTGAAAAATGCATTTATCTTTTCTTCTGTGTTCAAATTTGTCAGCAAACTTGATATTGTCACAGGTCCGTATAACCCTTCATATAATTCTTTCGCCGCCGCGTCATTATTTATTGCTTCTACCAATGCTTCCGTCTCTTCTACCTTCGCATTATGCGCTGTTGCTTGGCCTATTAATGACCAAAGGCTTGACACATAATTAGAATCCAATTCCGCTAACACATCCGCATCGCCCAACAAATCTTTTAATTGATTTATTACGGCTTCATTTATCTTGTTATTTGTTCCGGCAGCGGCATCAAGAGCATTTCTTAACGCAGTCTCGGATTCACCTACAGTATTTATTATTCCTTCATTTA
Source organism: Candidatus Endomicrobium embiratermitis (assembly GCA_009781315.1). Classification (GTDB taxonomy): domain Bacteria; phylum Elusimicrobiota; class Endomicrobiia; order Endomicrobiales; family Endomicrobiaceae; genus Endomicrobium; species Endomicrobium embiratermitis. The sequence goes on along the minus strand of WQYI01000010.1, from coordinate 70,850 downwards.
CAACAGGCGCAATAGGCACAATTTCAGCAGCTCTTTCTGTGCCCGTAATCACCAGTCCTTCTTCTTCTACATTCAGCAAATCATCTTCCATAGCATTTATTTCATTGGCAAACTCTTCCAATCCGACAACAGGCGTTGCTGCGGGTTCTTCAGCTGTCGTGACAAGCTCTAAAGCTGAAGATGAAGTTGTCTGATCGGCAATATCAGCGGATACAGAAGGCTCTGACACAACTTCGACATAATCCTCAGAAACTCCTTCTTCCGCGCCGACAACATTTTTCATTTGTTCAAGAGTTAATTCTACTGAGAAACTTTCCGAAGTGTTTATTTTATTAGGAGACAGTATTGCTCCGTAATTCCAATTATAATAACTTAATTTTTCAAAAAGCTGTTCTTTAGGAAATCCGGCAATTGGCCCCCTGTTAGGATCAAACAAAGACAATGAACCGTCTTCATTAACTGTTAAAGAAATATAGTGATCGTCTGAAAAATCTTCATTTCCCCTATCAATATGCAAAATAACAGATTCACCGGTTTTTAAATTTTCAATTGAGTCTGACAAGCCTTTTGCATTTACTAAATAACCTGTATATTCTTTACCGTCAGCATCACTAAGCGTTTTCGCCATTGAACTCATTGTCGTAAACATTTGACCTTTATCCACAATAATATGCTCGCCGGACATATTTTTTACTATTCTTGCAGATAACTCGTCAATATTAAAAGGAATTGCCTGACTGGAAAGCACATTGCCAAGAACCTGCGCCGCGCAGTTTCTAATAGTCGGCTGCGAAAGCGTGGCATTGCCATAAGATTCTATTGAATCTGCATTAATAACGATATAGGCAAAAACTTCAGCTATTTCAGATTCATTTAATCCCGCTTCTGATAATTGCTGCATAAACCCTAAAAGAATATTGACACTCTCATCTAAAGACATATCTACATTTTCCATTGCCGCAGGAACATCTAAACCTTCGGCAAGAGCTTGTCTTGCAAGTTCAAGACTGTTGGCAATAGGAAGGCTGTTCATTAATTCTCTTGCCGTTTCTTCTGAAACACCATAGGTCTGAACTATTTTTTTTGTAACGTCTTCGTATATATTCGCGTTATTTTCAAGCAATTTTTTAGCATCTTCAGCTGAGATATTATATTGTTGCGCTACCTTATTAATAGCCTGATCCAAAGCTTCTTGCCTTGAAGAAGCAGCTTGGGCGTTAACTACGCGATTAGCCATAAACGGAAGAATCATAAATCCGCCTAAAATAACCGACGCGGCTTTAAAAAACTTTTCGCTTCCGATAATTCCGCCAAAAGATTTTTTTGCAGCTCCGCCTGTTTTTTCAACAGCTCTGTCAAGAAAATCTTTGTTAACTATTCTCTTTCTTAATTCCTGCTCTCTCGCCTGCTTTTTTAAAGCAGTCAATATTTGTTTTGCGGCGGCAGCAGGTATGACGACGCCCGTACTTGTTTTAATTACTTTATCAGTTGTTTTAGAAACGGCTACATTTTCCTTTGACTGGCGTTCCAATGCTCTCTTTGCCCTTATTTTACTGATATGTATGCCTATAATCTTGGTAAGAGATACTATAGATTTTCTAAAAAGAAGCAATGCTGCCGCAGAAACTATGCCTACAAATGCCCATATGCCTATCGCCGCTATTATTGCCGGCGCAAAATAATACAACGGAATTGCCACGGCAGCCAGCAATACTCCGGTAATTACCATAAAATCACTAAACGGGCTTTTGAAACCGGCCAAATCTTTTTCAACAACGCTTCTGCTTTTCGCGAAAATATAGGCTCCTATGGCCACAAAGCCAAGCATAACAGAAAGTATAACCGCAATAGACGGAGTAATAGCCGCCACTCCCAGCGTTACAACCAATGCAGCTGCGCCACCGCCCAAAACGGCCCCTGCGGAACCCCAGGTTAAAAGGCTTTTCTGCGTAACTAAAGAAGATCTTCCTTTATATTGGAAATACGTAAATACTGCCGCAGCTATTATACCTCCTGCAATTAAAGCAGGCAAAGCCACAACTCCCAAAGAAGCCAAAACTCCGGCCTTTGCAAAAACAGCTATAGCCGCAATAATACCCGCGTAAACAGCTCCAGTTGTTATTCCGGAATATATATGTGTTTTGTCATTTGTAGTATTTTTGTCTGAAATACTTTTTGTAGCCTTATGATTAGCCAAACGATAAATACCGGCAAGACCCAAACCTGCGACAGCAAAAATTCCTCCCGCCGTAATAACTAAACCAGTGGTTGTAAGCACTCCCAATGCGAAGAAAGCAACGGCGGAAAACAACAAAGTTGTCCCCATCTGAATTAAACCGTTATTAACTGTTCCTTTAGTCGCTTCCCATAAATTAGCCCGATTCTGAACGTATGTATATCTTGAAACTTTGGTATCATAATTTTGGTCTGAATTATATCTTGCGGCTTTGCTTAAGTATGTTCTGTAAATATAATACAGTCCGGTTATCAAGCCCGCAACAAGCAACATTGCAGGGAGTGAAATAACAGCGCCAGCAGCAACATAGGGCAATGCCAGCATAACCGCTAAACTTGTTCCAAAAACCGGCGCAAATTTAAAAGCGAAATTTAATACCTTAAGCCCCAATGCCGCCATCGTATGTCCTGTTTTTATAGACATCCTTTTAATTGCCGCGGAATTAAGATGTGTTCTAAATTTTAAAGCATTTACTTTATATTTTATTCCGTCGTTAGAAGTTTGTATTTTGTTAAAATATCTGTTGGCGGTTCCGTAATAACGATTTGCTCCGATATCGCGTATATTAAAACCTGCTTTTTGCAACAGCCAGTTTATCCAGTTGTTTCTTATAAAAAAGCCATCATTGTATTCAACCTTATCCAAGGCGTTATTTAAATTTTTATACTCTTGCTCTAACAGTTCAAGTTTTTGCTTTGCGATCTCGCTGTTAATCAGTCTTCCCCGTGTTTCAGCATCTTCGTCACTAAGATTTTCCTTAGGATAATTCATTCTGCCAAGAGAGATTAAATCGTCTTTTGTAAGAGTTCTGCCCCAAAATCCTATTTCCCAACTTCCGTCTAATAAAGACTGCCTTATCGCATCAACCTTTTCTCTGAAATACGATCTCTTATCATCAGTCACATTAGAAATCCCGGATGATAATCTTTCATTTTCCCTTATATCTTCTATCTCCGTTATTCTGTCGTCATATTTTCTTAAAGCGCTGTTATATGTAAGGTTATTCTCATTGTTTACAAACGGAGCTATAATATCATATACTCCGCTGTACTTCGCCTCTTTTTCCGAATCAACCTCACCGTTTTCATTTGTAAACACTTCTCTTACTTTGCCTGCCTGCTGTTGTGATACGCTGGACGGGAACGACAGAGAAAATTTATCTCCGTCTATTGCCACAGGCTCAAGCGATCCTACCAGATCCATAATAGAGTTATCATTTAATTCTAAAAACTGCTCGCGGGAATTGACATTCCAATAAAAACCTATATCGTCTCCCCTGGCAGGTCTTCCGCTCTCTTGTATACGGGTTATTTTGCTGGCATTGTCTGAGTCAATATCAAATATAACGCCTCTGAAACTTTCACCTTTTGATAAAACATTGGTATGTATAACCGTTGCGCCGGCATTAAAAAATTCTTGCACAAAAGCTCTGTAATTTGGTCCCAGTTCTCTTATAAGTAAATCATCCACCAATAAAACCTGGTTTATACGTATGGGAAATCTTTTTACAAAAGAAGCCGGATCATTTCCTGCAGACTTAAACGCCGCCGCGGCTTCTTTTGTAGCATTTTCATACATGCCGCTTTTTACTAATCTTTTCAACAGATTTTCGGCTTGAAAAGTCGAGGAAACCCTTATTTTAAACGAAATCAGAGTTTTGACGCCGTTTGTATTTTCTATTTTTCTGCCACGTAACGCAGATATGGTTCTGAATATAACATTTTCTTTTTGAGCTTCAGTCTCGACAAGCAAAGATCCTAAATTTGCCGCATGAATACCGGAATAGGAAATACCGTCTAAATTTAAAACTTCTTTACCCGTAACTTGTTCTATAAACGAAACATTATCCCTTAATGAACCTGACGTACCGCCAAAATGCTCAAGATTTTCGCCTGATAATTTTTTCAACACATATAACAACATTATTTGATCTTCAACCATTTTTTCTAATTCAACTGAATCTCCGTTAGCAACTTGAACCGCCAATCCTTCAAAACTTTCCTGCATGCTGTCTTGTATTTTGCTTGTATTTTCATCTAAAAGTTTGCTTTGTCCGTCAACTTTCAAATATTTTCCGCCCTTTTGCGCGTTTGCAAATATATTCGCTCTTAAGGCTGACGCTATAGCTAGCCTCCACTCAAAATAAAAATCATCTTTTGAAATTAAGGTATCAAGTCCGTAAGGAATTTTGGCAGCGTCATCAAGCACTTCCAAACCTGCATAACTTTTCGCCAAGTTTCTTGCATTATCAAAATAATCTTCCGATTTAGAGTCTTCGCCGGCCATGGGTTGGGTAAAATCAAAAGCTTCATTTAAAACTATAACGCCGTTTTTGACGCTGAAAATATGTTTCGTTTTTTCAGGGTCCAGTTCCATTAATCTTTTTGCCATTTTATCAGCGGCAATAGCCAAAGCAAATCTTTTTTTGGCGTTGGCAGTATCAGCAGTACCGGACATTATTGCCGGAGAAAGTAACTCTTGGGCAAGAGTGGAGTCAACTTCGTCGCCTATAATTTTGTAGTGTTCTTTTTTCGCTATATCGTTTCTCATAATAGCGAAAGCAAGATTTGTACCTACGGAGAAAAGCACTCCGGTATGTTCCTGCAATTCGGAAACTGTTTTAAATTCTTGACTTATAACTTCACCATTCGCGCCGGAAGACAATAAAATATTTTTTCCTCTTTGAATAACTCCTACGGAAATACCTTTTTTACTGTCAACAGCATTTATATTGCCGCTTTTAATCATCGCTTCCAGCATATTTGCGGAATTTAATTGTCTTAAAAGAGCCTCAGCATCTCTTAAAATTATATCGTCATTTGCGGAAGTTATTATAAGGGGATTTTTAGAAATATCGTTGAATGCATAATATTGAGCCGCGGCAAGTTGTATTGCTCCTTGTTTTCCGCCGTCCATAGACAACTGGACAAGTTTACTTTGATATATCAATTTCGCCAACATTACCTGAATTTGCGAACGGGCGCTGTCTGCTTTAAATGTTCCGCCGGCTCTTTCAACATCATCTCTCAATACTTCTTGAAAGGCCCTTTGAATTTCATAAGACCATCTGAAATTTTTATCTTTACTTATTCTTGCCAGTTCCAAAGCTGTTGCTTTGTCAAAAACCGGCAATCCTGCCTCTAAAAGCTCTTCGGATAATCTGGCACCGGCAACTTCTGCTTCTGTTTTTGCTTCTGCTTTCGCGGTTTTTGAAAATCTTCCCCAAAAATTTCTTCCTGCAATTGCCATAATATCAGCAAAACGTCCGTCAAAAAATGCGACGCGGTTTTCCGACCATCTGGAATGTCTGTGATGCCTTATTTCATGATTAATAATTACTTCGGCAATAACATCAACGCCTTTTTTGGGATTAAATCCGTTTATAGAATCGGTCAAGAACATTGCAGCTGCTCTTTCAGGATTTACATGTACAATGATTTCTCCGTTTTCCGAAAGTTCTCCGTTAGAAAACATAACAACTTCATTGATAACATTTCCTTCAGAATCTATCTCATCTTTTGCGTCAAAAACAAACTTAATTCTACGTTCTCTTATATTAGCTTTTTCAAAAAAAGAACTAAGCGCAATCTCTCTGTCTTCAGCGGTTCCATCGCTACTAAGAGTCGAAGCGTCTTTTATTTTCCGGGATATTTCAGATTGATGTATACTCTGACCGTAAGAATAAAGTGAAATGACACCAAGAGAAAGCCCGCCTACTCCAAGCAAAACGGACACAACAATCGGAACTACTACGAAAGGCGCCATAATCGAAGCGGAAACAATAGACACTATTGCCGCAATACGCGTAATTTTAGACGCAGTTTTAAATGCTTTCGCTGCCGAATTGGCGCTTGCTGCGGATTTTTGCGCACCGGATTCTCCGGACTTTACAAAATCTTGTATTTCTTTATTCCATGAATATATAGTCTGTCCATTAACTAATGTAAGATTTTCCTCATTCGTTCCTTCAATACTGGCTTTCCCGTTAGAAAGTGTCTTTATAACGTTATTCATTGCGAAAATAACATTTGCATTGATAACTCCGCCATTTGCAGCAAAAGCATCCGCAACGAATTTATATTGTTCCTGCGTAGGTAATTGGGAAATATTTAAAGTCGCTAAAGCCTGGAAAGAGATTTTTGCTTGTTCTTTGGCGATTTTGTAGTAAGTATCTTCGGCTAATTGCACTCCTCCGGTTACGTTGGGGGTTATTACTATGTAAGAAATATTATTTTGGGCAAGAATCTCCGAAACGCCGTCGGTATGGAAACCTCCGGTAATTACCACTTCTACGTTTTTGGCGGTTCTTAGAGAGGCGATGACTTTTTCGGTAACCGATTGGGCAGACCCTTCGGCTCCGCTCAGGGTGACAGACTGATTAACGGCAGTACCCCTCACCCTGCCCTCTCCCGCAAGGGGCGAGGGTTTAACTGAGTCGATGTTGGAGGCAAAGTATCTGTTTCTGTCTTCGTTAATGTTGTAAAAAATGCCGGCTTCTTTTTCGTATTCTTCCAATAAAGCGAGTCTTCTGTTGTCAACGTATTTGACCCAAAGATTTTTGAATCGCTCGATATTTGCTTTGTAATACTTGTAGTCGTCGGAAGTTATTTTGCTTGAATAGAAATCTTTCAAATACTTTATAAAACCCGTCAAAAACACCACTTCTCTTTCGCTGTTATTTGTCGAAAATTCAAAATTGATTTCGTCTGCAAGTTTTTCTTCTTCTTTAAGCATTTCCAACGGATTGACTTTTTGGCTTAGATCTATATAATTAAAAAATTTGGTTAACTCGGGGAAATTGATTGACAAATCTATATGGTTGTCTTTTGAAAGCTTTATAAAATACGTATAAAGCCTGTCGAGTTCCGTAAAATTGTTTGTAGAATCGGCAATCATTTTATACGCGGAATAAGGCAATTTTTCTTTCAGTACCATCACAAACATCTGAAGTTCTTCAGTGGCTCTTTTGTAATTTATTTTTTTGCCTTCAGCCAAAAGATTTACATAGGTTTCTATGTTCTCATATTTATACATATCTATACCGAGATTTTCGGTATGTTTTGCCATCAGCGCGAAATACTTTTTCGCGTCAATTTGTCCCGCCGCGTATTCTTTCGACAACTCGTCTATTTTTTGCTGTCTTCTGTTGAAATACATGCTCTTAAGAACATCGGCGTCGGCTTTAAGGCTGTCTAAAATAAGGCCAATCTCAGTTTGGGAGTTCAATATATCGCCGAATCTTTTAAGGTTAGCGAGATATTCGTCTTTATTTTCAAGACCTTTGATAACCGTAGGGCGGTTGCTTGTTACGGAATAATATTCCGCGCCTGTAAGCCTTCCGCTGTCTATTAAAGCCGTCAAAACTTTTTCTTTAATGTCTTTGTCGGATATATTGGCAAGCCACGACGTGTCAACCTGACCGTACGCGCCTTCAAGATAGACATTTTTGACGCCGTATTCTTTGTCGAAAGTTTTTATGATATTGCTTATATTCTTTTGCGTTTCGGGATGCGAATGCAAATCCTGAATTTTGATTATTACCGTATCGCTGTCAGCGAAATTAGCGGAAGTGATCTTACCGTAAGAATACGGAAGAGTAAAATCCGAAAACACCTGTTTAAACTGTTCGGTTTGTTTTATGTTATCAACGACCATTGCTATGCTTTGACCGTAAACAAAAGATAAAAGGAAACAATTAATAATAAAAAGAGCTATAAGTTTTACGGCGTTAAGCTGGGCAAACCAGAGACCGACAACTCTGAATTGTTTTCCTACGCCCTCAATGACACAGCGGATAGATTTTGAGAACAGGGATGGTCGGAGCTTACTCATAACTCTCCTGATTAAATTATTAATTGTTTTCATTTAGCCCTCCGTTGCTTGCCGTATAAAAACGGAAAAACCCAATTTTGTTATAAAACAAAATCGGGCAAGCAAAAAAAGTTATATTTAACATCTTTTTTATTCTTACAGGGATGCCTCTTGGTAACGACAGCATAATAATTAATAAAAGCAGCAAACATCGAAAATCATTATTGTCAAAACGATCGAATAAACTTTTATATTGCCGCTCCGAAAACAAATACGCTCCGTTGATTACGAATTTAGCGCTGCCTCCGGAAAAAGGCAACGCCGAGGATTTAATTTCTTCCGTTGACTTTGTGTTTGATTTTTTATGAAAAATCACTGCGTAAACGTCTCTTAAATTTGTTTGGGTATCGTTTGAAACGTCATTAAAAGAATTGCCGGAATTAAACAAATCGTTGACGATTTTTATCGGAAGATTTATATTGCTGTAAATCCTGCTCAAGCCGGTGCCCAACTGTATAATATTTTTATCTGCGTAAATATCGGCTTTATAAAAAGCGGAAAGGTTAATAGCATTGAAAACTAATGAAAAAACCACAACGACGGCAATCTTAAAGATTGACGCCTTTTTTAAACCCTGACGATGATAGTTTAATTTTCCAGTTTTCATTTTTCTCATAAAATTATAGCTAATTTACTACATTTTGCAACAACTTTTTAACTTTTCAACAATTGTTAATAACTATAACGGATTCACTAATGATTTTTCATCAATTAAACCGGCGTCAATCCATTTTTTTATAAATTCGCCGGTAGGTTCAAAAATCTGTTCATAAGAAACTATATTTCCGCTGCCGTCGCTTTTCTCGGATAAAACGTAGCCTTTAAACGTGTCAACATAGCTAAAACCTTCGGGAATTTTAATCGTTCCGTCGTTAACATACTTATTTCTAAATAAAAGCTCATCCGTACCGTTGGAATAACGTACTATATCGCTGGCTTCCGTAACGGCAGCCCCTACATCTCCTAATTGCAAAACCATCTCTCTTCTCTCGTTTTTAAAAATCGTCACTTGGTTGGTTCTCACGTCCCAAACGCCTACAAGCTGGCCTTTATAATATAAATTTTTGCTTATAGCCTCGTCGTTAAACGAAGTGTATAAAGTTCTTCCTTCAATATCGTACCACGTAGTCTCCTGATTTTCTCTGTTAAACGTAGAAATAAGTTTTGAACCGTTCCAAAAATAATCCGTCGTTATAGCTCCGGCGTAATTTTTTGCAACCGTTTGTTTGCCGTTCTCAAAATATGTTGTCTCTCTAGTTAAAGGATCAAAAGAATTTTCAAGAACATAATTGCCTTTGTCGTCGTAAATATAATTGTACTTCGCAAGCACGACTCCGTCTTTATTTTCAGTATATAACATTTCTCCGTTTACCGAATAATGCGTTTTGTTGCCGTACATATCAACTTTCACGTTTAATCTGTTTTTGTCGTCATATATGTACTTTGCCATACGGTTGCCTTCGTAATCAAGCTCGTAAGAAGCCAAACCTTTTTCGTCAAAAACCGTTTTTCCTTTAGTCATTTCGTTTGTAATCGCCGAGATAGTCTTGCCGTATTTATTATATTCGAAAGTTCTTGTAAGATTATAGTCTTTATCGTATTCTTTTACGACTTTACCGCCAAGACCGGTTTCTCTGTGAGAAATTATCTCGCCGAATTCGTTTGCTACTTCTATTTTGTTTGTTCCTTTTATATTCCGGGCAACGCTTGTAAGATTTCCCTGAGCGTCGCGTGTTTTAGTTATGCCGTTAAGAGAATAAGTGGTTTTTCCGTCTTTTGATATGCTTACGGCAAGCCTTCCGGTCGGCGTAAAATATAACCTCGAACCTGACGCGTCGGTAGCGACTATAGGCCTGTTGGGAAGAATTTGAAACATGCGGTTAGGTTTGGCAAAATCTCTTAAATCTTCAACGCTTCTGCCTTCAGGTCCCATTTTGTAAGGATTGGGAGTAGGCAAAAATGAAGCGTTTAGAGAAGACGATATAAGAAGTATCGGCAATAGTGTCATCAATATGTTTTTCATAGGTTACCCCCCTCCACGATTAAATTATACCAAATAGAAGAGAAATCAAACTAAAAAAGATGTGATTTTTTTGTGAAATTTATTTAATGCCGGGAGTGTCGTAATTTACAACTTTTATACGCATTCTGACAGGTTTGTCATTAATGGTTTTGTCTTTTTCAGGCTCGTATATGTTACCGAAAACAGTCAGGGTTTTTCCCATATTTTGCGTTAATTCTTCAAGTTTATCTCCAAACAGCACATAATACAAGCCGTTCTCGCTGCCTTCAAGATAAACCGTTTTATTTTCATCATCTGCCTGTTTTATAACACCCTTTACTTTAATCATCAAATCTCTGCTTACTGTGTTGTTTGGTTGCGGATATTTTGTTCTCATATATTTTGTAACTGCCAAAGGAACCACTAAAATTAAAATCGCAATAACTGCAATAATAACCCCAAAAATAATCCATTTCTTTTTGTTTTTTTGAGATGGTTCCATACTGCCCCCCCATTAATATCTAAATTAATTTCTTAAAGATTATAACTGTTTTTTTTTTTATTTGCAATGTCATAATAGACTTTTGCATTATATTTGCGAATATAATGAAACCATTTCTATCGCGTTTACCGCAGCGTCCGCGCCTTTGTTGCCGGCTTTTGTACCCGCTCTTTCCACTGCCTGTTCGATTGTATCCGTAGTCAATACTCCGAAAATGACGGGAACTTTGCTTTGCAGCCCGACCGAAGCCACGCCTTTTGAAACTTCAGCGGAAACGTAATCGAAATGAGGAGTCTCTCCTCTTATAACGCAGCCCAGACATATAACCGCGTCGACTTTTCCGCTTTCGGATATTTTTTTTGCGACAGACGGTATTTCAAACGCGCCCGGCACCCAAACCAAAGAAATATTTTCGTCCGCGACGCCGTGCCTTTTGAGCATATCTTCCGCCCCGCCTATCAGTTTGTTTGTAATAAACTCGTTAAACCTTGAAACCACTATCGCAAACTTTTTTCCGTCGCCTTTCAACTGCCCGTTTACAATTTTCATTTTTTTCTCCTTATAACGACAAAGTTAAAAGTGAAGAGTGAAAAGTGTAAATTATGAATTTCGGCAAAGCCGAAATGCAATTAACTAGTTTTCGCTTCGCGAAAACACAATATTTTCACTTTCAACTTTTCAATTTTCACTTTGCCTTTTTTAAACTGCCTTTAATATGTGTCCCATCTTTTCTTTTTTAGTTTTTAAATATCTCTTATTTGACACTGTAGGCTTAATTTCAAGAGGGACTCTTTTTGAAATTTTTAGCCCATAACCTTCAAGCCCGACTATTTTCCGGGGATTGTTAGTCATAAGATTTATGCTTTTCATGCCGAATTCCGACAGAATCTGCGCCCCTATGCCGTAATCCCTTAAATCCGGCGCAAAACCTAAGGCAATATTTGCCTCGACGGTATCCATACCTTTTTCCTGCAAGTGATACGCTTTAAGTTTATTTGCAAGTCCGATTCCCCTGCCTTCCTGATGCATATACAAAACCACGCCCTGTCCGGCTTTTTCAATCGCCCTTAACGCCGCCTCAAGCTGCTCTCCGCAATCGCATCTCAATGAATGAAAAACATCTCCGGTTTCGCAAGACGAATGAACCCTTGTCAAAACGTTTTTTTTGCCTTTTATCTCGCCTTTTATTATCGCGACATGAGTATCTTTCGTTATGGAATCTTCAAAAAGAGCAAGTTTAAAATGCCCGTATTTTGTCGGGAAATCTACGCTTACTACTTCCTTTATAAGTTTCTCGGTTTCTCTGCGGTAATGTATAAGTTCTTCTATCGTTATGATTTTAAGACTATGCTTTTTAGCAAACTTTAGTAAATCCGGCATTCTTGCCATTGTGCCGTCTTCATTCATAATTTCACAGATAACGCCTGCGGGATATAATCCCGCTAATTCCATTAAATCTACCGCGGCTTCCGTATGTCCGGCTCTTACCAAAACCCCTCCGTCTTTATATCGCAGAGGGAATATATGCCCCGGACGGGTAAAATCACCGGGTTTTACGGTTTTATCTATAAGTTTTTTGACTGTCAGCGCCCTGTCGTAAGCTGAAATTCCCGTTGTAGTTCCTATGCGGTAATCAACGGATACGGTAAAAGAACAGCCTTTTTTTTCAGTCGGTTTTTCTACCATATTTTCAATTTCAAGCTCTTCAAGCCTGTCATTTTTCATTGGCGCGCAAATAAGCCCTCTTGCGTATTTCGTCATAAAATTGATGCTCTCTGGCGTTATATTCTGCGCGGAGCATATCAAATCGCCTTCATTTTCACGCCCGGGATCATCGACAACTATGACCATTTTACCGGCTTTGATGTCTTTTATCGCGCTTTCCACGCTTGCAAACGTTTTATTATTTTTCATTTTGAAATCCTCTTAATCTTGTCATCAACCCGAATGTCTCTATCGGGTATCCACGTTAAAGTCACTCGTGTTTGTCATATTGAGCGAAGCGAAATATCCAAAGTTCTTTGGATTCTTCAAGCCTGCGGCTTTCAGAATGACAAACTTTTTTGTTAAAATCCGTTTTCTTTCAACATGTCAAGCGTTATCCTGCCGCCGTTTTTATTGTTTACGAACTTTTCGATATATTTTGCCATAATATCGTTTTCTATATTTACTTTGTCGCCGGTTTTTTTATATTTTAAAACCGTATTTTCAAAAGTTTCAGGGATTATATAAACGTCAAATTTCGACGTGTTTAAGCTTGACACGGTAAGGCTTATACCGTCAACGGCTATAGAACCTTTATCAATGCAATATTTGGTTATGTTTGCGGGACAAGAAAAAGTTATCTTAAAAAATCTGTCGGCTTTTTCAATTTTTTCTATTTTTGCCGTACCGTCGACATGCCCGCTTACTATATGTCCGCCAAGGCGCGATGAAAGCTGCAAAGCCCTTTCCAAATTAACTTTAGCACCGTTCTTAAGCGACGATAAATTTGTAATTTTGTCCGTATGCGGGCTGTAATCTGCGGTAAAAAATCCCTCATTTACGCAAACCGCAGTAAGGCAAACTCCGTTCACGGAAATGCTGCCGCCTGTGGCAATTGAATCTAGTTTTGTTTCAATTGAAATCCGCGACTGAGATATATTTTTAACCGTTCCGACGTCTTCTATCAGCCCTGTGAACATTATGCTTTCCTTTTATTTAATTTTTCCGGTAACAAGCAAATCTTCGCCGATTTTTCGCACTTTCATATTTTTTATTTTTAACGCTTCTTTTATTTTTCCCGCGCCTTTTCCGCCTAATATAGAAACGGCGTTTTTTCCGCCTATAATTTTAGGAGCTATAAAGCAATATATATCGTCAACCGCGTTTGAAAATAAAGCGGAAGAAATAATTTCACCGCCGCCTTCTATTAAAATTGTTTTAAGCCCTAAAGAATTAAGTTTTTTTATAATTACGTTAAAATCTTTTTTTGCTTCTTTGGCATTTACAGGCACAAATAACGAGTTAAGCTTTTGCGCCGGATTTTGCAATTTTTCCTGCGAATATAAAATTACGGTTATAGCGGACGCGTCAAATAACTTCGACTTTTCAGGCAGCTTTAAATCAAAATCTATAACGACTCTTACGGGATTTCTGCCTTTATTATGGGAAGTAAGAGAAGGATTGTCTTTTAAGGCCGTATTTGTCCCGACCAAAACCGCGTCGTATTTTGTTCTCAATTTGTGAACATAATCTCTTGATTTTTCGGACGTTATCCATTTTGAATCGTAATTATAAGTCGCTATTTTTCCGTCTAAAGTCATCGCCGCTTTAACCGATACTTTTGGTTTTTCTTTCAAATAAACAAGATAATCTTTTATTAAATTTTTTGCCTGTTTTGACAAAAGCCCGTAATGAACTTCAACGCCGTGTTTTTCCAAAATCTCTTTACATCCGGAAACGTTCGAGTCTTTTACCGCGGCAAAAACTCTTTTTATTCCAGCCTTTATTATACTTTGAGTGCACGGAGGCTTTTTGCCGTAGCTGTTGCAAGGCTCAAGAGTAACGTATAAATCGGCATCTTTCGCTTTTACTCCGGCCTTTTGCAAAGCATTTATTTCAGCATGGTTTCCGCCGAAGTATTTATGATATCCGCTGCCTACAATTTTATCGTTTTTTACTATAACGCAGCCGACCTTGGGGTTTGGATAAACTTTCCCATATCCTTTTTCGGCAATGTCTATGGCAATTTGCATATATCTTTTATTCATAAAAAGAAAAAATCCCGCAAGCATAATATCTTCGGGATTATTAAAACGTATTATCTTCTCTCATCCGGACTTTACCGTCGGCATCCGATTTACACGGATTCAGTCTGTCTTTTACGACAGAGTCGCAGGCTTAAAAGCTTTTTCGGCTTTTTCACTGCCGGTAAGGAATTAGGAACTTTGTTCCGAACTCAGTCCCCTCACCTTCCCCGAAGATTACGGCTTTGCCTTTTGGCTTTGCCGTCAAATTTTTATTAATTTAATCATTTTTTAATTTTTATGTCAATTTTATATTTTACTTTACCTGCCCTTATTATGTTCCCGACTGCCATGAATTGAGATACTTTTTCTGTTCGGCCGTAAGAGTATCTATTTTTATTCCCATAGCGTTGAGTTTCAACCTTGCTATTTCGCAATCGAGTTTTTCCGGAACGACATAAACCTGTTTATCTAAATTTTTATAATCTTTTACTATATACTCCGCGGACAAAGCCTGATTTGCAAAAGACATATCCATAACGCTTGCGGGATGTCCTTCGGCGGCGGCTAAATTGATTAAACGCCCTTCACCGAGAACGCATATCGTTTTATCGTTTTTCAAAGTATATTCATCGACAAAATCTCGTACGTTTTTCACGGATTTCGACATTTCTTTTAACGCCTTAAGATTTATTTCATCGTTAAAATGACCCGAATTACAGACTATCGAGCCGTTTTTCATTAAGCCGAAATGCTGTTTATCTATGACGTTTAAATCTCCGGTCAAAGTTACGAAAATATCGCCTTTTTTCGCGGCTTCTTTCATGGGCATTACTTCATATCCGTCCATTGCCGCTTCTATGGCTTTAAGATGGTCGACTTCCGTTACTATAACGTGAGCGCCAAGCCCTTTTGCGCGCATCGCGAAACCTCTGCCGCACCAGCCGTAACCGGCGACAACCACAACTTTCCCTGCGATTAAAATATTTGTCGCTCTTATAATTCCGTCGATGGTCGACTGTCCCGTACCGTAACGGTTATCAAAAAAATGTTTTGTCAAAGCGTCGTTTACGGCAATAACGGGATACGCTAAAACGCCGTCTTTTGCCATAGCTCTCAAACGTATAACTCCGGTAGTAGTTTCTTCAGTCCCGCCGATAATATTTTTAAGCAAATCTTTTCTCTTGGTAATAATTGTCGTTACAAGGTCGGCTCCGTCATCCATGGTAATCTCGGGTTTTGTTTCCAAAAGAGCGTTTATATGGCCGTAATATGTTTTATTGTCTTCGCCTTTAATCGCAAACACGGGTATTTTGTGATGTTTAACAAGAGACGCCGCTACGTCGTCCTGCGTTGAAAGAGGATTCGAAGCGCACAAATATACATTTGCGCCGCCGGCTTTTAATGTTATGGCTAAATTGGCTGTTTCTGTAGTAACATGCAGGCAGCATGCGATATTTTTATTTTTTAAAGGTTTTTGTTTGGCAAACCTTTCTTTTATCTGCCTTAATACGGGCATTTCTTTTTCCGCCCAGATTATTCTTTTTTTGCCTTTGTCAGCCAATTTAATATCTTTTATATCGTATTTCACAATAACCTCTTTTTTTAATTAACAATTTACAATTATTGTGTTTTTGCTTTGCAAAAACCTATTAATCAGATTTAGGCTTTGCCGAGACTCAAACATTGTTATTTGTTAATTATTAATTGTTATTTGTCGTTTAAGTTCTTCAACTTTATTCAAAGCTTCCCAAGTGAAAGCTTTTCCGCTTCTCCCAAAATGGCCGTAAGCCGCAGTCTGCGAGAAAACAGGTCTGCGAAGCTGCAAATATTCCGTAATTCCTTTAGGCGTTAAAGGAAATATTTTTCTTACAACAGGCTCAAGTTCCGGTCCAGAAACTTTTCCGCTGTGATGCGTGTCAACCATCACGGAAACAGGTTCGGCAACGCCTATAGCGTAAGCAAGCTGCACCGTGCATTTATCGGCAAACCCTGCCGCTACTATATTTTTAGCGATATGTCTTGCCATATAACAGGCGCTTCTGTCAACTTTAGTGGAATCTTTACCTGAAAACGCGCCGCCTCCGTGAGCGGCCATTCCGCCGTAAGTATCCACTATAATTTTTCTGCCGGTAAGACCGGTATCGCCCTGGGGTCCGCCTATTACAAATTTTCCGGTAGGGTTTATATAAATTTTAGTTTCTTTATCTATAAGCTTTCCCAAAACAGGGTTAATAATTTTCTCGCGGATTTCTTTTTTAGATTTTTCCGTTATGTGTTTTCCTGTCTTATCTAAAATTGCTTCGGTATGCTGTGTCGACAGAACCACTGCGCCGATTCTTTTCGGTTTCCAGTCAACATACTCGACTGTAACTTGCGTTTTACCGTCAGGTCCTAAAAAGGGGAGAATTCCTTTTTTTCTGACTTCCGTAAGCTTCATCGCAAGCTTATGGGCAAGCATTATGGGCAAAGGCATAAGTTCGGGAGTTTCTTTACAGGCAAATCCTATCATAAGCCCCTGATCGCCGGCTCCGCCCGTGTCCACGCCTTGGGCAATATCAGGCGACTGGGAATTTATAACGTTTACTACCGCGCAGTCTTTATAATTAAACCCGAATTCGGATTTATCATAACCTATATTTTTAATCGCGTTTCTGACTACCTGTTGAATATTTACATAAGTGCTTGTAGTAATTTCACCGCCTACTATTACCATCCCCGGGGAAGCAAATGTCTCGCAAGCCACTCTCGCTTTAGGATCTTTAGCCAAAATGGCGTCAAGAATGGAATCCGATACTATATCGCAAACCTTATCGGGATGTCCTTCCGTAACGGATTCCGATGTAAAAAAATACCCCTTTTTGTTTTCCATTAAAACTCTCCGTTTTGCACTTTATATTTTATCCCATTATTATTGAATCAAAAAGAGCAATTCCTTCGGGAATTGCGCCTGCGTGTCCTACTATGGTATTAAAAAGCCTCGCGTTTTTTCCTACTTTTGAACCGCTCCACACTATAGTTTTTTCCAGCACAGCCCCGTCGCCTATTTCACAGTTTTCGGATATAACCGAATAAGGATTTATTATAACATTTTTTCCTATTTTTACATTTTCGCCGATAAAACACGGTTCTTTTATTTTTACGTTTTTGCCGAACAGATTTTTATCCGTCAATGACGACATATTTATTTTGACTTTGCCGTCCAAAGCGTCAAAAACGCCTTTTTTATATTCCAAAATATTTCCTATATCAGTCCAGTATTCTTCCATAACATAACCGTAAATACTTTTTTTATTTTTTAAAAGCAAAGGAAACAAGTCCATGCTGAAATCAAAAAATTTATCCTGGGGAATGTACTTAAAAATTTCAGGTTCGAAAATATATATTCCGGTATTTACGGTATCCGCAAAAACGTCTTTCCATTTGGGCTTCTCGACAAAAGATTTTACTTTTCCGTTTTTGTCGGTTAAAGTTATTCCGTATTCAAACCTCGCGTCGATTTCTTTTAGAACTATCGTGGCTATTGATTTCTTTTTTTTATGAAATTCAAGCGCTTTTTTTAAGTTTATATCGGTAAGACCGTCGCCCGACATAACGATAAAAGTATCGTTAAAAAATTTTTCCTGTTTTTTTATCGCGCCGGCGGTACCCAGAAGTTTGTCTTCAATAGAATATTTTATATTTATGTCCGCGTTATTGTTTTTAAAATAATTCACGATCACGTCGGGGCAATGGTAAAGGTTTACGCATACGTCTTTAAACCCGTATTTTCTTAAATTCCCGAAAGTATGATGCAAAGCGGGTTTTCCGACAATCGGAATCATCGGCTTGGGAATATCGTGAGTCAACGGTCTGAGCCGCGTTCCGGCGCCTGCCGCCAAAACAAATGCCTTCATTTTAATTCCTTATTTAGAAGGTGAGAAGTTAAGAAGTTGAGATGTTGAGAGGAGCTCCTGTCGTTAAAGTCGTTGCTGTTGCTCATCTTCTCAACCTCCCATCTTCCAATCATCCTTGAAGTATTCCAAGGTTTTCTTTATGCCTTCTTCAATGTTTACTTTCGGCCGCCAGTTCAAAAACTTTCCGGCTTTTTTTGCGTTTAAAAAACTTTTAAACAGCTCTCCCGGTCTTTTAGGTTTATACACCGCTTTTTTATCGGTTTCGGATAAACGCGACATAATTTTTACTATGTCGTTTAACGGAACGGCTTTGTTTGTACCGATATTTATTATTTGATTATCGGCTTTTTTTAACGCGGCGACATTTGCGCTTACCACATCAGAAACATAGACATAATCTCTCATCTGTTTTCCGTTGCCAAAAACAGTCACGGATTCGTTATTTAACATTCTTGAAGTAAATATGGCAATTACGCCGGCTTCGCCTTTCGGGTCCTGTCTCGGTCCGTAAATATTTCCATATCTGAAAATCGTGTATTTTAAACCGTAAATTTCGCCGTAAAATTTTATGTAATTTTCTACTGAATGTTTGGCTATGCCGTACGGCGACAAGGGATTAGGAAACGAATTTTCATCGGGAGCTTTGTTTTTGCATTCCCCGTAAATCGTACCGCCCGACGAAGCAAATAAAATCTTTTTAACTTTATTTTCAACGCACGCGTCAAGTATATTAATGGAACCTAAAATATTTATATTCGCATCGTATTTAGGATCCGAAACGGACTTTCTCACGTCAATCTGCGCCGCGCAGTGAATTACAATATTCGGTTTTTCTTTTTTAAATACGGCTTTTATTTTTGTTTCGTCAATTATATCTACATTGTAAAATTTAGCTTTTTTATTTATGTTTTCTTTTTTTCCTGAAGATAAATTGTCTATTACAACAGCCTTATGACCGTTTGCGATTAAAGCGTCGGAAATATTGGAACCTATAAACCCCGCGCCGCCGGTAACTAAAACTTTCATTTATTATTCTCCGGTATTTTTAACATGTTTCAATTATATTTTTTAGAAGATTTTGCAGTTTTTTCTTTAACCGGCTCTTCTTTTTTCGTCTCTGCTGCTGCTTCCGTACCAAAAGCCTTTGCGCGGATTTTATTTTCTATTTCCGAAGCTACCTGCGAATTGGAAAGTAAAAAAGATTTAACATTATCTCTGCCCTGCCCCAGCCTGTCGCCGTTGTAACTGAAAAACGCGCCCGCTTTTTCAATAATATTGTCGTTTACGCCCATATCGACAAGATATCCCATCTTGTCAACGCCTACGCCGAACATTATTTCAAATTCAGCCTGCTTAAACGGCGCCGCGACTTTATTTTTTACTACTTTTACTCTAACTCTGTTGCCGACAACTTCCTCGCCTTTTTTTACGGACTCTATTCTTCTTATGTCAAGCCTTACCGAAGAATAAAATTTTAACGCAAGACCTCCGGGCGTAGTTTCGGGACTTCCCCACATAACGCCGATTTTCTGCCTGAGCTGGTTTATGAAAACTATCGAAGTTTTTGATTTCGATATATTTGAAGTAAGTTTTCTCAGCGCCTGGCTCATAAGCCTGGCCTGAAGCCCGACAAAAGAATCGCCCATTTCGCCTTCAATTTCTGCTTTTGGAACAAGGGCTGCGACAGAATCAACAACAATTATATCAACCGCTCCTGAACGGACTAATTTATCGGCAATTTCAAGAGCCTGTTCGCCTGAGTCTGGCTGGGAAATTAAAAGATTGTCAATATCAACGCCAAGTTTTGAAGCATATTCCGGATCCATAGCGTGTTCCGCGTCTATATAAGCCGCTATTCCGCCCATTTTCTGGGTTTCGGCTACCATACACAATGCAAGAGTAGTTTTTCCCGAAGATTCCGGTCCGTAAATTTCAATTATTCTGCCGCGCGGAATACCGCCGATGCCGATTGCTATATCCAGAGGCAAAGCGCCGGTAGGTATAACGTCGACTTTTGCTTTCGTATGCTTCTCACCGAGCCTCATAATGGCTTCTTTGCCGAAATCTTTTTCTATCTGGGAAAGCGCCAAATCCAATGCTTTAAGTTTTTCGTCTTTTGCCATAAAATTACTCCTCCGAAGATTTTTCAATACATTAGCATACAAACGTATCCCTTGTCAAGTGCCTAACTGCAATTTACAATTTTCAAATAACAATTAAAGGCAACGGCAGATATAGTTTTTAGTCGTTAATTGTAAATTGTTATTTGTTAATTATTAATTGTCTTTTTATATTCTGATTATTTTATCCGATTTATTGTTTTTCAAAACGTTTCTTGAATCTACTATTATTTTAGAATCTTTTAAAACTTTCTTATAATCAATGCCCGTATGGTCTGTAACTATTACTACGGCGTCGTATTTTTTTAAACCGTTCAGATTTTTTTCGGATTTAAAACTGTGGCCGCAGGAACAGTTTTGTATCTCGGGAATATACTGGTCGTAATATGAAACTTTTACGCCTTTTGAAATAAGAATATTTATAACGTCAAGCGCAGGAGATTCCCTTACGTCCGACACGTCTTTTTTATAAGCCGCTCCAAGCACCAATATTTTTGCGTTCTTTAAGGCTTTGGCTTTCGAGTTTAAAGCGTCGGTAACTTTTGATACGACATATTCAGGCATTTTGGAATTCATTTCGCCGGCGAGTTCTATAAATCTCGAATAGAAATTTAAAGTTTTAAGTTTCCACGACAGATAATGAGGATCTAAAGGAATGCAATGTCCGCCTATTCCCGGCCCCGGATAAAAAGGCATAAAACCAAAAGGTTTTGTAGCCGCGGCTTCTATAACTTCCCAAACGTTAAGCTGAAGTTTATCGCACATCAAAGCCACTTCGTTGACAAGCGCGATATTTACGGCTCTAAAAGTGTTTTCCAAAAGTTTAACCATTTCGGCTGCTTCCGTAGACGAAACTTTATGAACTTTAGTAAAAGATGAGTACACGGCTGCGGAAAGTTCCGTGCATTTTTCGCAAAGACCTCCGACAACTTTTGTAGTCTCTTTAATGCCGAATTTTTTATTTGACGGGTCAATTCTTTCGGGGCTGAAAGCCAAAAAGAAATCCGAACCTGCTTTAAGACCTGTTTCTTCAAGTATAGGCAGCATAAGCTCTTTTGTGGTTCCGGGGTAAGTTGTGGACTCCAAAATTATAAGCTGGCCTTTTTTTAAAGTTGTTTTTACATTTTTTGCCGCGGACAGAATGTAAGAAACGTCAGGATCTTTTGATTTTCTTAAAGGCGTCGGAACACATATAATGATAATATCTTCTTTTGAAAGCTTATTAAAATCCGACGTCGCGCCGATTTTTCCGTTTTTTACAAGTCCTTTTAAAACGTCGGTATCAACGTCGCCGATATAAGATTTTCCTTTGTTTATGGACTCCACTTTAAATTCATCGACTTCAAAACCCGTAACAAAAAATCCCTGTTTGGCAAGCTCTACGGACAAAGGAAGTCCGACATATCCCTGCCCTATTATTCCGATTTTCGCTTTTCGGGCGTTAATTTTTTGTAAAAGTTCTTTATACATTTTCATTCCCTTTTAAAGTTGTCATTCCCGAAATTAGTAATCGGGAATCCATTTTTATTTTTATCTTATCTAGCTGCCAACATGGATCCCCGTACTGCCGAAGGCAGAGTTTTGAAAAAAACTCTTGAAACATTCGGGGATGACACTAAGGTGTCAGTTTTATATTTTTAAACCATGATTTATTTTTAATATACCAATCTACCGTCTTTTTTATTCCCTGTTCAAGAGAAATTTTAGGAGACCAGCCCAAAACTTTTTTTGCTTCCCCGATGTTTGCCCAGGTAGCGTCAATATCGGCTTTATGAAAAGGTCTATACTCGTATTCGGCTTTTTTACCGAGATTTTTTTCAATCAGCCCTATCATATAAGAAAGCTTGTAAGGCTTGTTTCCGCCAAGATTTATAATTTTATATCCGGTTTTCTTTAACGATTTAACAACGCCTTTTGCTATATCTTCGACATAAGTAAAATCCCTGCTTTGCGAACCGTCGCCGAAAAGTTCTATGGGTTTTCCCTCGTCAATCCATTTTATAAAACGTATTATGCTCATATCCGGACGTCCCGCGGGACCATAAACCGTGAAAAACCTTAAAATTGTCACGTCAATGCCGTAAAGATAATGATAAGAATAACACATTGCCTCAGCGCCTTTTTTTGACGCGGCATAAGGAGATATCGGAGTGTTTACGGCAAGCGTCTCTGCAAAAGGCATTTTCTGTCCCGCGTATAAAGACGAGGTAGAAGCCAGAATAAATTTATTTATTTTATTTTCCCGCGCGCATTCCAAAAGATTAAGCGTTCCCGTTACGTTTGTGGAAACATAAACAAACGGGTTTTCCATACTGTATCTGACGCCTGCTCTTGCGGCTAAATTTATAATAGCGGTAATTTTATGCTTTTTGATTATATTATCAACGGATTTTTTGTTTTCTATGTCGGCTTTGTAAAAAACGAAGTTTTTTAACTTTTTCAGCTCTTTCAAACGGTAATTTTTAACGCGTACATCGTAATAATCGTTTATATTATCTATTGCGACTACGTTTTTGCCGAATTTTATAAGCAATTCGCAAGCCTTTGCCCCTATAAATCCCGCCGCGCCTGTAACCAAAATTGACATACTTTTTCCTTTAAAACTTATATTTGGAAATTATATAAAAAATTTTCCGTCATTGCGAGGAAACACATATAGGAAACGCATATAATCTGGCCTCGACAAACGCATGAAAAACATTTACAGAAGATAGGCAAGCACTCACCCCAACCTTCTCCCGCAAGGGCGAGGGAGAATGAAGACGACATTTGAACTTTTACATTTTATGTGTTACTTTTTACTTGCCGTTTTGCCGTTAAGCGACCGACAAAATAAAAGAAATGTGCCTGCTATTGTAACGCCTATTATGTCCGGACATGTTAAAGACTACAACCGGTTTTTCTATTTTAATGTTGACGGCAGCAAGTTTTTCATTTAGCAGCTTGGAAATATATGCCGTTCTTGCGGACGATGGAGATTGAAAAAGCGCATTATTAAAAATTTCTACCACGTCGGCATGAGCCGCATTATTTGCAAACAAAATTAATTTGCCGTCATTAACGCTCATCCAAATTATTTCGCCCCGCGAAGTTTTTAAACCCGTATTTTGCCAATTCCAAAAAATCATTTCCTCATTTTTTTCGACGGCGACATAAACGCCGTTCAAAACGCCGGACGGCGGCGGCTGAATTTCATTTTTCCCGGCGTTTTGCCGTTCCGCTTCAACTTTTTTGTTTAGTTCATCCATATATTTGTCAAATTCTTTTTTATTGTTTCTGCTGTCGAAAATATTTCTCATTAATTGGGCGCTAAGTGTAATGTCTTCGCTTGTCATTACGCCGGTACGGGTAACCGCAGGGCGAATTCCTTTTTCTTTTGTCGGCGCGCTTTCGGGATTATGCCTAAAATCGGAATATTTTACCGAAGTAAAAATTCTGGGATCCCCGAATAAGTCGCTTCCGGGATAAGGCGTTGCGACGGCAATGTCTACGATGTCCGGACTTGCCTGTAAAATAAAATCTATCGATTTTTTCATGCTTTCCCAATTTTGCTCCGGAAGCCCAACCATCATATAATAGCGGACTTGCATATTGTACTTCTTTATAATCCGCGTGGATTCAATTACTCTTGCATTGGATATATTTTTTCCTATGACTTCATTGAGAATTCTCTCATCGCCGCTTTCAACTCCAAATGCTACGCTTTCCACGCCCATACGCTTTAGATCTTTTGCGATTTCTTCGTTAACAGAATCGGCCCTTGTCATTACATAGAAACCTAACTGCATATTTTTTTCCTCTATCAGATCGGCAAGTTCTTTTACGCGCTCTTTATCCACCGTAAAAAAATCGTCGGAAATGAAAAATAAATTTATGCCTCTTGAATATAAATACTCTACCTCCGAAACGATATGCTGCGCGCTTCTCTTTGCGTGAAGTTTGCTTCCAAAAACACCTTTTGCCGCGCAAAAGGAACATTTGCCGGGGCACCCTCTTGACGTAAACAATACCCCCGCATAGCCTAAACGTTTATTCTCGTTAAAATTTATTTGAGCATAGTCTTCCAAATGCAATAAATCCATTTGCTGTCCGGCTAAAGGATATTCGTCAGCGCTCATGACAAACTGCCTGCTTTGCGTAGTTATGATTTCTCCGTTTGATTTCTTGACCGCAAGCCCCGCAATATTGCCGAAATTCGTGCGTCCTGCAGCAAAAGCATTTAGTAATTCTATAAAAGTTTCCTCGCCTTCGCCTATGACGCCTATGTCAAAAGCGGAATCGCTTAAAGTTTCTTCGGGCAGAGAAGACACATGATGTCCGCCTATTATCAAGGTTATTGCGGGAAGCTCGGCTTTTATATCTTTTGCTAAATCTTTTGCCGCCTCAATCTCGGGCGTAACGGCCGATATTCCGACAATATCAGGCTTATATGATTTTATAAAACCCATAAAATCAAAATCCGCTTCTTCGGCCGCCAAATCTATAATATTGACATCATATTGCGCATGCGCGCTTTCTATGCCTTTATTTTTTAGAAATTTCTCTCTGAAATCTTCATCTTTTATCGACGATGCTAAAGCCAATAATCCGCCAGGCCATCTGGTGGGTTTTCTTTTCTGTTCGGGAAGTCTGGTGCGGACTAGAAGCACTCTTATTTTCTTTTCTTTTTCAGATTTGATTGCCGAATGTTTTAATATCAATTTTTGCAAAATGTCCGGCAGCATGCTTAATTCTTCAGCGCTTATGTTTTCGTTAATCAGAATTTTTCTTATATTTTCGTCTTGGGCGATATCGTAAATAAGTCCGTAATTAGCCAGATATCCGTTTTGCGCTAAAAACAAAGAACAGGATTTAATGGTCTGATAAATTATTTCCGGCGCATTGGCGGGGTTTAAAAGCCTCAATATTCTTTTTAAGATTTCAGCCGAACGGTTTACGGTACTTTCAACAATTTTAATATCGCTTTTAGAAACGTTTTCTACGAGGTTTTCAATTTCAAAAAATCCGTTTTCATTCTTAATAAGCCTGACATTTTGACGGTTTATAAGCAAATTTATTTCTTTACCAGACGACGATATAAATTCTATTTGTCCTGCGGCGGGCGCAAGAGTCTGATTTAAAAACATCAAAGCCTGTTTTTCCAAAATAAATTCGTACATCCCGTAATTTTCAAACATTTTTTTAGAACCCATATTAGGAATTATCGAAATAAAATTTACGTTTTTCTTTTCAAACAGTTCCCTCAATCCCTTTGCATGAAACCCCCCTGCTATAACGACAGCCGGAGAATCCTCATGCTGTTCCATATCGATATTGCCGGCAAAATGATCATTTCTTGCAATATTTATTTCGTAATACCGCGATATCTCGACAATCAAAGGCTCTATACGGAAAAAATCATTGTCTTCAAAATACTTTTTGACAAAAAACTTAAATTTTCCAAAATCCGAAATAATACGCGCATAATCTTTTGCGGATATTTTTAAATTTAAGCAGTCTTTAAGCATGCCCCAATAATGATAAACAAAAGCAATATCTCTTTCCGTTTCGTCTTTTGAAATTTCCTCTCTTATCGCATCTGTCAGCGCCCCGTCTTCGGCTATAATCTTTTCGGGATTTATTTGCTCCCAAACAAACAGATATTCAAAATATTTGGCAATTTCTAAAAACCTTTTGTCTTTATCAAAATTATACCGCAGAAAAACTTCGTGCGCTTTTCGGTCGTAAGGCAGCTCTGCATTTCGAGCGGCAATTTCACTATACTCCTTATACGAAACGGTCTCTTTTAACACCTGTTGAAATCGTAAAAATTCTTTATCGAGTTTTTTAGAATCGACTGTTTTAAAAAATTTTAAGCAGTAAAGATATTTTTCAATTTCGGGGTAACTTTTTATGTCAATACCGCGCAAAGAAAACATTTTTTGATAATAAATCTCGGCGTCAATTTCCGAGTTTCTGTATTTTTTTATGATTTTGTTCAGCTTTTTGTTATGAGAACCCAAATATTTAGTCTGAAGCGCCTCTATCCGTCTATCGATAAGTTCAATACTACTTTTTAATTCTTTTTCCTGTCTTTTTATATTTGAAAAACGCAGTATATTTCCTTTATGAACACTTTCTTTTTCAAGCCCTTTTATAAATTTTTTTCCTTTGGAAATAGCATAATATTCCGCGCCCGTCAAAAAGCCATTGTCCACTAAACTTCTTAAAACAAAATCTTTTTGACTTGGCAAAATCTTATCCGCCCATGACATATCAAATTTATCGTCGGCTCCTTCCAAATAAACATGTTTTAAATTATAAAGGCTGTCTAATTCTTCTAAAATGGCGGCTATATTGTTTTGAACATACCCGTCGCAATGCAAGTCATAAATATGTATGACCGTTCCGTTATTTCCGTCTTTAATGTCAGACGCAATAACTTTGTAATTTTTAGAAGAATCTATATGAATTTTCGCACCGGCTTCCGACGCAAAAGAATTCACGCATAAAAATACCGCGGGCAATAAAATACAAATTCCACGTTTTGCGGCAATAAATACTGAAATAGTTAACCCGATAACTTTGTCCGCCATATACATAAAATAGCTATTTATTTTTAATATTTCAAGTAATGAGCAGTTGTCGTGCGGGGCTTTGCCCAGCTTATTAATATGTGCGCTTCGCGCACTCTACAACTACTCATTAACTGTCTTTATCTTATAATTCCTCCGCCTAAAACTATATCGTCTTTATAAAAAACCACGCTTTGTCCCGATGTTACGGACATCTGCGGGGAATCAAAAATTACTTCCGCGTTGTTTTCGTCTTTTGCAATAACTTCGGCTTGCGCAGGAGTATGCTGCTGACGTATCTTTGCCATTACTCTAACCGACTCTTTCGGCGCGTCAATCGAACCCCATGAAATTTTTTCGGCAGTCAAAGACTTTGAATATAAATCGTCTTTCGATCCTAAAACAACCGCATTTTGTTTTGCCGAAATATTGATAACGTACAAGGGCTCTTTTGTTCCTCCCGGAAGACCCAAACCTTTGCGCTTGCCTATAGTATAATTCCAAATTCCGTTGTGTTTTCCTAAAACTTTTCCGTTTTTATCTACTATATTTCCCGGATTTGCGGGAAAGCCCAGAATATCGTTATAATCCCCGCAGTAAAAATCCTGGCTGTCGGGTTTTTGGGCAACAGGAAGACCAATATCTTTGGCAATAGTACGAACTTCGTCTTTTGTAAGATTTCCAAGAGGAAAGAGGGTTTCTGACAAGGTTTTTTGGGAAAGGCGGTATAAAAAATATGTCTGGTCTTTTTTCAAATCTTTAGCTTTTTTAAGCTGATACATTTTGATTTCGTCATTATAAACTATATTCGCATAATGTCCGGTTGCGAACTTATCAAACTTAAATCCGTTTCGTTTAGCGGCTGCAGGCAAAACTCCGAACTTAATATAAGCGTTGCACCATACGCATGGGTTTGGAGTGCGCCCCGATTTATATTCGCTTTTAAAATTTTCGATAACTACGCGTTTGTATTCTTCGCTGCAGTCTATTATATCGTATCGGATTTTTAAAAAATCCGCTATTTTTTTTACGGCTTCAATATCCTTATCTTTCGGACTAAAACAGGCATTGCCTTCTTTAACTTTCAACTCAGGCAAAGAATTATCCCACACAGACATCATCGCGCCAAATACTTCATGCCCCTGCTTTTTTAATAAATAAGAGGCAATCGCGGAATCCACTCCTCCGCTTAAACCGACTAATATTTTCATTTATGTTCCTTCTTTATGCGAAATCCTTTCCCCGTTGAAACCGTCCGCCCTATGGATTTTATTTTATCTTCTATATTTAATCTGCCGGCTTTAGGAGTTTCCAAAACGCATACTTTTCCCGGGTATATTTCATAAAACTTTCTGCCTTCACCTTCGGTAACATTTGGCATTATGACATTCGCACCGCTTTGCAAAGCTATTATGCGGCCGTCAGGATTTAAAGTTTCCATTGCAGTAGTCGCGGGAATATTTATATCAGGCATTATTAAACGTAAAATCGCCATGACTTTTAAAGATAAATCGAAATAGTTTCCCCTTCCGCTTAAAACGGCGGATTCTTCGGCGCTTTGCGCTTTAGAATGACAGTCTTTAAAAATCGGCGTATTTGGATTATATATAAAAGGACCTATTCCCGCCATATCCACATCAATAGATTTCAGAAAAAGAATATCTTTGGCTATACTTTCCAAGCTTTGTCCGGGAAGCCCGGCTATTATTCCCGAACCTGTTTCGTACCCGAGTTTTTTTAAATTTTCCAGACACTCCGCTCTGTTTTCCAAACTCATTTGAGGGTCTAGCGCGTTATAAAGTTCTTCATCCGTAGTTTCAATTCTTAAAAGGTATCTGTCCGCTCCGGCTTGTTTGTACGCTTTGTATTCTTCGTAAGTTTTCTCTCCTATGCTCAAAGTTAAAGCCAAGTCCAGTTTTTTTATGCCCGATATAATTTCCGTCATTTTATCGATTGTATAATACGAATCTTCGCCGGACTGCAAGACGATTGTTTTATAGCCGTAACATTTGGCTTTAGACGCAAGTTCAATTATATCTTTCGGTTCTAAGCGGTAACGTACAAGTTTGTCATTATCCATTCTCAAACCGCAGTAAAGACAATTCCGTTTGCAATAATTTGAAAATTCTATCAAACCTCGCAGATGAACTTCGTCTCCGACATATTTTTTACGCACCGCGTCCGCCGCGGCAAAAAGCGCGCGGTCGTCTCCGGCTGTTAAAAGTTCCAGTATTTCTTCTTTATCCAAAGAGTGGGTATTTGCGGCTTTATTTAATATGACGTCAATTTGTTTCATACAGGTCATTATACATTTTTTGAAAATATAAAGCCTTTGCCTCTTATTTGCCGATAAGCCATTATCGAAATATAAAGTTCGCCGACAACTATTATAACGGCCATGCCGATGTCTTTAAAAATCAAAGCTAAAACAGGAATGAGCGCAAAACTTATCAATGCGGAAAAAGCCGTTATTTTTGCAAAGTTTGCTTTCATTTCAAAAAGTATAAAGGAAATTACAGCCACAGACAAACTGTAAGTCTTCAAAAAAGAAACTGCTTTCTCTTTAGATTCTTTGGCAACTTTGCTCATATAAGGATATGCCGCGTGTACAATCGGCTCAAACAAAGATTTTACGGGAATAAGAACGCTTAAAGCCGCCCTGTAATAGCCGACCGCCGCGTTACCGGCAATAAAGCCTAAAATAAAAACGCTTGCCGACATATACGCGTTTGAAGCGAAATCCGAAACAAAATAATGCCATCCTCTTTTAAAATAATAAATAATTCTTTCAAACGGCTGAAACTTAAATTTCACTCCGAAAACTTTATAAATTATCCGTATGCTTATAAGTCCTATTAACAATGAGCATAAAGAGTTCAGAAGAGGCACAAGATAATAGTCTTTTTCTTCCCTGACAAAAATAAAAATTAACACGACAAACAAAATTTCCATTACTAAGTTCAGATAGGCGATATAACGCATCCTTTCCATTCCCTGGAAAAACCAGGTCGTGAAAAAAATATCCGAAAAGACCATAAGAAAAGCGTATATAAACACAAGCTTTTCGCCGCTGATTTGAGGCACAAATAAAACTATAGGAACAAAGATCGCGGCCATTACGGTAAAAATAAGGGCTTTGATGATAATAGTCGCAGAATAAATTTCCGTAATTTTATCGTTATCGCTTTTGTTTATCGCTATTCTTTTTACCGAGGAATAAGAAAAACCGTATTCTACAAAAACCGCGAAAAACTGCGAAATAGCAACGGCAAAAGCGACAAGACCGAATTTATCGAGAGACAACACTCTTACAAGATAAGGTATCGGAATAAAAGGTACTACGTATTGGGCTATCTGCAAAATGGTGAGATAATACCAGTTTTTAAAAAGTCTTTTTTTTCTTTTGTCGTATGCGGAAAGATTTTTGATTTCCATTATTTATTTACCGTATCGGAAAGAAAACTGTGGATTTTGACCATAGCTAAAGTATCCTGGGCGCAGTACTTTAAAAGATTTTTTTTGGTTTCCGCTATTTTTTCGCCGTCATACAAACCCATGACTATAAACGCAAATGCCGCGGCAGCGTCGCCGCCTTCGCCTATTTCTAGATTATCGTAATTCATATCCGGCACCATAACCGGAAGAACTTTTTTTATGGACGAACGTCCGTGAAAATTTATATCGTAATAGTTTTTTCTGACCAAAATTTCAAAATCAATAACCCTTTCGGCTATCCTGTTTAAAGCTTCGCTTAAATCGGGAAACAACAGCGCAAGCTTTGATATCGCTATTTTTTCAAAATTGGCGTAGGTTATTATACTTCCCTCATTTCCGAGATATTCTATAAGTTTTTCCGCTATCTCCCTGCGGCAGTCTTTTTTATAGTCTGCAATGTATTCGAAATGTTCGGAAACTTTGCCGATTTCAAAACTCTTATCTATTGAAAACTGAGTTAAAAGCTGCGTGTGCGGAGCAACGTTCGGATATAACGGCATTATCGTGGTTATGGACTCAAAATCAAGATAATAAAAAGGTGTTTTTAAATTGCCAAGTTCGGTTTTTAGATTAGGCGATATATAATTTTCGCCGCTTAAAACACAATTTTTGACTATTTGCTGCTGTTCGGTCAGCTCAAAACCTTCGGGAATTTTATCGATTGTATCGGCGCCCAGAGTTATAAGTTCTTCAATTGCGGGTATAGAAAGCCTGGGTAAATCAAATATATGGTTTTTAACATCTTTGCCCATGCAAATGTCAAAAACAGGACAGTTTTTACAAGTTCTTTTTAAATAAGGTTCGGGCATTTTTTCCGACTCGATTTCTTCAAAAGCCTTGTCGGAAATGCTCATAAATTCCTGAAGTTTAAGCTCTACTTTTTCACTGCAGTCAAGAGTTTTAAAAAGCGAGGAAGTGTCCATATCCAAACGGTAATCGTTGGCAAGATGCATCAAAGAGGCTTTACTGACATTGATGCCGCTTTTTTTAAGAACCATCGCGCTGAAAGTTATGTCATGAACGTATTTAACTTTATATTTGCCGCCGGATTTAACTTCAAAAATATGCCAGGTGTTATCTTCAAGCTTTTGGATTATATCCGTACGGACTGAAAATCCGTTTGATATAAACGAAGCTTCGACAAATGTTTTATTGTCGTGATTTTGAAGAAGCTCCTGCGTATAAGCCGCGCTGTCCGACAAATATCTTTTTTGCGCGTTAACCGCATCCGGAAAAAGCTGCCATGAAATTTTATGAACATTGTTACCTTCAAGCGTCAGAAGTTCGTTATTCAAACCTTCAAGACGAGGCAGCATTCCCCTTTTGGACATCCAGCCCAAAGTGGGACACAATAGATAATTTAAGAATACTGTTTTGTTGATATAGCCCATTTTTTATCAATTTACAAATAACAATTAACAAATAAATACGAAGCATACAATAATTGCCAATCGTTAATTATTAATTGTTATTTGCCTTTTTAGGTTTTCCACAACGGAATAAGGAACCTTTATTCTGCCTATCAATGGAGGCTCATTTTTATATGTTCCGTGGCAGTCAGAGCCTCCTGTCGCTATTAAATTAAATTCTTCAGCCAACGCTAAAAACTTTCTTACGGCGCTTTCAGGATGTTTTGAATGCCAAGCCTCAATGCCTTTAAGCCCGCTGTCAATAAGCGATTTAAACATTGCTTTATCTGTATAGTGAATATAATAAGGATGCGCCATCACGGGAATTCCGCCGACGCTTAAGATAAGATTTATTGCATCTGCCGCGCTCATATAATATTTAGGAACATACGCGGGTTTGTTTACGGCAAGATATCTCTGAAAAGCATCCTGAACGCTGCCCGCAAAACTTTCGTTTATCATAGCTTTTGCAAAATGCAGCCTGCCTATTGATTTTTTTCCGACATTTTTCAGAAAACTTTCATCTTTTAAGTTAACGCCGTTTTCTTTTAATTTTTTAAGAATTTCATAAGCTCTTTCAAGGCGGGTTTTTCTGAAAACCGACAACGTTTCGTTAAGTTTTTCTGATTTGTAATCTATGTAATAACCTAAAATATGCATCTCGGTTATCTGCCCGTCGGAATCCGTTGAACTTGAAGAAAGTTCGATTCCCGGTATTATCTCAATATCAGAACCTTGCGCGGCCTGCAGCGCTTCGTCAATACCGTCAACAGAATCGTGATCGGTAATGCTTATAGCGGCAAGATTTGTTTTTTTCGCATACTCCACAATTTCGGCAGGAGAAAACGCCCCGTCGGAATAGTTGGTATGTATATGTAAATCTACGTATTTTTCGCTCATGAAAACCTTATAGAAGTTGAGATGATGAGATGTTGAGAAGCTGAGAGCAGCTCTGGCCGTACAAGTCTTTGCCTTCGCTCACCCTCCCACCTTCTCATCTTCTGCCGTTAAAGTAGTTCCGACGACAGTGCCGCAAGGTTGCTTCTCTCGCTTTTTGAAAAAGTAATATGCCCGAAAAGCGACTGCCCTTTAAATCTTTCAACAAGGTAAGTAAGGCCGTTTGACGAAGCGTCCAAATAAGGGTTGTCTATCTGGTACGGATCTCCGGTCAACACGATTTTTGTGCCATTGCCGGCCCTTGAAATAATAGTTTTGACTTCGTGCGGAGTTAAATTCTGCGCGTCGTCGATAATAATATATTGCTGCGGCAAAGAGCGGCCTCTTATGTAAGTTAAAGAATCCACTTCTATTTGACCGGAAGTAAACAAGTAGTCGATTTTTTCTTCGGTTTTAGAATCCGGATGTCCTCTGTCCATCAAAAATTCAAGATTGTCGTTTATCGCGCCCATCCACGCTCCGAGTTTTTCTTCTTTTGTTCCCGGTAAAAATCCGATGTCTCTGCCCATGGGAATAATAGGCCTTGCGATATAAAGTTTTCTGAAATATCTTTCTTCAACGGTTTTTTGAAGTCCGCACGCCAAAGCAAGAATCGTTTTTCCGGCGCCCGGGAGGCCTATAAGAGTAACAAGGTTTATGTCGTTGCAAAGAAGCAGCTCTACCGCGAATTTTTGTTCCACATTAAGAGGTTTCAGTCCCCACGGTAAAGAATTTTGATGAAATATAGGAGTCAAAGCATTGTCTTTTTTCGAAAACTTGGTCAAAGCGCTTTTTGAAGAGCCGGCTTCGTCTTTCAAAGAAATAAACTCGTTCGGATAAAATTCCTGTTTCAAAGAAAGTTTGCCGTCTTTATAAAATTTATCTATTTTTTCGGACGAAACTTTGACCTCTTTCCAGCCGGCGTAAAGCTCGTCTATTTTAACTTTTGATTTTTCATAATCCTGAGTCTGGATATCCAGTATCTCGGCTTTTATTCTCAAATTTATGTCTTTGGTTATAAAAATCACTTTTTCATTTTTTAATTTTAATCCGAGCGCTATGGAAAGAATCTGGTTGTCGGCTTTCTGCCCCGAAAAATCTTTCGGCAAATCCACGTCGTGGTGATTCATCTCTATTTTTACTATTCCGCCGCTTTTAACCTTTACGCCTTCCGAAAGTTTGCCTTTAGTCCTCAACTCGTCGAGAGTTCTTGAAATAAGCCTTGCGCTTCTGCCTCTTTCGTCGTTTAGTTTCTTAAATGAGTCTAATTCTTCAATTACGGTCATCGGAATAACGACTTTGTTGTCTTTAAATGAAAAAACCGAGTCGGGATCGTGAAGCAAAACGTTGGTATCAAGAACAAATGTTTTCATTTCGGCTCCTTTTTAACTACAATTTATAAATAATAATTTTCAATTAACAATTAACGACAAATACTAAAAACTTACTCTTTTTGTTATTTGTTAATTATACTTTGTTAATTGTCGTTATTTTAAACGTAATATAAATCACTTGTAGGAAACTCGGGAGTACACGTAACGTCTATGCCTAATTTTTTAAACGCGCTTTCATCCGCTTTTGACAGCATGTGCGAGGAATGAGCCACGCAGCCTTTTAAATCATAAAGTTTCCCGAGGCATTTTCCGGCCAAGGGATTTGTCGCGGCGCATATGCTCAAAGCGTTTAAAACTTCATTAAGATTAAGTAAAGGATTTTTATCACAAAGAATTTTTTCTTTAAGCATCAGCATAGGTTCTAAAACGGCAGGCGAAATAAGATGAATGTCATCCGGGATACCCGCTAATTTTTTAACGCAGTTTAACACAAGGCTTGAAGCTGCGGTTAAAACGTTTGTGGTTCTTCCGGTCATAACGTTACCATCAGGCAAAATCAAAGCCATAGAGGGACATTTATTTTGTTCGGACTTTTCTAACGCGGGTCTTACCGCTAACCCGTATTCCGGATATATGTCAAGCTGTTTCATTATAATTTCCAATTTTTCAACCGCGCCGATTTCTATATGCCCTTCTTTATACTCACAACTTGTTCTGAAATACCTTCTTACAATTTCCTGCTTCGCAGCTTCTTTTACTGATTCCTCGTCGGTAATACAATATCCCGCCATGTTTACTCCCATGTCTGTCGGTGATTGATAAACTTTGTCTGTTCCCATAATTTTAGTAAGTATATTTTTTACTATCGGAAATATTTCAATATCCCGGTTATAATTTACCGCTGTTTTACCGTATGTTTCCAGATGAAAAGGATCAATCGCGTTAACATCATTCAAATCCGCGGTGGCCGCTTCATACGCAAGATTTACGGGATGGTTTAAAGGCAGATTCCATACGGGAAACGTCTCAAATTTAGCGTATCCCGAAGTTATATTTCTTTTATGCTCGTGATATATCTGCGAAAGGCAAGTCGCCATTTTTCCGCTTCCGGGACCCGGCGCCGTAACTACCACAAGCGGCCTCGTTGTTTCTATATACGGATTAGACCCGTATCCCTTATCGCTCACAACAAGATCTACATTCATAGGATAACCTTCAATATGCTTATGAATATATACCTTTTCGCCTCTGCGCTCAAGCTTATTTTTAAACATATCCGCGGACGGCTGATTCTTATATTGCGAAATAACGATACTGCTTATATAAAGCCCCATCTTCCTGGTATTGTCAATGAGGCGTAAAACATCCATATCATAAGTGATTCCCAAATCCGCTCTTATTTTGTTTTTTTCGATATCGGACGCGTTGATACATATAATAATTTCGGTTTTTTCCTTTAACTTTTCCAGAAGCAAAATTTTACCGTTTACGTTAAACCCGGGCAAGACCCTCGCCGCGTGGTAATCGTCAAAGAGCTTTCCGCCGAATTCTAGATACAGCTTATGATTAAATTGCTCTACTCTTTTAAGTATTTGCTCCGTCTGCTTTTCCATATAAGACGAATTATCAAAGCCGATTTTCATTTTTTTCTCCGTCATTTTTTCTATACTTGGCCGTTTAAGCCATTTCCCTGTACGTATCCTTTGATATTTTTGTCGGATACTTTCTGGAAAAGCACGCCGCGCAGAAAACATCTTTGCATTTTTCACTCGCACAGCAGGATTTTATCAAATTTTCAAGACTCAAGAATGTCAAGCTTTCGATTTCTAAGTATTTTCTTATTTGTTCCGCAGACTGGTTTGCCGCTATTAAATGTTCTTTAAGAGGCGTGTCTATTCCGTAATAACAAGGGGCTATTACGGGAGGACAAGACAGGGCTAAATGAATTTTTTTTACGCCCGCGTCTTTAAGCATTTTGATCATTCTTCTTGAAGTCGTGCCTCTGACTATCGAATCGTCTATAAGAACTATATTTTTTCCGTTGACAACGTCTTTTATCGGACGCAATTTCAATTTCGCGGTCATATCTCTTAAGTTTTGAGAAGGTTTTATAAATGAGCGCCCTAAATAATGATTTCTGACAAACCCCGCTTCAAAAAGAATGCCCGATGCTCTTGAAAATCCCATTGCCGCAAAATACCCCGTGTCCGGAACAGGCATCACTATATCGGCTTTAATGCCTTTCATCTGCTCGGCCAAATAAGCTCCCATTTTTACTCTCGCTTCTTTAACGCTTTGTCCGAACATTATGCTGTCGGGTCTTGAAATATATACCTGTTCAAATATACAGGTTGACTGCTTTACAGGTTTTTTATAAAAAAACGATTTCTTTATTTTTCCGTTTTCTATTACGACTATTTCCCCGGGTTCTATATCTCTGATATATTTTCCGCCCATAACTTCAATAGCTGCAGTTTCGGAAGATATTATATACGAATTATCTATTTTCCCCAAAACAAGCGGTCTGATACCGCTGACGTCTCTCGCGCCTATAAGCATTTTGTCCTTTAAAACAACAACGGAAAACGCGCCGTCTAACATTTTCATAGACTTTGCAATAACTTCCGGAAAATTGCCTTTTGACATCGCGATAAGATGCAATAATATTTCCGTATCGGAAGTATGATTAAAAATCGCGCCGCGTTTTAAAAGCATATTTTTTATTTTTGTAAAATTCGTGAAATTGCCGTTTTTAGAGACTGAAACCTGCCCGTGTATACAACTCATCTGAAAAGGCTGAGCATTTACTAAAGAACTTTTAGCGGCAGAGCTGTAACGTACGTGCCCTATTGCGGCTGTTCCCGCGTGCTGGTTTAACGCATCGGAGTTTACAAGCCTTGAAACAAGCCCCATGGAACGGAAAGTCTTCATATTCCCGTTTCCGCTAATACTGATACCCGAAGATTCTTCCCCTCTGTGCTGCAAAGTCATAAGCCCGACGGCAACTAACGTCGACGCTTCCTGCGTGTTTTCAACTCCTACAATTCCACCCATAATTCATTCCTTTACGACATTTTTTTATTTCTGAACTTTTGGCGTTAATATTTTTTCAAAGTTCCGCTTTATCCGCTATTGCATCAGACGGCTTATTGTTCATTACAGCCAATAAAAATACTCTTATTCATAAAATCAATATTTTGTCTGCGTAAAAATTGATTTTGAATAAACAAAATCACCAATGACATGGAAATAATTACAGCCAAAGTTTTATTAAGTTTTTTTCTTATAAATAATACACCCAGCCACAACAGAAAAATAAAAAATAAAATACCTATAATATAAAAATTATAAAACGGATAAGATTTAAACAATGCGAAGAAAAAATCCAAAAACCCGAATTGTTTAGCTCTTAAGAAAAACAAAATATTAAAATATATTGTACTCAAAAATATCAATAAAGCATATATTATTAACAGCCAGCCGATAATTTTTCTTGTCTTTTCTATTTTAAAACTTC
The DNA here is from genome assembly GCA_009781315.1 of Candidatus Endomicrobium embiratermitis. Taxonomy (GTDB): domain Bacteria; phylum Elusimicrobiota; class Endomicrobiia; order Endomicrobiales; family Endomicrobiaceae; genus Endomicrobium; species Endomicrobium embiratermitis. The sequence continues at coordinate 33,250 of WQYI01000010.1, read as the reverse complement.
CGATAATTTTTTTTATTTTTTCCATTTTATAGCCCTAAATATCATACAGCCAAAACAATTGCTCCCAATACAATTAAACAGCCGCCTAAAATTGTTTTTAACGTTATCGTTTCATTTAAAAACATAAAAGCGAAAAGTATGCCGAAAACTACGCTGATTTTATCTAAGGGAATAACTTTTGAAGCTTGACCGATTTGAAGCGCTTTAAAATAGAACAGCCAAGATAAGCCCGTGGCAATTCCCGAGAGTATCAAAAAAATCCAATTTCTATGCGTTAATGCCGCAATATCGCTTTGCTTGCCTGCGGCAAAAACAAATAACCAAGCCACAATAAGAACAACTGCCGTTCTTATCGCGACAGCCAAGTTAGAGTTTATATTTTGCATGCCGATTTTCGCAAGAATACTTACAAGCGCGGCAAAAACGGCTGATACAAGAATATAAATTAACCACATACACTGCTCCTGCGGAAGTTGAGATGATGGGAAGATGGGATGTTGAGCAAAGACACTATTCTCTTGTCGTTGCTAAACTTCCCAACATCTCACCTTCTCATCATCTGCCGTTAAAGGCTTATCATCTCTTCTATATTTTGAAGCTTTTCGTATGAATCAAACGCTCTCAGATATGACATTGCTTTTTCAAGATTCGTTAAAATTGAACAACTGCACCGTACCGCGGTTTTTCTTATTTCAGAATTGTTTTTAAGCTCCTCTACCGTCAAACTTTTGTTTATGTTTATTACAAAATCAACTTTGCCGTCTATAATCGTGTCAACGGCTCTCGGTGTTCTGTTCCAATGAACAATATTTACCTCATAACCGTGCTTTTGCAGATATTCGCCCGTTCCTTTTGTCGCGTATACAGGAACCCCTAATTTATATATATTGTCTACTACTTCCATAAATTTTACTTTGTCTTTTTCCCTTCCGGTGCTCAGCAATATCCCTTTTTTAGGTTTTACCACTTTTGTCGCTTCCATCGATAAAAGCATTGCTTCGTCAAATTTCTTACCCAAACATCCTACCTCGCCCGTTGACGCCATTTCAACGCCTGTCACAGGGTCTGCTCCGTCAAGCCTTTGAAAACTAAACATCGACGCTTTTACTCCTATATACGGAATTTTGCTTTCGTCTATCAGTATTTCTTTGACTTTTTCGTTATTCATAACTTTGCACGCGACTTCAGTAAGGTTTACACCCGAAACTTTTGAAATAAACGGGAATGACCGCGACGCTCTCGCATTACATTCGATAACTTTTACATCATTGTCTTTAGCTATAAACTGTATATTAAACGGTCCGTTAAGGTTAAGCCCTTTGATTATTTTTCTGGTTATATCTTTTATCACGTTCACGGTATGCCCGTATAGCTTTTGCGCGGGAAACACCATTGTAGCGTCCCCGGAATGCACGCCCGCGTTTTCCACATGCTCGCTGACAAGAGACATCATCACTTCCCCGTTTTTGGCTATTCCGTCGCACTCTATTTCTTTAGCGTCTAAAATAAATTTAGATATTACAACCGGAAAATCCGCAGAAATGTCTTTGGTAAGCGATAAATAATAATCCAGGCTCTTTTTGTCGTTTGCTACGTTCATAAGCGTCCCGGACAACACGAAACTCGGACGTATTAAAACCGGAAACCCGACTTTCTCTATAAACTTTTCTATTTCTTCTATTGAAGTAGCGGAAGTCCATTCAGGCTGGTCTATTCCGAATTTGTCAAGCATTGCCGAGAATTTTACACGGTCTTCAGCTCCTTCAACGCTTTTTGGACTGTGTCCTAAAATATTAACTTTCACTTCGCTCAATGGCTGTATTAAGTTATTCGGGTTTTGTCCTCCCATACAGGCTATTACGCCTTTTGGGCTTTCTATGTCTATAATATCCAACACCCTCTCAAAAGAAAGTTCTTCAAAATACAGTCTGTCGGACGCGCTGAAATCCGTTGAAACGGTTTCGGGATTGCAGTTTATTATAACACTGTCGTTTTTCTTTTGTTTAAAATAACTGCTCGTCATAACCGAACACCAGTCAAACTCAAGACTCGAACCTATTCGGTAACTTCCGCTTCCAAGCGTAATTATGCTGCTTTTATTTTTCTTTACCGACACGTCGCTGTGCACGCCGTCGTAAGTAAGATAGAGATAATTTGATTTTGTCGCGTATTCCGAAGAAGTAGTGTCTATCTGTTTTACAACAGGCTGAATTTTAAGTTTTTTTCTCAATTTTCTTATGCCCAGCGACAGATTTCTGATTTCTCTTGTCGTCAGTTTGATTTTTCCAGTGCTGACTGCGGATAAGTATATTTTTGTAAGCTGGAAATCCGAAAATCCTCTTGATTTAATACGGATAAAATGCTGCTTTTCTATTTTTGAAAAATCTTTATAAATTTCCTCTTTGGTAACAACGTCGCGTTTTACTTTTACCGCAAAGAAATCCAAAAGCTCGGTTTCCAAAGACGCGAGATAATGAATATGCGATAAAAACCAGTAATCTATCTTGGTTTTATCATAGACATATTCAAGAGTTTTACCACGTTTAAAACTTTCGTAAATAGCAAATACTCTTAAATTTGTAGGATCTAAAAGCTCTTTTTCAAGCTCGTCATCCGCAGCATTTTTAAAAACGCTGACCGTAATGCCTTCCTCGTTTTCGTTGACCATCCTCAAGGCTTTCTGTATAACTTCGCAGAAATTTCTGCCTATAGCCATAACCTCGCCTACGGATTTCATCTGAGTGCCGAGCAATTTTGAAACGCCGCTGAATTTGCTTAAATCCCAACGGGGAAATTTAAGCGAAACATAATCCAAAGAAGGTTCATAAAATGCCGATGTCGTACCTGTGACCGGATTTTTCAGTTCAAGCAAATCAAAACCTATAACTACTTTTGCCGCTATATAAGCTATAGGATAACCAGTAGCTTTGCTTGCAAGCGCCGACGAACGCGAAAGCCTCGCGTTAATTTCTATAACGTAAAAATCATAACCGTTCGGGTCTAAAGCGTATTGAACATTACATTCGCCTATAATACCTACGCTTTTGGCAATTTTTATAGCGGCTTCGCGAAGCATACCTACTTCGGTATTGTTTATTGACTGGCAAGGAGCAATAACTATTGAATCGCCGGTATGAATACCCATAGGATCCATGTTTTCCATATTACAAATAGTTATGCAGTTGCCGCTTTTATCTCTCATCACTTCGTATTCTATTTCTTTCCAGCCGTGAAGCGATTTTTCAACCAATACTTGCGGAGAAGACATTAAAGCAGCCTGGGTAAGCCTTTTAAGTTCCGCAGGCGTTCTTGCGAGTCCCGAACCAAGACCGCCTAAAGCAAAAGCAGAACGGGTAATGACCGGATAACCTATTTCTTCCGCGATTTTCAACGCTTCGTCAACCGTATTTGCCGTCCGGCTTTTGGCAATCGGCAAATTTATGGACTGCATTTGTTTTGCGAACAAATCTCTGTCTTCGGACATTTCCAAAGCGTCAACCTGCGTTCCCAGAACTTTAACGCCGTATTTTTTCAGTACTCCGGTTTTTTCAAGTTCTATAACGCAGTTTAAAGACGTCTGACCGCCGAATGATGAAATAATCGCCGCGGGTTTTTCTATTTTTATGATTTTCTCAACCCAAAACGGAGTAATCGGATAAAAATAGACTTTTTTGTTCGGTCCGGAATTTGTCTGAACGGAAGCTATATTGGGGTTAATAACAATAACATCCAAATCTTCTTCCACTAGAGCTTTAATAGCCTGAGAACCGGAATAATCAAACTCTCCCGCCTGTCCTATGGACAAAGCGCCCGAACCCAGCAAAATTACTTTCTGTTTTTTCCCGTTTTTGGGAAGCAAAAAATCTAAAATAGGCATACCTTTTTCCTTTATATTTGAATTTATTTTTTTATTAAATTTACGAATTTATCCATAATCCAGCTTGTATCGTTTTCAGGATAGAATTGAACGGACATATACGGTTTTGTTTTATGCCTTAAACCTTCCACGGACCCGTCATTGGCGTTTTCAAACCAGAGTTCCCAGCCTTCCTGTATGCTTTTTTTATCTACGGCATACCTGTGGTTCTGGCTTGTCATATACGCATTTCTGTCAGGAAGAGAAAAAACAGGCTGATTGTGGCTTATATGTCCGCGAGCAAGCCTTTTTGTCTTAGCTCCCGAAGCCAACGCCAATATCTGATTCCCAAGACATATTCCGAAAACCGGTTTACCCGAACCAATAACGTCTTTTCTTACTCTTTCAACCAAATCGCCGGTGTTTTGAGGATCTCCCGGACCGTTGGATATAATCCAGCCGTCAGCATCTATTTTAGAAAAATCGGTATCCCAAGGCACAAGCAAGACCTTGCACCCTCTTTCTACAAGCATTCTTGAAATAGTGAGCTTCGAGCCGCAGTCTATAACCGCGACTTTTTTCGCTCCTGTTCCGAACTTTTGTATTTCTTTCGTTGATACCGACGGCATGAGATTATATTTCGAAGGATCGACATATTCGCCGTCGCTGAAATTATTTAAAAATTCAAATCTGTTAAGTTTTTCTTTTTTCGCGCCCTCCGGAACAATACGTCCGAAAAGATTTCCGTTTTCCCTTATCATCTGTACTAAATATCTTGTATCTATGCCCGCGATTCCGGGCACATTATTTTCTATCATCCACTGCTCTAAAGATATCCCGCCGTCATGGTGGTGGCAGACGTCATAAATATCGGAAACTATTATGCCCTGGGTTTTTATGGAACTGCTTTCGTGCCCTTTAGTCATAAAAAAATCCCCGCCTTTGGGGGCAGGGATTCCGTAATTTCCTATGAGACAGAAGCTGAAGACTAAAATTTGACCCAGATACGACGGGTCTGTCATTGTTTCGCTGTATCCTAACATTCCCGTATTAAAGACCATTTCGCCGCTTACCGTCGCGTCAGCGCCGATAGCGCTTCCTTCAAGAGTTATCCCGTTAGAAAGTTCGAGATAAGCCTTTTTGTACTTTTTCTGTAAAACTTTTTCGTCTTTTTTCATGGCTTATTCCTATATGTAAAATTTAATTATAACGCCTTTTTAATATCAAAAATGCAATCTATACACACAAAAATATCCTAAAATTTAAAAAACTTTTAGGACGTATTCACCCTTCACATTCAATCAGATTTATTTAATTATTAAAAACTTCTATTGGGGTTTAGTAAGTATAAAATATTTTTATGCAAAATGTCAATTATAATCCTTTCCGGTCTTTAAGAAATCCTCTATTTTAGTTTTAATCTTCATCATTTTTATTTCTTTCTCTCTCTTCATTATTATCTACAATGTCATCAAACCAGCGACCGTTAAGCCAATCACCGTTCTGGAGCCTCATTCTTTTAAGCGATGTCAACTTAAACTTGTTTAAATTGTCAAGTTTAAAAGACAAAAATATCAGATCATCCTGATATGCATTATTGCCTGTCAGCTTATAGTGTTCATTCATATCCTTTCCGGTGAAAGTAAACATTTCAGATACTTCGCCAATACCCATTTTTTTCATTTGCTGATTAAGCATGATAAACCAATCATCTAAAGAACCGTCTGCGCCCTCAACCGTAAATGCTGATGCATCATACAATTCTTTAAATCTTTCTTTAGTTATCTTAGTAATCTTAACCTTAATCTCTTCACCGGAGTATTGAGGCATTTCTTTTTCATTTTCAAAATATACTTTATACGCCCTAATGACGACAAACAACAAAAAGAAAGCAACTATACCAAAAATAACGTATTTCAAGATATCTCCTTTTAACGACAGTTTGAAGTGAGGAGTTAGTAAGTTTTTGTTTCACAAAAACAAAACAGCTCCGCTCTCCGAAATTCAAACTCAACTAGTCAAAATTTTAAATAATTCTCTATATAAAATTTCATAATAAGTAATAAACTCCGAATTTTTTAGGGTTCTATTATTATTTAAGAAAGAAATTTTTGCGCGCAGAACGCAAGGTATTTCGCGGCTTTGGGCAAAGCAGGCTCGTCGATATTAAAATTACTGTGATGCCACGGGTAAGAAGTGTTTTTGTTTTTCGACGTACCTATATAAATAAAATTTCCCGGAACTTTCTCGAGATATTCTCCGAAATCTTCGCCGCCCATCGAGGGCTTTTCCAAAATCACGATATTTTCGCTTCCGTAAAATTCTTTCGCCGCTTTTCTGCACATTTCCGTAATTTCTTTAGAGTTGATTAAAGCGTTGCCGACCGCATGATAATGGACTTTGGATTTGATTCCGTACGCGGTTTCAACGGCCTTCAATTTTCTTAAAATGCTTTCTTTTATAAGTTTTCTGGTTTTTCCGCTCAAACTCCTGACAGTGCCGTCAAGAGTTACTTTTTCACATATTATATTGTATCCGTCCCCGCCTTTAATTTTGCCAAACGTCACAACCGCGGGCTTCACGGGATTTACTTCTCTTGATATTACGTATTGAACGGAGCTTATAAACTCGCAAGCCGCAACTAAAGCGTCTTTCCCCAAATGAGGGTAAGCGCCGTGCGCTATTTCGCCTTCAAATTCTATATTGAGTTTATCGACGGCCGCCATCATTGCGCCGAATTTTAAACCGATTTTTCCGGATTCTATCCACGGGCAGACATGAATGCCCAAAATAATGTCGGCTTTCGGATTTTCCAAAACCTTGCCGTCAACCATGCTTTTGGCGCCGGACGAAGTTTCTTCGCTGGGCTGAAAAATAAATTTAATATTCCCGTTTAAAGAATCTTTTTTACGGCTTAAAAGTTTTGCCGCGCCCAAAACGATCGCCATATGCGCGTCGTGTCCGCAGGCGTGCATAATACCGGCATTTTTAGACTTATATCCTATTTTATTGTCTTCCTGAACCGGCAAAGCGTCCATATCGGCTCTTAACGCAATTGTTTTGCCAGGTTTTATGCCTTTAATAATTCCCAAAACGCCCGTTTTTCCTACGCGTTTATACGGAATTTTAAATTCTTTCAATTTTGATTCTATAAATTTTGCCGTATTGAATTCGCAGCCGCTAAGTTCCGGATATTTGTGAATATGTCTTCTTATCTGAATTATTTCGTTTTCAATAGTCATTTGTTTTCCCCTTTTAAACGGCAAAGTGAAAATTGAAAAGTTGAAAGTGAAAATATCGTGTTTTCGCTTTGCGAAAACTTATAATAGGTTTCGTCGCAGACGAAACTCATAATTTGCACTTTTCACTTTACACTTTGTCTTTATACTTTGCCTTTAGCGCGTAAGGAATATTTTCAACTATGTCGCTTGCGATAACCCCTATGCCTTTGTCCTTTTCCGATATTTCTCCGGCCAAACCGTGGACATACGCCGAAAATTTTACGGCCTCAAATAAATCGCCTCCTATAACAGACAAAGCCGCTATCATACCGCTTAAAACATCCCCGCTTCCGGCGCTAGCCATTGCGGGCGTGCCGGAATTATTCTTATACAAAGTTTTTCCATCCGAAACTAAAGTTTTATTGCCTTTTAAAACGCAGATAAGCGAATTATCCTTGGCAAAATTTTCAGCTAATTTTTCCCTGTTTTCTTTGACGTAAGAAACGGGTTTGCCGATAAGTTTCGCAAACTCCCCTTCGTGCGGAGTAATAACAATACGGGCTTTTGCTTTCTTTAAAACTTCAAAATTTTCGTTGAGAGTTGAAATCGCGCAAGCGTCTAAAACTACGGGAATCGTTACGGAAGAAATAATTTCATTTATAAAGTCATAAAGAGCTTCGCTCGAAGCTCTGCTTGAAACTTTGTTTCTTTCAAGTCCGGGGCCTATTATAACGGACGAAACTTTTCTGTCTGAAATAAATTTTAAAATGCCGCCTGCCGTCTCGTAAACAAAATACATTGTTTCGGGTTTTGAAAGCGCGTAAACCGCGTTTAAAAAACCGCTTTGAACGGCATAAGTTACGAGTCCCGCTCCGGTGCGCAAAGCGGCGTTACAGCACAAAATTCCCGCGCCCGGCATATATTTTGAACCCGCTATAACCAAAACATGACCGTAATCGTATTTGCTAGTATCGGGATTTCTTCTCAGCTTTAAATAAAAATCAGAAAAAAGAGGAGAGCCTTTCATTCCTAACTCCTAATTCCTCACTCCTAACTGTCTTTAAAAAACTATTGCCGCGGCAACAACATATTTATCCGTATGCGAAAGAGATACGTCTACTTTTTTATAACGTTTATTTTTAATATACACTTCGGGCTTTCCCGACTGGGTATTTTTTATCGATATATCGGTTATAATAAGCTTTTTATTTTTCGCGCTTAATGCTTTCCAGACGGCTTCTTTTGCGGCAAAGCGCGCCGCCAAATGCTGGGCAGGCTGCTTTTTAGGCATACAGTAAGATATTTCGTCATTAGCAAACACTCGTTCAAGATAATCTTTATCTTTTACGTACTTTTCAAACCGTTTCACTTCCTCAATATCTATGCCTATATTCATAAAACCCTTTTTAACGACAATTGACAATTAACAATTAACAGTTAACAGTTAACAGTTAACAATTTATGTGCTTTTGCCTCGCGCAAGCTTATAATAGGTTTCGGCAAAGCCGAAACACGACAATTATTAATTATTCATTGTTAATTGCCGTTATAGCAGTTTTGCGGCAGCCTCATCCAGAAGAACTATGACATTAGAATGGAGATGTAAAAAACTAGCCGGTACGCCGGTAGTGGCAACTCCGGAAAAGAGTTTTTTGACGACCGGAGCTTTATTCTCGCCGGTAATCAGCAAAAGAATCGATTTTGCTTTCATGATCGTCCCCATTCCCATAGTAAGCGCTTTGGTCGGCACATCTTCAATATTTCTAAAGAAACGCGAATTAGCATCTATAGTACTCGGAGTGAGACTGGTCAGATGGGTTGCAAGCTTAAGTTCATTTTCCGGTTCATTGAAACCGATATGCCCGTTGATGCCAATCCCAAGCACTTGTATATCCACGCCGCCTGCCTCTGCCAGCATTCGCTCATAAGCAATACATTCTTTTTCCGGATCCGCGCTTTCCCCGTTTGGCAAATGTACGTTTTCCCGTTTTATATTGATATGGGAAAACAGATTATCCCACATAAAAAAGTCATAACTCTGCTCATTGCTCTTTTTTATCGGATAGTATTCATCCAGATTAAACGTCCGGATTTCTGAAAAATCAAGTCCGTTTTTACTGTGCATCTCTACCAGTTTTTTATACATTCCTACGGGAGTCGAGCCGGTCGCCAGACCCAGTATGCTTTTTGGATTTTCTTTAATCCGCTTTGCTAAAATGTTTGCTCCCAAAAGCGACACTTCATCATAATTTTTACATATAATCCGTTCCATATTTAATCTCTCTTTTCTGCCGTTATTCAACAGTGACAGACTTAGCTAAATTCCTCGGCTGGTCAACATCGCATCCCAGTATCACGGCGATATAATACGCTAAAAGCTGCAACGGTATAACCGTAATAAACGGTGAAAAATATTCGTCTGTTTCAGGGATAAAAATACTGTAATCGCTCTTTTGTTTTATAACTTTGTCTTTCTCGTTTACAACCGCTATCACGGTTCCGCCTCTGGCTTTTGCTTCCTCTATATTTGAAAGCATTTTTTCATAAACTTTTCCGTACGGCGCAATTGCCACGATAGGCATTCTGTCGTCAATCAAAGCAATCGGACCGTGCTTCATTTCGCCTGCCGGATAACCTTCGGCGTGTATATAAGAAATTTCTTTTAATTTCAGCGCGCCTTCCAAAGCCACGGGATAATTTACGTTTCTTCCCAAATATAAAAAATCTCTTTTATTGGAAATAATTTTAGCCGTTTCGTAAACGCTATCCGCATTTTTAAGAAATTCGCTGACTTTCAGAGGAATTTCCCAAAGCTCTTTCAAATATTTTTTTAGAATATCTTTTGAAAGAGTTTCCTTTTTTGCCGCCCAATCCAAAGCAAGCATGTACAATGCCGTAAGCTGACCGGTAAACGCTTTTGTCGACGCGACGCCGATTTCAGGCCCGCAGTGCGTGTAAACTATATGATGCGCTTCGCGGCTTATGCTTGAGCCTACAACATTGCATACGGCAAGAGTCCGGCATCCTTTTTCTTTGGCAAGCCTTAAAGCCGCTAAAGTATCGGCCGTTTCGCCGGACTGGGAAATAACAACTGCCAGCGTCTTATCATCGCATACCGGTTCTCTGTATCTGAACTCCGAAGCAATATCGACTTCAGCCGTAATATTGGCAAAATTTTCAATTAAAAATTTTCCGACAAGCCCGGCATGATAAGAAGTGCCGCAGGCGACAATATAAATTTTTGAGAGTTTCCTTAAAAAAGAAGCTTCCAGTTTCGCTTCTTCGATATAAACTCTTCCTTCTTCCGGATATATCCTGCCTTTAAAAGTATCTTCTATTGTCCGCGGCTGCTCAAAAATTTCTTTAAGCATGAAATGCTTATAGCCGCCTTTTTCAGCCTGTATGGCATCCCATAAAATAGTCTTTATTTCCCTGTCCCGAAGATTTCCGCCAGAATCAAAAACTGATATTTTGTCTTTAGCTACTTCTGCAACGTCTCCGTCTTCAAGAAAAATCATTTTTCTTGTGTAAGATAAAAGCGCAGGAATATCGGACGCTATGAGATTTTCTTTTTCACCGACTCCTATAATCAGCGGCGCATTGAGTCTTGCGCATACAATTTTGTCGGAATCATCCTTGCTTAAAACTACCAGAGCGTAAGAACCTCTTATATCTTTCAACGCTCTTTTGACCGCTTGCGCAAGATTATCTTTATAATATTTTTTTATTAAATGCGCGACAACTTCGGTGTCTGTTTCAGACTTAAAAATCTGTCCTTCTTTTTGAAGCATATTTTTAAGTTCCGCGTAATTTTCAATTATGCCGTTATGAACCACGACTATGCTTTTCGATTCATCCGTGTGAGGATGAGCGTTTTCTGCCGAAGGTTTTCCGTGCGTAGCCCATCTCGTATGGCCTATTCCGATTTTTCCCGAAAGAGGGTTTTTTATAAGATTGACGCCAAGATTGTTTAATTTTCCGACGCTCCTTCTTATCTCAAGATTTTTATTTTCCGCGACAACCGCAATGCCTGCCGAATCATATCCTCTGTACTCAAGCTTCTCAAGCCCTTTAAAAATTATGTCAGCGGCGTTTTCTTCGCCTATATATCCGACTATTCCGCACATATTATTGTTCCGGTGTATATTTTTTTATCAAATTTTTCATATCGCTTACGGCTTTTTCAAGCCCGGTAAAAACGGATTTTGATATAATCGAAAAACCTATGTTAAATTCGTTCATTTCGCGGATATTGCATATTTTTTCAATATTATCGTAATCAAGACCGTGTCCCGCGTTGACAATAAGCCCTTTAGAAACCGCAGCAGCAGCCGCGCCTGAAATTTTTTTAACTTCGTCTTTGAATTCCTGCGATTTTTTTCCGGACTCTTTAAAAAAACGCGCGTATTTTCCCGTATGTATTTCTACGGCATCCGCGCAAATTTGCGAACACGCGTTGACCTGGGTTATATCGGCGTCGATAAACATGCTGACTTTTATTCCCGCTTTTTTGAGTCTTGCGACAATACCCGCAAGTTTTTCTTTTTGGCTAGCGACGTCAAGCCCGCCTTCGGTCGTAAGTTCTTCCCTTTTTTCGGGCACAAGGCATACAAAATGAGGTTTTACGTCTAAAGCGATTTTTACTATTTCTTCGCTTGCTGCCATTTCAAGGTTAAGTTTTGTCCTAAGAGTTTCTTTTAAATTATAGACGTCTTTATCCTGTATATGTCTTCTGTCTTCTCTCAAATGCACCGTTATTCCGTCGGCTCCGGCTTTTTCGCATGACGCCGCCGCGTCAGTAATGCTCGGGAAACCTTCTTTTCTGGCTTCTCTTATGGTGGCGATATGGTCTATATTAACGCCCAGCTTTATCATTAATTTCTCCGCTTATAAAATCCGCCGTATGCTCCGCTATTTCTTTTATTCTTATTTTCTCTCTTCCCTCAAGCATAACGCGCAATAAATTTTCGGTTCCGGAATATCTTACAAGTATCTGCCCGTCGCCGGCAAGTTCTTTTTTATAGCTTTCAATAAGTTTAAGCGATTTCGGCAGTTTTTCAAGCGGAATTTTTTCGGCGACTTTTTGATTTATTAAAATCTGGGGGAATTTTTCAACGCCCGAAACAAATTCGGAGAAAGTTTTATTTTCGGCGTTTAAAGCCGCAAGCAGCTGAACCGCGCTTAAAAGGCCGTCGCCTGTCTGCAGGATATCCGTAAAAATAAAATGTCCGGATTGTTCGCCGCCCAAGGACGATTTATATTTTCTCATATCTTCCAAAACATATCTGTCTCCTACTTTGGAAGCAATAACTTTAATACCTGCTTCTTTCATTGCTTTAAAAAGCCCGGTATTTGCCATTACGGTAGTAACAAGAACGTTATTTTTCAATTTTTTGTTTTTTTTCAGATATTTCGCCATAGACGAAAGAAAAAAGTCGCCGTCTCTTATTTCTCCGTTTTCATTTACGCATATAAGCCTGTCCGCGTCGCCGTCAAAAGCAAAACCGCAGAACGCTTTACGCTCTTTTGTAATTTTCGCGACATATTCGGGATGCAACGCGCCGCAATTTAAATTTATATTTTTTCCGTTAGGCTTGTTATTTAACGTTACGACTCTCGCGCCAAGCCGTTTTAATACGGAGGGAGCGCATTTATAAGACGCGCCGTTCGCGCAGTCTATTACTATGGTTTTTCCTTTAAGAGAGTTTTTGCCGGCGCTTTTTATTATAAAATTTTCATAGTCTCTTAAAAGAGAAGAATCTTCCTTAACATTTATTTTCATGTCGGCGGCGATTGGATTCAGCGGCAGGTATTTTTGTATTTTGTTTTCGATTTTTTCTTCAACCGCATCGCTGAGTTTTGAGCCTTTTGAATCGAATATTTTTATTCCGTTATCATTGTACGGATTATGCGAAGCGGATATTACTATAGCCGCGCAGTAATTTCCTTTTTTAACTAAATATGAAGCCGCAGGCGTAGGCATAACTCCGCCGAAAACGGTTCGCATGCCGGCGGATAAAATGCCTTTTGCCAGATATTTTTGTATTCTTCTGCCGGATTCTCTTGTGTCGCGGATTATAAGAATTTTTGAAGCGGAATTTTTTAATATTTCCGCCGCTGATTTCCCTATTATGAAAAGAGTTTTATTGTCAAAAGGGAATTCCGAAGAATCCCCTCGTATTCCGTCTGTGCCAAAGAGTTTCATTTATTTATCCTTTAAATATTTACCTGTAGATCGCAAGCATCCAGACTACAACCGCAAGCCCGAAAGCCAGAAGTTTAAGATGCCAGTTCTTTTTAATTTTGTTAAACAAATTTTTCATTTTAAATTTAACACCTTGCCGTTAGTATCTATAATCTCCGCCAATTTCTGGGTAGTTATGTTGCCTCTGAGCCTTCCTTTATAAGCAACCGAAATCTGTCCGGTTTCCTCGGAAACTACTATTATTATAGCGTCGGTTATTTCGCTAAGGCCAAGAGCCGCTCTGTGCCTTGTGCCGAATATCTTGACGTTCATGTCGTTGCTTAAAGGCAAAAGGCATCCTGCCGCGACAATTTTATCGTTATTTATTATTACCGCGCCGTCGTGAAGCGGCGCTGATTTATTTTTAAAAATCGAAAGCAGAAGCTCTTTTGAAATGTTAGCGTTAAGCATAACGCCCGTTTCCGCAAAATTTCTTAAACCCACGTCGTTTTCAATAGCTATCAAACCGCCGGCCATAGAAACGCTTAAATCTTCGCTCGCTTCAACTATTTCCTGAACATGTTTGTTTTTGACTCCCGTTCCCGTTCCCCAAATCTGACTGCCTATCTGCGCCAGGAAATTCCTTATTTCCGTCTGAAAAACGACCGTAAAAATAATGACCGCGGCAAGCCAGAAATTATTTAAAAGCAAAGTTAACGCCTTTAACTGCAGCACGTCTCTTGCAATAACGGTCAACGCGAGTATAACCAAAATCCCGAGAAGAATCTGTATCGCCTTAGTGCCTTTTATCATCAAAATGACCCTGTAAAATAAAAACGTAAGGATAAGTATGTCTAAAACATCGACAATATAAGAAACATAGAGATTCTTAAGCGTTTCCATCTTCTTTATACTCTCCTTATTTGATTTATTAAATTCAAAGCAGAAACTGTTTCTTTTACGTCGTGAACCCTTATAATATCCGCACCGCAATAAACAGCAAGAAAATTAGCCGCGACAAACGGACTCTGTAAAGTTTTTATAAATTTTTTCCGGGACACTCCCGCTACAACCGCGCCCAAAGAAGAAAAAACGCCCGTATTTTTTACAAGTTCCATATTGTGCTCCGCGGTTTTTCCGAAACCTATTCCCGGGTCAACCGCTATAAAACCGCTTTTTATGCCGAAACTTTCAGCGTACTTTTTTTGTTTTTCCAAAAATTCAAAAACTTCCGAAGTGCAATTTTTATATCGCGGATTCTTCTGCATATTGACCGGAGTTCCTCTCATATGCATAAGTATAACCCCGGCCTTTTCACTGGCAATAAGTTTTGCCAATTTGCCCTTCCCGTGCCTTAATGCGTAAATATCGTTTATTATGTCCGCGCCTTCGCAAAGAGCGGCTTTTGCCGTCTCGTATTTATAAGTGTCTATTGAAACCGGAATCTTTACGCCTTTTTTTATTTTCTTCAAAGCCGGAATAAGTCTTTTTATTTCGGTTTTTGCGTCAACAGGCTTAACTCCCGGCCTTGATGACTCGGCGCCGATATCTATTATTTGCGCCCCGTCTTTTTCAAATTCCATTGCTTGTTTAAGAGCATCTTCGGCTTTTGTAAGGCCGTCTCCGGAAAAAGAATCCGGATCCATATTTATTATGCCCATTACCGCAGGCTTTCCAAAAACCATTTTGGAATTTTTAAACCTGAAAACTCTTTCGCTTACCGAAATATTTGTAATTACCGAATTCAATTTTTCCGAAACTTCTTTTAACCCGAACGGCTGGAAGCGAAGCTTCCCGGTTAAATTTTCTAACTGCTTTACAGTTGCAAATAATACAATGTCGGAAAAACCTCTTTTAAATCTGCTGATATTTTCGCTTACCGCCGCATCCGCGCCGACCGCAAGAGCTTCCTGTTTTAAAATGTTTGCCGCTCTGTTGTCCAATTTTTCAATTATGACAGGCTCTAAAACCGCTTTTTTGGCAAACAATTTATAAACTCGCGAATCGCAGCCCGTTTTTTTAACGAGGTTTAAAGCGTCGGCAAAGTTATCTATTACTGCTTTTCTCACAAGCATTTGAAAACCTTTGATGCATGGACGCATTGATGTATAGAGGCATGGCAACTGCCTTTGTCGTTACCACGCATCCGTGCGTCTATGCCTCTAATCTTCTATCTCAAAAGCGACATTGCTTCGGAACGCGTTCTCATATCTTTTAAAAATATGCCGCGCATGGCGGAAGTTATCATTTTCGAGCCGGGCTTTTTAACGCCGCGCATTGTCATGCAAAGATGTTCGGCTTCCATTACGACCATAACGCCGTGAGGCATAACGGATTTCATTACGGTGTCGGCAATTTGTTTGGTAAGCCTTTCCTGCAGCTGCAGCCTGTTTGCAAAAACTTCAACAAGCCTTATAAGTTTTGAAACGCCTATTATTTTGTCTTTTTTGGGTATATAAGCTATATGAGTCTTTCCGAAAAAAGGCAAAAGATGGTGTTCGCATAAAGAATAAAAAGGTATGTCTTTTACCAAAACGATCTCTTCGTGGTCTTCTGTGGCATAATGCGCGCGGACAATTTCCAAAGGATCGGCGCTGTTTCCCGACAAAGCCTCTTTATAAAATTCCGCCACTCTTTCAGGCGTACGGCGTATGCCTTCCCTGCTTAAATCCTCGCCGAAAGATTCAAGAAGAAGTTTTATGGCTTTTTTCGCTTTTTGTTCGTCAAATTTAAACTTTTTCACTTACGGTCTCTCCGGAACTTTCCGTTTCTTTTTTATTTTCATTGTTTTTAACTTTTGTACTTTCAAAAGGAGGCAAAGCCTCACCTTTTACTATTTTGTCAATATCTTCGGCGTTAAGGGTTTCTCTTTCCAAAAGATAATTAACCATAGCGTCGAGAATTTTTCTGTTTTTTGTAAGAATGTCTATAGCTGTTTTTAATCCGCTGTCAACTATTTTTTTAATTTCGGAATCTATCATCTCCGACATTTTCTCGGAAAGATGAGCTTGTCTTGATATATCGCGCCCGAGAAAAACTTCCTCGCTGCTTCCCTGGTCAAGAGCAATCGGTCCGACTTTTTCGCTCATGCCGAACTCTATAACCATTCTCTTCGCAAGTTTCGTGGCCTGGGCAATATCGTTTGAAGCGCCGGTCGTAAGTTCGTCAAAAACTATTTCCTCTGCGGCGCGACCGCCGAATAATATGGCGATTCTGTTTAACGCTTCTGTTTTTGAGAGCATATGTTTGTCTTTTTCCGGAAGCTGAAGAGTATGGCCCAAAGAAGCGCCCCTGGGAATTATCGTAACTTTATGAACAGGGTCGGTTTTAGGCAAAAATTTCGCGACTAAAGTGTGCCCGGCCTCGTGATAAGCGGTTTTTTTCAATTCTTCTTCAGACCTTATCATAGATTTTCTTTCAGGTCCGGAATACACGCGGTCTATGGCTTCTTCAAGATTTTTCATATTCACGGCTTCCTGATTGTTTCTTGCCGCAAGCAAAGCCGCCTCATTTATTACGTTTGCTAAATCCGCGCCGACAAAACCCGGCGTTCTTCTGGCGATTATCTTTAAATCAACGTCTTTTCCGAGCTTAACGTTTTTCGCGTGAACGGACAATATTTGTTCTCTGTCTTTCACTTCGGGACTCGGCACCACTATTTGCCTGTCAAACCTGCCCGGACGAAGCAGAGCCGGATCTAAAACATCGGGCCTGTTGGTAGCGGCGATTAAAATTATGCCTTCTTTAGTATTAAAACCGTCCATTTCAACAAGCAGCTGGTTTAAAGTCTGCTCTCTTTCGTCGTGTCCTCCGCCGATGCCGGCGAATCTGTGTCTGCCGACCGCGTCTATTTCGTCTATAAAAAGAAGGCACGGCGCTGATTTTCTGCCTTGGTCAAACAAATCTCTGACTCTCGACGCGCCTACGCCGACAAACATTTCCACGAATTCGGAACCGCTTGCTGAAAAAAACGGAACTCCCGCTTCTCCGGCAACGGCTTTCGCAAGAAGAGTTTTTCCTGTTCCGGGAGCGCCGAAAAGAAGCACGCCTTTTGGAATTTTCCCGCCAAGCCTTTGAAATTTTCCGGGATCTTTTAAAAATTCGACTATTTCCTGTAATTCCTCTTTGGCTTCATCGCAGCCCGCAACGTCTTTAAAAGTTACTTTTCCGCCTACTACGGCTTTTGCTTTTGTTTTTCCGAAAGCCATGGCCTGCTTGCCTCCGCCCATCATACCGCGCATAATCCAAAGCCAGAACAATATTAAAAGAAGTACGGGACCCCAGTTAAAAATAATAGGCACCAGCCAGCCTCTTCTTTCTCCGGCAAATTCAAGGACTTTATAATCTTCCATATCTTTTACGAGATTCGGGTCGTCCATAGGAATAGTTTTAAATTTCTTTAAAACTCCGTCCGTATCCCTGAACTGTCCTCTTATTTCACCGGCCCCGACGACAACTTTAGATACGTTTTCCGTTTTTATATTTTGTTTAAACTGCGAATATTCAAGCTCGACTTCCTGCGTCCTCTGTTTCACATTATTCATAAGCATAAATATGATAATAAACAAGGTTATCCAAAAAAACACAAACCACGGGCTTTTCTGCTTCATTAATTCCCTCTCTTTTTCGCTTTGGAGTTTTTCAATATTCCGATATATGAAAGATTTCTGTAAAAACCTTTATAATCCAAACCATACCCTACGACAAATTCTTTTCCGACTTCAAAACAAACGTATTCTACGGGAACTTCTTTGATTCTTGCGGGCTTTTTGTCAAGCAAAACGCAGGTTTTAACGCTTTTCGGTTTTTGTAAATGCAATTGCTTCAGCAAAAAATCTAAAGTTATTCCCGTATCGACTATATCTTCAACTATTATTACGTCTCTGTTTTCTACTCTCTCTTTCAGGTTCGATATAAGCTTAATTTTACCTCCGGACGAAGCTCCCGAATAAGAATTTAAAGTTATGAAATCGACCTGACAGTCGAATTTAAGTTTTCTTATTAAATCCGCGCAAAAAATAAAACTGCCTTTTAATACGCCGATGATAAGAGGTTTTTTACCTTTGTATTCGCGTAAAATAAGTTCCGCGGTTTCGGACACTCTTTTATCTATAGTATCCTTGGAAAAAAGAACTTCTATGATGCGTTTATTTTCTTTTGTCATTTGCCTGTCATCAACCAGATTGTCATACCTGCGAAAGCAGGTATCCATTTTTACTAAAAAATGTATGTTATTCCTTACGTCTTTTAACAGAAAACTTGGATTCCGTGTCAAGCACGGAATGACAACTAACCTCCGGTTACAGGGTATTTTAACATCGCATTTTTACCAAAAATTGCAACCTTTTCAAATATGGCTTTATCCCGTGTCATCTTAAAAATCCAGTCCGAAGAAATTCTGTAAATAGGTTTGTCGGAATTCAAAATTTTTTCCATTATAAGGTTTATCTGCAAGCTATACTTTTTATCGGGCAAAATGAGTTTTAAAACCCTGTAACGTATTGCTTCATTATACCGTAAAAACATTGTTAAATCAAGCAAAATCTTGTTTTTTGAAGTTTTTACGCATTTTTTTAAAAAACGCTCTGAAATTTCATGTAAAAAAGCGTCTTCCCTTGACTGTATTCTGCTCAATGAAAAAATATGTTCAATTACCATAGGATTGATTTTTTCAAAAGACGGGATAAGCGTATGCCTTATTTTATTTCTTGTATATTCGTTAGAAAAATTCGACTTATCTATACAAAAGGGTAATTTTTGCCCGTCAGGCAGTTTCTGCCCTTTTACATAGACTTCTATATCTTTTCTCTTTACCGGAAGAAGCGGCCGTATTATTTCAATGTTTTTTCCGGATTTTCTTGACGACGGAATACCTGAAAAATTGCCGCTTCCCCTTAAAAGCCACATCAAAACCGTTTCGGCGTTGTCATTGGCGTTGTGGGCAGTGGCGATTTTATTGCACTTATTTTCTTTGGCAATGTTTAAAAGATGTTCATATCTTAAATTCCTGCCGGCAGTCTCGATTGAAACGTTATTATCTTTCGCGTATTTTTTTACGCCGAGTTTTTCGGCTATAAATTTTACTTTCAAATTTTCCGATAAACATTGTACAATTTCGCTTTCTTTTTTCGATTCTTTTCTCAAACCGTGATCAAAATTTGCGACTACAATTTCCACATTCATTTTTTTGCAAAGACGCCAAAACATATGAAGCATACACACGGAATCAGGCCCGCCGGAAACGGCAAGCAGGATTTTATCCGCGCTTTTAACAAGCACGCCATAGCGAATTTCTTTATAAAAAATTTCCCAAGCTTTCATTTTTTAAGAAACCTTCTGAAAAATTGCCTTGTCGGCGTTTCTTTCTGGGGAGAAATGAGCGAAGCGAAATTTTTCAGGAACATTATTATGTATATATCAGGATGAATCGCAATATATTTATCGCGCCATTCGGGAGAAAATTTATTTTTAAATTCCCTTAAAAGATTGACGTTATAATTAAAATGTTCGGCAAAAGTAAACATTTTCGCAAACTGTTTTATCACTTCGTTATTACCGTCTTCGGATTCGACATACGTAAGCCCGAAATCGAACCGTTTATACCCGTTTTCTTTTGCCCATAAAACATTTTTAAATACCATATAAGTGAAAACGTCGTCCGCGCAGTCAATATGCCTTATGACGCCGGTTGAAATTTCATTTTTATTTTTAGTCGCGGCAAAAACCGAGAAAGCGCATATTTTTTTGTCTTTTATCAGTATGCTGAAATCCATGTCTTTCATATAAGTTTCATCGTACCTGCCGGGTATGAAATTTCTTTGTATATAGCCGTATTTATGTTCCCAGTGCGCGTTAATTTGCGCAAAAATACTTCTGTATTTTTCAAAATCCGCCGACTTTACGGTTTCATATTTAAAACCCTGAGTTTCGACGTTTTTTACTATTTCTTCAAAATTTCCGGCAATCCGGCCGTCGCTTTTAAAAGTCTCCAGCAAAACTTTAGCTTCTTCCCCTATTTTAAAAATATCAAGCCCTATGTCGTCATAAACCCGCATATGCCTGCCGTCTATGCCGATAAAAGCGGGACGCACGGATTGGCCGTCGGTAATTTCTTTAAACCTCCAAAGAGTTTCGCTTATCTGGCTTTCTTTGCCTACAGGATCGCCTAAAGCTATCCAGTTGTCCCCGGAAGGAGCGTACATAATAAAGGAATTTTTTTCATCGTTTAATACAAATTTTTTATCCGCGGACAAAGCCTCGAAAGCATAAGCGTAATCTGAAGAATCGATTATATTTTTAATATCGTTCTTGTCAAAAACCAAAGGTTTTTTTACGAAGTTTCTGAAAATTTGTTCCATGGCAACGAGAAAAAATATCGCAATCATTCCTACGCTGGCCCTTAAAAATCTCGCCGCGTCGCTGGCGTTTAAAATATTTTCAAAAAGCGATTCAAGCCTTATCCACGAAAAAATGTCTTCTCTGTTGACAAAAAAACCTATCCACACGGATAAAACAAAAACTCCGCCTATGGCCGAAAACCACCACTGGCTGAAACGCGTATTAATCGCCGGAATATCCCTGTAAAAATATTTTTTTGAAAGCAAAAGCGCAATAAAAAGAATCAGGAAGCCGCCAAGGATTAGCAACGGAACGCCCGTTATAAAAACAAGCGCTATTATAAACCCCAAAATTATGCACGTCCATTTGTGCGCGCTTTTTATTCTTAACTGCAGCGGTCTTGTAACAAATAAAAGCGCGGCGGCGGATGCGCTTAAAAGAAAATGCGACAAGTCGACAAACCATACGGGAATTAAATTTATTACGGCTTTAAACTGCGCGACGTCAAAAGGAGTCGACGCCGAAAAAAGCGCTATCATTCCCGCTATAAAAGTCGAAACGGTTAAAATCTGAACCACGGCGGAAGACACCGTTCTTCCGAATATTTTCATTTTATCGTCGAGTTTTTTTACGAATCTTGACGATTCGTAAAAACCGAGCATTAAAAGAGCTACCGCAAGAGGGAAAAAATAAAATATCGCCCTGTAAGCGAGAAGTCCCCCGATTACTCCCGGATTTTCCATGGCAGTCGGTAAAAGAAGAGCTATTGAAGCCTCAAAAACTCCCATGCCTCCGGGTACCTGGCTTATTATTCCCAAAAGCTGAGCAACGAGAAAAACTTTCAAAAGCATAAAATAAGGAATCTCGCCAGACGGCATTAAAATATATAGAGTAAGCGACGCTATAATCCAGTCTGCCGTCGCTAAAATTATCTGGGCGGAAACTATTTTTATATTTGGAAAAGTAATATTCCTTTTTAGTATTCTTACGGGTTTAAAATTAAACACGCTTAAAAGAACGTATGCGGAAAGAACCGCAAGAAACACGATGCCTATCCATCTCGTCGAAATATCAAATTTCGCCACTCCCGAGAGCGAAACGGGCGTTATCGTAAAAACAAGCCCGCCGACAGCCAAAAGGCCAAGCCATATCGTAGCCGCGGAAAAAAACAAAACTTTGGTAACGTCTATCATTGAAACGTTATGTATAGAATACAGCCTGTAGCGGACCGAGCCGCCGAAAAGCATGGAATATCCGGTATTTACCCCCAAAACATTGCTTACAAAACACGTAAAAAGTATGTCCTTGGGTTTAAGCGGAACTTTAGCGTTAATATACTTAAAAGCGACAATATCGTAACCGCCCAAAAGCAGATAATACAATAGCGCTAAAAATAAAGCGATTATAATTTTAAACGACGGTATCGCACCCAAGGCGTTTATTATATCGGCGTAATGTAAATCTTTTACCTGATTATGCAAAAGTATGAGAGCGCCGACAAAAATTAAAAAACCCAGAGGCACAAGAATAATTTTCAGCCATTTTTTCATATATATAATCCTTTTATTGTCAGTTCAGCCTGTAAATTCCGCCTTTTTCGGTAAGTTCGACATCCGTACCAAAAAGTCCCGACAGGACAGAGCTCGTAAATACGTTCTTTCTGTTTCCGTCGGCAAAAATTTTTCCGTTTTTAAAAAATATAAACCTGTCAATCTCCGGAATAATGTCGCTCGCTAAATGCGTTACAAGCATGATTTTCGTTCCTGATGACGCTATTTTCCTCATTGTCTTATGAAGCTTAGCCGCCGAATAAATATCAAGGCTGTTGGACGGCTCGTCTAAAACTAAAACCTCGGGATTGTTTACCAAAGCCCTTGCGATAAGAAAACGCCTTGCTTCGCCGGACGACATAGTCTCTATTTTTCTGTCGTTCAAATGGGAAATTTCCATAAAATCAGTAATTTCCGCGGCTTTTTTTCTCATCTCATCGGTTACGTTATGATTTATTGAAATACCGATGCTTGAAAAGAATCCGGACAACACCGACTCAAAACCCGTGATATCGTTATGAAAATCATATAGGAGCTCGTTTGTTACTATACCGAGCCTGCTGCGAAGTTCCGATATATTCCATTTTGAACGCCCGAAAAGTTTGCATACGGTATTGCCGCCGGTATAAGACGGATAAACCGCTCCGGTTATAAGCTTTATAAAAGTAGATTTGCCCGAACCGTTTGGGCCTATAATTGCGACATTTTCGCGGGAATTTATCTTTAAATTTATATCATTCAGTATTCTTCTGTTATCTCGCAAAACCGACGCATTTTTCAGTTCTATAAAAGTACTTTCCTGACTTTTCATAATAACAAAGATTTTACCATAGTAAATTTGATTATTCAATAAATCAGGCACTTCGCCCTGAACCCGGATGGAGCGCTGCGCCTCCCAACCACCGCCTTACTTTTTCACGAGCGAAAAAGCAAGCAAAACGCCCGCCGCCAAAGCACATTCGCTCGCATTTTTTAGGCGGCTGCGGAACTCGCTTCGCTCAAACACTCCTCGCCGACTACCCCTAAAAATACTCCCTCATTGACGCGCTAATGCGGCAATTGCAAAGACAAAACAACATGCAAACAAACAAGGAATGTCTATCTGATTGGAATAGATTACTACTAATCTAATATTGTTGGTTATATGTGATAAGTTATAGCTTTTTTGATTCTTTTAACATTTCCTTAGCTTTTGCATTACCCTGTTTTGCTGCTTTTTTAAGCCAGTATTTTGCTTTTTTAAAATCTTTCTCTACACACACGCCAAAATGATATATTTTTCCAAGAATGTATTGAGCATTTCCATCACCTTGCTTCGCCATTCTTTCATACTGATACATTACTTTTTTAAAATTCTGTTCCGCATACACATGAACACCCATGATATCCTGTACTGCCAATATTTCAAGCCAATATATCGCCCCTTCTAAATCTTGTTTTTCCAAATACATTGTTAACAGACGAATTTGAGCATTCGTATTACCCTGTTCCGCTGCTTTTTCAATCCAATATATCGCTTTTTCTAAATCTTTATTTTCCTGATATGCTTCTCCCAAATAATACATAGCATCTAATATTCTACTATCATTGCGAGTGCCGCCTCGGGCATCTCTCTGTTCTACTGCCTGTCTAAGCCAATATATTGCTTTGTCTAGATCTCGCTTTTCAAAAAAATACATTGTTCCCAATTTTAATTGTGTTTCTATACCATCAAATTTTCCTGATTCTATTCCTTCCGCATAAAGTTGAGCTTCTCTATTGCCTTGTTCCGCTAATTTTTCAATCCAATTTCTTGCTTTTTTTAAATCTTGCGCTATATCTCCATGAGCAGCTACGCCGTGTTTTGCCAATTTTTCATACCAATACATTACTTTTTCTAAATCTTGTTTTTCCAAATATATCATTAGTAAACTATGTTGGGATTCATAAGATCCTTTTTCCGCTGTTTTCTCATACCAATATATTGCTTTTTTTAAATCTTTCTTTTCCAAATATATTTTTCCTAAATAATTTTGTGTATACGGACTATCTAGCTTTTCAAGCCAATATATTGCTTTGTCTAAGTCTCTGCCAACATCTTTTCCATGATAATACATAAATCCCAAATCATATTGAGCTCGTTTATCACCCTGCTCTGCCTTTTTTTTTGTTTCTTCAAAATTTGCCGCAAAAGACGCAGAAACGCAAAAAACTGCCGTTGCTAAAAACATTAATAATACTTTTTTCATTTTAGTTACTCCTTACCTATAAATTTACAAGTCTTTTGATGTTTAAAGACAGGATTTTTTGCTTGTTTTCTTCGGAAATGTTTAAAGATTTGATAAGGTTGATTTCTTTGGCCGGACATTTTAAAGGAAAATCAGAACCGTAAAATATTTTGTCAAAACCGTGTTTTTCGAAAAATTTCGCAAGCGTTTCTTTTTTCATTTCATCTAAGCTGTCGGACGTGTCGAAATATATATCTTTACCGGCAAGTTTTTCTAAAACTTCTTCCCACATTAAGAATCCGCCCATATGCGCGCCGATAATCTTAAGTTCAGGAAATCTTCTCATGACGTTCAGCATCCTGTCCGGAGACGAACGGACTTCACCCGGCGAACTCAGCTCTATACCGCAGTGAAAAAGAACCGGTATTTGAAGTTTCTGCAGTTCTTCATACATGGGAAAAGCTTTTTCTTCATCGGCAAAAAACAGTTGGAATTCCGACTGGAGTTTTATACCGCAAGCGTTATCTTTAATTCTTTTTAACTCGTCCCTATAACCGTAAAAATAAGGATGCATAGACGCGAACGGAATGATTCTTTTGTCTTTCAACGAAAAAAGCCAATTGTTTATGGAAACAACCTGATCCGGACGCGAAGCAACGCAGGCAACGACGCTTTTTGAAACTCCGGCTTCGTCCATATGCTTAAAAAGATTGCTTATTACCGGCAAATCTACCATGCCTCTGTTGAAAGCCTTTTGAAGCTGCTCTCTGGCTTTCTCGGCAACTTTATCCGGATAAATATGGGTATGAGAATCTATTATTTCCACTTGAACACCAATTAATAATTTACAATTTACAAAGAACAATTAAAAACAAAAGACCGCTTACCGGTTATTCGTAGTTATCGTTAATTGTAATTTGTTAATTGTTATTTATTTCTGTAACAGCATTATCGCGCTTGCCAAGCATATATCGTCGGCATTACAGCCGCGGCTCAAATCGCTTACGGGCAAAGCAAGTCCCTGGATAAGAGGCCCTATCGCCTGAAAACCGCCGTATCTCTCGGCCATTTTATATCCTATATTGCCTGCGTTCAAATCCGGAAATATAAAAATATTAGCTTTACCCGCGACTTTTGAACCCGGCGCTTTTTTCTTGCCTACTTCCGGCATTACAGCCGCATCAAACTGAAGTTCTCCGTCGATATTAATTCCGTCTTTACCTTCATAATATTTTTTCACAAGTTCCGCAGCTTCCGTTATTTTGTCCAAAGCCTTGTTCTTTGCGCTGCCTTTTGTCGAGAAAGACAAAAACGCGGCGTTAACTTCTCTTCCCGGGAAAAGTTTTTGAAAATTGCCTATTGTAGATACGGCAATATCTTTCAAACCCAAAGCCTGAGGGTCGGGATTGACCCCACAATCGGCAAACAATACCGATTCTTTTGCGACTTTGTGCTTTTCCGGAGGAATCATAAGAAAATAAGAAGATATCAGCTTTATTCCCTCCGCAGTCCCAACTACGTGAATACCCGCTCTTAGAACATCCGCCGTATCGGTAACAGCGCCGCACACGCAGGCATCGCATTTCCCGCTTTTCAAATACATCATCGAAAAATAAACCGGATTTTTTAAAAGATTCAGAGCTTCTTCCGGATTCATTCCTTTTTTTGCGCGCGCGTCGACAAATTCTTCGATTTTTTTATCTTCAAGAAGCGCCCTGTCTATTTTTATAAGCTCTACCCCGTCAAGATTTATTCCGGCCGTTGCGGCGTTTTTCTTTACGGCGTCTATATCGTCCGACGGCAGCACTACGGAACATATTCCGTCTTCCGTAAGCATTTGCGCTGCTTTTAACACTCTGACGTCGCTGCTTTCCGGAAGTATTACTTTTCCTTTGACTTTTTTTGCAAGTTCAAGAATCTGGTTTTTGATATTCATGAACATCTCCTGTTTAAATCAAGCATATAGTTCTGTTATTTTTTTGTATCGGACTCTCTTATTTCAACTCTTCTTATTTTTCCGCTTATCGTTTTAGGCAGTTCTTTTACAAACTCTATTATTCTCGGATACTTATACGGAGCCGTCGTTTTTTTGACATGCTCCTGAAGTTCAACTACAAGTTCCCGGCTGGGTTCGTACCCTTTGGCAAGAATTACCGTGGCTTTGACTATCGCGCCTCTCTCTTCGTCGGGAACTCCGGTAATCGCGCATTCCAAAACGCTCGGATGCTCTATAAGCGCGCTTTCAACTTCAAACGGTCCTATTCTGTAGCCGGAACTCTTTATAACGTCGTCGCATCTTCCGACAAACCATAAATATCCGTCTTCGTCTTTATAAACCATATCGCCCGTATCGTATATTCCGCCGCTCCAAACGCTTTTAGTAAGAGCCTCGTCTTTATAGTAACCGCAAAATAAACCCACGGGTTTTTCTTTATCTGTCCTTATTACCAAATGCCCTTCCTGCCCGGTCTCACACGGATTATTTTCGTCGTCAACAACATCAATGTCCCAGCCTGCCGCCGGTTTTCCCATGGAACCGGGTTTGGGTGTTATCCACGGAAACGTCGCGGCAAAAACAACGGTTTCCGTCTGGCCGAAACCTTCTTTTATCTCAAGACCTGTCATTTTTTTAAATTGGTGAAAGACCTCGGGATTAAGAGGCTCTCCTGCGGTTTCAACATATTTAAGTTTTGACAAATCGTATTGCGAAAGATCTTCTTTTATCAAATGTCTGTATATAGTCGGCGGCGCGCAAAACGACGTAACTCCGTGTTTCGATATTACCGAAATTAATTCTTTAGGATTAAATCTTTCATAATCGTAAGTAAAAAGACAGGCTCCGCTTATCCATTGTCCGTATATTTTCCCCCACGACGCTTTTGCCCAGCCTGTGTCGGCTACGGTTATATGAACGCTTTCATCATTAAGGTTCTGCCAGAATCTCGCGGTAAGGATATGTCCCAAAGGATAAGAAAAATTGTGATAAACCATTTTAGGCATTCCGGTAGTGCCCGAAGTAAAATACAAAAGGAATATATCGTCTTTTTTTACGGCTTGTGCGCCCTGCGGCCTTTTGAAAACATCGGAAAATTTTTCTATTTCTTTGGAGTACTCAAGCCAGCCGTCAACGCTGCCGTTTACGCTTACAAGATGTTTAAGGTCCGGCAAATCTTTTTTTGCTTCGTTAACCACGTCGGTTATTCTTTTATCCGCCGCGGCGACTATCATTTTAATATCAGCCGCCTCTACTCTGTATTTTACGTCTTTTACGGTTAAAAGATGGGTCGCCGGTATAAGAATTGCCCCTATTTTATGAAGCGCTACCGAAACAAACCAATATTCGTAACGCCTTTTTAGCATAAGCATGACCGCGTCGCCTTTTTTTATTCCCAACGATTTAAAAAAGTTCGCCGCCCGCGCGCTTTGTTTTTTTATATCGTCAAAAGTAAAAACCCTTTCGTCGCCGTCTTCATTGCACCAAATCATCGCTTTTTTGCCCGGGTCGGCGTCTGCCGTCGCATCTACGATATCAAAACCGAAATTGAAATCATCCGGAACTTTTATTTTGCAATTCGCGATAAAATCTTCATAAGATTCATAATTTGATTTAACATATTTATCAACTAACATTTTATTTTCCCCTGCTTATTCGTCACCCTGAACTTGATTCAGGGTCTGACATCATTTTTTAACTACGAGATTCTGAAATAAATTCAGAATGACATCTACGTCCGCTAAAGAACAACAGCTAAAAACTTTGCGGGTTTATCCCCCAGCGCCATCACGCCGTGATTGCGCCCCGAATCGGAATAAACGCTGTCTCCCTCTTCAAGAATATACTCTTTGCCGTCGAAAATAAGCTTTATCGAGCCTTCAAGCACATAATTAAATTCCTGTCCGGTATGAGCGTAAAAATGTTTCGGAACTTCTTTTGAAGGTTCCGCGATTACAAAAAACACTTCCGCTTTTTTATTTATGAAATTAAACGCCAAATCCTGATATTTATATTCTTTTCTTCTTTCAACGCTCAAACCTTTGCCTTTTTTCACGACATTTATCGCTGAAAGCCTCGGTTCGCCGCCTGTAAGAAGCGCTGTCATCTCGACTTTATATTTCGAAGAAATCGCCGAAAGAACGCTTATCGGAATATCAGCTTCGCCTTTTTCATATTTCAAATACATATCCGTATCGAGATTTATGCTTTTTGCAAAATCTTCAATTGAAAGATCTGAAATTTCCCTCATCGCTTTTATTCTTGTGCCTATTTGTTTTGATATTTCCGTCATATATCCTCCAAATACCGCAATTTTATGTGATTTTAGCAAAACAATTAACGATTGACAATAAACCTCCGCCATGCTTGCTGCGCGGAAGTTCATTGTTAGTTTTTATTCAAAAACAGCGACAGCAATCTGCGGTCAATAATTACTTTGAACCGCCCATATCTTTATCGCGTATTTCCACGCGGCGGATTTTACCCGATATAGTCTTTGGCAGAACTTCAACGTACTCGATAATACGCGGGTATTTATAAGGAGCGGTAATCTTTTTGACGTGATCCTGCAGTTCTTTGGTCAATTCCGGCGATCCGGTATAACCCTTTGAAAGAACTATGGTAGCTTTCACGGCAAACCCGCGTTCAGGATCAGGCACGCCTGTTACGGCGCATTCGGTAACGGCCGGATGTTCCATAAGAACGCTTTCTACTTCAAAGGGACCGATGCGGTATCCGGAAGATTTAATAACGTCGTCCGTGCGTCCCACATACCATAAAAACCCCATTTCATCTTTATACGCCGTGTCGCCTGTATGATATAAGTCATTATACCAAACGCTTTTCGTCATTTCTTCATCGCGGTAATAACCCGAAAACATGCCGTATGGTTTGCCGCCGCCTTCCGCGTCTGTGCGGATACAGATTTCGCCGGTTACACCCGGGCTTACTTCCTGGCCGTTTTCATCGGCAATGATCATGCGGTAGCCGGGCACAGGCAATCCCATTGAGCCAAGCCTTGGCTGCATCCACGGATATCCTGTCCAGCAACTTATAGTAGTTTCGCTCTGTCCGAAACCCTCGAAAATTTTTAGTCCCGTTCCTTCCTGCCATACCTTAAAGACCTCGGGATTTAGCGCCTCTCCTGCCGTGGAGCAGTGCTTCAAAGCGGAAAAGTTATATTTTTTCAGATTTTCTTTGATTAAATAACGGTACATGGTGGGCGGCGCGCAGAATGTGGTAATTTTATAACGCTCAATTTTTTCAAGTATATCAGGCGCGGAGAATTTGTCGAAATCGTAGGTAAAAACCGAGCTGCCGGCCAGCCATTGGCTGTACATTTTACCCCAAAGGCTTTTAAGCCAGCCGGTATCGGAAATTGTAAAATGCAAACCGCCGGGCTCGCAGCGGTGCCAAAAACAGCCGGTCATGATATGCCCGAGCGGATAAGTATAATCGTGCCAGACCATCTTTGGATAGCCTGTTGTGCCTGACGAAAAAGCCATTAGCATCATATCGGTTTTCACATTGTTCCGCTCGACCGGAGTTTCGGGCGCGGCTTCCCATTCGGCGTCAAAATCGATCCAGCGTTCATTGGGCACACTGCCTCCGAATACAGCAAGTTTTTTGACCGTCGGACAGTCAGGCAAGGCTTCTTCCATCGCCGCAGTCACGCCAAAACGCGGAGTTGTCAGCAGCATTTTAATTGAGGCGGAATTCATACGGTATTCAATATCTTTTTTAGTAAGCAGATAGGTAGCAGGCACGGCTACGGCTCCCATACGGTGAAGTCCCATCAAAACAGGCCAGTAACGCCAATCGCGGGACATGGACAGCATAACCATATCGCCCTTTTTGATATCTTGCGCGATAAAAAAATTCGCGGCTTTGACCGAAAGACGGCGGATATCTTCATAGGTAAAACGCTTTTCTTCGCCCTCGTTAGAAACCCATAACAGCGCCAGCGCCTCGGGTGTTTGGGCAGCCAGCACGTCCAGACAATCAAATACAAAATTAAAATTATCAGGAATACTCAGCTTGTAGTTTTTTTGTAAGTCCTCCAGCGTGACAAAATCATCGCGGTTGCGTTTTGTGTATTTTTCATATAGAGGCATAATTTCCTTCCTTGATTATAAAATTGGTTTGCCGCGTCATCCGTCTTCGCTACGCTGCAACGTGATTCCTCGCAATTGATAAAAGAGAGGAATTGAAGCCTGCTTTTATCAACCTATCACTATCGCCAAAAACTGCGCCGGAGCATTGTCCAGCGCCTGCATAGCGTGGGGTATGGAAGAGTTGAAATACACGCTGTCGCCCGGTTCCAAGTCATATTCTTTATTTGAGATATAAAACCGCATCCGTCCGGAAACCAGCCAGTTGAATTCCTGTCCGTCATGAGAGTGCAGAACAGGCTTTTCTTTTTTTGGTTCTACCGTAACCATAAACGGTTCGGCCTTTTTATTGCGAAAGGTAAATGCCAGATGGTTGTACTTGTATGCCGCCCGGCGGTCAATACTGTAACCTTCTCCCTTGCGGACAATACACCAATCCGATAAATGCGGGCTGTCCCCGCTCATAAGATCAATCACGTCCACGCCAAGAATACGGGCTGCATTATACAGGAAAGAAAATGAAAAATCCTTCTCGCCTTTTTCATACGCTGCTAATTCTTGCGTAGTGACTCCTGTTTTCTCGCAGAATGACTCGGGCGTCATCTCGGCAATATCGCGCAAAGCCGACAAACGCCGGCCTATTTCTTGCAGTTGTTCGGTCATTTGACATCTCCTTTATTTATTATCAAGCGATCAAAATAACATCCATTGTCAACTGTTATTTGTTAATTGTAAATTGCCTTTTAAGGCTGCTTCTTTGGCGAGCTTGTCGGCAATATCGTTTTTAGAGTTTCCCGTATGGCTTTTTATGTGCCTCCATTCTATTTCCACTTTCGTTTTTCTTATAAAATCCACATACTCCTTCGAAAGACCGGTTTTAGGCTGCCATCTGCCGGTCGCAAATTTTTCTATTCCTTCGTAATCATAGTTTATTCTGGTTTTGGAGACCCCGTTTTTTTCGCACCATTTCAGCGCTTCTATAACCGACCTCAATTCTCCGCCGAATTGTCTGAACTGCGTATCCGCGACAGTTCCGGAAAGCTCGGTCTTAACTTCTTTTCCGAGAAAAATTACCGCTCCGTATCCGGTAACGCCGCCTATATACGACCCGTCGACAAATATTTCATATATCCCGCTTTCTGCGCCGTAAACTTCCGAACCGTTGAGATTGTCCCAGACAGCGTCTATTTCTTTTTCGATTTCGGCGTTTGAAATTTGCTTTTTAACGGAGAAAGTATTTTTTGACGGCTTGTAATACATGGAAATTTTGCCAAATTTTTTTCCGTTTTTAAAAACATCCGCGATAACAAGATAATCCCTGAAACTTTCTTCGCCGAACAAAGCTTCAATGCCGGCTTTTTGCAAAGCGTTTTTAAGCTGCAAAACTTTTGCTTCCAATTCGGGTTTATACAGACTCATTGTTATCCAAAAGTTCTTTAGGCAGATCTTTTTTTACCGCGACTCCCAGCTCTTTAAGCTTCTCCGCCCTGCCTATAAGACTTTCTCCTTTTCTGTCGGGGTTTGACAGTTTTTTAAGCGCGTCCCGCGTTTTGCTTTTGGCTTTATCTATAAAAGAATCGGCTTCCATAATAACGTCGACAAAAGCCACAAGCCTGTCGTACAAAAGCCCGCCCTGTCTGGCTATTTCAAGCACATTTTTTTTCTGGTCTTCCTGCCTCCATATATACGCTACGGTTTTCATTGTCGCGAGAAGCGACGACGGAGTTATTATAACGATATGGTTTTTAAACGCGTACTCCTCAAGTTTAGGGTCGCTTCTTAACGCCAAAGACGCGGCGGAATCAATCGGAATAAACATAAAAACATAGTCGGGCTGGTTCAAACCCGCTATATCGCCGTAATTTTTTTCGGAAAGTTCGCCGATATGTTTTTTTACGCTTGCTATATGTTCTTTAAGAAAAGCTTTTTTCTCGTCTTCGTTTTGCGTATTATAATATTGCTCGTAAGCCGTAAGCGAAGTTTTCGAGTCTATTATTATATGTTTGTTTTCCGGAAGATTTACGACGTAATCCGGAATTTTTACCGCGTCTCCGCCGTCGGAATAATACTGCGTATTGTAATGAACGCCCTTTACCATTCCCGCCGACTCAAAAATACGTTCGACTCCGAGTTCTCCCCATATTCCCTGAAGCTTGCTTTCGCCTTTCAAAGCGGACGCCAGATTATTTGCTTCCTCGCTGACTTTTTTATTCAGCTCCATAAGCCTGCCGAGTTCGCTGCCGAATACCGCCATGCGGTTTGATTCATCGACATAAATTTGTTCGACTTTATTTTTGAACTCGTCGATTTTTTCTTTAAACGGAGAAATAACTGTTTCCAAAGCCCGTTTGTTTAAATCCGAAATTCTTGAGTTTTTTTCCTCAAGGACTTTTGAAGCTATATTTTCAAATTCGGTTTTAAGAGAGTTTTGAACATTTGAACGCTCGTTTAAAGTTTCCGACAAATCTTTTATTTTCTGGTCTTTTGCCGCGTTATCCTTTGAAACGGAAACATACTTAAACGCAAAAAACAAAGCCCCGGCAGCCGCGCCGACAATAAAAAATAAGATTAATATAAGTATATCCATAAAACCTCTTTTTAACGACAGTGAGGAATGAGAAGTTAGGAGTGAGGAATTGTTGAGTGCTTCGCACAAATATTAAGTTAAAAATGAACCTCCACGGGCTTACGCCCGTGGTATCAGCCTATTGCAAACAAAGTTTGACCTGAATCTTCTCTACCTTGATTTTCAATGTACTTCTTTATTATTTCCTCATTAATTCCTATAG
>WQYI01000009.1 GCA_009781315.1 Candidatus Endomicrobium embiratermitis | reverse complement strand
TCTGATAAAAGAAGCAAAGAAACAAAAAATAAATTTAAATAAATATCGGGAAATATTAAGTGTTGCCGACATAGAAACAAAAATCAATGCGAAGAAAGTACAGAAAGAGCTTAATGAATATTTAGATAAAGCCAAAACAGAGCTTCCGTATCAAACGTATAAAGCACTTACCGAAGGCGATGTAATAGCAAACATAGCCTCTATTTCCTCGCCCCTTGCGGGAGAGGATGCCCGAAGGGCAGGTGAGGGGTCGCCTTTGTCTCTTTCCAACTACAAAGAGCTAAGCAAATATATAGCGCTTTACGAGTATGAAAACTCATCGGATCCGTTAAGCCTTTATAAAGAAGAGAGAAATTTGTTTGCCGAATTATTGATAAAAAGCGCGGACAATAAAGAAATAGAAACGGTGATATTGAGCCTTGCGTTTAGCAAGTTTAAACGAGTTATGGAAAATAAGGCGACAGACGCAGAATTTAAGTATATAAAAGATTTCAAAGTGGAAAATATAAATAAATTGTGGGACAGAACCGTAAATACGGAAACATTTAAAAAGATGCTTCCGTATTTTTACGCATATAACGAATATTATTTAGCCAACGAGACCAGAAATGAAGAATTTGCGGACAGAATAATAAAAGGAATAAACAAAGAAAAGCCTGTAACGGCGGTAATAACCGGAGGATTCCACACGGAAGAGTTAAAACAGATACTTTTAAGCAAAGGTTTGTCGGTATCGGTATTAACGCCCAAAATAACCGGCGGAATAAAAGCAGCGCAAGAAAAATACATAAGGTTGTTTATCGAGCAGGAAGCGGAAGAGGAGGCATTTTTCGAGGCAAAGATTGCCGGAGGCGCGGTAGAAGCGCGCACGCTGGCTCAGTATCTTCGAACGGGAGACGAGACGGAATTATTTAAAATTTTAAACGACATCAACGTCTTGCACGAACAAAAAGTTTTCGGCGCTATTACAAAGGAAGAAATCTTAAAGGCGATAATCGATACATATAACGAAACATATCCTTCCGAAAAAGTTTCCTCGGAAGACGGGAGAATAAAAAATATTGCCGCCGGGCTCAAGAAAAATGGTTACGGTTTAAAGCCCGCCTCGGTGTTTGACGCGCTTTTTAAAAATAAAAACAGCCGGTTTTATAAAGCGTACACGATATTGGCCGCGCCGCTGGCGGAGACATTTTTAATTTTCGGTTTAGCAGCGCTGATAAATCCTTTGGCCGCCGGCGCGGTTTTTGTCGCAAGCCATATACTTGCCGACATTGCGTTTTCAAAAGATAAAAAAGAAACGTTGGCGAAAATAAAATCGCATTTAAATTGGCGGTTCTTATTGGTCAGCGCGGCGTTGACGGTTCCTTTTGCAGCAGCGATGTTAAATCCCGCAGCGGTTTTTGCGTTGTCTTTCGGCATGCACGGCATTTACAATTATGCGGTTTTAAAATTTAAACTTCAAGACAAAAAATTCCCTCTGGCA
The DNA here is from genome assembly GCA_009781315.1 of Candidatus Endomicrobium embiratermitis. Taxonomy (GTDB): domain Bacteria; phylum Elusimicrobiota; class Endomicrobiia; order Endomicrobiales; family Endomicrobiaceae; genus Endomicrobium; species Endomicrobium embiratermitis. Next base: position 75,425 of record WQYI01000009.1, on the reverse strand, counting down.
GATGCTTTTGACGATATTTTTGACGATGATGAGCTTGAAAGCAGGATAATGGTAATAAGTTTGGATTCAAAAGCTTCTCCGGGACTTCTTAAACACATGCTTTCAATAGCAAAGATTGATTTCGATATGAACAAGGGGCATTTTCTGTTTGCGGAGGTTGTCAACAGAAACGTTATGGGGCAAGTTGAAATTCCCGGCCTTGAAAAACGGTTCATAGAAAACGATATAAGAATACCAGAACTGTCTGCGCGCATACGTCAGTCAAAAGACAAAACGGCATTAATAGCGGCAGAAGTAAAATACGGAAAAATACAGAGAGTTTTTTTGAAAAACGATTCCGGAAAGTACAAGCTGGTGAAAGGGCTTCCATGGGAATTTCTTCCAGAGTATAAAGCGGCAAACGGAAAAGTTATTTTTGCCGTTGATGATTCGAAAACCCCCGAAATGCCGGCTGCAGAGCAAAAGCAAGGCGGAATAAAAGAAGTTTATAATGGAAAGTTGGGAAAAGAAGCTGCCCGTCGCCGCGAATATGTTAATATAACGGTAACAAACGAGAATACCAAGGAAGAAAAAGAATATTCCGTGCCGCTTGAGGGCATTGCCAATGCAGAAGCTCCGAAAGATTTGAACCTGAACGAGGGGCGTCATACAATCAGAGGAATTCCGGCCGACAACATAAACGCCAGCGCGGGTATTTTCGGATTTAAGAGAGAAGGATTATCGTCCAGTCTCAAGAAATTTGCCGGCGAAAACGCAGTAACGGCGATTGAAACGCAAGACGGCGAAATAATAAAAGTTTTTGCAATGAACAAGTCCGGAGAATATGAACAAATATGGTCGGTGTTTGACGGAGTAACGATACTCGATTTACGCGCAGGCAAAGAAATATCTTTTTCCGAATGGGAAAAAATGACGCCCGAGGAGCGCGGCAAGGGACGTTACGGAATCGACGGAATTTTGAACGGAAACAAAAAAGGAAAAATAAGGTTTCCCGGAGTTGAGGAAACGGAAATACCCGAACTCAAGAAATTTACGGAAAAAGGCGAAGCGATAATATCGGTTGAAGCGCAAGGCGGCAAAGTAATAAAAGTTTCCGTGATGAACGAAGATGAAGAAAAATACGAACAGATATGGATTTCAGAGGCTTATTCTTCGTCATTGCAAAACGGGGCGGAATATAAAGCTCCTTCCAAGCCGGAAAAGAAAGAAGAAGCGTCCGGAAAATCTAAAAATAACAATCCGGCCGAGTCTGTTGCCTCTGCTCCTTTGCCGTCGAGAAAAAAACAAAGTCCGGCAGTGAAAAAACAAAGTAAAACCGATACAACGACCGACGGTCGTTTGAAACCGGCCGACAGCAAAGCCGGCAAATTTGATATAACGGCGGCAAATGCGGATACCAAAGAAGAAAAAACGTATTCCGTGTTTGGCGTCGTCGTAGTTGCGGACGTTGTGAAAAATTTAAACTTAAGCGAAGGGCGTCACATAATCGGAGGAATTCCGGTCGGCAAAAAAAACGCAAGCAAGAGCATTTTTGGATTTGAGAGAGAAGGGCTGTCGTCCAAACTCAAGGAATTTGCCGGCGAGGACTCAATAACAATAACTGCGCTTGAAACGTATGACGGCGAAATAATAAAAGTTTGGGCATTGGATAGAAATGAAGAGAATCCGAAGTATGAACAAGTATGGTCGGTGTTTGACGAAGCAACGATAACGAATTCAAGCGCAAAGAGAAAAATATCCCTTTCCGATTGGGAAAATATGATGCCCCAAGAACGCGGCAAAAGATATTATAAAATCGACGAAATTTTGAACGGAAACAAAAAAGGAAAAATAATATTCCCCAAAGTTGAGGAAACGGAAATCCCCGAACTTAAGGAATTTACGGCGAACGGCGAAGTAATGATATCGATTAAACTGCGAGGCGGCAAAATAATAGAAGTTTCCGTGAGGGAGAAACATAAAGAAAGCTATAGGCAAATATGGGCTGCGGAGACTGCAGCGGTTTTTTCTTCGTCATTGGAAAACGGGACGGAATATGAATCCTCGGAATCGCCAAAACCGCCCGTAAACTTGATTAAAAAACAGGAACAAGAACGTGTATCGGATAGCGTATCCCCAGAAACTGACGTCAAGAAAGATAAGCCTTTTGAAAAAACGCCCGAACCCGAATCGGAAAATAAAGAAACCGCGCCCGAAAAACCCAAATATTCCTTAATAGAACAATTGTTGGCAAAAGCAATGGCCAAAGACGGCAAACCGGATAACAAAATACAGCCTGCAGCGAATTTGGATTTAGCCGCGGATAAAAGCGAAGTTAAAATTGAAAGACTCGAGGATAAAAAGGATTCAGACAATATTATTACGGCGGCAACAAAGCCGGCAGCAGCCGGGCATAAAAAATTGTCGAACAAAGCGGTTAAAACAAGCGCCAAAATCAAAAAAGTTGGGCGCAGACGCTACGACAAACAAAGCGATGTAACGATATCGAGACGCTACGATAAAGAAAGCGGTGTAACGATAACGGATTTATTAGATCCGGACAAAGGAATAATATCCTATTCCAAAATGCGGGAAATAATTTCCGAATGGAAAACAATGAAGCCGCAAGAACGTAAAGGACGTTATGAAGTTAAGGGTATTTCTTCCAATAATCAAAGAGGAGTAATAAAATTTCTCGGCATGGAACAAAGCGTGCCTAAATCTAAACGTGCAATCCTGTTAGCGGAAAAAACGGTATCAATCGTAATAGAGCCCGGCGCAACGGAAAAAGTTTTTGGCGAAATAAAAGAAATTTATACGGAAAATGAAACCGGCTCCGGAATATATAACGTACGGCTGTATCCCGAAAGATATATAGAAATAACAAATCTGGCGGCAAAGTCCAAAGGAGAAAAAGAACATACGCGCATGTATCCCGCATGGGGCCGCGGCACGGACGCCCCGAAAGATTTATGGGATTTGACAACAGGACATTATTTAATCAAAGGTGCTTTTGCCGAAAAAGAAGGACTAATAAGATTTCTTAATTTTAGACAGCAAATATTTAAATTGGGAAAATACATGGAGGACGAAGCAATAACGTCGGCAGAAATAGCGTTTGAAGCGCAAGACGGCGAAATAATAGAAGTTTGGGTGTGGAATGAAAATACGCAAGATTATGAACTTATAAAGCCCGGGGTTGGCGGAATGACGATAACGGATTTAGAGACAGGTAAAGAATTATTCTATCCCGAATTGCAAAAAATAATTTCCGGATGGAAAACAATGAAGCCTCAAGAACGTAAAGGACATTATGAAGTTAAAGGGATTGCTAAAAAACAAAATATAAAATTTCTCGGCATGCATAAAACAATACCTGAAGCTAAACTTGGAAATCTTTCGGAGGGAAAAACGATAGCAATCGTAGTGGAGCCCGGCGCAACGGAAAAAGTTTTTGGCGAAATAAAAGAAATTTACGAGGAAGAAATAGCAGGTTCCGGAGAGTATAACGTACGGCTGTATCCCGAAAAATATATAGAAATAACGGATTTGGCGGCAAAAGAGAGAGGGGAAAAAGAACATACGCGCATGTATCCCGCATGGAGTGTAGGCACACATATTCCGAAAAATTTACCTAATATGGCAACTGGAGAGTATTTAATCAGAGGAAGGTTTAATAAAAGCACATACGGAACCGTAACTTTTCCGGGAATTTCCAAACGCAGAGAAATATCTAAACTGGGAGAATTGGTAGAAAAAGCGATGGAAGAATCAAAAGACGGGGTAATGCTAGCGATTGAAACGCAAGACGGTGAAATGATAAAAGTTTCGCTGGATGATGAAGATGCAAAGTATATACCGCTGCTAATAGCCGGAGGGCAGAATGGAAATTCGGATTTCAGCGATATTTTTAGTTTAAACTCCGAGACTTTTATTGTTGACGAGAAAACCGGAGACATAACAGTTCTCGCCGATAGGAAAAAAATGACGAATAGGGAACGCGAATATCTCGCAGTCAAAGCCAAAGAGGGAGTCAAAATAAAAGTAGTTATTGCGATGCCTACCGAAAACGAGGTAAGTATTCTCGGAAAGATGTACCCGGTATCTGCAATCAAAAAACTTCTAAAAAACCCTGAAGAGTCAATAGCGGTTGTGATACAGAACGGCGAGATAAAAGAAGTTTTTACTAAAGATGCTTCGGGGCAATATGTTATACCTCATGCTGCTATTTTTTCTAAACTCGGTTTAAAATCCGTAAATCCGATTGTACAATTCATATCAAATCCATTCACTTCGCCTGTTTGGGAGACCGCATATCTTGCGGTATTGTCTTTAATAAATCCTGTAGCCGGTTATCTTGCCTTTTTTGCAAGCCATATAATAGCCGACACGTTAATTCTCAAAGAAGGCGAAACTAGAGTCGAAGCTTTAAAGAAAACCCTAAAAGCTCATTCGGACTGGAGATTTTTATTTGGTTCTTTCTTTATAGCTTTACCGTTTATGGTTTTGCCGTTTGTAACTTTCGGAATATTTCCGATCGCGATTGCAATGATGTTCAGTTTCATAATTCATGAAGGCTACAATGCTTTAGCCGTAAAATACGGTTTTACTCCTGCCAGTGTTTTAAGCATATTGGAAACTAAAGAAGAAACAATCGAGGATATAATAGATTCATACATCAGAACGGTGCCTGAAGTGAAGCCTGAGCTGTTAGCTGAATTTGCCAGGCGCAATGCTCTTTCGCCTGAAAAACTTCAAGTTGTATTTAATGAACACGGAAACGAAGAATGGTTTCAAGATATTTTTTACGGAATGCTTGAAGCAAACGAACTAGAAAGAATAGATTATGTAACCTCTAAGGTCGGTGTCGGAATTAGTAAAAATTTGGTTAACTTTGTACTCGCAATAAGGGGTAATTTTGATGAGTTTAAAGAAACGATAGTTAAAAAATATAAAGATGAACCATGGTTTCGAGATATTTTGTCCGGAGGCTATTATATACACAGGCTTAATGCAAAAGGAATAGAAAATATAGATGAAATATTAAAAAAGCTAAGGATTAAAAATTCACAAGGTTTGATTAGTTGTGCTAACGAAATAAACACCGATTTATTAGACGAAAGAAAAAAGACGGCATATATTGAGATTTTTTCACAAGCTAATGTGGGATATGGCGCGCCTAGAGCCGTTATGGAATTAATAAGCCGCGGAAAATTAAGTTTTAAAGAATTAGTAGTAAAGCCCGAAGAAGCAAAATACCATAATATAAACGGGACAGAGCCTGAAAATATCAATAAATTAAGGGAAGATTTGCTGAAAGTAAAGAAAATAATTGCCCCATATCACAATAAACAATACGGATACAGACTGAGCGAGTTTTTTGAAATTAGGACAAATTACGCTTTAGATGAATTATTGGAAAGCGATGACAGATTGAGGGTGAATATAGACGAAATAATAGACGCGGTTTATGATATTAAGAAGTTGTTGAAAGGTCAAAAGCAAGACACGGGAGCTTTAGATGCAATATTGGCAGGTTATAGTTTTGTCGGCGGAAGCGGAATTGAATACAGTTTATCAGGAAGAAGTATTAGAAATTACGCTATAGGCGACATAACCGGAGATTGCACGGGCGCAAATCATGGTTCTGCTAAAAGAAAGAATTACAAGAGTGAACGGCTCATGAGCCCGGATTGTGAATTGCTGCAGGTGTTTATAGACGGCGACTTTACAAACAGATTTGATTTTATCGCGGGAAAAGCCGGCGGTAAACCCGCAATATTTATCCATGCGCAGGAAGATATATCTCAATTTAGAGACGGCACAAGTTCTTTAATGGATCGAAGAGATATTGCGTATTATAAAGCATTAGAGTATCTTATAAAATTTGCAGGAGAAAGGGGATTTGAAGAAGTTTATATAAGTTTAATTTCAAACAGCGAAGATATATTTGAAAAAGGCTATGCAATATCGGACGAATTTGGCGGTAAAATTGATATTGCGCATGAAGAAATAATTTGGCCGAAAAGAAATTGGCGTTTGGTATTGCAGGAAAAAGTGAAAGAAAAGGTATCGCAGGAAGAATCGCTTTTAGGCGAGAATAAATATAAAGCCTCGAAATTAAGACAAATAAAGTCGCTTATGGAAAACGGGTTTTTTGCGAGCGTATATGTAAAAGACGGCGAATATGTTATACCTGTGTCCAATAATACTGCGATAAAATTTGCAGATGAACAAGAAAATAAAAAAATACTGAATTTTATAAATATTTCCGATGCAGATTTAAAATTATATGAGGATAAGCAATTCGGCGTTATTTCCGCGCGGGAAAAAAAATCTTTGGTAAACTCCGGAATAAGCGCAAACTTTAATACGGGCATCTTTAATTCTTTAAATGCGCTGTCAATATCGACGGAAAGTTTATTTGGCGAAAAAAATGCCGACAAATTAACGGCAAAGTTGAGACTTTTGGCAGACTGGAGCAAGTTATACAAACTTGGCGGCGGCAGTTACGCGGCGGTTATAGGCGAAACAGAAAACGGAAAGCAAGTTATTGTTAAATTTGCGCGCAATAAAGACGAACAGCTTAAACTTGCCGGAAAAATAGATGAAACAAGAGAAAAAATAACCGAATCAGACAAAGAAGAGGATACATCCGTTAAAAACAGAATCAAGGGAATTTTGCTTTCAAGAGAAGCAAGAGATAACGGGTTTGGCGAACAAGAATTTTGGCAATTGGTAAAGGACGGAAATTTTAAGGTATACCGCAATAATTCGTATGAAAGAATAATGAAAGTATCCGTCGGAGATAGAATATTGAAATTTAGAGTCGAAGCTGAAGAAGGGTCAATTTACAAAGGCGAATTGGAAATAATAAATCCGGAAGAACTATCAAATGCAAAACAGGAAATCGACGAAGGAACAAGGGTATTGCTCTATAACGCAAGAATTCCGTCGGTAAGCGCAAATATGAAAGAAGTTGACGTTATAGAAGTATCGATAAAGGAATTGGTAAAATCAAGAATTCCGGCCGGCGCTGCCGTCAAGGGACTTATTGCTCCCGTTGCAACTATCTTTTACAAACTCGGTTTAAAATCCGATAATTTGGTTATAAAATTCATATCAAAACCGTTTACATCGCCTGTTTGGGAAACGGCGTATCTGGCGGCATTGTCTTTAATAAATCCCGTAATCGGCTATCTTGTATTTTTTGCAAGCCATATAATAGCCGACACGTTAATTCTCAAAGAAGGCGAAACTAGAGTCGAAGCTTTAAAGAAAACCCTAAAAGCCCATTTATTAAGCCGGAAAGGCTTGATATTTATCGGCGGAACTTTTGCCATAGCATCGCCGTTTATGGTTTTGCCGTTTGTGTCATTTCCTCTTGCCTTTGCAATGATATTAAGTTTCATAATTCATGAAGGCTACAATGCCGTAGCCATAAAATACGGTTGGACTCCAGCTGGTATTTTGGCTAAACAGACAAGACAGCAGCGGGAAGAAGCGGCTTGGAAAGCAGTTGTGTCGGTTTTAGAAAATAATAACACTATGATCAACCGCAGCGAAGTATTGAGATTTTGGATACATTTGAAAAATAATTCTGATCCTGACGCGCTTGCAAAAGTAATTAAACGTTATGCAGGCAGAAGAGAATTATTTAAAATGGCTGTCACTCTTGTTAACGGCAGCATCCCGCAAGACAGGGAAGGATTTAACGATAAAGGGTTGGAGATACTCTGTTATATAATGTCCCGGTTTCAACTGAATAAATTTGAAGACGCTAAATTGGTATTTTTGTTCGCCAAAGAGTTTGGGGCCAATGCCTCAGATAAAGAAGTCGAACAACTTAAACTCAATATTAAACTCGCGATCGAAAAAGATAAAAGCATATCTGCCGTTAAAGTGATCGAAAAAGTGTCGGATTTGAACAAAAATCCGCCGGTAAGCAAGAGCAATGCGCGTTTGGAAATTAAAGGAACTCCGGCTGAAATGATAAAAGAAATCAAAGACATTTTCGGAGTTGAGATAGAAGAAACATCGGTATTCGGCAAAGACATATTTAAGAAGCTGAAGGAATTTGCCGGAAAAAACGCGGCAGTAACCGTAACGGTCGAAACGTATTACGGCGAAGTAATAAAAGTTCTTGCGATGAAAGACGGAAAGTATGAGCAGGCATGGTCTACGTTCGATTGGATGACGATAACCGATCCGAAAGGGAATAAAATACCGCATTCCGATTGGGAAAATATGCCGCGCAAAAAAGGAATTTGGAAATTTGAAAGAATTTTGACCGGAAATAAAAACGGAAGAGTAAAGCTCCCCAAAGGAATCGATGAAACGGAGATATCCGGTATACTCAAGGAAATTACGGCAAAAGGCGAAGCGGTAATATCGGTTGAAACGCGCGGCCTTAAACCTATAAAACTTTGGGTGATGAACGACGACGGAAAATATAAACGGGTGTGGACGATCCCCGCAGCAAAGACAAATAAGCCGCAAAATCAAAATTCCAAACGATCTGAAAACTTATTCCCTGAAAAGGTGACCGCACCGGAAAAAGCGCCGGCGTCAAAACAGCCTGAACCCGGCACAAAAGCGCCCGAAGTAAAACCTGAAAAAAATGCAGAAAAAAAATCCGCAATGACCGCGATCAAGAAATCCGCCGCCGCAGCATTCAAACAGAGATCGTGGAAAAAAGGGGAAACGGAAATAAAAGGGGAAAACGGGCAAAAAATAACTAGTGCCCGATGGGAAGAAATGAATCCCGAAGAGCGTGAACTTTACACAATCACAAAGTACGCTTCGGTAAAACATAAAAGGGTATCCGTTCTTACGGTGATACAAACGACAGTACCCAAAATCTTAGAACTTTTAAATGAATTTCCGGACGGAGTGCCGGTAAAGATTGTAGCGAAAGGCATGCAAATAACGAAAGTTTTTAAGAGAAACTCTTCAGGAGAGTACATCGACCGGATATATCCCGAAAGAGAGATATCCGTAAGAAATCTGCAAACCAAAGCAATGATATACCGGGGCCCTGCGCTTGTCACGGGCAAACCCGCCCCGAAAGATTTACCGGACCTGAGCAAAGGGCATTATTTAATCGAAGGGCTTTTTACCGCGGCTGTCAATGGAAGAATAGGATTTCCTGCAGCCAAAATCAAGAGACAGCTTATACCGGAACTTATAGAATCTTTAAAGAAACTGCCTGATGAAATAATAAGAGACGGAGCAGAGATGGCGCTTGAAACGCAGGACGGCAGGATAGTGAAATTTTTTGTATGGGATGAAAACGCCAAGAAGTATGTGCAAGCATGGGAAGAAACGGCGTCGCGTGAAGATCTGCTTAACAAACTTCGCCTTCAGACTAAACTGACGGCGGACGAAAAAAGAATCGAAAAAGAAAAAATCAAAGTGACAAACCTCAATAAACATAACGATGAAAAAGGAAGAGACATATCTTATTTCGAATTGGAAAAACTGCCGAGGAAAGAACTTGTCAAAGGATATTGGAGAATTGAAAACTATACGGTTAGAGACGTTCGCGGCCGCATGAGACTAAAACCTTTCAAAATGGAACAAACAATATTTGATATAGGGAAACTTGTAATAAACTCGGGAATTGGCGCGGCAGCAATAACGTTTGAAGTGCAATACACAGGGAAAGGCTTCAGAATAGTAAAAGTTTTTGATGAGAACGGAAATCAAATATGGCCGGCGGCCGTCCGGTCTGCCGCGAAAGAGGCTGAAGAAACTATAATTACCGAAACTGAAATAAAGGGGTTAATAGATAAGTTTGCTTCCGACAGGGCAAAATTAAAAAATGAAGATTTGTTGATTTTGATGCGTTATGCGACCGGCCGGGAAGAGCATATGCTTGCAAATGAGATAAAGGATGAACTGCTTAAAAGAGCGTCTGATGACGGTAATTATCAAAAGGTGCTTGTTGAGGCTTTCGGTTTGATTAATAAATTGCCGCCCGTACCCGCGTATAAATTTAAAGGTATGCAGTTTGAATCTATTGAAAATGTAAATACCCGGCAATTCAAACTAATGTGCGCCGCCTCTTAAAGTATCAGTTTTGTATGGTAATGTAATTTTGATATAATCATTGCAATCTTAAAAAGGAATATATGATAGCCATTTCTGATAAAAACAAACAGTTTTTAGAAGTAGTTAATCTAATCAAAAAATCCCGCTATGACGCTATAAAAGGTGTTAATACGGAATTAATTAATTTGTATTGGGAAATAGGCAAATATATAAACGAAAAAATTCAAATTTCTCAATGGGGCGAAGGTGTTGTTGAAGAGTTAGCTGTATACATATCTAAAACAGAACCTGAGCTAAAAGGGTTTTCCGATAAAAATCTCTGGCGCATGAAGCGATTTTATGAGGTTTACAAGGATTACCCAAAACTCTCAACACTGTTGAGAGAATTAAGTTGGTCTCATAATTTGGCTATTTTTTCAAGAAGCAAAACAGCAGAAGAACGAGAATTTTATCTAAATATAGCGATAAAAGAACAATATAGTTTTAGAGAACTTGAACGTCAAATTTCAGCAGGAATTTATGAGAGAACTATGCTTGGCAATAAGTCTTTGCCTGTATCTGTTAAAAATAAGTTTCCGAACGCATTGAATAGTTTTAAAGATAGTTATTCTTTTGAATTTTTAAAACTTCCCGATGAGCATAGTGAGAACGATTTACAAAAAGGTTTATTAAGGCAACTCAAAGACTTTATACTTGAAATTGGCAAAGATTTCCTATTTATTAGTGAAGAATATAAGGTTCAGGTAGGAAATTCAGACTTTTTTATAGATTTGCTTTTTTATCATAGAGGTTTGCAATGTTTGGTTGCTTTTGAATTAAAAGCGGATAAATTTAAGCCGGAACATTTAGGGCAGTTAAATTTTTATTTAGAATCGTTAGACAGAGATGTTAAGAAACAAAATGAAAATCCAAGTATTGGAATTTTGCTTTGCAAAGATAAAGATAGTGAAGTTGTGGAATATGCGTTAAGCAGAACATTACAACCGACTATGATAGCAGAATATAAAGTCCAACTGCCTGATAAAAAATTATTACAGCGGAAACTACACGAATTGTTTGCAGAAAATTGAATTAGGAGTTGGGTATTAAAGTGAAGTGTTGAAACTTGTTGTGATAGTCTACAAAATATTTGACATATTTTTTTATTTGTGATATAATTCTCAAAACTTTAGTTCTTTTAGGCGTCATTGAAACAATAAAAAGTCAAAGACAGTAAGATACCTTTGGTATCAAAAGGAAGTTTTGCTTCCATCTTACCGAGACTGAGAAAATAAATTTTTATTTATGAACTTCTCTTTTTCGGAGAAGTTTTTTTGTTTTTAATTGTCTTATATATTTATTATAGGAGTCGAAAATGCCAAATTTAAAAAATCAGCAGGAGCTTAAGAGTTTGACCGAGAAATTCAAAGCTATGAAAGGCTTGATATTGACCGAATATCACGGCCTTAACGTAGAAGAAATTTCCGAGCTTCGCTCTAAACTCCGCCCGCTTAACAGCGAGTACACGGTAGTAAAAAACACTTTGTCGGAAATCGCCCTTAAAGAAATGGGTATTGAAACGGGCGACAACTTCATCGGTCCCACCGCTTTAGTGATTGAAAACGGCGACATAGTAAGCCCGGCAAAAGTCGTTGTGGAATTTGCAAAAACCCACGCGAAACTTAGAGTAAAGGCGGGCTTTATCGAAGGAAAATTCGTAAATGCGGCGGTTGTAGAGCAGTTGTCGGCATTGCCGTCAAGAGAAGTTTTGATAGCGAAGATGCTCGGCAGCATGAATTCGCCTATTACGGGTTTTGTAAACGTTCTTGCCGCAAATATACGCGGTTTGGTGACAGTGTTGGACGCAATTAGCAAAAAACAAACAGCATAAAAAACAATTAAAAAATGACAATTAACAAATAACAATTAACGGCAAAAATAAAAAAATACCAAAAATTGTTCATTGTAAATTGTAAATTGTAAATTAAAAATTGGAGGGATAGTAAAATGGCAGCATTATCTAAAGATCAGTTGATTGAAGCAATTTCAGGACTTACGGTTATTGAACTTTCCGAGCTTGTAAAAGCTTTGGAAGAAAAGTTCGGCGTATCGGCAGCGGCTCCCGTAGCGGCAGCAGCGGCTCCGGCGGTAGGCGCGGCGGCAGGCGCTGCAGCTGAAGAAAAAACCGAATTTAACGTTGTGCTTGCAAATTCTGGCGCAAACAAAATAAACGTTATTAAAGTTGTAAGAGAACTCACGGGTCTTGGCTTGAAAGAAGCGAAAGACTTGGTTGACGGCGCTCCCAAAACCGTAAAAGAAAACGTTGCGAAAGCCGAAGCCGAAGAAATGAAGAAAAAGCTTACGGAAGCAGGCGCGACTGTTGAACTCAAGTAATTCTGAAAGCTAATTTTTGTGTCTATCTTTCTTAGTCTGCTTAGCAGGCTAAGAAGGGACTGACAAAAGGTCGTAGCTATGCATCCGTGCATCTACGCATCTATGCATCAGAAGCAAGGGTTCAATTATCAAAAAAACGTTTAAAAATAAATAAATTGTTTGACAAAAAGTATTTATTTAATATATAATAAATACTTATTTGTCATTTATTGCCAAATCACTGACATCTTATATATAAAAGCAGGTTAAAATGAACAAAATTAATTTTGGAAAAATCGGAGCTCCGATTGATCCGCCGCTTCTTTTAAAGATGCAAAAAGATTCTTTTGCCGAGTTTTTACAAAAGGATACCGTTGCGGAAAAAAGAAAATTGCAGGGTCTTGAAGGCGCTTTCAGAGACATATTCCCTTTGACAAACTCCGACGAGAGTCTTGTTTTGGAATATGTTTCTTATTCTTTCGGCGAGCCTAAATATTCGGTTGAAGAATCTATAGCAAGAGACGCTACTTACGCGCTTCCTTTAAAAGTCAAACTCAGGCTTATGCACAGAAAGGAAGACGGAAAAGAAAAAGAATTGTCCGAGCAGGAAGTTTATTTCGGCGACATTCCTTTGATGACGGATACCGCGACGTTTATTATAAACGGAGCCGAAAGAGTCGTTGTCAGCCAGATACACCGTTCCCCGGGCGTGATTTTTGAGGAAGACGAGGAAAAAAGAGTAACGGTACTCGGAAAACCTTTGTATTTCGCAAGAATGATACCTTACAGAGGCGCATGGGTAGAATTTGAGTTTGACCAGAACGGAATTTTGTATGTAAGAATCGACCGCAAAAGAAAAATATACGCGACAACTTTGCTTCGCGCTTTAGGCTTTGAAAACGACGATGAAATTTTGGGTCTTTTCAAAGAATCAAAAGAAGTTTCTTTGGACTCTCCGTCGGCTGCTTTGGCTAACGAGTATCTTTCCGAAGACATTTACGACAAAGCGACCGGCGAAATTATCGCAGACGCGGGGAAAGATTTAAGAGAAGAACTTGTAAAAAAGCTTCAGTCGAAAGGTTTTAAGACGGCTCTTGTTCACAAAGACGCTTCCATACTTTTAACGCTTAAAAAAGATTCGATAAAAAACCAGAAAGAAGCCGTAAATCACATATATAAAGTTTTAAAAACGCAGGAATTCATAATGCAGGAAAGAGCTCAGGGATTTTTGGAAGAGCTTCTTTTCAAATCCGTAAGAAGATACGACCTCACAATGGTCGGCAGATACAAAATATTAAAAAAACTCGCTCCCATTTACGAATATTACGCAAAAAAATTCAAACTTCCGGTTCCGGCGGACAACAAAAGAACTTTGACGAGAGAAGACATTGTGGCCACTCTCAAATATCTGCTTGCGCTTTACAACGGCGAAACGGAATTTACCGAAAACAGACATATGATTAAAATAGGTTTGGACGATATAGACCATTTAGGCAACAGGCGCGTGCGTTCAGTCGGCGAGCTTCTTGAAAACCAGATAAGAATCGGGCTTGTTCAGATAGCAAGGCTTGTCAAAGAGCATATGAACAATCAGGATAAGTCAAACGTTACGCCCCGTTCTCTTACGAACATCACGCAGTTTGTCGCGCAGATAAGAAAATTTTTCGGAACTTCGCAGCTTTCGCAGTTTATGGACCAGATAAACCCTCTTGCGGAACTTACGCACAAACGCCGTTTGTCGGCTTTAGGACCCGGAGGTCTTAACAGAAAAAGAGCGGGCTTTGAAGTCCGCGACGTCCATCATACTCATTACGGCCGCGTATGCCCCATTGAAACTCCCGAAGGTCCGAACATCGGTTTGATAACGTCTCTCGCGACTTTCGCAAGGGTCAATCCTTACGGGTTAATCGAAACGCCTTATAAAAAAGTTGAAGACGGTAAAGCTACCGATAAAATAGAATATTTGACGGCCGACAGGGAAGATGAATTTTTTGTCGCGCAGGCTAATACGCCTTTGGACAATAAAGGAAAAATCCTGTCCGATTCCGTTCACGGACGCAGATGGGATTCATTCGAGTTTCAGACGCCGGCGAAAGTCGATTTTATGGATATTTCTCCGATACAGGTTATTTCGGTTTCCGCGGGCCTTATCCCTTTTCTTGAGCATGACGACGCAAACCGCGCTTTGATGGGCTGCAACATGCAGCGCCAGGGAGTGCCTTTACTCGTTACCGAAGCTCCTTTGGTATCGACGGGAATAGAAGAAAAAGTCGCAAGAGATTCGGGAGTTGTCGTAACCTCGAAAGCAGAAGGCGAAGTTATGTCGGTTTCAGCCGATGAAATAATGGTGAATTCCAAAAACGGGGGAATTGAAGTTTATAATTTAAGAAAATACGCCCGTTCAAATCAGGATACTTGCATAGACCAGAAACCTTTGGTTAAACTCGGCGATACTGTGAAAAAAGGACAGATCATCGCTGACGGTCCCGCGACAAAAGACGGGCAGCTCGCTTTAGGGCAAAACCTTCTTATAGCTTACATGCCCTGGGACGGATATAACTTTGAAGACGCGATGCTGTTGTCCGAGAAACTTATACAGGGCGATAAATTTACGTCCGTGCATATAAGAGAGTTCCAGACCGAAGCCAGAGAAACAAAAGGCAGACCTGAAGAAATAACAAAAGATATTCCGAACGTCGGTTCGGAAGATTTGTTAAACCTTGACGAAGACGGAGTCGTAAAAGTCGGCTCTTATGTCCAGAGAGGCGATATTTTGGTCGGAAAAACAGCTCCTAAAGGCGAACAGCAGACGACGCCGGAAGAAAGGCTGCTCAGAGTGTTGTTCGGCAAAAAAGCCGAGGACGTTCAGGACGCTTCCTTGAGAGTTCCTCCGGGAGTGTCGGGTAAAGTTATCGGCGTAAGGACTTTCGTCCGCCTTGAAAAACTTACCGACAAAGAAAAGAAGAAAAAACAAGACGAAATGCGCGAAACGTACGATGCGGCAAAAGCAAAACTGCGTAAAGATAAAAAAGATCTGCTTACCGGCGCAAATAAGTCCGAAACCGCAAAGATCGAGGAACTTTATCAGGCTAAAGAAGACATAGTAAAGAAAAATTATGAAGCCGAAAAAGAAAGATTTAAAAAGGGCGACGAATTGCCCGTTTCGGTCAATAAAATAGTAAAAGTCTATATAGCGGCAAAATTGAAAGTGCAGGTCGGCGACAAACTCGCGGGGCGTCACGGAAACAAAGGCATTGTGGCAAGAATTTTGCCGGTTGAAGATATGCCGAGATTACCCGACGGCACGCCTGTTGACTGCGTTCTTTCTCCGCTTGCGATTCCTTCCCGTATGAACGTGGGACAGCTCTTGGAAATTATGTTAGGCTGGGCCGGAAAAGAGCTTAACACCCAGATGATAACCCCTGTTTTTGACGGCGCTAGCGAAGAACAAATAAAAGATTATGTCGGAAAAGCGAAAGCGCAGCTTATAGCTATTAAGAAAAAAGATTTGGCCGCAAGAGGGCTTAAAGGCCGCGAACTTGAAGAAACGCTTGCAAAATACGAAAAAGAAAGTCTTCCTACAAACGACTGCAAGGTTACTCTTTACGACGGAAGAACAGGCGAACCTTTTATGGAAAAGGTTACCATCGGCGTAATGTATATAATGAAACTCAACCATCTTGTCGAAGACAAAATGCACGCGCGTTCTACGGGGCCTTATTCTCTTATCACCCGTCAGCCTTTGGGAGGCAAAGCGCAGTTCGGCGGGCAGAGATTCGGAGAAATGGAAGTGTGGGCTATAGAAGGTTACGGAGCGGCGCATATACTTCAGGAATTTTTGACCGTGAAGTCGGACGACGTTGACGGAAGAGTAAAAATGTACGATTCAATAATCAGAGGCGAGTCGATATCCGAGCCGGGAGTTCCCGAATCGTTTAAAGTTTTGGTGAACGAACTTAAGGCGCTGAGCCTTAACGTCGAACTTTTAAACGAAAAAGGCGGCAAGGAAAACCAAGAAAAGACTAAAGCCGACGGCGGTAAATAATATGACAAAAATAAATTTTAAAGAATCAAAGAAAAAATCAGGCGCTCCGAATTTTTCAAATTTCGACGCCGTTAAAGTTACCGTAGCAAGCCCGGAACAGATAAAAGCGTGGTCTTACGGCGAAGTTAAAAAGCCGGAAACCATAAATTACAGAACGTTCAAACCCGAGAGAGAAGGCTTGTTTTGCGACAGGACTTTCGGACCTACCAAAGACTGGGAATGCCATTGCGGAAAATACAAATACATTAAACACAAAGGCACGGTCTGCGACAGGTGCGGAGTGGAAGTTACGGAATGTAAAGTAAGGCGCGAAAGGTTCGGCCATATAGATTTGGCCGTTCCCGTTGCGCATTTGTGGTTTTTGAGAAAGCCGCCTTCAAGAATCGGAATACTTTTGAATATGAAAATTTCCGATTTAGAAAAGGTGATTTATTATACGAAATACGTCGTCACTTCCGACCTTAAAGACAGGGCCGGCGTTTCTTCTTTTGTCGAAAAAGGAATGCTTTTGAAAGAGGAAGAGTTCGACTTAATAAAGTACGGAATATCAAGCCCCGTGGTAAAAGAGGAATTTAAAAACATTCTTGACGGCGTAGTAGCCGAAGAAATAACTTTGGATTCCGATTCGCCAAAGGCTTTAAAACAGTTAAAGCATCTTGTAAAATATCAGGCTGACCAGTCCGGAATGTCGGCGGACGAAGCGGCAAAAAAAATAATGGCTAACATAGACAAAGGCGACACTTATTATAAGTGTTATTTTAAATCGCATTGCGTGTATTATTATAATGATTTGGATTCTTCGTCGCGCGGCGAAATAAAAAAGATTTTGGCGGAACAGTTCCAGAAAGACGATACTTTCGTGATAAGCGAGCCCGACAAAAAGATTAGAATTGAATTTTTCGACATGGAAAAAGACAATGTCTTTGCGATTTTAAGAAAAAACCCCGAAAGTTTGAAAAAATTTGAAGGACATTTGAGAATAGAAATAGCAAGAAACGAAATACCGTTTATGAAAAATTTCTCAAAGCCCGAAAACGCGCTGCTTCTTGAGGAAAGCGACATTAAAAATCTTCATAACGGTTTCGGCGACAACTTAAAAGTCGATATCGGCGCCGCGGCAATAAGAAAGCTGCTTGAAGAAATCAAACTTGACGAAGAAGCAAAAAGCATTCATGCGGAAATTAAAAAGACTAAATCCGACGCGGAAAGAGCAAGGCTTATCAGAAAACTCAGAGTCGTTGAAGGATTTTTAAACTCCAATACAAGGCCTGAGTGGATGATTCTTACCGTTTTGCCTGTGATACCGCCGGATTTAAGACCGCTTGTCGCTTTGGACGGCGGGAGGTTTGCAACCTCTGACCTTAATGATTTGTACAGAAGAATTATAAACAGAAATAACAGACTGCGTCATATAGAACAGTTGAAAGCTCCTGCGGTTATGATAAATAACGAGAAAAGACTTCTCCAGGAAGCGGTTGACGCTTTGATAGACAACGATTCAAGAACGCGTCCGGTAACCGGCGCGGGCAACAGACCGTTAAAATCTCTTTCCGATACGTTAAAAGGCAAACAGGGCCGTTTCAGACAGAATTTACTCGGAAAACGCGTTGACTACTCGGGCAGAAGCGTTATTGTCGTAGGTCCTAATTTGAAATTAAACCAGTGCGGGCTTCCTAAAGAAATGGCTCTGGAACTTTTCAAGCCGTTTATTATAAAAGAGCTTATAAAACAGGAAAACGCGACTCTTAAATCCGCAAGAAGAATGCTTGAAAGAGGCGACGCGAAAGTCTGGAATATACTTGAAAAAGTCACAAAAAACCATCCCGTTCTTTTAAACAGAGCGCCGACGCTTCATAGGCTCGGTATTCAGGCTTTTGAGCCTGTTTTGGTTGAAGGCAAATCCATACAGTTGCATCCTCTTACATGTTCTGCTTTTAACGCGGACTTTGACGGGGACCAGATGGCGGTCCACTTGCCCATCTCCCTTGAAGCGCAGCTTGAAGCTAAAGTGCTGATGATGGCCGCAAGAAACATTCTTTCTCCGGCGTCAGGTAAACCTATAACGGTTCCGTCGCAGGATATGGTTTTGGGAAGCTGCTTTTTGACTAAAGAAAAACCGGGTGTTCCGGGCGAAGGAAAAAGTTTCTCGTCAGTGAACGAAGTTATAAGCGCTTACCAGCAGAAAAAAATAGATTTGCAGGCGAAAATCAAAGTCGCAGGCATTACAAATATCAAGGACGGAAAACTCAAAGACAGCGATCAGCGCGATGTCTCGAAATGGAAAAATTATAAATCCGAAGACGGTAAAGAAGTAATAAATTATACTACCGTCGGCAGAGTTATATTTAACGAGAATATGTCTAAAAACGAAGACGGCTCTTACGCTTTGGGCTATATCAACAAAACTCTCGGCAAAAAAGATTTGGGCTTACTCGTTGACAGATGCTATAAAGAACTCGGACAATACAGGACAGCAGTTCTTCTTGACGAGATAAAAAAGATGGGTTACAAATACGCGACTTTGGCCGGCGTTTCAATTTCCATAGACGAAATGAAGATTCCGCCAAAAAAAGAAAAAATGGTCAAAGAAGCGAAAGCGAAAATAAAAGAAATCGAAAAACAAGCAAAGCTTGGTTTAATAACGGAGTCCGAAAGATACAATAAAATCATAGACATCTGGACAAAAGTTACCGACGAAGTAGCGGACATTATGTTTGACGAAATGAGAAAAGACGACACGGAGCCGCTTAAAACCGGCGAAAACCGTTTTAACTCTATATATATGATGGCCGATTCCGGCGCAAGAGGTTCAAGGCAGCAGGTTCGCCAGCTTGCGGGTATGCGCGGACTTATGGCAAAGCCCCAGAAGAAACTTTCAGGCGGCGTCGGAGAAATTATTGAAACGCCTATCATTTCAAATTTCCGCGAAGGTCTGACGGTTTTGGAATACTTTATTTCTACTCACGGCGGACGTAAAGGTCTTTCGGATACAGCGTTAAAAACCGCGGAAGCCGGTTATCTCACAAGAAGGCTTATAGACGTTGCGCATGACGTTGTCGTAAGGGAAGAAGACTGCAAAACAGTCAACGGAGTGTTTATAGGAACTCTTCAGAGCGGCGACGAAGTAGTCGAAAAAATAGACGAGCGCGTTGTGGGAAGAATTGCGCTTGATAACGTTGTTGACATTGTTCACGACGAGTTAATAGTAAAACGCGGAGAGCTTATTACTCCCGAAAAAGCCCAGAAACTTGTTGAAGCGGGCATCGACAAAATCGGTATCAGAAGCGTTTTGACATGCGAATCCGAGCACGGAATTTGCGCGAAATGCTACGGTATAAATCCGGCGACAGGCAAACCGGTTGAAGTCGGCGAAGCAGTCGGAATTATAGCCGCGCAGTCAATCGGCGAACCGGGAACGCAGCTGACGCTCAGAACGTTTCATATCGGAGGAGCGGCAAGCCGCGTTGTACAGCGTTCCGAAATATACGCCGAAAACAGCGGTACGGCGGATTACTATAATTTAAAAACTATTAAAAACAAGAACGGCGAAACCATAGTGCTGAGCAGAAATACCGAGCTTGCTTATACGGAATATCCCGTTCACCGCAGGCAGGTTTATCAGATACCTTACGGAGCTATAATAGAAGTTCAGGACGGTCAGAAAGTTGAAGTGAAAATTGACTCTGCGACCGGAATGAAGAAAAATGTTTTAATAGCCAAATGGGATCCTCATTCAAAACCGATTATTTCGGAGTTTGAAGGCACGGTTAAATTTGAAGACGTGAAAGACGGCGTTACTTTACAGAAAGAAAAATCAAAAATAACGGGCCAGATTGAAAGAGTTATTATAGAACATCCTTCGGACAGAAAAAGTCCCAGAATCGTCGTTAAGAAAGACGGTAAAACGGTCGCGGAATATCCGCTTCCGGTTGACACCACTCTTGTCGTTCACGACGGAGATAAAATTAAAACGGGCGACGTTCTTGCGAAAATTCCGCAGGAAGTTTCTAAATCCAGAGACATCACGGGCGGTCTCCCCAGAGTCGCCGAACTTTTTGAAGGACGCAGACCGAGAAACGCGGCTGTCGTTTCGGAAATCGACGGCGTGGTTCATTTGGGCGGACCTACTTCCAAAGGCAGCGTGAAAGTGGAAGTCGAAAACCCTGAAACTAAAATGAAAAAGGATTACCTTATACCGGCGGGACGCCATTTGGTCGTCTATGAAGGCGACAGGGTAAAAGAAGGCGAAGCGTTATCGGACGGCGCGGTAAATCCCCACGATATTCTTAAAGTTAAAGGGCCTAAAGAGGTTCAGGAATATCTTGTAAACGAAATACAGCAGGTTTACAGGCTGCAAGGCGTTACGATTAACGATAAACACATTGAAATAATAGTAAGGCAGATGTTGTCTAATGTCAGAATAATGGATTCCGGAGACAGCAAATATCTTAACGGTGAAATCGTTTCAAGATATAAATACGAAAACGACAGAAGATCCGTTAAGAGCAGAAACGGCAAAGCGCCAGTTGCGCATCCTATTCTTCTTGGTATAACGAAAGCGTCGTTGTCGTCGGATTCATTCATATCGGCCGCTTCGTTCCAAGAGACTACAAGAATTTTGACTGAAGCCGCGGTTTCCGGACAGATTGATACATTAAGAGGTTTAAAAGAAAACGTTTCCATCGGGCATCTTATACCCGCGGGAACAGGACTCAAACCTCAGGAAATAGAAAAATAAGTTATAAATCAGTAATCCGCTTTGCTGCTGCACGGCGGAGAATAAAAGGAAAGAAAAATGCCAACGATTAACCAGTTGATTGCAGACGGAAGAAAAGACTTAATCAAAAAAACAAAAGCTCCTGCGCTTAAAGATTGTCCGCAGAGAAGAGGCGTGTGCACAAGAGTCTATACTACGACTCCTAAAAAACCGAATTCGGCTTTAAGGAAAGTCGCAAGGGTAAGACTTACTTCAGGATATGAAGTTTCATCGTATATTCCCGGAGTAGGCCATAATCTTCAGGAGCATTCGCTTGTTCTTATAAGAGGCGGACGCGTGAAAGATTTGCCGGGCGTGCGTTATCATATTATCAGAGGGACTTTAGATACTACGGGTGTTGACGGAAGAAAACAGGGCAGAAGCAAGTACGGAGCTAAAAAAGCAAAAGCCGCCGCAAAATAACAATTAACAATTGACAATTTACAATTGAGGCAAAGTCTGATAAAATTTGTTAATTGTTATTTGTAAATTGTTAATTGAATAAATTAAAAACAACGGATTTTTAAGAAGCAGTTTATTTTAAGTCATAAGAAATAAAATAAAGAGGTATGTATGCCACGCAAAGCGTTGAAACCAAAAGAAAAAAGAGGGTTGCCCGACGGCGACTCGAAGTTCGGATCTGTGCTGATAGCCAGATTTATCAACAAATTAAATTTTGAAGGAAAAAAAAGCACTGCAGAAGCGGTAATTTATGAGTCCTTTGACATAATAAAAGAAAAAACCGGCGAAGATCCGATATCTGTTTTTAACAGAGCAATAGAAAATATCAGACCTCTTTTAGAGGTAAGGCCCCGCAGAGTAGGCGGAGCTACGTATCAGGTTCCTATGGAAGTTCCCGCGGTTCGTTCAACTACTCTTGCAATAGACTGGCTTATAGAAATAGCAAGAAGCAAGACGGGAAAACCGATGAGTGAAAAGTTGGCTCAAGAGCTTATTGACGGCAGCAAAAAAGAAGGCGCTGCTATGAAAAAAAGAGAAGATACGCATAAGATGGCGGAAGCGAACAAGGCCTTCGCCCACTATAGATGGTAAGGCTTGTCTTTTTGGTTTTTGCGTTGTAAAACCTGCGCTCATTTACACATTACTGCACGTAAACTTCGCTCAGTTTTACTTAGCAAAAATACAAAAATACTTCGCTTTTTAACGACACAATAAGTCAAATACTTCGCAAAACCTGTTGTTTAAGTCTTTTAATAAGGAAAAAACAATGGAAAAATTTTGTCAAAGTTGCGGAATGCCTTTGAAACAAGATCCTAAAGGCTCGGGCACAAACGCCGACGGCTCAAAAAGCGAAATGTATTGTTCTTACTGTTATGAAAACGGTAAATTTACAAGAGACTGCACTGCGAAAGAAATGCAGGAATTCTGTAAAAATAAAATGAAAGAAATGGGGATGTCGGGTTTTAAAGCGTGGCTGTTCTCGAGATTTATTCCGGGGCTCAAACGCTGGAAACAAAAATGAAATTATATGTCTTTTTATATAATTATTAACATTTTAAACGCCAGCTGCGAAAATATCGCGCTGGCGTTTTGTGTTTTTAAAAGAAGGGAAAATGGAAAAAAAATCAAGAAGTTTTCTTGAAGGATTGATCGGCGTAAAAAACGACGGCAATTATAAAGTGTTTAGTTTCTTGTTTTTAAAAATAAAATTTAAAAACAAACATAAGATTTTGTCGGATCAGCTATCTCAAACTCAGGACCAAATTGTTGCGTTAAATACTAAATTGGTGTTTATAGGCGAAGTCTTAAAAAGTCAAATTATTGCGCAAGATAAAACAACGGAAGAATTAAAATCAAATAACGATTCGCTTGCCCAATCGTTTGCGCGTCAAAACGATGAAGTTAAAAAATCGCTGCAGAACTTAAGCGATACTTTAGTGTCGGTAAAAAATACCGCGGAAAACTCTTATAAAAAAATTGAAGATTTGCAAAGCTTAATCCGGGATCTGTGGCAGTTAAAAGATTCGATGCGTAATATAAACGAAATTGTGTCGCAGCTGAAAATCATTACGGAAAGTTCCTGTAAAAAAGTTGAAGATGTTGCGTTAAAATATGACGAAGGTTTCAAGAAGTCTGCCGATATCATTCAAAACATTGACAGACAGGTTTGCGGTTCGGCCAACGCGCAAAAATTTCAGTCTATGATTTCCGGGAGCAAATGGCTGAAATATCAAAATTTTACGCTGAGCGGTTTGGCAATGGACAATGCGGGGTTGTTTTCGGTATTCCGCATATTAAACGATATGAAACCGCGAAATGTTTTGGAATTCGGGCTGGGACAAAGTTCAAAGCTTGTACATCAATATTGCGCGTTTGATAAAATTGCTAAAGCCGTGACTGTTGAACACAATAAAGAGTGGATAAAATCTTTTATAAATGAAATTGACGGTTATTCGCTTAATATTAACGTACATAAGTTATATAAGCCTAATATTAACGGTATTGAAGCCCTAAGTTATGAAGGGTTAGAGAATTTATATGGACAAAAATTTGATTTTATTCTTGTTGACGGTCCGTCCTGTCAGGAAAGATATTCGCGTCCGCAAGTGCTTGATTTTGCCAGGGCCGGCATGCCGGACAGGTTTTGTATATTGATTGACGATACAGAAAGAGAAGGGGAAAAAGAAACCTTAAACTTGTTGTTAGAAACTTTTAAAGAGCAGGGAAGAGAAGTTTTGACAAAAACATATACTGGAGAAAAAAGCCAGCACACTGTAATATGCTCCCCTGATTTAAAGTTTTTAGTTTCGATAATATAAAATATTTGATTTGACGATAATGAAAAAATACGGAATGAAAATGTGAAAAATGCCGGGACTCAAAACATAAATACCGAAAGGCTTTTGCTCAGGCGTATAAACATTGACGATGCCAAGGTTATGTTTGAAAGCTGGGCGTCAGACGCTGATGTTACGAAATATATGAGATGGAAAACCCATAAAGATATTGAAACTACAAAATATGTTATTGATTTGTGGCTTAAAGAATATGAAAGAGATGATACTTACCGTTGGGGCATAGTTTACAAAGATAAAGGCGAACTTATCGGAGCGATAGATATCGTGTCTTTTGACAAAGATACGCAGAAGGCTCAAATAGGGTATTGTATTGCCAAAAAGTATTGGAACAAAGGCATAACTACGGAAGCATTGAAAGCGGTAATCGAGTATCTGTTTTCTAAAACAGACGTTAAGAAAATAGAGAGCTGGCATCACGTTGACAATTTGGCAAGCGGCAAAGTTATGCAAAAAAGCGGAATGGAGTTTAAAAGCGTTAAGAAAAACGGAGATAAAGACAGTGACGGCAATTTATGCGATATCGCGGTATATGGACTTGAGAAAGAATGAGTTGACAAACAAATAAAATATTTGCTATAAACTAACCTCATTGTAATTTTTAAACGCCGGGGTCGCAATTTGTGATATACCTTGCGACGCTGTGTGTTTTTTTAGTCTTATAAAACGTTAAGAACAAAATTAAAATAAAAGGGAACAAAAATGGCCAGAGAATTTCCGTTGCAAAAAATTAGAAATTTCGGAATTGCCGCTCATATAGACGCGGGAAAAACCACTACTACAGAGAGAATTCTTTATTATACGGGCAGAATTCATAAAATCGGCGAAGTGCACGAAGGCGCCGCAACTATGGACTCGATGGAACAGGAAAAAGAAAGAGGTATAACAATATCCTCTGCAGCTACATATGCTAAATGGCAGGATATGCAGTTTAATATAATTGACACTCCGGGACACGTTGATTTTACGGCGGAAGTAGAACGTTCTTTAAGAGTTCTTGACGGGGCAGTCGTTGTGTTTGACTCAGGCAACGGCGTTGAGCCCCAGTCTGAAACTGTTTGGAGACAGGCTGATAAATATCATGTTCCCAGGATAGTTTATTCAAACAAGATGGACAAAGTCGGCGCGGATTATTTTATGGTTGTAAACGATGTCAGAGAAAAACTTGGCGCGAAACCTCTTCCTTTGCAGATTCCGATCGGAGTAGAAGCGGATTTTCAGGGCGTTGTGGATATAGTCCAAATGAAAGCGTATATTTGGCATGGCGAAGAACTCGGGGCAAAATTTGATGTTGTTGATATTCCTGAGGAATACAAAGCTAAAGCCCAGGAAATGAGAACACAGATGATAGAACTCATCGCGGATTACAGCGATGATGTTATGAATAATTTTATGGAAGGCAAAGAATCTACCGTGGCTCAGATTAAGCATGCTATTAGAAATGCGACGCTTCAGATTAAGCTGATTCCCGTGTTTTGCGGAACTTCGTTTAAAAATAAAGGCGTACAGCCGATGCTTGACGCGGTTTGCGACTACCTTCCTTCGCCTCTCGACAGAAAAGCGTTTAAAGGCGTTGTTCCGGGCACTGAAGAACCCGCTGAAAGACCTGTTGACGACAAAGCTCCTTTTAGCGCATTGGCGTTTAAAATTCAGGCAGATCCTTATATAGGTAAGCTTACGTATTTCAGAGTATATTCGGGAACCCTAGAAAGCGGTTCTTATGTTTATAATCCTGCGAAAAACAATAGAGAAAGAATATCGCGTATAGTGCGTATGCATTCAAATCAGAGAGAAGAAATTAAAATCGTTCACGCGGGAGATATTGCTGCCGCTGTAGGGCTTAAAAATACCAGTACCGGCGATACTCTTTGCGATGAAGCAAATCCAATATCGTTAGAATCCATGACGTTTCCGGATCCGGTTATCGACGTTGCTATAGAACCTAAGTCAAAAGCCGATGAAGAAAAGCTCGGAGTCGCGCTTAACAGACTTGCCGAAGAAGACCCGACTTTCAGAGTAAGAACAAACGAAGAAACCAATCAAACTATTATCGCCGGAATGGGCGAACTTCATCTTGAAGTTCTTGTTGACAGAATGAAAAGAGAATTTAACGTTCAGGCAAATGTCGGAAGACCTCAGGTTGCCTATCGTGAAACAGTTAAAAAATCACAGGAAGCGGAAGCAAAATATATCAGACAGACCGGCGGACGCGGCCAGTACGGGCACGTTATACTTACCGTTGAGCCTCAGGAACCCGGTAAAGGCTACGAATTTGTAAATAAAATCGTAGGCGGAGTAATTCCGAGAGAATATATCCCTGCAATCGATAAAGGTATAAAAGAAGCTATGACGTCCGGAGTTTTGGCCGGATATCCCGTTGTTGACATAAAGGTTACCGTTATTGACGGATCATTTCACGAAGTTGACTCTTCCGAAATGGCGTTTAAAATAGCAGGTTCAATGGCTTTTAAAGACGCCTGCAAAAGAGCAAATCCCGTAATTTTAGAACCTATAATGAAAACCGAAGTTGTCGTTCCCGAAGATTATATGGGCGACGTTATCGGCGACTTGAATTCAAGGCGCGGGAAAATATTGAGTATGGATCCTAAAAATAAAGTTCAGCATATTAAAGTCAATGTTCCGCTTGCGGAAATGTTCGGATATTCGACTACTTTGCGTTCGCTGACTCAGGGTCGCGGAAATTACAGCATGGAACCTTCTCATTACGAAGAAGTTCCAAAACAGATATCCGACAAAATATTGGAAAAAACTGCGAAAGCATAAAACGATAAATAAAAAGTAGTTGGTTGAAAGGAGAATATTATGTCAAAAGAAAAGTTTGATAGAACGAAACCGCATGTAAACGTAGGAACAATAGGACACGTGGACCACGGCAAAACAACGTTGACCGCGGCAATAACAAAAGTGTTAGGCGATAAAGGGTTGGCGCAGTACATATCGTACGATCAGGTAGCGAAAGCATCTGAAAGCCAGGGAAGAAGAGACGATACGAAAATCGTGACGATAGCAGTATCGCACGTGGAATATTCAACGGAAAAAAGACATTACGCGCATATAGACTGCCCCGGACATGCCGACTATGTAAAGAACATGATAACGGGAGCAGCGCAGATGGACGGAGCGATACTTGTTGTGAGTGCGCTTGACGGCCCGATGCCTCAGACAAGAGAACATATATTGCTTGCAAGACAGGTGAATGTGCCTTCAATAGTAGTGTTTTTGAATAAATGCGACGCAGTTGATGATAAAGACTTGTTGGATTTGGTAGAAATGGAAGTCAGAGACCTTCTTACGAAATATAATTTTCCCGGAGACAAAACGCCAGTAATAAGAGGCTCTGCGCTTAAAGCGTTGCAGGGAGACAAAGAAGGTGTAGATTCAATAATGAAATTAATGGACGCGGTAGATGAAACAATACCGCTTCCTGCAAGAGACGTAGATAAACCGTTTTTGATGAGCGTGGAAGACGTATTTTCGATAACGGGAAGAGGAACAGTAGCAACGGGAAGAGTAGAGAAAGGAAAAGTGAAAGTAAGTGAGAACGTAGAAATAATCGGGATACAGGAAACGAGGAAATCTGTAGTAACTGGAATAGAAATGTTCAGAAAACTGCTTGACGACGCGCAGGCAGGAGACAATATAGGGATGCTGCTGAGAGGAATAGAAAAGAATCAGGTAGAAAGAGGTCAGGTAATAGCAGCGCCCGGAAGCATAAAGCCGCATAAGAAGTTTAAGGGACAGGTGTATGTGTTGACAAAAGAAGAAGGCGGAAGACACACGCCGTTTTTCAATGGTTATAGACCACAGTTTTATTTCAGAACGACGGACGTAACCGGAGTAGCGAATTTGCCTTCGGGAGTAGAGATGGTGATGCCGGGAGATAATATAACGATGGATATAGAATTGATAATGCCTGTGGCGATGGAGAAGCAGTTGAGATTTGCGATAAGAGAAGGCGGAAGAACGGTAGGTTCGGGAGTAGTAACAGAAATAGTTGAATAATAAAAGACAAAGTTAAAAGTGAAGAGTGAAGATGTTGAGTTTCGGCTTTGCCGAAACAGGTAATGAATTTTCACGAAGTGAAAACACAATATTTCCACTTTCCACTTTTCAATTTTCACTTTGCAGTTAGCAAAGTTTAGCCTCTGGCGGGGCGTCGTCGTAACGGAAACGTTACTAGTCTGGCGACACAAACTTTATTTAACGATAGCAGTACAAAAAGTAAAAAAACAAACAGGATTGAAAACATGTCAAATGAAAAAGCAGTATCACAGACGCAAAGGTTAAGAGTTAAACTTCGTTCTTACGACCATAAGATGCTTGACGATTCGTTGGCTAAAATTGTCGAGGCTGCAAGGCGTACGGGAGCTTTAGTTACGGGGCCTGTGCTTTTGCCTACGCACATTAAGAAATATACGGTCAACAGATCCGTTCATTCCGATAAAAAGTCGAGAGAACAGTTTGAAATGAGAATTCATAAAAGGCTTGTGGATATCCGCGAGACGTCCCAGAAAACTATGGACGAATTGATGAAGCTTGACTTACCCGCGGGCGTTGACGTTGAATTGAAACAGCTTATGGACAAATAAATAAGGAGCTTTGCTCCTTTGAAATACAGAGAGAAAATATGTTAAAATCAATAATTGGTAAAAAAATAGGAATGACTCAGGTCTTCGACGATAAAGGCAACCTTATACCGGTAACCGTCGTTGAAGCCGGACCTTGCGTTATTACGGGCGTGCGTACTGCGGAAAAAGACGGATATAACGCGGTTCAGCTAGGTTTCGGCGATACGGAAGAAAAAAAGCTTATAAAACCTCAGATAGGGTTTTTTAAGAAAAATAATCTTTCCCTGAAAAAAATTCTCAGAGAATTCAGAGTCGCTGACACCGCTTCATTTTCCGTCGGCCAGGAAATAAAAGCCGACGCTTTTAAAGCGGGCGATTATGTCGACGTTTCCGCGCTTACTAAAGGAAAAGGTTTTTCCGGAGTTATTAAAAGACACAATTTCGGAATGCAGCCCAGAACTCACGGCCAGTCGGACAGAATGCGGGCAAGAGGCTCAAGCGGCGGACAGGGACCTCAGAAAGTTTTAAAAGGCATGAGAATGTCTGGACATTTGGGCTGTGAATATGTTACAATACAAAAATTGCTCGTTGTAAATGTTGACGCAGAAAAAAATCTTATGCTTATAAAGGGAGCAGTCCCCGCGGTTAAGACCGGAACGCTTCTTATCAGCAATACGCTTAAGAAAATTCCCGTCGTAAAAGAAGTAAAAGCCGACAAAAAAGCTAAAAAGAAATGATGCTGCAGCAACAGCGTCACGCAGGAAAGCTTTTGTCGGGAGTTGATGTTTTTGAAAGCAGACTAAATTAAGAGAGAAAAGTAAAAATGGAAACAATAGTTTATAACGCTAAAGGTCAGGAAAAAGGAAAAATGGAGCTTCCCGCTTTTTTTAATACGGAAATCTCTAATGTCCTTTTGCACGAAATAACCACAGCCTATTTGAATAATCAAAGAGCAGGCACTCATAAAACAAAAACCAGAGGCGAAGTGTCCTTTTCGGGCGCTAAGCCGTGGAAACAGAAAGGCACGGGCAATGCGCGCGCGGGTCAGAGAAATTCTCCTTTGTGGAGAAAAGGCGGAGTAATTTTCGGACCCGAGCCGAGAGATTATTACACCAAACTTTCAAAACAGAAAAAGAAGCTTTCTCTCAGCATGGCTTTCTCGGCGCAGCTTCAAAACGGCAATGTGATAGTTGTGGATTCCGTTAAAATAAGCGAAGCTAAAACGAAAAAAGTCGCGGAACTTATTAAAAATCTTAAACTTGAAGGCAAAAAAGTCGTTTTTGCCGTTAACAATGACGCGGATTTTAAACTTGCCGCAAGAAACGTTGAAAATGTCGTAGTTGAAAACGTAAAAAATATAAATGCGTATCAGGTTCTTTGGGCGGACAAACTTATTATTACGCCCGAAGCTATAGAAATTCTTAAAGAAAGGCAAGCCTAAAACTTAAGGCTTGTCTTTATTAATTGGACAGGGACTAAAATGGATATCAGAAACATAATAAAAAAACCGATAGTAACCGAAAAAGCTTCAATCATGAAAGAGAAAGACAACAAATATACTTTTATGGTTGACAAAGACGCAAACAAGTATCAGATAAAACTTGCCGTTGAAGGTTTGTTCAACGTTAAAGTTCAAAGCGTGCATACTTCAAACTATGCCGGAAAAGCAAAGAGAATGGGCGCGCACTCCGGATACAGAAGCGATTGGAAAAAAGCGATAGTAAAACTTGGCAAAGGCCAAGAAATTCAAATGGTCGAGGAAGCTTAACGGCAATTAATAATTAATAATTAAAAATTAAGAATTAGTGTTGTTGAAGCAAGAAGTAACTATGGGGCGGTTGTAAAGAGCTCCGATAAAACAGGAAAAAAGTAATGCCGATTAAAACATTTAAACCCTACACGCAGTCCAGAAGACAGATGTCTATTTCCGATTTTTCAGACATAACAAAAACCGAGCCGGAAAAATCGTTAACAAAAATCATTAAAAAAACAGGCGGCCGCAACAATACTGGTCAGGTAATGGTGCGTTTCAGAGGCGGCGGTCATAAAAGATTTTACAGAATTATTGATTTCAAAAGGGATAAGTTTAATATTCCCGCCGAAGTCATAGCCATAGAGTATGACCCTAACCGTTCAAGCAGAATAGCGCTTGTGCAATACAAAGACGGTGAAAAAAGATACATAATTCAGCCCGCGGGAGTGAACGTGGGAGATTCGCTTATGTCCGGTCCGGATGCCGAGATAAAAGCGGGAAATTCTCTTCCTCTTTCAAATATTCCCGTAGGTACGTTCATACATAACCTGGAACTGGTCGCGGGCAAAGGCGGACAGCTTGTACGTTCTGCCGGAGCCGCAGCTCAGCTGCTTGCCAAAGAAGGCGATTACGCTCACGTAAGAATGCCTTCCGGCGAAATAAGACTGGTTCGCGTAAACTGTTATGCGACGATTGGTCAGGTAGGAAATTTAGACCATGAGAATATTACGATAGGCTCTGCAGGAAGAAGCCGTCATATGGGATTTAAACCCCACGTGCGCGGAACTGCAATGAACTCTGTTGACCATCCTCACGGTGGAGGCAGAGGAAGAAGCAAAGGAAACAACCAGCCCAGAAGCCCTTGGAACCAGCCTGCTAAAGGTTTCAAGACAAGACCGAAAAAAGTCTGGGATTGGGTGATAGTAAGCCATCGTAATAAAGCGAAAAAAAGATAGTTGATGCATAGAAGTTTAGACGCATAGACGCATGGTAAAGACAAAGACTTATACGGTCAGAGCTGCTCTACGCATCTACGCATCCATGCATCCAAGCTTCTAAAAAAGAGGATAATAAATGAGTCGTTCAACTAAAAAAGGCCCTTATGTAGACGCGAAGCTTTTGAAAAAAATGCAAAAGCTTAACGATGCCGGCGAAAAGAAAGTTATCAAAACCTGGGCGAGAGCTTCCGTTATAACTCCGGATTTTGTCGGACATACGATTGCCATACATAACGGCAAAAAGTTTTTGCCGATTTTCATATCGGAACAAATGGTAGGACACAGACTGGGCGAATTCGCTCCGACGAGAACTTTTAAAGGTCACGGCGGAATGACTAAGCAGGAAACCTCTTTAACGTAAAAGTGAAGAGTTAAAAGTGGAAAGTGAAAAGATACGGCGGTTTTTTGCCGCGTTCTTCCGGCGAAAGCCGGAATCCATTTTTTGAAAAAACGAAAAGGAACATAAGATGCAAGCAAAAGCTACAGCAAAATTTGTAAGATATACGCCGAGAAAAGTAAATCAGGTTTTGTCTCTTATAAGAAACAAAAGAGTCTCCAAAGCTTTTGAAATTCTCTCTTTTCTTCCCAAATCGGCGGGAACGCTTGTAGAAAAAGTTTTAAAAAGCGCGACGGCGAACTCGGGAAAACTTAAAGATTTTTCCAATCTCAAAGTTAAAGAGGCGTGGGTAGGAAACGGACCTATTCTTAAAAGAATGAGACCCGGTCCTATGGGAAGAGGAATGCCGATAAAAAAGAGAACGTCGCACCTTACTATAGTGGTTACCGACGCGGGCGTTGCTCCGGAAAAGAGAAAGAAAAAAGTTGCCGGAAAAACAGTCGTTTCAACGGTAAAAACAGAAGAAAAAAAAGATATTTTAGGCGCAGCAAAAAAATAGGAAAAAGGTAAGAAAAATGGGGCATAAAGTACATCCTAAAAGCGTAAGACTCGGGTATATTAAAGATTGGGACTCTAAATGGTTTAACCTTAAAGAGATGCCTGACTTTATAGAAGAAGACCGCCGTATAAGAACCTATTTGAAAGATAAATTAAAATTGGCTTCGGTTTCGAAAATCGGCATAGAAAGAGCGGGAAAATATTTGAGAGTAAATGTTTATACCGCGCGGCCTGGTATTGTCATAGGCAAGGGCGGCCAAGGCATTGAAAATTTAAGAAAAGAAATCGAATCTATGACCGCGAGAAAAACTTTTGTCAATGTCATGGAAATAAAAAGACCGGAAACCGACGCGCAGCTTGCCGCGGAAGGCATAGCGTTTCAGCTTGAGAAACAAATCGCTTTCAGAAGAGCGATGAAAAAGACCATGGAAAAAGCCATGGCTGCCGGAGCGCAGGGCATAAAAGTTATGGTGTCTGGAAGAATCGGCGGAGCCGAAATCGCAAGAACGGAATGGCTTAAAGAAGGAAGAGTTCCTCTTCAGACTTTCAGAGCCGACATAGATTACGGTTTTACCGAAGCTTATACAACCATGGGTCAGATAGGCGTAAAAGTCTGGATATTCAAAAAAGAACATTTCAAAAAAACAACGAAAGACTTGATTGAAGAAGCCAAACTTGTCGACGCCGAAGCCTTAGCATCAAACGCTAATGCAGCGGCCGGACAGAAGACTCAGGAAGAACAGAAATAAAAATAGATTGCGGCTCGTGGGCCGCAATGACGATTATAAGTCAGAGGACATAATTATGTTGATGCCAAAAAGAGTAAAATATAGAAAAACCCACAGAGGCAGAATGAAAGGCAAAGCCAAAGGCGGAACGTATTTGGCGTTTGGAAAATACGGTCTTCAGGCTCTTGAGCCTGTCTGGATTAACAGCAACCAGATAGAAGCTGCCCGTATAACCCTTGCAAGGTTTATAAAGAAAGGCGGAAAGGTCTGGATCAGAATATTCCCTGATAAACCGGTAACCAAAAAGCCTGCCGAAACCAGAATGGGTAAAGGTAAGGGCGATCCGCAATTTTGGGTCGCTGTAGTAAAGCCCGGAAGAGTGATGTTTGAAATGGAAGGCCTTCCCGAAGCCGACGCAAAAAAAGCTTTAACGCTGGCTTCAAACAAACTTCCGATAAAAACAAAAATACTGGCCAGGGCAGAAATTTAGTTTAGTTGTCATTGCGGGCTTGACCCGCAATCTACAAAAAAATGGAACGGTAAGATGAAAAGCAAACATTGGCAGGAAATGAGAACTATGTCGGACTCGGAACTTTCCGTAAAACTCAACGACGCGCAGGATAAACTGTTTAAGTTGAAGTTCCGCCACTCTGCGGCGCCTGTGAAAAACCCTCTTGAAATAAGAGGGCTGAGAAGAGATATAGCAAGAATAAAAACGTTGCTTAAAAGCAAATAACAAATGACAATTAACAATTAACAAATGACAAGTAACAATAAAATGAAGTAAATACTAAGTAGTTAAAAATTGTTAATTATCAATTGTTAATTATCAATTGCAGTTAAAATGGGAAGGAAAAATGGCTGAACGTGGAAAACGTACATTTCGTACAGGCGTGGTTGTAAACGATAAAAGCGATAAAACAAGAATGGTTTCCGTTTCAAGGACATACCGCCATTCTTTGTATGACCGTGTGCTTCGCACAAAAAGAAAATATGCGGTTCACGATGAAAAGAACGTTTCGCGTATAGGCGATACGGTTAAAATAATGGAATCAAGACCGATTTCTAAAACCAAGAAATGGGTGTTGGTCGAAGTTATAAGCAAAACGCAGGCTGAGTAAAAAAGACAAAGTTGAAAGTTAAAAGTTAAAAGTTAAAATAACGACAACGGCAAAAAGCCGTCATTCCGATGAAAATCGGAATCCAAGTTGGCTAAATATCGCGGGCATAGCCCGCACAATATTTTCACTTTGTGCTTTTCACTTTGCACTTTGTAGTTTAAAAAAAAAGGACAGTAAAATGATTCAGGAAAGAACTATTTTAAATGTTGCGGATAATTCGGGAGCAAGAAAAATACGCTGTTTCAGAGTTACAAAAGGCTTGAAACGCCGTTATGCGAGTATCGGCGACATAATTCACGCGTCTGTTCAGGACGCTTTGCCGCACGCAAGCATAAAAAAAGGCGATGTTATAAAAGCGGTTATTGTCCGCACGGTAAAAGAAATACGCCGTAATGACGGAACGTACATAAAATTTGACGATAACGCGGCGGTTATAATCAACGACGAAGGCGAACCGAAAGGCACGCGTATTTTCGGACCGGTCGCAAGAGAACTCAGAGAAAACAATTATCTCAAAATAATCTCTTTGGCTCCGGAAGTAATATAAAAAGTTTGACGTTTATCGCATAAAAAGAAACAGGAAAACAAAAATGTTTAACATTAAAAAGAAAGACAAAGTAGTTGTTTTATCGGGAAAAGACAAAGGCAAAAAAGGCGAAGTTCTCGACGTGTTTCCCGATAAAGGAAAAGTTATAGTCGCGAAAGTTAATTTCGTAAAAAAACACACGAAGCCCACTCAGAGGGATACGGGCGGAATCCGTGAAAAAGAAGCGCCGATTTCCGCAAGCAAAGTCATGCTTATATGCCCGAAGTGCGATCAGGCTTCGAGATCTAAATTCGATTCTCTTTCCGACGGAAAAAAGGTCAGAATTTGCCGTAAATGCGGCGAAATGATAGTCAACGACAAATAAATAAGTAAATTGATTGTATAAGGGAAAAAATAATGAATCAACCTCGTTTAAAAGAATTTTATCAGAAAAGCGTAACAGGCGAGCTTTCTAAACAGTTTAATTTTAAGAATTTTCATCAGGTTCCTAAAGTCGAAAAAATAGTTATTAACATCGGTCTTAGCGAAGCGAAAGAAAATATAAAAGTTTTGGATATCGCCGTTGCGGAACTTTCGGCTGTCACGGGACAAAAACCTATAGTATGCCGCGCAAAACAGTCGGTTTCAAACTTTAAAATCCGTCAGGGTATGCCTATCGGGATTAAAGTTACTTTGAGAAACGCGATCATGTACGAATTTTTGGACAGGCTTATTAATATTGCCATTCCCCGTATAAGAGATTTCAGAGGAATAGAGCCTAACGCGTTCGACGGCAGAGGCAATTTTAATTTAGGTCTTACGGAACAATATATATTCCCGGAAATAAGCGTTGAAAAGTCGGATAAAGCCAGGGGAATGAATATAACCATAGTAACGACGGCTGAAAAAGACGAGCATGCAAAAGCTCTTCTCGAAGCGCTCGGCATGCCGTTTAAGAAAAGATAAATAAAATAAAGGCAGAAGGTGGGAAGATTGGATGATGAGAAGATGAGCAAAGGCAAAGACTTTTACGGCCGGAGCTTCTCTCAACTTCCCAACATCTCATCATCTCAACTTCTATAAAGAGGAAATGAATGGCTACAACTTCAGCAGAAGCAAAGATGCGTAAACCTCAGAAATTTGCAACACGGTACAGGAACAGATGTCGCCTGTGTGGAAGACCGCGCGGCTTTTACAGAGATTTCGGACTTTGCAGAATATGTTTGCGCAAACTTGCGCATAACGGCGAAATACCGGGTATTACAAAATCAAGCTGGTAATAATTTAAAAAAGAGGTCGTTTGAATGATTACAGATCCGATATCAGATATGTTTGCGCGCATTCGCAATGCGAACGCGAAGCTTCACGAAAAAGTCGATGTTCCGTCGGCAAAATTAAAAGTGGAAATCGCTAAAATTTTGAAAGACGAAGGGTATATCGCAAACTTCAAAAGCATTGAGGACCATAAACAGGGCGTTTTAAGAGTTTATCTTAAGTACACGGCTGAAGGTAAGTCCGTTCTTCAAGGCATAAAAAGGGTTTCAAAATCAAGTTTGAGAATATACAAAGGTTATGAAGAAATGCCGAAAACAGTAGGCGGTCTCGGCGTCACTATAGTCTCAACATCGAAAGGTTTGATGACCGACAGACAGGCCAGAAAAGATAAAATCGGCGGAGAAGTTATAGGATACGTTTGGTAAAGACAAATAACAAATAACAATTAACAAATAAAAAATTATTTTGTAGTTACAATACTAAGTGAAAGTTGTCGTTAATTGTAATCTGTAAATTGTTAATTGTAAATTGGAAAAGGAATTAATATGAGTCGCTTAGGTAAAAAACCGGTCCAGCTGCCGGAAAAAGTAAAAGCAGAATTTAAAAACGGCGTCTTGGAAATAACAGGTCCGGGAGGCAAACTTTTACAGCCGATAGATAAAAGAATCGGAATAAAAATCGATAAAAACAGTTTGCTTGTCGAAGCTCTCGGAAATTCGCGCGAACACAATATGATGCACGGCTTGCACAGAGGGCTTATCGTCAATATGATAGAAGGAGTAACTAAAGGTTACAAAAAAGAGTTAAAGTCCGTAGGTCTCGGATATAAAGCCAGCATCGAGGGCGGTAAAAAATTAGTTTTGGCCGTAGGTTTTTCTCATCTGGTCAATCTTGATATTCCGTCTACCGTAAAAGTTACCGCAGTGCTTGACTCCGATAAAAATACAATTATAACGATTACAGGCATAGATAAAAACGAAGTCGGCGCTTTTGCCGCCAAGGTAAAAGGGGTTAAGCCTCCGGAACCTTACAAAGGTTTCGGCATAAGATATACAAATGCCGTTCAATCAGCCGACGGCAAAAATGTTGTTTATGTCGATGAACACATAATAAGAAAAGCGGGTAAAGCAGCCGCGGCTGCAGGCAAGAAATAATTAACTGCAGAAGATGGGAAGGCAGGAGGATGAGAAGATGAGCAAAGGCAAAGACTTGTACGGCTGGAGCTCCTCTCAACTTCTCAGCATCTCATCATCTCAACTTCTATAAGAGGTTTTTAGATGAAAGATTCAAACAAAAGATTTGATTATCGCGTAAAAAGAGTAAGAAGCAAAATCGAAGGTACTAATGAAAGGCCCCGTTTAAGCGTGCACCGCGGACATAAGCATATTTATGCGCAGATTATCGATGACAGCAAAGGGATAACTCTTGCTGCCGCGTCGACTCTTTCTCCGGAGCTTAAGGGTAAACTGAAAGTTACCGATACTGTTTCCGCCGCAAAATCCGTAGGCGATTTGATTGCGAAAAAAGCGTCTGAAAAAGGCGTTAAAAAAGTTGTGTTTGACCGCAGAGGTTATGAATATACCGGTAAAATAAAAGCTTTAGCCGATGCAGCCAGAGAAAGCGGTCTTGAGTTCTAAAGATAAAGTGAAAAGTGAGAAGTGCAAAGTGGAAATAACGATAAAAACAGCAAAGTGAAAACAATTGCAAATTCGCGGACAAAGTCCGCTCATAATTTTCACTTTCCACTTTCAACATTTTCTTTAAATTTTTTTAATAGTAGTTTAGGGAGGACAAGTTGGCAGAACAATCAGGAAGACATCAACAGAATGATAGCGGTTTAAAAGAGACTGTCGTCGCCGTAAACAGAGTGGCGAAAGTCGTTAAGGGCGGAAAAAGATTTTCTTTTAACGCTTTGGTAGTGGTTGGCGATGGAGCGGGCAAAGTAGGCTGCGGGCTCGGAAAAGCAAACGAAGTTCAGTCCGCAATCCAGAAAGGCAGCGCGCGCGCTGCAAAAAATATGGTATCCATGCAGCTTAAAGGAAGCACAATACCTCATGAAATTACCGGGGTTTCGGGTTCGGGAAAAGTTTTACTCAAACCCGCCGCGCCGGGAACCGGAGTTATAGCGGGCGGAGCCGTAAGAGCGGTTTTGGAAGCCGTCGGAATAAAAGATATTCTTACGAAATCGATGCGTTCGTCAAATCCGTTCAATGTCGTATATGCCACGATAG
This sequence comes from Candidatus Endomicrobium embiratermitis, assembly GCA_009781315.1. Classification (GTDB taxonomy): domain Bacteria; phylum Elusimicrobiota; class Endomicrobiia; order Endomicrobiales; family Endomicrobiaceae; genus Endomicrobium; species Endomicrobium embiratermitis. The sequence continues at coordinate 37,308 of WQYI01000009.1, read as the reverse complement.
ACGCTCTTAAAGAACTTCGCACTAAAGAAGATGTTGCCAAAATCAGAAATAAAGAGGTCGCGGAAATATGATAGGTTTAAATAATTTAAAGCCTGCAAAAGGCTCAAAACATAGAAAGAAAATAGTAGGCCGTGGGCTCGGTTCGGGTCACGGCCGCACCGCTACGCGCGGGTCTAAAGGTCAGAAATCGCGTTCGGGCGACGGAACAAAGAAGACCGGTTTTGAGGGCGGGCAGATGCCTATTCTTAGAAGAATTCCTAAGAGAGGCTTCAACAATCAGTTCCGCAAAGAGTATTCAATTGTAAATATTGAAAGTTTAAATAAATTTGATTCGGGAATAGAAGTCACTCCGGAAAAATTAAAAGAAGCCGGGCTTGTATCGCAGACAAAACTTGTAAAAATTTTGGGCGTAGGCGATTTGAAAAAGTCTCTTACGGTTAAAGCAGCCGCTTTTTCAAAATCCGCGGCAGACAAAATAAAATCCGCCGGCGGAAAAGCGGAAATAGTAAAATAATTACAGAGTTTGTCATTGCGGTCGGAGCTTGTCCTGAGCGTAGTCGAAGGATGTCGCTCACATCCTAAAAATAGATTGCGGGTCAAGCCCGCAATGATGATATTAAGGAAAGAAAAATGTTAAAGACTTTTGCAGACATATTCAGAGTGCCGGAGCTTCAAAAAAGAGTTCTTTTTACGCTGGCTATAATAGTAGCTTACAGAATAGGAGCTTCAGTTCCTATCCCCGGCATTAACGCCGAGGCGGTTAGATCTTTGTTTGAAGCCCAAAGCAACGGTCTGTTAGGGTTTCTTGATATGTTTTCGGGCGGCGCTCTCAACAGGATGTCGGTTTTTTCGATGGGTATTATGCCGTATATCAACGCATCCATTATTCTCAGTTTAATGCAGGGAGCGCATGTCATTCCTTATTTGGACAGGCTTGCAAAAGAAGGCGAGCAGGGCAGAAAAAAACTTACCCAGATAACAAGGTACGGAACTTTAATTCTCGGCGCGATACAATCTTTTGGTTTAACTATGGCTATAAGCAGAATGCCTACCCCTTCGGGTATGCCTATAGTAGTTGATCCGTCGCTTTCCTGGATTATTATGACTGTTGCTACTCTTGTTACCGGGACTGTTCTTATAATGTGGCTTGGAGAACAGGTCAGTGAAAGAGGTATAGGAAACGGTATTTCTTTAATAATTTTTGCAGGTATTGTCGAAAGGTTGCCGCATGCCACTATAAGCGTTATAAAACTTGTTCAGATGGATGAAATTTCTATTCTTTACGCTTTGTTCATCACTGCGGTTGTAATAGCGGTTCTGATAGGCGTTGTTTGGATTGAAACCGCCCAAAGAAGAATTCCCATACATTACGCAAAAAGAATGGTGGGCAGAAAAATGTACGGCGGGCAGACTTCTTTTCTTCCGATAAAAGTCGATCAGTCGGGCGTTATAGCCGTTATCTTTTCAATATCAATACTTTCCGCGCCTCTTACCATAGCGCAATTTTCTCCGGAATGGACTGTTTTCGGTATTCCGGTTTCAAAACATATATTGGCATGGTTTAATCGCGGTTCGTGGATATATGATACGACGTATGCGGCTCTTGTAATCTTCTTTTGTTATTTTTATAATTCAATATCGTTTAACCCCAAAGATTTGGCTGAAAATATGAAAAAGTCGGGAGGTTTTGTGCCGGGAATAAGGCCGGGCGAACCTACTGCGCAGTATATACAAAAAGTTTTGGAAAGGGTTACCCTTACGGGAGCTTTGTTTGTGGCCGCCATAGCGGTTTTGCCCGATGTGGCGAGAGCCAAATTCAGCGTTCCGTTCTTTTTCGGAGGAACGTCTTTGCTTATCGTAGTCGGCGTGTCTCTTGATACTATAGGACAGATAGAGTCGCACCTTATTATGCGTCATTATGAAGGTTTTATGAAAGAAGGCCGTATAAAAGGCAGATGGTTTAACGTTAGATAATAAAGGCAATTGACAAATAATAATTTACAATTAAAAAATAAATATAAAAAGATTTTTCGCTGTTAATTGTTATTTGTAAATTGTTAATTGTAGTTAAAAGGGTTTTTATGAATTATATATTATTCGGTCCTCCCGGAGCAGGCAAAGGCACTCAGGCTAAAAGAATCGTTGAAAAATACGGAATTGTTCATTTATCAACCGGAGATATGTTCAGGGAAGCCAAAAAAAGCGACGAAAAAATAAGCGCTTTAATGGCCGCGGGTCAGCTTATACCGGATGAAACGGTAGTTGAAATGGTACAGAAACGTCTTCAAAAAGACGATGTTAAAAAAGGTTTTCTTTTAGATGGTTTTCCCAGAACCTTAAATCAGGCCGCGGCTCTCGACGAAATGCTTAGAAAAGAAAATATAAAAATAGACGCAGTTTTTTCAATATATATAGACAATGACGAAGCGGTAAAAAGAATTTCTGGCAGACGCGTTTGCTCTTGCGGCGAAAGTTATCATATGCATTTTTTACCTCCTAAAAAAGAAAACACCTGCAATGCTTGCGGCGGAACTCTTTTACAGAGAAGCGACGATAAAGAAAATGTCGTAAGAGACAGGCTGACAGTTTACGAAAATCAGACGAAACCGCTGATAGATTATTATAAAAAAGCTGGAATACTCATAGAAATAGACGGACAGCAAAACGAAAAAGAAGTTTTTAAACAAATAGAGACGACAATAAAGGCAGAAGATGGGAAGTTGAGCAGCTGAGAAGTTGAGTAACAACAACGGCAAAAAGTCTTTGTATTTGCTCAGCCTCCCAACATCTCAGCTTCTAAGCTTCTGAATCCGAAGGATTCAAATTGTTTTTCAAAAAAAGAAGCATTGAATTAAAAACGCGGCATGAAATAGAAAAAATGAAGATTGCCGGACAGGCAGTCGGCAAAATTTTGGAAGAACTTACTGACATTATAAAACCCGCGGTAACGACCAAAGATATAGATATTTTTGTAGAGAAATATATACGTTCATTGAAAATGTTGCCGGCTTTTCTCGGAGTCAAAGGGATAAGTTATCCTTATCCGGCATGCGCCTGCGTGTCGGTAAACGACGAGGTTGTTCACGGGATTCCGAATGCTTCCCGCGCGCTTAAATCCGGCGATATAGTTTCTGTTGATATAGGAGTAATTTACGAAGGTTATTACGGCGACGCGGCAAAAACCTACGCAGTCGGCAGTATCTCCGACACCGCCTCAAAACTTCTTAAAATTACGGAAGAATCATTACAGAAAGGCATAGAGCAGGTGTTACCCGGCAAAAGGCTCGGCGATATTTCTTTTGCGGTTCAGAAAACCGTTGAAAACGCGGGTTTTTCCGTGGTAAGAGATTTTGTAGGACACGGAATAGGAAGGGCTTTACACGAAGAGCCGCCTGTACCGAATTTCGGTAAAGCCGATACGGGAGTGAAGCTTGTTCCAGGTATGGTTTTAGCGATAGAACCTATGGTAAACGCCGGCGGTTACGAAGTGGCTATGTCGGACGACGATTGGACTGTTGTCACGAAAGATTTCAGTCTGAGCGCCCATTTCGAGCACACAGTCGCAATAACCGAAGACGGTAATGAAATTTTAACAAAGGTATAAAATGTCAAAAGAAGAAAAAATATTAGTTGACGGTAAAATTTTGGAATCTCTGCCCAATGCCATGTTTAAGGTTGAAATAGACGGCGGGCATGTGATTCTTGCGCATATATGCGGTAAAATGAGAATGCATTACATAAAAATTCTGCCCGGTGATAAAGTGAAAGTTGAACTTTCTCCTTACGATTTAACCAGGGGCAGAATTACATATAGAGAAAAGTGACGCTGCGGGCGTCATCCTGAGGAGACTTTATCTCCGAAGGATACAGAAAACATATTGTAAGCGGAGTATTTAAAAATGAAAGTCAGAGCATCGGTCAAACCAATTTGCCAGAAATGCAAAGTAGTAAAACGCAAAGGCGTAGTAAGAGTAACTTGTTCGGACCCCAGACACAAACAGAGACAAGGATAGAAAAGGCAAAGTTCAAAGTGCAAAGTTCAAAGTTCAAAGTTAAAATAACGACAAACTTTGAACTCTGAAGATTTTATTAGATTTGAAGCAGTGTATATAAAAAAGTATGGAGGAAGTAAATGGCTCGTGTTGCAGGCGTAGATTTACCTAAAGCAAAAAGACTTGATATAGCGTTGAGATATATTTACGGAATCGGTCCCGCGATATCAAATGAAATTATCGCGGAACTTGAGTTGGATCCCGCCAAAAGAGTTAAAGATTTAACCGAAGCGGAAGTCAACAAAATAAATAACCTTATAACGAAAAATCTTAAAGTCGAAGGCGATTTAAGAAGAGAAATTCAGGCGAACATTAAAAGGCTTATAGAAATAGGAAGTTACAGAGGTTCCCGTCACAGAAGAAATCTTCCGACCAGAGGGCAGAGGACGAAAACCAATGCTCGTACAAGACGCGGTAAGAGAAAAACCGTAGGCGCGGGTAAAGCGGCAGCTCAGGCTCCTGGAAAGAAAGGCTAAAACAACAGAAGATTGGAGGAATAAACGCATAGATGCTTGGCAAAGACAAAAGAAGTAAGGCTTTTAAGCCTCTATGCATCCATGCATCCAAACTTCTATAAAATTAGCGCATAAGTAAAAACAGATTGAGGAGAAACAAATGGCAGAAGAAAAGAAACAAAGCGGCGCAGGATCGTCGAAAAAGAAAAAATATACCGGCGGAGTCGCCAGAGCTTATATATTGTCAACGTTTAACAATACTATAGTGAATGTTACGGATGAAAAAGGAAATACTTTAGCATGGGCGTCTGCAGGCGGTTCCGGTTTTAAAGGCACAAAAAAAGGCACTCCTTTTGCGGCTCAAATGACTGCGGCTTCCGTAGGCAAAAAAGCGTTAGATATGGGCGTTAAGCAGGTTGCGGTTTTTGTCAACGGTCCAGGACCTGGAAGAGAAACGGCTATAAGAGGTTTGCAAAGTTCCGGACTTGGAATTACGGCGATAAAAGATATTACGCCGGTGCCTCACGACGGTTGCCGTCCGCCGAAACCGAGAAGAGTATAAAAAGACAGAGGTAGAGAAGATGAGAGGATGAGAAGGTGGGTAACGGCTTTGTCTTTGCTCAGCATCTCAGCATCCCAACATCTCAACTTCTAATTAGAGGAGTTTAATAGATGTCACGTTATTTAGAGTCAGTATGTAAATTGTGCCGTCGTGAAAAAGAAAAACTTTTCCTTAAGGGCGAAAGATGCACGAGTAATTGCACTCTCGACAGAAAAAGAGGCAAAAACGGTCCCGGACAGCACGGCGTAGCCAAAGGAAAAATGTCCGATTATGCGAAACATTTGCGCGAGAAACAGAAAGCAAGAAGAGTTTACGGTTTAACCGAAGAACAGTTCAGCCATTATTATACCGTCGCCGAAAAAATGAAAGGTTCTACGGGCGACAATTTGCTTAAACTTCTTGAGTTAAGGCTTGATAATGTGGTTTACCGCCTGGGTTTGGCTTCTTCAAAAAAACAGGCCAGGCAAATCGTAAATCACGGGAATGTTTTGGTCAACGATAAAAAAATCGACGTTCCCCGTTATCAGGTAAAAGCAGGCGACGTTATTACAGTTCCCGAGAAATACAAAGAAAATTCCGTCATAAAAAAACTTGTAGAAAAAACGGCTTCAAATGTTCCGGCTTGGCTTAGCTTTGATAAAAGCAAAATTGCGGGTACGGTGGTAAGCGAACCGCTGCCCGGCGAAACGTCTCATCCGATAGACAGCCAGCTCATAGTAGAATATTATTCAAAATAAACTAACAGCCCAAGGCTTATTAAAACCGAAGGTTTGTTGAGTGAGGTTATATAGAATGAAAACTCCGGATTTAGAAAAATTACGCAGACTTATGTTAGACGAAAAAACGGCGACAAATTTTTACGGCCGTTTTACGGCAGAACCTTTTGAACGCGGTTACGGTCACACTATAGGAAATTCTCTTCGCAGAATTCTTTTGTCAAGCCTTGAAGGCGCGGCGATTACTTCGGTTAAAATAACAGGCGCTCTCCACGAATTTGCTGTATTGAAAGGCGTTAAAGAAGACGTTGCCCAGATAGTTTTGAATTTGAAGAAAATAAGAGTAAAACTTCATTCCGAAATGCCGGAAAAGCTTTATCTTAAAGTTAAAAAAGCGGGTAAAGTAACGGCGGCAAATATTGAAAAGAACGCAAATGTCGAGATATTAAATCCCGGACAGGAGATTGCAAATATCGACAACGGCACGGTTTTGGAAATGGAACTCGAAGTTTCGTCCGGCAAAGGATATATTCTTGCCGAAGAACTTAAATCGCACAAATATGCCGTCGGTACAATAGTTTTGGATTCTCTTTTTTCTCCTATAACGAAAGTCAACTACGAAGTGGAAAATACCCGCGTTGAGCAGACTTTAAATTACGACAGGCTTGTTATGGAAATTTGGACTGACGGTTCCGTTACGCCTAAAGACGCTTTAATAGAAGCCGCGAAAATTTTAAGAAACAGCCTTACGATATTTACCGGCGTGATTGAAGACGAAGGCGCGGTCGCCGAACCGGCGGCTAATAAAGAAGAAGAAAAAGGCTCCGATTTGCTTGAGCAGCCTTTGAGCATAATGGATCTTTCGACGAGATCTTCAAACAGTCTGAAAAATGCCGGTTTGGAAACTATCGGAGATCTTGTTAAAGTTACCGAAGAAGATATGATGAGTTTCGATAATTTCGGCAAACGCTCTCTTGAAGAGATAAAGGAAAAACTTGCCGAAATGGGATTGTCGCTCGGAATGAAGGGAGCAAAAAAATGATAAAAAACCATAATGGGAGCAAACTCGGCGTTACGAGTTCTCATAAAAAAGCCATGCTAAGAAGTTTGGCTACCGAATTGTTTCTCCATGAGAAAATAACCACTACTTTGCCTAAAGCGAAGGAACTGATAAGTTATGCCGAAAAACTTGTAACAAAAGCGAAAAAAGCCGATTTAAGCGCGATAAGAGCGGTTCACGGCGAAATAAACAATAAAGAAGTCGTAAAAAAAGTTTTTGACGTTTTAGCGCCGAGATACAAAGAAAGAAAAGGCGGCTACGCGCAGATTTTAAAAGTAGGACCCAGACGCGGCGACAGCGCGGAAATGGCAATTGTAAAATTAGTCATATAAACAGAAGATGGGAAGCTGTGACGATGAGAAGATGAGCAAAGGCAAAGACTTTAACGACTTGAGCTCCTCTCAACTTCTCAACATCTCATCATCTCAACTTCCATAACGGAGTTATAAAGTGTTTAACTATATTTTCAGTTTGTTTTCAAACGATATGGGAATAGATTTGGGGACTGCCTCTGTCTTGGTTTATATTAAAGGGCAGGGCATTGTTTTAAGAGAACCTTCCGTCGTAGCCATGGACAAAGATACCAATAGCGTTCTTGCAATCGGAGTGGAAGCCAAAAGAATGTTGGGTAAAACCCCCGCAAATATTGTAGCCGTTCGTCCGCTTAGAAACGGAGTTATCGCTAACTTTGAAGCTACTGAAAGAATGATAAGATATTTCATAAAAAAAGTTCACAACCGCAGAACCCTCCTTCATCCCAGAGTCGTTATCGGCGTTCCGTCGGGTATAACGGAAGTTGAAAGAAGAGCCGTAAGAGAATCCGCAGAGCAGGCCGGCGCAAGGGAAGTTCATCTTATTGACGAGCCTATGGCTGCCGCTATCGGAGCGGGAATTCCCATACAAGAGCCCGTAGGCAGCATGATAGTCGATATCGGAGGCGGAACTACGGAAGTCGCGGTTATATCGCTTGGCGGAATGGTTGTCGCGAGATCCCTGAATGTCGCCGGCGATAAAATGGACGAAGCCGTAGTCCAGTATTTCAGAAAAAAATATAATCTTTCCATAGGCGAAAGCACGGCTGAAGAAGTAAAAATGAAAATCGGCTCGGTCTTTCCTACCGGAAAAGAAACCGATATGGACGTAAAAGGCAGAGATTTGCTTACAGGGCTTCCGAAAACAGTCAGAATTACTTCCGAAGAGATAAGAATAGCTTTGGCGGAACCCGTAAAAGCAATAGTTGAAGTCGTGAAAAGCGTTCTTGAAGAAACTCCCGCGGAACTTTCCGCAGACTTAGTAGACCGCGGAATAATTTTAAGCGGCGGAGGTTCTCTTGTCGGAGGATTCCCCGAGCTTCTTTCTCAGGAAACCGAACTTCCCGTAAATCTCGCCGATGATCCGGTAACTTGCGTTGCAAGAGGAACAGGCGCGTATTTAGAAGAACTCGATAACATCAAAATGTCAAAGAGATCGGATTTTTAATAAATATAAATCAAATTACAAAAACGCGCGGCTAAATAAAATGCCGCGCGTTTTTTGTTTTGGTTAAAAATCATATACCAAAATCTCTCAAAATTTGATTAAATTATATCATTATAAGCTTATTGTTTTCGGAGGTTTTATGTTTGGATTAGGGTTTCAAGAATTAGTCGTAATTTTGCTTTTGGCTTTGGTTCTTTTCGGCGCCAAAAGGCTGCCCGGCATAGCAAGGGCGCTCGGAAAGTCCGTTCAGGAATTTAAAGACGGAATGAACGACAAAACAAAAGAACCTGAAGAAAAAGAAGAAAACAAAACAAATTCAGCCGATACAAATACCGCAAAATGAAAATGAGCGTTACCGGCCATCTTGAAGAATTAAGATGGCTGCTTATCCGTTGCGCGATATATATTATCGCGGCTTCTCTTATAGCATTGCTTTTTGCCGACCGCATACTTTACATTTTAAAACTTCCGTCAAAAGGTTTGATAGAAAGTTTTATGATTTTAAAACCCGCGGAAGCTATTACAATTTATATTAAAACGGCGGTCTTCGCGGGCTTGTCCGTCGCGATTCTTCCCATTTTTTGGGAACTTTTTAATTTTGTCAAACCCGCGATGGACAAAAGCCAAAACGATTCCGTAATTAAGTGGGTTATCGCGGCGTTTTTGTTGTTTGTAAGCGGCATTTTGTTTATTTATTTTGTAGTTTTGACTCCGGCGATATCGTTTTTGATGAATCTTTCCCAAGGGTTGACGCAGTCTCCCGTTCAACTAACTTTGTCGTCGTATATATCTTTTATCTGCGCCTTGCTTTTTTGCGGAGGAATAATATTCCAGATTCCTCTGCTTGCTTTTATACTTACGAAAATAGGCGTAATAACGCCGAAGTTTTTATCGTCAAAACGCAGGGAAGCGTATTTTTCGATGTGCGTATTTGCCGCCGTAATTACGCCTACTACCGACGCGTTCAGCCTGGCTCTCTTTATGATTCCTATGATAGTTCTTTATGAAATAGGAATTATTTTTTCCAAAATGGTTTACAAAAATAAAATTTTACCCGGAGGAGAGGTCTATGAACAATCTTGAAACGAAGTTTGAAGCTAAGTTTCGGCTGGTTATTTCAAAGGCCAAAGAAATTTTATCCCGTGATATTACCAGAAAAAGCTTTTTAAAGATTCTCGCGGCCGGCGGCGCTTTTTTGGCTTTTTCGTCCAATACCGCTAAAAAAGCTTTCGCGCAAAATACAAAATCGATTGCTCCGAGAATAAAAAGAAAGGCAGTTACGGAATACGATTTAACGGCCGTTACCGGTAAAGATCCGGAACAGATAACAAGGAAAAGCGTCGCTCTTCTCGGCGGTATGGGAATATTTGTAAAGAAAGACGACGTTGTAGTGGTAAAACCGAATATCGGGTGGAACAGGGGACCGGAATACGCGGCAAATACAAACCCCGAGGTTGTTGCCGCCGTCGTAAAAATGTGCTTTGAAAGCGGGGCGAAAACCGTAAAAGTCTTCGATAATACCTGCAACGATAAAAAACTTTGTTACGCAAATTCGGGCATTATGAAAGCCGCGAAAGACGCGGGCGCAACGGTGTTTTATATGGACGAATGGAAATACGCTCCAGCAAGAATGGCGAAAACCGACGCGTTGATGCAGGAATGGCCTATTTACAAAGACGCCGTGGAATGCGACGTTTTTATAAATGTGCCTATAGCAAAAACCCACGGGCTTGGGACGTTAACGCTTTCTATTAAAAATGTTATGGGCGTTTGCGGCGGCGCAAGGTCTCAAATGCATTGGGAAATGGACAAAAAACTTTTAGAAGTTTACGATTTTCTCAAACCCGATTTAAACATTATAGACGCTTACAATATTTTAACGGCAAACGGTCCGCGCGGCGGGAATCTTGCCGACGTGGCCAGAAAGAACACTATTATCGCTTCGGTTGATCCTGTTCTTGCGGACTGCTTTGCCGCAAAAACTCTTTTTAATATAGACGGTATGACCATTCCGCATATAAGACGCGCCGCGGACGCGGGACTGGGCAGCTACGACATCGGGAAAGCAAACATAAGAACCGAGAAAATATGAGTAAATTAAAAACAGCAAGAATTATAACGCAGCTGGCGGTTTTTTTGTTTATAGCCGCCGCGTTTTTCCTGCTGAGTTATCCTTTTAAATTTGTTAACGCAAGAGACTTTTTTTTAAGCTCTCCGTCTCTTGTTGCGTTTGCGGCTTTGTCCGCTCAATACGTAATACCGGCATTTCTAATCGTATTAATATTTGTAATCGCGGCTTTGCTGCTCGGAAGAGTTTTTTGCGGCTGGGTTTGCCCTTATGGCGCCGTTATGGATTTCTTTGCTTTTATCGCAAAACCGTTTAGAAAATGGAAAGAAAGTTCTCCGTCGAAAATTCTTATGAGCAAATATGTTTTGCTGCTGTTATTTTTAGTTCTTGCAGTTTTGGGTTTTCAATTTGTGTGGATTTTTGAGCCTATAACCGTTTTCAGCAGGTTTTACAATTTAACTTTTTATCCTTTCATAAACGCCGCGGTTGATAAAATTTTTCAATATGCTATTACGAATCACAATTTGGGCGAAGGCATATATTATTTTTTGCGCGACAATATTTTTGACGCCAGACAAAGTTCATTTGCCTATTCTTTAGCGTTTTTCGTTCTTTTTATGACGCCTGTTTTGCTGGCGCTTTATAAAAGGCGTTTTTGGTGCAGATATGTTTGCCCGCTCGGCGCGTCGCTCGGAGTTTTATCGGTAAAACCGGTTTTTAAACTCAATTTACAAAAGTGTAAAGCATCTTGCGGCAAATGTGAAAATATGTGCAGAACAAACGCCATAAAACACGACGGAACTTATATTCCAAGCGAATGCGTTATGTGCATGGACTGCGTGGATTTACAATGCAGGCAGAGAGAAGATTTGAAGGTAAAGAGTGAAGACAAGGGCGTCACCAGAAAACAATTTCTTTTTTGGGGAGGCGGGGTTTTGGCTGCTTTATATATGGCCGGCAGAAAAACTTATGCCGCAGGTCATAAAAGCATTGCCCCGGTTATACGTCCTCCGGGCGCGATTTCCGAAAGAGAGTTCAAACAGGCGTGCGTCAGATGCGGGAATTGTATGAAAGTGTGCGTTACAAACGGGCTCCAGCCAATAATGACCGAAAGCGGAATAGACGGAATATGGACGCCGAAAATGGATAATTACATAGGATATTGCGAATATAACTGTAATGCCTGCGGGCATGTTTGCCCGACGCAGGCAATAGAAGCGTTGTCTATGGAAGAAAAAATGAAACGCTCAATCGGCAGAGCCGAAATAATAAAAGATATATGTATCCCGTGGAGAGACGGAATAAGCTGCCTTGTATGCGAGGAACATTGTCCTGTTCCGGATAAAGCTATAAAATTTGTCCCGGAAATAATTAACGGTAAGAATGTCGACGTTCCCGTTATAGATTTAGAATTATGCATAGGCTGCGGCGTTTGCCAGAATAAATGTCCCGTCGAAGGAAGAAACAGAGGCATAATGGTTCGACCTTTATAATGTTATAATACGCGTGTCAGGAGAAAAATAAATGTTTCCAAAAGGATTTAAAGTCGGCGGAGTGCGCAGCGGAATACATAAAAAAGAAAGGAAAAAAGATTTGGCGTTGTTTATTTCCGACGTTCCGGCAAACGCCGCAGGAATGTTTACTAAAAGCGTTGTAAAAGCCGCGCCTGTTTTATTAGATATCGAAAGAATGAAAAAAGGCGGAAAATTTTCGGCAATTGTCGCAAATTCAGGCTGCGCCAACGCGTGTACCGGAGAAAAAGGCATCAAAGACGCGAAAACAATGTGTTATGAAATAGAGAAAATCTTTAATTTACAGGCAGGCTCTGCTCTTTGCGCTTCAACGGGAGTTATCGGACAATATATAAACATGCCGAAATTTGCAGATGTCGTCAAACTTTTGAAGGATTCTCTCGGCACATCGGCAAAAAATGAAGACGAAGCTGTTTTATCAATAATGACTACCGACACTTTTATAAAAAAATCCTCGAAGAAGATTAAAGTCAAAAACGGCGAGATTACCATATGGGGCTGCGTTAAAGGCGCGGGTATGATTCATCCGAATATGCAAGGATTGCACGCGACTATGCTTTCTTTTATTTTAACGGACGCGGAAATCGAAAGCAAAGCTTTGCAGAAAATTTTGGAAAATTCCGCGGATAATTCTTTTCATTGCGTAAGCGTTGACGGAGATACCTCCACAAACGATACCGTAATCGTTTTGGCAAACGGGCAAAGCAAAACCGGCAGGCTTTCGCCTGTTGATATGAAGAAGTTTGCCCTGGCGTTGGACGAAGTAACTTTGTCGCTAGCGAAAATGATTGCCAAAGACGGCGAAGGCGCCACAAAATTTATAGAAATTGAAATTAAAAATACAAAAACAAAAGAAGATGCAAGAAAAATAGGCGCGACTATAGCAACGTCACCTTTGTTTAAAACCGCAGTTTTCGGCGCGGATGCAAACTGGGGCAGGGTTCTTGCCGCCGCAGGCAGGGCCGGCGTAAATTTTAATCCGGATAAAACAGATATTTATATGGGCGGAATTCACGTTTTTAAAAACGGTGCGGCGTTAAATTTTTCCGAGAAAGCTGCGAAGAAATCATTGCTTAAAAAAGAAATTAAAATAGTTGTAGATTTAAAAAGCGGCAAAGCCGCTTCGAAATATTATACGTGCGATTTCTCATACGATTATGTTAAGATAAACGGAGACTACCGCTCTTAAAGACAGTTAGGAGTTAGGAATGAGGAGTGAGGAGTTAACGACAACAACCATGAAAAAAACAATAAAAATTTCTCATAAAGATAAAAATTCTCATAAACAAACGGCTGACATAATAAAAAAAGGCGGCGTTGCGATAGTTCCTACCGAAACCGTATACGGTTTTGCCGCCGATGCTTTTAATATTGAAGCGCGGAAAATGATATATAAAATAAAAGGCAGAAGTTTTAAAAAGCCGCTTGTAATAATGACATACGACATTGAAAGCGTTAAAATCTTGGCGGATATCCCGGAGAAAGCTTTAAAAATAGCAAAAAAATTTTGGCCGGGACAGCTTACTTTGATATTTCCGACTACGGAACTCGGGAAAATTTTGTCCGGCGGCAGGGACAATTTAGGCGTAAGAATACCGGATAACGATTTTATGTTAAAACTTTTAAAAGAAATCGGAAAACCTCTATGGACTACGTCGGTAAATTCGTCGGGCGAAAAAAGCGCGAAAGAATTTGAAGAAACTCTTAAATTTGAAAATCTTGTGGACGTAATGGTTGACGGCGGCAAATGCGAATTTTCTTTTGAGTCCACGGTTATAGATATGGTAAAATTTCCTTACATTGTAATTCGCAAAGGATGTCTGGATACGAATGAGATATTGAAATACATATAAACGACAGATAACAGATAATAGATAAAAGAGAATAGATACGGCGAAAGACCGGAAAATAAAGTAGTTTGTTTTTGTCGTTAGCTATTCTCTATACTCTATTATCTATTCTCTGCAGTTAAAAGGGAGACGGCTATGGAAAACGTAAAAAAAGTTGACAATGAAATTTATGACGTTCTTGTAAAAGAACTTAAAAGACAAAGAGAAACCATAGAGCTTATAGCTTCTGAAAATATTACTTCTCAGGCGGTCATGGAAGCTCAAGGGTCTTGCCTTACAAACAAATACGCGGAAGGCTATCCGGGAAAAAGGTATTACGGCGGATGTGAAATTGTCGATATTGCCGAAAGCCTTGCTATTGAAAGGGCGAAAAAACTTTTTAACGCAAACTTTGCGAATGTGCAGCCGCATTCGGGCGCGCAGGCGAATTTTGCCGTACTGCTCGCGCTTTTAAATCCCGGCGATACAATAATGGGTTTGAATTTGTCGCATGGCGGACATCTGACGCACGGAATGAAATTGAACGTTTCAGGCAAATGGTTTAACGTAGTTTCTTACAACGTCGATGAAAAAACCGGTTATGTAAATTACGATGAAATGGAAAAACTCGCAAAAGAACATAATCCGAAACTTATTATAAGCGGCGCAAGCGCGTATTCAAGAATTTGGGACTGGAAAAAAATCGGCGAAATTGCAAAAAGCGTCGGCGCGTATCATATGTCCGATATGGCGCATTATGCCGGGCTGATAGCTGCCGGTGTTTATCCTTCTCCTATTGAACATGCCGATATTGTCACGACTACAACTCATAAAACATTGCGCGGACCGCGCGGCGGTTTAATTCTTACAAACAGCGAAGATCTTGCGAAAAAAATTAATTCGGCTGTTTTTCCGGGAGAACAAGGCGGACCTTTAATGCACGTCATAGCCGCTAAAGCCGTGGCTTTCGGCGAGGCTTTGCAGCCGGCTTTCAAAGAATACCAGATACAGGTATTAAAAAACGCGAAAGTTTTGGCAGATACTCTTGAAAAAGGCGGTTTAAAAATAGTTTCCGGCGGTACTGATTCGCATGTATTTTTGGTTGATTTAAGGCCTTTAAACGTAAAAGGCAAAGACGCACAGGAAATTTTGGAAAAAGCAGGCATAACTTTAAATAAAAACGGAATACCTTATGATCCTGAAAAACCCATGATTACGTCGGGCATAAGAATAGGTTCTCCCGCGGTAACCACAAGAGGAATGAAAGAAGCCGAAATGGTAAAAATCGCCGAAAATATAGTCAAAGTTTTAAAAAATATAACCGATGAAAAAATTATAGCGGAAGCCAGAGCGGAAATGTTAAGTTTATGCCAAAAATTTCCTATTTATAAAGATTTACAATATTAAACGCAGAAACTAAAATTAATTTGTTAAAAGTGATAATAAGAACTTATCTTATTATCACTTCTGCATTTAAATGATAATAAAATAATTCTTATTGCTATTTTATTTTAAAAATGATAATATAGCAGTGGTAATAATTTGAGGATTCTATATGTTTAAAGCGGGAACATACAAACAACAATATGAATATAAGAGCTTTTCTCCTTCTTTTATAAACCAGCCTTATATTTCTAATGATAAAAAAATCTTTATACAACTTGAAGAAGCAATGCGCTATTTGGGCGAATTAAACGCATACTCCACTTTGGTTCCGAATGTTGATTTTTTTATTAAGATGTATGTCGCAAAAGAAGCTGTTACATCAAGCAGGATAGAGGGTACTAAAACAAATATAGAGGATGCTGTTTTGCCTGAGAATGAGATTAGTCCTGAAATAAAAAATGATTTTGCGGAAGTGCGCAATTATATAAATGCAATAAATTACGCAATAGAAGAACTTTCAAATCTGCCGCTCTCAATGAGGCTTATGAAAGACGCGCATAAAATTCTTTTATCCGATGTAAGAGGTAAACATAAATCGCCTGGAGAAATAAGACGAAGCCAGAACTGGATAGGCGGCTCAAATTTAAAAGACGCTATTTTTATTCCTCCGCATAATGAAGAACTGCCTGATTTGCTTTCGGATTTGGAAAAGTTTTGGCATAACAAAAGCCTTGAGATACCTAATTTGATAAAAATAGCAATGGGTCATTACCAATTTGAAACTATACATCCTTTTTGTGATGGCAACGGAAGAATAGGCCGTTTGCTTATAACTCTTCAGCTTGTTGATTTGGGCTTTTTGTCAAAACCGGTTCTGTATCTTTCAGATTTTTTTGAAAGGCATAAAGGTTCATATTATGACTCTCTGACATATGTGAGATCTTCAAATAATCTGGACCAGTGGATATCGTTTTTTTTAAGCGGAGTAATTGAAACTGCAAAAGACGGTAAAGAAGTTTTACAAAATATTGTAAAGCTTAGAAGCGGTTACGAAAGTAAAATAATGTCATGGCGAAATGCGAAAATAGCTCAAAAAGCAATACTTTTTTTGTTTTCAAAACCTACCGTTTCGGCTAATGACTTATCAAATAATATAGGTATAGGCGTTGCTGCCGCAACAAGAATGCTTGCTGACTTGGAAGATATTGCTATTGTACGCGAAATTACCGGAAAAACAAGAAACAGGCTTTTCAGCCTTTACGAATATGTGAGGTTGTTTAATTAATTTGCACAAAGTGATAATATAAATTAGCTATAATATCACTTTGTATCAAAAATGATAATAAGAATGTTTTTACAGATATAATAAATTGGTATTAGTATTGGAAGGCAATGTTTATGAAAACTAAAATTTTATTGGTTTTACTGCTAATTTCTTTATTTATCCCGCTTGCTTTTTGCCAAGAAAAGAGGAGCAGTATTAAGGCAGATGTTGATAAAGCTGTAAAAGAGGCTTTGGTTGAAAATAAGAATGAAGAATTTTTAGCGAAAATTAATAACATTCTAGATGAAAAACTTACAGCTTTTGAAGAAAGATTTGAAATTAAAAAAGAAAACTTAGCTATAAAAGAAAGTATGGCGGACAGATGGCTAAATATACTTGCTATACTGATAGCCGTGTTTGGTGTGATTGTTCCAATCGCAATAACCATTTTTACGGTATTTATTTCTAATAAACATATAAAGGAATTGTCAAAAATAGAAATTTTACGTATCAAGAGTGAGAAAGAATTTGCAGAGTTGGAGGTTTTAAAAGAAAAACAAAAACAGGAGTTTAATAATCTTAAAGAAAAGACAGAGAGACAACAAAAAGAGTTTGGTAATCTTAAAAATGAAATGAATAAAACTCTTAAAGAAATGAAAAAACAGGCAGCAGCAGTAAAAGAGTCTGCGGCAAATGCAGCTGAAAGTAAAAGAAAGGCAGAGCATAGTGAAGTTATGTCATTAGTGTATTCATATATAAACGATAAAAAGTATGATAAAGCTTTAGAAGAATTGGATAATAAAGTAGTTAAAGGTAGTTATGAATCTTATTTTTATAAAGGTTATATTTATGGAGAACAAGGAAAGCAGGAAGAAGCTTTAAAGATGTATAATCTTGCAATAGAGAAAAATCCGAATGATTCAAGTATATACTATAATCAAGGAGTTATTTTGGATAAGCAAAGAAAGCAAGAAGAAGCTTTAAAGATGTATAATCTTGCAATAGAGAAAAACCAGAATAATTCGAGTGCATACAATAACAAAGGAGTTATTTTAAATCAACAAGGAAAGAAAGAGGAAGCTTTACGAATGTATGATCTTGCAATAGAGAAAAACCAGAGTAATTTAAGTGCGTACAATAATAAAGGCATTCTTCTAATGGAATTAGAAAAGAAAACAGAGGCTATAGAATCGCTGAAAAAAGCTTTAGAAATAAATAAAAATAATGTAGATGCTTATTATAATTTAACGGAAGCATATTTATTGAATGAAAATGTCAAAGAATCTTGTGATATATTCAAAAAATATTTAAATAGTAAAGATTCATATATTATATATAATGACGATTATCAAAAATGGATACAGGCTTTAGATAAAGCTATTGCAAAGGGAA
Organism: Candidatus Endomicrobium embiratermitis; assembly: GCA_009781315.1. Lineage (GTDB taxonomy): Bacteria > Elusimicrobiota > Endomicrobiia > Endomicrobiales > Endomicrobiaceae > Endomicrobium > Endomicrobium embiratermitis. The sequence continues at coordinate 19,513 of WQYI01000009.1, read as the reverse complement.
ATGATTCTAAAACTGCTGAGGAAATGAAAAAACTTTTAAATGATAGCATTTCAAACGGAAAACTTATAAAAAAAGAAAGAGATAAATAAAAAAGGAACCATAGTTTCATGAAAAAAATAATTTTGAAAGCCGGCGAAGGCAAAAGAATAAAAAACGGGCATAAATGGGTTTTTTCAAACGAGATAAAACTTGTCGAAGGCAGCCCTAAATCCGGCGAAATAGTTTCTCTCTGCGACAATGCCGATAATTTTATCGGGCTTGGTTTTTACAATCCTCATTCGCTGATAGCTTTCAGGCTTTTGACTGATAAAGAAGAAAAAACCGGTGTTTCTTTTTGGCAGAAACGCATAGAAGAAGCAAGGCTTCTCAGAACTAAAGTTTACCCTCAGGCAAATTCTTACAGGGCGGTTTTCGGCGAGTCCGACGATATGTCCGGCGTGATTTTAGACAAATACGAAGATTATTTTTGCGCGCAATTTGTTTGTGCGGGCGCGGATTTCCATAAAAATGATATTTTAGAGGCGGTGCAGAACGTATTTAACCCTAAAGGAATATTTTTAAGAAACGACGCTCATTTAAGAACTCTTGAAAACGCAGGCCTTAAAACCGAAAATGAGATTTTCTTTGGAGATATTCCCGAAAATATTATTATTGAAGAAAACGGATTAAAATTTTACGTTGATTTGATAAACGGACAAAAAACGGGTTTCTTTTTTGATCAAAGGGACAACCGGAATAAATTCGCTTCTCATGTGAAAGGAATGAAAGTCCTCGATTGTTATTGCCATACCGGGGCATTCGGAATATACGCAAAAAAAGCCGGCTCAAAAGATGTTGTTTTTGCGGATTCTTCAATGCCGGCTCTTGAAACGGCTGAAAAAAATTATAATCTTAACGGCTTTAAAAATTTTAACGGTATAGAAGCCGATGCTTTGGAATATATGCAGTCTGCCGAAGCAAAGTCCGAAAAATTTGATATAGTCAATATCGACCCGCCCGGACTTATCAAAAGCCGTAAAGATTTTAACGCGGGATTTAAACATTACGTGAAAGTCAATGAAGCCGCTATGGGATTGCTTAAAAAAGGCGGAATACTTGCAACGTCGTCATGTTCGCATCATTTGGATTTTAATAATTTTAAAGAAGTAATACGCCAAGCCGCGGTTAAAGCCAAAAAAGAAGCTTTGCTTCTCGAATACGGATTCCAGTCAAAAGACCATCCTGTTCTTTCGTCAATGCCGGAAACGGAATATTTGAATTTTGCCGTTGTTATGATTAAATAAAAAACGATTTGTATGTATTGAAAATGTTTTTAACTATAAGTTATAATAAACAACCATGAAAAAAATACTAACTCTTTTATTTTTATTACTGTTTGCAGGTCTGTCTTTTGGCGAGGGCGAAAGATATATATTATTTTTTGCGGAAAGCAGCGATATTTCCCAAAACGTCATAGACAGAATATTGTCATCAAGACGATTTTGCATATCCGTTCCGGTAAATCCGTCGGAGAAATTGCCCGAAAATCTCGAAGAACTTGCTTTTTGGGGTAAAGTCGAGCCGGCTCTGTCTTTTGATCCGGAACCGGTTTTGCCTGTTCTTGCCACGGTTTACAGCAACGGAATTTCAAAATCCGGCAAAAACAGCGCTTTCGGCGATTACATTGTAAATAATATAAGCAGTTTTGAGGAAAACATAAACAGAGAGCAGTTCGGAATTTTTTTAAATTCCGGCGTGGTTTCGCATAATTTACTTTATTATTTCTCGGGTTTAAGTTTGCCGTGGATTAACGTAAGCAATGCTCAGCCAAAATTTAACGGTGTATATAATATTTACGGAATAAACTCTTTTTCGCTACATACGGATTTTCCAAGCGACGTAAAAAAAGTTATGAAATGGCTTGAATCTAAAAAAAATCAATCCGTTATACCGGTATTGTTATCTAAAAAACATTTAAATAATTACGAGCTTATATCTTATTTGGCGGATATGTTTGACAAAAGCAAATATATAAAACCCGCGGTCCCTATTTTTATTACGACTCTTAAAAAAGATTTAATAGCCGTAAATAATTCAGTTTCTTTTGAGCAGATTTCGGTTAAAAGCGGCATAATGTCTAAACTATATGCGGCCGCGTCTTTAATAAATGATTATAAAGATTCCAAAAAATTTACCGATTATTCTTATAAAGGCGCGCAAAGCGAGCTTGTTTATCTGTGCAGTTCGGACTTATTAAAAGGCGTGGCTCAAAACAAGCTTACGAGTGTAAGAATGTTCGACGCGGCGTATAGTAATATTTCCCGGCTTCTGGGCTTGCAGGAGTCTCTCTCGGACAAAGAAAAAGTTATCCAGACCCAGCAGTCTGCCGAAAAAAGCGGTTTGTATTCCGCAAGCGATGAAACTTTCCGTACTAACGTAACAGAAATACCGGACGGAATATCTATAACAAACAGCGGCATTTTGAGCGAGGCGGATATTATTTCAAAAGACGGTTCCATAAAAGTCAGCATGGTTTTTGGCGACGATGCGTGGAATGCGAAAACCGAATACGTCGATATGTATATCGATATGAATAATATCGAGGGCGCGGGTTCTACGTCGATGCTTTCCGGAACCAAAGGGTTTTTAACTCCGGATTCGGGCTGGGAATATGCGTTGAGAATTTTTCCCGATAAAGCTATGTTGTACAGGCATACAAACGACGGGCCGTCTTTGATTGCGGAAATTCCCGTAAATGACTCGTCTTTCTTAATTTCGCAGAAATATATAAGAGGAAATCCCGTTAACTGGGGATTTCAGTTTATATCCGTATCCCGTTCAAAAGAAATAATAGATTTTTTAAACCAGACTTCCCAGTCCGACGCAAGCATTCTTGCAATTAAACCTTTCCAAATCCACGCGGTGAGACTAAAGAAGTGATGCTTCGGAAGTTCAAGAAACTTCCTTTACAAATTTCTCAAATTCTTTTTTATCTTCGCCGGAAATAGTCGTTACCGGCGGTTGTTTCATTTTGAGATAATTGAAAAATTTGCCGTCTTTTTTTATTCTGAAATCAAGATGCGGGCCGGTTGACAAGCCAGTAGAACCGACATAACCTATAATTTGTCCCTGATTTACACGCACGCCTCTTTTTATGCCTCTGCCGTATTTAGACAAATGTCCGTAAGACGACACATAACCGTTAGAGTGTTTTATTTCAACGTAATTTCCATAATCGCCGTTTCTCTGCGCTTTTGTAACCGTTCCGTCGCCGATTGAGGAAACAGGCGTGCCTGCCGGAGCGGCGTAATCTATTCCCAAATGAGCCCTGACATATTTTAATATGGGATGAAATCTTCCCGTAGTAAAGTGCGAACTGATTCTTCTAAATTGCAGCGGAGCTTTAAGAAACGCGCTTTTTACGGATTTGCCGTCGTTGTCAAAATAACCCCTTTCGCCGTTTTTTGTTTTAAAGTAAAAAGCGTTGTAAGTTTTTGACGAAGTTTTATACTCTGCCGCTAAAATTTGAGGCCGTTCGGATTTTAGTTTTGTGTTTTTTTTCGTTATAATGCCGGACTCATAGACAACTTTAAAAGTATCGCCTTTTCTTGTGTCCGTTAAGAAATCCATCTGCCATGCGAAAATATCGGCAAAATCCATAATAACGTTATCCGGAATTTTTTCCGCTGACATAGCGTTCCACAGCGACGATTCTATCGTTCCCGAAGCTTTTACGATTTCAACTGATGATGAAAGCGTTTTTTTTGCGGATATTATGCTTCCGTCCTCGGATTTTTTCAGCGAATAAAAATCCGCGCCGTTTCCCTGCGGATAATACCAAAAATGCGTCCATTCTCCGGACGGGGAATAAACTATTTCATAAAAATCTCCGGGAATTAACTTGCCGAGATTTATACTGTTTTTAAGCTCTTTTGTTATTTCCGCCGCGTTTTCTTTGGAAAGCCTTGTTTTTTCAAGCGTTAAAGCGAAAATGTCCCCTTGGGATATTACTACTTTTTCAATGTTGAGATCGTAATCTGCAGGCATAGGCGTATATTCAAGCTTTGAAATTTTCCAATATACAATACCGAAAATCAAAGTTGAAGCCAAAATAAGCACAGCAATATAAAAAATAATTTTTATTAAAATTTTATTCATAATTAAAAACCTATATAACTATATAAAATATAATTTAACTTAAAAGGCGACATTCTGCTCGTAATTACAGAATTGAAAATAAACATGGATCCCCGATTACAGATTTCGGGGATGACAAAAGAAAGGATTAACATCCCGCTTTTGTCAATTTTACAAGATTTTTGGCGTTTTGACAACGTCAAAGAATTTATGATAGAATCATTCGGTATTTTCAATATATTTTGGAGGTTTTTTTACCATGGCAGAAGCCAAACCGTTTAATGCGGTAAGATATTCAAAAAAGGACATTACAAGCTTGATATGTCCTCCTTATGACGTTATAAACGATGAAGAAAAAAAGAAGCTTCAAAAACTTTCGCCTTATAATATAGTCAGGATTGAACTTTCCGATCCGAAAGGTAAAAAGAATAAATACGCAAACGCGGCGGATATTTTTAAAGCTTGGATTGACGAGGGTGTTTTAAAACGCGATGAAAAGCCCGCGTATTATTTTTACGAGCAGGTTTTTAAAGACAAAGGCGTAAAAATGACTAGAAGAGGATTTTTTGCAGCCTTAAAGCTTGTAGATCCGCATTCCGGAAAAGGCGCGGTAAAGCCGCATGAAAAAACTTTGGCAAAACCCAAAGCCGACAGGCTTAAACTTTTAAAAGCGGTAAAATCCAATATCAGCCCTATATTCGGTTTGTTTGACGACGGGAAGCGTGTTGTCGTGGAACTTTGCAAAAGAATCGCAAAAAGAACGCCGTCGGCAACAGCCAAAGATAAAGAAGGAGTTTTTCACAAACTCTGGGTTGTTACGGACGAAAAAATATTAAAAGGCGTGGAAAAATATTTGTCGGCAAAAAAAATGTTTATAGCCGACGGGCATCACAGATATGAAACCGCGTGGAATTACAGCCGGGAGAAAAAGGCGAAAGATAAAAATTACTCCGAGGATAAAGCGTATAATTATGTTTTAACTTATCTTTGTCCGATGGAAGATCCGGGTATTTCAATCTGGCCTACGCACAGGGTTATCGGAGAGCCTAAAGATTTGGAAGCTAATATCGAAAAATATTTTGACGTTCATCCGTCTAAAGATTTTCAGAAGCTTTCAAAAAAAGAAATTCAGCCTCTTATGGTTTTTAAAGACGGAAAATACAGAGCACTGACAATAAAAAATGAAGACATTCTCAAAAAAGCAATGCCGGACAAAGGCAAAGCATACAGAAATCTTGCGGTAAGCGCTTTGCATTATGTTCTTATTCCGGGTATAGACGCTTCCGAATTTACTTATGTGAAAAACGATAAAGAAGCCGTAACGCTTGCGCGCAAAACCGGAAAAATTGCGGTTATAGTTCCCGCGACTCCCGTGGAATCTTTAAAAGCCATAAGTTTAAACAATGAAATGATGCCGCAAAAATCGACGTATTTTTACCCGAAACTGGCAAGCGGAATAGTTATAAAAAACAGTTAACAGTGAGTAATTAAAATGCCTCTACTAATCGACGTGTTTTTAATCGTAAGTATTTTATTAATCGCCTATCTGGGCTGGTCCGCGGGATTTACCAGAAGTTTTTTCGCCGTTCTTACCGGGTTTCTGTCAATACTTGCCGCGAGCAAATACCCTTATCAGGAAGGCATAAATTTTTACCTTATTTTTGTAATTACCGCTTTGGCAATTATGTTTGCCGGAGGCTTTATTTTAAGGCTTGTCAACTTTTTCTATATGAATACAGTCGACAAAGCCGGCGGGGCGGTTTTAAGCGCGCTGGTTTGGATTGTGGTATCCGTAAACGTTGTAGTACCTACGCTTACGCACGGTACGCACGCGTTGGACGGCTCAGCGCAAAAAACGATATATAAAACCATTTCAAATAAAATGCATTCGCATATTTCGATATTTAAAGATTATGTCCCTCCGGCGCTTGAACGCAAAGTGCTGGAAAGACAGCGTATAAACGATGAGAAACAGGAGAAATAAAATATGAACAAATTAAGATTAGGATTTCCTAAGGGCAGCCTTCAGGATTCGACGGTTGAGTTATTTAAAAAAGCGGGAATAAAAATAAACGTTTCGTCGCGCTCGTATTTTCCTTCAAGCGACGACTACGAGTTGGAAATAATGCTTGTCCGTTCGCAGGAAACGGCAAGATACGTACAGGAAGGTTTTTTTGACGCCGGGCTTACGGGTTACGACTGGATTTGCGAAAGCGGCGCAAAAGTAAAAGAAGTCTGCGAGTTAAATTACGCCAAGTCGGGATTCAGACCCGTAAGATGGGTTTTGTGCGTTCCTGAAGCGTCAAAAATAAAATCCGTAAAAGATTTGCAGGGCAAAAGAGTAGCTACGGAACTTGTAAATTACACGAAAAAATATTTCGCGAAAAATAAAGTCAAAGCCGATATAGAGTTTTCATGGGGAGCCACGGAAGCAAAAGCCGGCGCTTTGGTTGACGCTATCGTCGAACTTACGGAAACAGGTTCGTCATTGAGAGCCAATAAGCTGAGAATTGTCGATGAAGTGCTTACTTCCACGACAAGGTTTATCGCAAACGATAAAGCGTTAAACGATAAATGGAAAAGAGAAAAAATCGAAAATATGGCTATGCTTTTAAAAGGCGCTTTGGCTGCGGAAGGAATGGTAGGCTTAAAAATGAACGTTGCCTGCAAATCTTTAGATAAAGTTATTTCGGTTTTGCCCGCTCTTAAAAAACCTACAATCTCGCAGTTAAGCGACAAAAACTGGGTAGCCTTGGAAGTAATAATCGAAGAAAAAACCGTTAAACAAATTATTCCAGCGTTAAAAAGAGCAGGAGCCGAAGGAATAATCGAGTATCCTCTTAATAAAATAATTTATTAAGTGCTGTTGTTGTATTGTTGTCATACCGGCACCGTATTTAGACGCTACGGTGTAAACTCCAGCCGGTATCCAAGTAAAGATAAAGAATAAAAAATGGATTCCGTGTCAAGCACGGAATGACAACATCCTAAAGGTGAAAAATAATGAATGATAACATAAGAGTCCGTTTCGCGCCTTCTCCCACGGGAGATTTGCATATAGGCGGGGTTCGCACCGCTTTATTTAACTGGCTTTTTGCGAGAAATAAAAACGGAAAATTTATTTTGAGGATTGAAGATACCGACGAAGCACGTTCCACGGAAGAGTCCGTAAAAGTCATTTTAGACGCCATGAAATGGCTTGAACTTAACTGGGACGAAGGTCCGGAAAACGAACTTCCGAAATACGCTCCTTACTATCAAATGAAGCGTAAGGAAGAAGGTATATATCAAAAATATTCCGACGAACTTGTAGAAAAAGGACTCGCTTATCCGTGTTATTGCACGCCCGAAGAAGTTGACGAAATGCGTAAAATTGCCCAAGCCAACAAACTTCCTCCGAAATACGACGGAAGATGCAGGCATTTAACGCCTGAGCAGAGAAAACAAAAAGAAGTGAAGGGCAGAAAAGCGGTTATAAGGTTTAAAACGCCGGATGACGGAAAAATAATTTTAGATGATCTTATAAGAGGAAGGGTTGAATTTGACAATTCGTTGCTTGACGATTTTGTAATAATGAAAGCAAACGGCGTGCCTACTTATAATTTTGCCTGCGTTATAGACGATTATCTTATGGAAATAACCCACGTTTTAAGAGGCGATGACCATATTTCAAATACTCCGCGGCAAATACATATTTATAACGCTTTAAACTGGAAAATGCCGTATTTCGCGCATATGGCCATGATTTTGGGGCCGGACGGCGCAAGGCTTTCAAAACGCCACGGACATACTTCGGTTCTTGACTATAGAAAAGAGGGTTATTTGCAGGAAGCTTTGCTGAATTACCTGTCTTTGCTCGGCTGGTCGACTGAAGACAGCCAGCAGATTTTTACTATAGAAGAGCTAAAAGAAAAATTTTCAATTGAAAGATGCGGAACAAGCCCGTCGACTTTTGACCCCGCGAAACTTCTTTGGCTTAACGGAGAAAAAATCCGTTCAAGAACGCCCGAACAGGTTTTTGAACTTTTTACGGATTGGCTAAAATATACAAGTAACGAAAAATTAATCGAAGGCTGGGATATTGAACTTTTAAAAAAGGCGATTGTTTTGGAACACGATAAAATAAAACTTTTAAAAGATATTCCGTCGCTTGTGGATTTCTTTTTTATAAAAGACGTTGTTTTTGACGATGAAGCGATAAAAAAAGTTTTTGAAAAGTCTAAAGATACTGCCGCTATCGTGTTAAAAGAAAGCGTCCAAAGGCTGCCGAATCAAACTGATTTTTCAGCCGACGCTTTGGAAAAATACGCCAGAGATTTAGCTGCCGAAAAAGAAATAGGCACGGGGAAAGTTTTTCACCCTATAAGAGTAGCGATTTCAGGGAGAACACAGGGCCCGAGCCTTTTTCACATGATGGAAGTTATGGGAAAAGACGAAGTTGTCAGAAGAATCGGAGTTGCGGTAAATAAATATTTTTAGATGACGGAGGAAAAATGTCAGAAGAAAAGTTAGATTTTAACCCTTATTTTTTTAATCTTGTAACAATGTTCGCTTCGGCCGCATGGCAGCAGCTCGGTAAAATACAAAGCCAGGTTGACGGCAAAATACACAAAGATTTGCAGAGCGCGCAAATAACTATCGAGATGCTTTTAATGATACGCGATAAAATGAAAGGAAATCTTGACAAAAAAGAAGAAGAGCTGCTTGCTTCCACAATTTCAAACCTGCAATTAAATTACGCCGACGAAGCCGCAAAGCCCGAAATAAAAACAGAAGAGAAAAAAGAAGAAGAACACAAACATTCCGAAAACTGCGGTTGCCATTAAATAGAGGCATAGACGCACGGATGCATTGATGCATGGTAAAGACAATGTATAGAGAACTGGAAATTTGGAAAGAATCTATAAGTTTTATAAAAGAAATTTATTTTATATCGGATAAATTTCCAAAATCTGAGGAATATAATCTCAAATCTCAGATTAGACGAGCATCTGTCTCTGTTTCGCTTAACATAGCTGAAGGAAAGTGCAGGCATTCTGCAAAAGATTTTGCTCACTTTTTAAATTTATCATCATCTTCGTTAAATGAAGTTGACGCTATTTTGTACATATGCGAAAAACTAAATTACATAAATAATACAATCGCAATTCATAATAATATAAAAATTCTCGGTAAGCGTATAAATTCTTTAAGAAACAAACTGCTTAAAAATATAGCTTAAAAAACCATGCATCTATGCCTCTATGCATCCATGCATCTTTTTTCGGAGGAAAAAATGAAAATTCTTGTAATAATCGGCGGGATATCTAAAAATTCAATAAATAAGAATCTTTTCGAACTTATAAAACCGGCGGCTCCTTCCGATTTTGAATGCGAAACATTTGATGTTTCAAAACTTCCGTATTTCTCTCAGGATTTGGAAGACAATCTGCCTGAAGTCGTGATAAATTTCAAAAAACAAATAACGGACAGCGCGGCTGTTTTATTTATTACTCCCGAATATAACCGTTTTATCCCCGGCGTTTTGAAGAATGCCATAGACTGGGCGTCAAGACCTTACGGAAAAGGCGCGTGGATAGGCAAACCTGCGGCCGTACTTGGCGCAAGCATGGGGCCTACAGGCGCTTTAAGCGCGCAAATGCAGTTAAAACAATTGCTTTCATTTTTAAACATGAAAGTAATGTGGCAGCCGGAGATATATTTTAATTATCCTGCCTATGTAAAAGACGGTGTTTTAGCAGAAGCTTCAAAAAAATATTTTGAAAGTTTTTTAACGGCGTTTAAAGAATGTATTTTAATAAATAATCGTTAACAAAAAATGCTTTTACTTTTATAAGTGTCTCTTTAAACCCATATTTGTCATACCGGTCCCCGATTAAAACATTCGAGGATAAACTCCAGCCGGTATCCACGTTGTAATTAAAAGCATAAGGAATGTAATATTATTTTTAGCAAAAATGGATTCCCTCGTATTACGACCTTACGGGGCAGGCTCGTTAGAAGAATAACATCTTACTAACTAGCACGGAATGACAAACAATATCCAGTGTTGTTGCTGTATATGTATTTTCCACTTTGTCATTTTTATACGCCTTTATAGCTCCATGCTAATAACTTCCAAAAACTAAAATCTCCGAAAAATTCAAAAAAACGATTGATTTTTCCGCAAAAAATTAATAAAATTACTGCTATGTGAGTAAAGCGTTTATTCTGAAAACGTTTTATACTTTCAATGTTTTTTAATAAATAGTTTTTAACAAAGGAGTTTTCCGTCGGTAACGCGTAAATCTATACGCGTGAATTTATTTTTGTTTTTTTAAATTATTTTGATTTTTACAAAGAGAATTTTAAATAAACTTTATAGATACGGAGAAAAAATGATTAAAAACAAAAACAGGTTTTTTGTTCTTGCATTTTGTCTTTTGTTCCTGTCGATTTTTCCAGTCTCCAAACTTTGCGCAGCAACCCACGATGTATCAAACTCAGGTTTTGACCAATCAGTATTTCAAAGCAGCATCAACACCATATACGCTGACGGCGACGTTGTTGTATTTGACCCCGGAACATATAAAATAATATTTTTGGATTTTAATATAAATTAAAGGAAAACAAAATTATGAAAAAACTTTTTCTGTCTTGTTTTGCGATTCTTGTGATTTTTTCATTGTTCGCGGTTTATTTACAAGGCGCTGTTATAGACATCAATAGTTTTTCTACGCTATTGGGTGCCAATTCTCCCGGCCAGGGCGGAAACACTCATCGTTTGATAGTAAATCTTGCTAGCGGCGGAACGAGGCTTGTCGTAGGAACCGGTGCTGGTAATCAGCAAAACTTTAGTATAGATTTTAACGGATATACGCTGGATTTTTCAAGCGCGAACGCGAATGCCACCACACCCGGCGGGGCATATTACTTTGCTGGCACTGCACTTCCGCCTACTTCAATGCCACCTCCAAGTGGAAATACAGGTAATGGCTATATTGAATGGTTCAGCTCCGCTGCAACCGGAACTATGAATTTTACAAACAATGTGTCCTTGTCGTCAGGCGGCGCTGCGTTTTTTAACGGCGGGTATACGCATATTTCCAATTTGAATGTGAATTTTACAAACAACATTTCAAGCAGAGCCGGCGGAGCGATATATTTAGCGGGCACAATAATTACTCAGGGAAGTAATACCGGCATTCCCGGATATTTAGATTTTGACGACAACAACATATTAACTTTTACCGGTAACAGGGCTCAGTCTCCAACGCTCAATGTCTATGGCGGCGCTGTGTATTTGGACAGAGGAACAACGTTCAATAGCAATGCAGTCACGACTTTTCAGAATAATATTGCCTCCGCTACTGCCGCCGGCATATCTGCTTACGGAGGAGCGATTTACGTGTCGAGCGCGGCTGTGGCCAATTTTACAAACAACACAACGTTTACAGGCAACACGGCTTTTGCAAGCGTTATGCCTTCTTACGGCGGCGCAATATACAATGCGGGAGCTTTAAATTTAACTCCCGTGCTGGGAACAAGCATAACGTTCGCAAACAACAGCGCGTCTTTCGGAAGAGACGTTTGGAATACGGCGTCGGCTACGATGACGATTTCCGGGGCGGGGCACGTCTATTTCGGGTCCGGGGTTGAAGGATACGGGCGGATAAATAAAACAGGGACCGGCAATGTGTATTTTCAAGCGACTTCATACAATAAAATAGATTCCACGATGACCATTTCAGCGGGAGGAATGTATCTTTCAACCTCAATATATGTGCAAACGCTGAACTTAGCAAACAATACGACTTTGGGCATAGACGTAGTATTTTCCGACCCGTTAAACAATCCTACGCCGATAACCCCAGGCACATCGTTTATTTGGGCGCCGACTATGAGCGTAGGAACCAACGTTATGCTTGACTTAAACGTTATCGGCTTTGAATTTGCGGGAAGCTCCGTCGCGGTGATGTTTACAAACAGCGATATGACCAGCAGTCTGTTTGCAAACGCCAACTCCATACAAGGCGCAAAATATTTATACGACTTTGTATGGGTTAATGATAATCAGTTTGGTTATAATTGGACTGGTTGGCTTATATGGCAGTATCCGCCGTATCCGTGGAATACTTTCGTATTGAGATGGGAAGGGGTAGCTGTGGAAGACTATCCGCCAAGCGATGTAATAGTGCTGGAAGAAGACATTATTGCCAGGGACGATGTAGAAGAGATTTTCCGCGACGACAATCCTTTTGGCAGTCCGGTATATTTTTCAAGCGTTACGGTTTTGGGTTCGGGCAAGACGATAGACTCGAACAATTTGTATGAGAAAAAGTTTTTACTAAACAACGGTCAGGAAGCAATTTTTTCGTCGGTTACATTAAGAAATTTTGCAAGCGCGCAATACGGCGGAGCAATGCTTTTGGGACCCGGCGGTAAAGTATCATTCGTGGATGAAGTCAACTTTATAAACAATAAAGCCGCCCGCGGCGGCGCAATAGCGATAACAGACAGCTCAACAGCATCGTTTAACAACAGAACGGTTTTTAGCGGAAATGTAAGCTATGACAACGGAGGAACGTCGACTAATACGGCGATGGGCGGCGCGGTTTACGTTTCATCGTCGGTTATAACCGTTACGGGGACCGTAGATTTTACGCAAAACATTGCTTCGGCGGCAGCAGTCGGCGCCTACGGCGGAGCGATATTTATAGGCAGCAATTCCGTTTTAAACGTTAACGGCGGCGGCGCGATAAATTTTACAAACAATGCCGCGCGCGGCGCCGAGTCTTACGGCGGCGCGATATACAATAGCGGAGAAATAAACATAACGGCGGGCAATGCGTCGTTTGTAAACAATAATTCAAACGGAACAATCGGAGCCGGCGGCGCGATATATAATGCTGCAGGCTCGACAATTTCGTTTATAAACGCGAACGTCTCGTTTATCAACAACGTAGCGATGTCGTCGGGCGGGGCGATTTATAATGCCGGAACGTTCAACATAGAAGACAGCACCCTGACGTTTAGCGGCAATCAGGCAAACGGGCAGGCAAACGACTTTTATCAAACAGCCGAAGGGATAATGAACATAATGGGCTCTGCGGATGTTAATATGGACGGCGTAGTGCAGGGAGAGGGTTTAATAAATAAATCGGCGACGGGTCTTTTGTCGCTAAACAGAAACCATAGCCTGTATACCGGATATTTTAACCAAACCGCCGGAACAACGACAGTAACGTCGGCCGGCAGAATGTTTGCCGGGACTAACACAATATCCAACAGCGTGTTAAATATAACGGCAAGCGACATTTATTACACGGTAAACCTTTCAACGGCCGGAATGTTGCGCCATTGGGATGAAAATATAACGTCTTCTACGACGGTAAACGGAAATCTTATAAGGTTTACGGCAAACGGCGCGACGGCATATTTCGGATTAGCTCCCGAAGCAGCCGCGCCGAATATATACGCTTATTACAATTTGGACGGGAAAATAGACAACGGGCAGTCTAACACCGTAGTGTTTGACAATTCATATGTAATATTCAGCTCGACGGATTTTGTAGGGGGGTCGACATATGAATTTACAAATTCGATAATAGATTTAGTAGATCCTGTGGGAATCACGACAAGGACAATAGAATTTACCGGCGTTAATGCGACAGGCAGCATGTTAAGATTCGGAATAGGGTTTGAGGAAATAGGAACGTCATCTTTCAGTTTGGTTTCGGATAAACTGATATCAGACGCCGGCAGCAGCGGAGAGCTGGATATATTTAGAACGATTCGCCTATATTTTGGCGACGAATTTGAGGATTTGACGCTTAACTACGACTACTATACGAAAGTGTTATACGGCGGATTAACGTTTCAGAATAATATCTCGACGATAACGATAGGAACGGCGTCAAACAGGCGTTCTTATCAGTTGTGGGTAGCCGAGGATCTTCAGGGCATATATGTAAACTCGGACGGCTCGTCGACATCATTATACATATCAAATTTGCAGGAAGGTTACAGGCAATATTTGATAGACGTCGATACTTACAATATAAGCGGAATATTTACGGATACGAGCCAAGGAACTTTTTTAGTTTTTGGAAACGACGACGTTGACGATGATCCGAGCAGTTGGGTGATATCGGGAGTGATAGTAAGCACGGATACTAATATTAACGGCACAAGCAGTTATTTATTTACGTTAAGTTCAGCGACAGATTTTACGCTGCAGTATTTGACCGTGACAAGCGCGACCGCGATAACAGACCCAGCAAGCCCGACAAGGATCGAATGGGGTGAATCCGGAGCGGTAATATTGCAGACGAACGCGCAGTCAACGGCGACGATAGAGGGCGTATACTTTACATATAACACAGCGGCGAGTTCCGGCGGCGCGATAGCGACGTATGCGGGACAAATGTCGATATCAAACGCGCTGTTTATGGGAAACGAAGCGAATGCCGGCGGCGCGATATATAGCGTCAATGAAGGATTAATAATTAATAATTCGCAATTTGAAGACAATATCGCGGTGTCTTCGGGCGGAGCGATATATAATGATGCGGGCGGTTCTCTCATTCTGGGCGCGGACGCGGAATCCGTAAATTTCAGCAACAATTCCGCGTTGTCAGGCGGAGCAATATATAATGCCGGCTCGGTCGTCCTAAGCGCGAGTGAAGGAATCTCAATAAATTTCATCGACAATTCCGCGTTAAACGCAGTTTACGGGCATGATATATATCAGACGTCGGCCGGAACGATAACGATTGACGGAGGCGGCGACATAGTAATATCAGGCGGAATTGCCGGAAGCGGGACGATAAACAAAACAGCGGGAAATTTATATTTAGACGGCGATAATTCCGGATACGCCGGAACGTTTAATCAAAGCGCGGGCTATACGGAAGTAACGGGCGGTTATTTTACGGGAATAAGCAGCATAACGGGCGGAATATTGGAACTTGCCGACGGAGCAAGCGTCGGCGCCGTAACAATCGGCATATATTCCGGCGGATTGTTAGATATAACGACGGACGGCGATTTAACGTTTACGGGAAACATATCGGGCAACGGAAATATAAATAAAGATCTTTCGGCAACGGGAACGTTGACGCTTACCGGCGACAACAGCGGATTCAACGGAACCTTTACGCAGAACGCGGGAACAACGATAGTAAACGGCGGAAAATATTTTACTGGAATATCAAGAATAAACGCGGGAGTTTTAAACATAAACGCTGCAACATTAGTTAACGGCGGGACAATGGGAATATACGGCGGCGGCCAAGTGTATTTCGAGACGAGCGCAGTGTTAGACGCATTAAACATGGGAAGCGGTCTGTTGGGCTTGGAAGTAGATTGGAATCAGGGAGGAAAAGGTCTTCTGACATTGTTTATAGAAACTACGACAACAACACTGACCGCGAACAGCCGTTTGCATGTGACGACGGTGACAGCAGCGGCAGTTAAGGTGGTAGGGAGTTCAACGTCGATAATGTCGGCGGATTATCTGACTAACGGGCAGTCCGTAGTATTTTCGACGAACAATATAACCGGCGACAGTTTATACGGAATGGGATACCGTTTTAAATGGAGCCAAGACGCGGACGGCTGGACAGGCTGGTTATTAACCGGAGCATTGCCGTGGAATACGTTAGTAAGTTATACGATAAATGCGGTATCCGGAGAAACAATATATTTAGCTGAAAATGTAACGGCGGGTTTATTTGACACAGCGGATAGAAACGCGTTTGCAACGCTGCCTGTGACAGCGACAAACATAACGCTGGCAGGTTATAACGGGCAGACGTATATAATAGATTCCGGCGGTATACAGAATTTGGGATTGACGCTGGACGGCTCGTCCGTGACAATAAGGGATTTGGAGTTGAGGAATTTTGTCAGACAAGCCGCCGGGGGAGCTATAAATAACGTCAACGGACAGCTGACAATCATTAATTCAAACTTTGTCGGTAATTATGCGGACACTTCCGGCGGAGCCATATATAACGCCGCGGGCTCATCTGTATACGTGGAAGCAAACGGAGGAATAAGCGAAATATTTGCGAACAATACCGCAAATTCCTCTTTCGGCGGAGCAATATACAATGCCGGCTTAGTCGTCTTAAACGCGAGCGAAGGCTCCAGCATAACGTTTGTAAATAATAAAGCATTGCTGGCAGGAAATGACATATATAATGTCGGGACGATAAATATAACAGGACTGGGCGATATAGTAATAAGCAGCGGGATAGCAGGAACAGGAAGCGGGACGATAAACAAGACAGCGGGAAATTTATATTTAGGCGGAAATAATTCCGGATACGCCGGAACGTTTAATCAAAGCGCCGGCTATACGGAAGTAACAGGCGCGTATTTTACGGGAATAAGCAGCATAACCGGCGGAGTATTGGAACTAGCCGACGGAGCGAGCCTGTCAATAGGAGAACTGGGAATATATAACGGCGCATTGCTTGAAATAACGACCGGCGGCGATTTAGAGTTTAGCGGCAATATAACAGGCGACGGAGAAATAAATAAAGAATTGTCGTCGACCGGCATGCTTTCGTTATCAGGAGATAACAGCGGATTTACCGGTATTTACAGGCAGTATGCAGGAATGACACTGGTAAGCGGGGATTATTTTACGGGGATAAGCAGTATAACGGCGGGAGTATTGGAACTAGCCGACGGAGCGGTTTTGTCAACGGGAACAATAGGAATATATGAGAGCGCGTTACTTGAAATAACGACATACGGCGATTTAGAGTTTAGCGGCAATATAACCGGAGACGGAAATATAAATAAGGAATTGTCGTCAGCCGGCACGCTTACATTAACCGGCGATAACAGCGGTTTTACCGGAGTGTTTAACCAATATGCAGGAACAACTACTGTAACGGCGGACGGGATAATGTTTAGCGGTATAAACACGATATCCGACAGCGTGCTTAACATAACAAGCGGCAGCGTGTATTACAGTGTGAATCTTTCAACAAACGCAATATTAAATCATTACGGGTTAAACACGGTTTCAACGACTACGATAGAATCAAGCACGGCACAGACGATAGACAATAGCAAAATAAATTTTACCGGGTATGGAGCGGCAGCAAATTTCGGGCTAGATTCGTCGGTGAGCGACGCCGATATATACGCCCATTACAATTTAGCGGAGAAAATAGACAACGGGCAGATAAACACAGTTGCGTTTGACAATGCGTATGTAGTGTTTGGTTCGACGGATTACAGCGGAGCGTCAATTTATACTTTTACGGATTCCATAATAGACATAACGAGCGCGGGGAATTCTACAAGGACGATAACGTTTGACGACATTACTGCGACAAACAGCAAGTTAAGGTTCGGAATAGGGTTTGAGGAAATAGGGACATCATCATTCAGTTTGGTTTCGGATAAATTGGTATCAAACGGCGCCGGTACCGGGGAATTAGGAATACTTGACAGCATCCGGCTATATTTTGGCGATGATCTGTCTTTGACGACCAACTATGATTACTATACGCAAGTATTGTCCGGCGGGTTAACATTTAGGACGGATATTTCAACGATAACAATGGGATCGGCGTCAAGCGCGTATACCTATGAGTTGTGGGTAGCGACGAATAATTATCAGAGCATATATGTAAGAGTGTTGGGAGAAGGAATGACGCTATATGACGCGAATATGGCTGTGGGAGACAGATCTTATTTGATAGACGTGTCTTTATATAATATAGACCGGGCGTTTACGGATACGGGCTGGGGAGAATTTTTGGTTCGTGGAAACGGCGATGACGCGGGCAATTGGGTAATATCCGGAGAGATACCGGGCACTGGCAGCAGCTATTTGTTTACGCTAAGTTCAGCGACGGACTTTACGTTAAGGAATTTGACGGTAACGCAGGCAAGCGCGACCCGAAGCGACACAAGCAATTCAGGTTCGGTGATACTGCAGACGAGCGCGCTGTCAACGGCGACAATAGAAAACGTCTATTTTACGTATAACACGGCATTAAGTTCCGGCGGAGCGATAGCGACATATGCGGGAGAGATGACAATAGACAGCGCGACTTTTGCGGGAAATACGGCAAATGCCGGCGGAGCAATTTTTAATGGCAATGAACAAATAACAATTAACAATTCACAATTTAATGATAATACGGCGGTATATGGCGGAGCGATATACAATGCATTGAGTGCAAATATGTCAGTCATTGCTAGCGATGCGAGGCAATTCATTTTTGACGGTAATATAGCGTCATCATCGGGCGGAGCGATATACAATGCAGGATTGATAAATTTTGAGACAGCAGCTGGAAGCAGCATAACATTTATAAACAACAGCGCGGCATCAGGCAGCGATATTTATAATACCGGGACAATAAATATAACCGGAGCAGGCGATGTAGTAATCAGCAGCGGAATAGCGGGAAGCGGAACAATCAATAATTTGGCAAACATATATCTTGGCGGAGACAATTCGGGTTATGCGGGTTTATTTAATCAAACCGCAGGTTACACGAAAGTAACAGGAAATTATTTTACGGGAACAAGCAGCATAACGGCTGGAGTATTGGAACTAGCCGACGGAGCGGTTTTGTCAACGGGAACGATAGGAATATATGACAGCGGCTTGCTTGAAATAACAACGCTTGGCAATTTAACGTTTGACGGCAACATATTAGGAGACGGGACAATAAATAAAGAGGCGACAAATACGGGAACGTTGACGCTGAACGGGGACAACAGCAGTTTCAGCGGAATGTTTAATCAATACGCAGGCAAAACGGTAGTAACGGGTAACTATTTTACGGGAATAAGCAGTATAGCGGCGGGAGAAATAAACTTTAACGGGCAAGCGGCAATATCCGGTGGGAATATATACTTGGGGAATGCAGGCGTGATGAATATAAATATGGATAATGCCTTGAGTATGGGAACAAACTTGGTGAGCGGAACCGGAGTAATAAATAAGGATAATGCAGCGAACTTGAATATAACTGGGGACAACAGCAGTTTCAGAGGAATGTTTAATCAATACGCAGGTAAAACGGTAGTAACTGGTAATTATTTCACGGGAGCAAGCAACATAACAGCAGGAGTATTGGAACTAGCCGACGGAGCGGTTTTGTCAACGGGAACAATAGGAATATACGACAGCGGGTTGCTTGAAATAACAACGGCCGGTAATTTAGAATTTAGCGGAAATATAACCGGCAACGGCAATATAACGAAAGAAAGCAGTTCAACAGGAGTGCTTACGCTAACAGGCAATAACAGCGGATTTAGCGGATTGTATACGCAAAACGCGGGAACGACGGCAGTAACAGGGACATACTTTACGGGAACAAGCAGCATAACGGCGGGAGAATTGGCATTAATGGCAAACGCGCAGTTATTAGGCGGG
>WQYI01000008.1 GCA_009781315.1 Candidatus Endomicrobium embiratermitis | reverse complement strand
TATAGGAATTAATGAGGAAATAATAAAGAAGTACATTGAAAATCAAGGTAGAGAAGATTCAGGTCAAACTTTGTTTGCAATAGGCTGATACCACGGGCGTAAGCCCGTGGAGGTTCATTTTTTAACTTTCCACTCTTCACTTTTCACTTTGCAGTTAATAAGGGGTAAAATAAATTGAGTATCTTTGAAGCTATAATGATGATCTGTTTCGGATTTGCGTGGCCTTTTTCAATACATAAATCTTATAAGTCGAGAAGCAATAAAGGCAAAAGCCTGTGGTTTCTGATAATTGTGATAATCGGATACTCGTGCGGCATAATTCATAAAATTTTTTACAATTTTGACTACGTGATAATTTTGTATGCGCTGAATTTTGTCCTGGTTCTTGCCGATACGGGTCTGTATTTCAGAAATTATTTTATAGAATCGAAAACGCCGGATAACGCTTTGTGAAATAAGTTGTTTTAATTAGTCTTTAAATTATATAGAATCTGTGCAAATGGTTAAAATAATAAGAAATATAACCGCGCTTTTTTTTATTCCGGCTGTTGCGGCCGCGGCATATACTTTGATTAAAAGTTTTTTATCGTTTTCCGCGGCAAGCGGAAACAGACATATGCCTTTTTGGGCCGGTATATTTTGTTATATCCTGTTTCAGATAGCGTTTTACAAACCCTTGAGAACTTATATTTTCGGGCATGAACTTTCGCACGCCGTCGCGGGGCTGCTCAGCGGCGCGAGAATAAAAAGATTTAATGTCGGCAAACAATCAGGAAGCGTTGTTTTGACAAAAGATAATATATGGATAACTCTGGCTCCGTATATGTTTCCGATATATGTTTTTGCCTTAATAATAATATACATAATGCTCGGCTGGATTGCGGATATAAGGCTTTTTTACGGATATTTCCTGTTTCTTACCGGTTTTTTTATAGCTTTTCATGTAGCTTTGACAATATATATTTTAGGCATAGGGCAGCCGGATTTAAAAGTTTACGGAGTTTTTTTCTCTTATGTCGTAATTGCCGCGGTAAATGTCTTGGTATTCGGGTTGCTTATGGCTTTGGCTTTTCCCGAAGAAATAAATATCTGGGAACTGGCAACAGAAAGTTGTCGCAATATTTTGTCGTTTTATAAATTTATATGTATGGGAGCAGCGGAAATATGGTTAGCGTTCCAAAAGACGAGCTGAAAAGAAAAGGATTCCATTTGTGTACGCTTATATACGTTTTGGGATATTGGTATCTTCCAAAACCCGTCGTAATATGGGGATTAAGTATAGCGATTGCCTTGGTAATTATCCTTGAAATTTTAAGATTTAAAGTTCCCGTATGCAACAATTTTTTTTGCAATAACTTTAAAGGTTTTTACAGGCCTGAAGAGGCAAAAAAAGTCAGCGGGCTTATAGGAACTTTGTCGGGCGCTTTGATTACAATCATTTTATTTCAGAACAGACACATGGTGCTGGCAAGTTTTTTGTATCTGGCTTTAGGCGATTCCGCTGCCGCGCTTGTCGGCAAAACTTTAGGGAAACATAAATCGTTTGCCGGAAAAAGCATTGAAGGAAGTATTTCCTGTTTTGTGGTTTGTTTTATCGCCGGATTATTTATTTTTAATTGGAAATTTGCTTTAGCTGGAGCGCTTATCGCTACGGTTGTAGAAGCAATTCCGTGGAAAATAAACGACAATTTTTGGATGCAGATTGTAAATGCGGGGCTTTTAACGCTTTTGTCTGGAGTTATGTTATGGATGAAGTAATTTCCATTGAAGTAAAAAATCTCGTTAAGAAGTACGGCGATTTTGAGGCTGTTAAAGACATAAGTTTCGACGTAAAAAAAGGCGAAATATTCGCTTTTTTAGGGCCTAACGGCGCCGGTAAAACCACTACGGTCAAAATCTTAACCGGTCTTTTAAAGCCTTCAAGCGGAGAAGTTTCGGTTTTGGGAATGAATGTTTCGCGCGATATAGACAAGATAAAAAGCAAAATAGGCTTTGTTCCGGACCAGCCTTACGTTTATCCTTATTTGACGGCTTTTGAATATATGCGCATGATAGGCGACGTGTATAAAGTTCCGGTCGAAAAACAGCAAAAAATGATTCCCGAGATGTTTGAAATGTTTGAATTAGACGGGCGTTCAAGCGAAATAATAGATTCTTTTTCACACGGAATGAAACAAAAGCTCGTGATTTCAGGCGTTTTGCTGCATGCCCCCGAAATAATGTTTCTTGACGAGCCGCTTGTCGGGCTTGACCCCAGAAGCGCTAAGCTTGTAAAAGATATTTTTGCCAAACTCGCAAGAAACGGCACGACAATTTTTATGTGCACGCACGTTTTAGACATTGCCCAGAAACTTTCAGACAGAATATGCATTATAAACGGCGGTAAAATTTTAGCTTTGGATACTTTTGAAAATCTGCAAAAACGTGTGGATTCGCAATCCGATTTGGAGTCCGTGTATCTTGACATTACCGAAGGGGTCTCTTGAAAAACCCTCATTTGTCATACCGATGAAAATCGGAATCCACGTTAGCCGTTAAAAGACATAAGGAATAAAAAATATTTTTAGCAACAATCGATTCCGGCTTTCGCCGGAATGACAACAACGGAGAGCACGGACACAGTACTAGCAAGATTTTTCGAGAAAACCGATGAGGCAAACGGAAAAATAAAAACGTTTGACGGAATTTAATGCTATATCTTTTTAAAATATCATTCCTGTCTTTGAAAAATAAGATTTCTTCGCTGAAATTTTCGGAAGATTTAAAGGCCGCGTTTTTTATTTTCATAGGCATAAACCTCGTTTTAATAATTTACGCCGCGTCTTATTCTTTGCTGAAATACGTTAATTCCGTAGCTGTAGCCGGACCTTTGTTGGTCAATAAAATAACGTCGTTGTTTTTTCTTGCCGCTTTTATGATGACCGCTCTTTCATCGGTTATAGTTTCTTTTTCTTCGATTTATTTCGGAAAGGATTTGAAACTTCTTTTGTCTCTTCCGCTAAAAACCGGCGATATATTTTCTTTTAAAGTTTTAAACGCTTTTTTTTACGCCTCGTGGATGGTTTTGGCCGGTTTAATGCCTTTTCTTATCGCGTTTGCGGTTGTTAAAGGCGCCGGGATTTGGTTTTACGTATGTTCGTTGGTTTTTGCCGTCCCGTTTTTAGCGTCGGCAAGTTTTACGGGCACGGCTTTTTCGGTTGTAATAATGAAGTTTTTTCCGAAGGCAAAAATAAGAAACATAATTTTTGTAACCGGAGCTGTTTTTTTTACGGCGCTCATTGTAGTTTTAAGGCTTACCTATTCCGAGAAACTTATAAGTACGGAAGGTTTTGCCCTTTTGTCCCAGTATTTGAGCTATCTTGACTCTCCTACGGCGAAATTTTTGCCTTCATGGTGGTACGCCGGCGCGATTTTCGGTCTTGCGGCTGAAAATTTAGGCAAAGTGTTGTTTTATTTTTTTATGCTTTCAGTCGGAGCGGCTTTTATGTGGGCCGGTTTAAAATTTCTTGCAAAAAAATATTTTGTCGACGGATTGGACGAAGGACAGGCTTTCGCGCCGTCGAGAATAAAAAAAGAGAATTACGGCGTTTCTTCCGCTTTTTCGTCTCTTTTGAAAAAAGACATGAAAGTTTTTTTCAGGGATTCCGGACAATGGTCGCAGGTTTTAATTATAGCGTCAATAGTTCTTGTATATCTTTTCAGCATGTATAAATTGTCTTTTGAGACTATTAAAATGCATAATACCATGTCTTTGGTAAACTGCGCTCTTGTTTGGTTTGTGGCTACGGCCGTGGCCTTAAGGCTTTCTTTTCCTCTTATAAGCCTTGAAGGAGACAGTTTTTGGTTTTTGTTTACTATTCCGGTCAAAAAATTTAAAATTTTTACGGAAAAAATATTGTTCGGCTCGTTTTCCGTATGCGTAGTTTCTATTGTTTTAATTGCCGTGACCAATTATATGATGTCCATATCCTACCCTGTTTTTTTAATTACCGTTTCGGCTACGGTATTTGTAACCGCGCTTATAGCTTGCGCTTCGGTTTCCATAGGCGCGATTTTGCCGAAATTTAATTATTCGAGCATTCCGCAGATAGAATCTTCGCTCGGCGGTCTTATTTTTATGCTTTTTTCGTTTTTTGTCATAATAGTAAACATATTGATACTTATGCAGCCCGTAAGATTGTTCTATGCCGGTTCTTATTCGCAGATTCTGTTTGTAAAATATTTCATTTTTATAGTTCTTGTCAATTTGTGTTTTTTAGCCGTTATTTTTTCTATAGGGTATAACGCTTTTAAAAGGATTGAAAAATGAAACGCCTGACTGTTTTTATTTTATTGTTATGCTGCGCGGTCTGTTTTGCGGAAAATAAAATTTTTTATACGGACGGACCTGAAAATTCTAAAAAAATCGCCCTTACTTTTGACGACGGCCCCGGAGCCGCTACGGAAAAAATATTGGAAATACTAAAAGAAAAAGACGTTAAAGCCACTTTTTTTATGCTTGGCAGCCAGGTGGAAAAAAAACCTAAACTCGCGAAAGAAGTTTTTGAAGCCGGGCACGAAGTTCAAAGCCATATGTATTCGCATATCAGCTTTTTTAAGTATGAAAAAGAGGATAAATACGAAAAAATGAAAGACGAGCTTTTGAAAGCGGAAAGAATTATAGAAAAGAATACGGGTGTTAAGCCGTATCTTGTAAGATTTCCATACGGTTATTCAAAAGACGACGCTAAAAAAGTAGTTTCGGAAAGCGGATATAAAATAATAAACTGGACTTTCGGCTGCGATTGGGACAGGAAACTTACAGCCGAAGAGATGCGTAAGAAGTACGCCGGAAAAATAAAAGGAGGAGCTATTTTTCTTATGCACGATTTAAATTACAATGAGAGGCTTCTTTCTTTTTTAGGCGATTTTATAGATGAAATTAAGGCTCAAGGATATGAACTTGTTACCGTAAGCGAATTGCTGGATTTGAAAAAATAAACGGAGGCAGCAATGGCTGATATTTTGATTGTGTCTTTGGCAAAAAGAAAAGAAACGGCGGTTAAAGTGCAGGAAGTTTTTACGGATTTCGGGTGTCTTATAAAAATAAGGCTTGGTTTACACGAAAATAATAATGCGTGCGCCGACAACGGAATTATAATACTTGAACTTGTTTCGGCCGCCGAAAAGATTTATGAATTTACGAAAAAACTTGAAAATATCGAAGGCGTTAAGGTAAAATTCGTTTCAATTTAGAGCGAAGTTTGACGGCTCTGCTCCAAGCGTCTGTTTGAAGATTGCAAAAATAATAAAAGTTTTGTATAGTAATTCAACGGTCAATTGACCGTTACTTTGCTTTATGCATGGCATAAGGCTAACCCTCAAGGCAATTGCGCCTTTGAGGAAATCCAAAAAGGAGGTGTAAATAATGAACTACGAAAGCACTTTTATCTGTTCCCCAGAACTCCCGGTTGAAAAAGTTGAAGAACTTACCGCAAAAGTTTCGAAAATCGTCGAATCTTCCAAAGGAATCGTAAAAACCGTACAACAGCTCGGAAAGAAAAGACTCTCTTACCCTATTAACAAATTCCGCGAAGGAAGCTATGTTTATATGGAATTGAGCGGCGAAGGCGATATGATCGGGGCGATTGAAAACTTTTTAAGGCTTAACGACGGAGTCATAAGATTTCTTACGGTTAAGATTGAAAAGAAAAAAGTTGCCGCAAAGCCTGCTGCCAAAGCGGCTGCGCCGGCGGCTCCGGAGGTAAAACAAGATGAACCAACAACAGAGCAATCTCCGCTTGCCTGAACAAAACAGCGTGATGATGGTCGGAAGGCTTACCAGAGATCCCGAGCTTAGACGCACCGGCACCGGGAAAGCGGTTTGTTCTTTTGACATAGCGATGAGCAGAAGATTTAAAGATCAAGCCACCGGCGAATGGAAAGACGGCGACCCTACTTTTGTTCCGATTGTGGTTTGGGGAGAAATGGCTGAAAGGTGCGGCGAACGTTTGAAAAAAGGCGTTCCTGTGCACGTTGAAGGCAGACTTCAGACCAATAAGTGGGAAGGAACCGACGGAACAAAAAGAAGCCGTCTTGAAGTTATAGCTTCAAGGGTACAGTTTTTGTCAATCGTAAAACAGGAATCGGCTGCTATAGGCGCGAAACTTGCCGATGATTCTTCCGGCGTCGGGGAAACTCCTGCCACGTCAAGCGGCAATGACGACGATTATGAAGACATACCGTTTTAAGTCGTTGCTTGTCATGTTGAGCGAAGCAGCTTTGCTGCGTAGTCGAAACATCCAGAAGCCTGTCCTGAGCGAAGCCGAAGGATTAAAAGTTCTGGAGTCTTCACTTCGTTCAGAATGACAAATTAAAAAATTAAGGATATAATCATGGCATTTAATAAAAAACCTGCAGGACCTAAACCTCACGGCGCGCAAAACGCCGAAGGCCAAGGGCGTCCGGGCGGAAAGTTTAAAAAGGGCGGTCCGATAAGAAAGAAAGTCTGCCGTTTCTGCGCGGATAAAATTGAAATAGATTACAAGAATTTAAGCCTGTTGCGGGCTTTTGTAACCGAAAAAGGAAAAATCCTTTCCGGGCGCATAACCGGCACATGCGCGAAACACCAGAGAGAACTGGACACGGCGGTAAAAAGAGCCAGAATGCTTGCGCTCTTGCCGTTTACGGTTAACTGAAATAAAAAGTTAAAAGTTAAAAGTTAAAAGTGTAAAGTGCAAATCATGAGTTTTCGTTTTACGAAAACCTATAATAGATTTCGGCAAAGCCGAAATACAATATTTTCACTTTTCAATTTCCACTTTGAACTTTGTCTTTAAAATCGGAGGAAAAATGAAAGTCATATTAAGGTCCGACATTACTAATGTCGGACGCCAAGGCGAAGTTAAAGAAGTTTCGCCCGGTTTTGCAAGAAATTATCTTGTTCCGCAGAATCTTGCTATGGAAGCTAACGCTCAAAATCTCAAGATTTGGGAAAGAGAAAGAGTAAAACTTGAAAAACAGCGCGAAGAAATAATTAATGCCGCGAAAGAAACGGCTGCAAAAATTTCAGCCGAAGAATTCAGCGTTAAAGTTAAGATAGGCGAAAACGGAAAAGTGTTCGGATCCGTAACGACCGCAAACCTTGCTAAAATTTTCGAAGATAAGGGGTTTAAAGTCAACAAACGCGATATTTTGCTTTCCGACAATATTAAAGAAACCGGAAATTACGAAATAAACGTAAGGCTTCATCCGGAAGTTACTGCGAAAATAAAACTTTCCGTCATAGGCGAGAAAGAATAGAACTGCAGAGAATAGAGAAGAGAGAATAGATTTTAAAATGTTATTCTCTTTTCTCTATACTCTATTCTCTGAACAGGTTTATTTATGGCAAATTCTACTATTATTGAGAAGGTACCTCCTCAGGCTATAGACGCCGAAATGGCGGCCTTAGGCGCGATGCTTATAGAAAAAGAGGCGGTCATTAAACTTGCCGACGTAATAAACGCCGACGACTTCTACAAAGAAATCCACAAACAAATTTATTTAACAGCCAGAGACCTCTTTTTGGAAAACCAGCCCGTAGACATAATCACCGTTTCCGACAGGCTCAAAAAAAACGGTATGTTTGCCGAAGCGGGCGGCGTTTCTTATCTTACGTCTCTTATAGATTCGGTTCAGACTGCGGCAAACGTCGAGCATTATGCCAATATAATACGCGACAAAGCAATACTCCGGCGCCTTATAAATACGGGTTCGGAAATAGTGACCGAAGCTTTCAACGAAAAATATTCTCCCGATGAAATTTTAGATAAATCCCAGGCGTCTTTGTTTGACATATCCAAAACGAAAAACGATAAGGGTTTTTCTAAGGTTTCCGATCTGGTAAGACCTACTCTTAAAATTATTGAAAAACTTCATTCCGATAAAAAAGATATTCCCGGCCTTCGCACGGGTTTTACCGAGCTTGACGCGAAAACCGCCGGACTTCAAAACTCGGAGCTTATTATTCTTGCCGCCCGCCCGTCAATGGGAAAAACTTCTTTTGCTTTAAATATAGCGGAGCACGTCGCGCTTGAAGAGAAAAAACCCGTCGCGATATTCTCGCTTGAAATGTCTAAAGAGGCTCTGGTTATGAGATTTTTGTCCGCGGTTGCAAGAGTAAACGCCCATGATTTAAGAAAAGGCAGGTTTCAGCCTTCAGACTGGAGCAGGCTTACGGGCGCGGCTCACAAAATAGCGGAATCGCCTATTTATATAGAAGACAGTTCGGATTTAAGCGTTATAGAACTCCGTTCAAGAGCAAGAAGGCTTGCTACGGAACTTGAATCCAAAAAAACTCCGTTGGCTCTGATAGTAATAGATTATATACAGATTATGCGCGGCTCCGGCAGAAACGTCGAATCCCGGCAGCTTGAAGTCGCGGAAATTTCAAGATCTCTTAAAGGCTTGGCAAGGGATCTGAAAATTCCGGTAATAGCTCTTTCGCAGCTTTCAAGAAAAACCGAGGACAGAGGACAAAATAAAGAACCGCAGCTTTCCGATTTAAGAGATTCGGGAGCCATAGAACAGGACGCGGACGTTGTGGCGTTTATCCATAGAGAAGGCTACTATAAACCGGATGATACGGATTTGAAAAATTCGGCAACCGTTATTATAGGAAAACAGAGAAACGGTCCTACCGGAAAACTTCCGCTGATATTTGAAAGCGAGTTTACAAAATTTTCAAACCCGAGCGGCAGAACCGATTACGGCAACGAATAATGAGTAATTACTAATTGTATTTTTTAAAGAGGAAAAAATGAAAACTCAACCGCCGCCTGCCGGCGCAAAAAACGCAAGTGTCAAAAACGAAAAAAATTGTTTGACTGAAAAACCTGGCGTTGTTTCTTTAAAAAAGAGACCTCAGGTTTTTTTTCGCCAAAACTGGGTCGAGGTAGATAAAAGCGATTTTCATTTTAACCTGAAAAAAATAAAAGATTATCTGGCTAAAGACACAAAAATTATGCCCGTGATAAAAGCCAACGCTTACGGACACGGCGGGGTAGCCCTTGCAAAAGAAGCCCAAAAAGCGGGCGTTGCATATATAGGAGTTTCTTCTCTTGAAGAAGGAATTCAGTTCCGTGAAGCGGGAATAAAAAGCAATATTTTAATTTTGGGAAATATATTTCCTCTCGATAATATGCAAGTCGCGGTGGCGCATTCTTTAACTCCTACGATTTCAAACATGACGGGTATAACGGCTCTGGAAGATTTAGCCGTTCGTTTAAATAAGAAGCTAAGCTTCCATTTGGAAATAGATACGGGCATGGGAAGAATCGGCGCACTTCCCGAAGCGGCTTACGGAATACTTCAAAAAGTCGCCCAGACGCCTGAAATAAATATGACCGGAATGTACACGCATTTTGCCGTTGCCGACACTGACCCGGTTTTTACGCGCGCCCAGCTTGACGTTTTTTCGAAAGTCGTAAAATACGCGCGTTCCGTTTTAGGTTTGAAATTTATCGCGCACGCCGCAAATTCAGCGGCGTTGTTCAGAGACAAAAGAACTCATCTCGATATGGTTCGTCCGGGAATAAGCCTTTACGGCTTAAGTTCTTTTAAATCCTCCGAGAGATTTATAAAATTAAAACCCGTTTTGACTTGGAAAACCAAAATAACTTTTTTGAAACGCGTTCCGTCTGGTTTTTGCGTAAGCTACGGAAGAACTTACGTTACAAGCAGAGAATCCGTCATAGCTACTATTCCCGTGGGTTATGCCGACGGCTACAGCAGGCTTTTGTCGAATAAAGGCGACGTTCTTGTGCGCGGCAAAAGATGTCCCATAGCAGGAAGAGTGACTATGGATACGACGATGATAGACGTTACGGGCGTAAAGGGCGTTTGTTATGGCGACGAAGTCGTTCTCATAGGCGCGCAGGGGAAAGAACAGATAAAAGCGGACGAACTCGCAAAGATACAGGATACGATAAGTTATGAAATTACATGCGCAATATCTCCGAGAGTGCCGAGGATAGTCGTATAAAATAAAAAGTTAAAAGTGTAAAGTTCAAAGTTGAAATTTTGTATTTCGGCAAAGCCGAAATGGATTTTAGATTTTCGCAAAACGAGAATAAGTTATTTGAACTTTGCACTTTGAAATTTGAACTTTGTCTTTAAAAACTATGGTTAACGAAAATATTGTAAAAATTGCGAAAGCAAGACGGTTGGCAAGGAAAACTGCAAAGTTTTCTTTGGAGTCTGTCTATTCTTTTTTAAACGGCGTAGGTCTTTACGCCAACAGGACAGGCGAGACTTTTTTTTGGATATTAAAGGGACAAATTCCTTTAAAAAGCACTATGTCCCAGATGGTGGAAATGGGATGGCGGTCGTTTCCGATTATACTTCTTACTTCTTTTTTTACGGGAATGGTTTTAGCGCTTCAGGTCGGAACTTCTACCGCTAATCTTTTTAACGAGCCTGTTTACGTAGGCACAATACTCGGGTTTTCACTCGTTCTTGAGCTTGGCCCCGTTCTTACGGCTGTCGTAGTCGCCGGCAGAGTCGGCGCTGCGATTACCGCGGAAATCGGGACCATGAAAGTTACCGAGCAGCTTGACGCTTTGTATACTCTGGGCACAAATCCGGTAAAATATTTGGCAGTTCCCAGATTTGTTTCATGTATTTTGATGCTGCCGCTTCTTACTGTTTTTGCAAACATTATAGGCATATACGGCGGACTTATAGTGACGGTACATTCATGGGACGTATCCCCGGCGGTTTACTGGGGCGACGTTTTGGATTTTATGGAAATAGGAACGTTTCTCCACGGTTTCATAAAATCTTTTTTCTTCGCGTTTATTATCGTAAGCATAGCATGCCATAAAGGGTTTTCCACGGAAGGCGGAGCGGAAGGAGTCGGAAAAGCTACAACGAGTTCCGTTATGACGTCTTTGGTGTTGGTTTTAGTTTCGGATTACTTTTTGTCCGCGCTGCTGATGGCATTGGGAATTGATTAGACAACAGCTACTAATTGTCGTTAAAGTTTGTTAGAATATACGGGAAATTGAATGATAAAAGTACAAGGGCTATGTAAACAGTTCGGTTTAAAACGCGTGCTTCGCGACGTCAATCTTGAAGTAAAAGACGGCGAAACGATTGTCATAATAGGTCAGTCCGGAACCGGAAAAAGCATATTGCTTAAAAACATAGTAGGTCTTATAAAGCCTACTTCAGGCTCAATTTTTATAGATAATGTAGATATAACAAAATGTTCTAAAACCGAACTTCGCGAATCTCAAAAAAAAATGGGATATGTTTTTCAGGAATCCGCTCTTTTTGATTCTTTGACCATAGAGGAAAACGTGGCTTTCGGACTAAGAACTCTTACGGATTTGGACGAAGATGAAATTAAAAAACGCGTTATGCAATGCTTAGATATGGTCGGCTTGAAAAATGTCGAAGGTCTCAAGCCTTCCGAGCTTTCAGGCGGAATGAAAAAAAGGGCGGGACTTGCAAGAGCAATAGCTTATCAGCCGAAGAACATATTCTACGATGAGCCGACAACGGGTCTTGACCCGATAATGACCGACGTCATAAGCGATTTGATAATAAGTTTGCGTAAACATTTAAAAATTACGTCCATAGTCGTGACTCACGATATGAAGTCGGCGTATAAAATTGCCGACAGAATAATAATGCTTTACAAAGGCGAAGTTGTTTTTAACGGGACTCCTGAAGAAACAAGACGTACGGACAATGCCGTTGTCAGGCAGTTTGTGGAAGGCTCCAGCCGCGGTCCCATAGAAACGGACAGAACTTTTAGGGAAATGGAATAAACATGAGAGATCAGGTAAAGTTAGGAATTTTTGTAGTTTTAGGGCTTATAGCAATTATCGTTTCAATATTTACCGTAGGAAGTTTTACGGTAGGAAAAACTTATCATGTTTACGCGTTGTTTCCTAACGCTTCGGGGCTTTTGTCAAAAGCTAAAGTAAAAATAGCGGGCGTTGACGTCGGAATATTGAGAGGTATCGAGCTTAAAGACGGCAAGGCAAGGCTGCGCCTTTCCATAAACGAAGATATCATTTTATATAAAAACGCGACAGCCTCGATAGTTTCTATGGGAATTATAGGCACAAAATATATAGAGATAGTTCCCGGAGACCCCAGTTTTGAACGAATTAATGACGGCGACACAATAACTGCCGTGGCGGGCGGTTCCATTGAAGATACTTTAAGCGCCCTTGCCGATAAAATATCCCAAGCTTTTAACGGATCCGGTAAAAACGGCGATATGTTTGCCAATCTTGCCGACGCTATTTACGATTTAAAACTCATTATGAAAAACATATCGGCTCAAAATGCCAGAATCGCTTCGGCGATAAGCAATATAGACAAATTTTCAGGCGATCTTGCGCAAATTACAGACCATAACAAGACATATATTAACGATTCTATCGCCAGTATAAAAGGTATTTCCGAAAAGCTCGATATTATAGTGGCAAGAATATATGAAGGCGACGGGACCATGTCGACGCTGATAAACGACAAACAGATGAGCGAAAATTTAAAAGAAACAATCGCAAGCGCTAAAGAAACGGTTAAAAGTTTGCAGGATACAATCGGCAGGGCCGGAAGACTACAGTTTCAGTGGGATTATCTCGGCAGATACAATATAAAAGACGAAAAATACAGAAACGACGTAGGCGTTACCATAATGCCAAGCGACGACAAATTTTACTACGTTGGCATATCCAACGTCGCAAACAGCGCCGACGTTACGGATCCGGATGAAAAAGACATTATAAATACGCTTGACGCTTTGATTGGATTCAGATCCAATAAAGCGGAAGTTTACGGCGGCGTAATTAGAGGCACGGCAGGCGTCGGAGCGGGTTATTCTTTCTTTGAGCCTATATACGCTCCTTACAGAACTTTACAGACTTTTTTCAATGTTTATAATATGGGCAGAAAAGAGAAAGGACCTGAAATAGACGCCGGAGCGCGTGTGGGTATAACAAAATGGCTTTACGCGGGAGTTATGGTTGAGGACGTTTTGTATAAAACCGCTGTTACGCCTTTTGTAAAAGTTGAAATAAAAGATAAAGATTTGGCGGCGCTTCTCGGGATTATAAGCGTGGCGGCAGTAGCTTCCAGATAAAGGCAAAGTGAAAATTTGAAAAGTGACTCTTGTGGAGTCATTCTGAACGTAGTGAAGAATCCAGTTTTTTAATTGTATGGATACATTCGGAAGCCTATGGCTTCCTCAGTATGACACTGCGTGTCACTTTCCACTTTATATCATAAAACAATGAAATCAAAAATAAAAACGAAGTTTTTATGCCAGCAGTGCGGTTACGAGTCGGCTCAGTGGCTGGGCAAATGTCCCGGATGCGGTTCTTGGAACAGTTTTACCGAAGAGAAATTTTCAGCTTCTTTAAAAAACACCTCTCTTTCAAGACAACTTACAGGTTTTTCCTCAGAAGTCCTGAAACTCAAAGACGTTTCCGTAAAAGAATTTGCGCGTTATAAAACAGGCATGAAAGAGTTTGACAATATGATAGGAGGGGGAGTTGTCCCCGGGTCTCTTATATTGCTTGGCGGCGCTCCGGGTATAGGAAAGTCTACTCTTATGCTTCACGTTTCAGACGCGTTAAGTTCGGCTGGAACGGTTTTATACGTATCCGGTGAAGAATCGCTCTCTCAGGTAAAATCAAGGGCGGAACGTCTTAAAGTAAAAAAAGAAAATATTTTTCTTGCGTCGGAAACAAACCTTCAAAATATAATAGACGCCGTAAATAAAATCGAACCGAAATTTTTGGTTATTGATTCAATACAAACCACTTACCATCCGGAACTTACGGGCGCTCCGGGCACCGTCGGGCAGGTAAGGGAAACCGCGGCCGAACTTTTAAGAATAGCAAAATCCAAAAACATAACGGTTTTCCTTTTGGGACATGTAACGAAAGAAGGCGACCTTGCGGGTCCCCGCGTTTTGGAGCATATAGTCGATACCGTTTTATATTTTGAAAATGAAAAACAGCACGTTTACAGAATTTTAAGGGCTTATAAAAACCGTTTTGGTCCGACAAGCGAAATCGGAATTTTTGAAATGACCGCTTCGGGTTTAGCCGAAGTTTCAAACCCGTCGCTTATCTTTTTGGGAGAAAGGGCGGAAACTTCTCCAGGTAATACGGTTACGGTCGCAATGGAAGGCACAAGGCCTTTGCTTTTGGAAGTTCAGGCTCTTGCAGCAAGAACGAATTTTCAGATACCGCGCAGAATGGTTTCCGGTTATGACGCGAACCGAGTTACGATTTTGATAGCGGTTTTAGAAAACAGGCTTAACCTGCCGCTTGCAATGCAGGACGTTTTTGTAAATATCGCGGGCGGCGTAAAAATTAAAGAAACTTCCGCGGACCTTGCCGCGGCATGCGCCATAATTTCGTCAAACTCCGGCTTTATATGCCCTAAAGAGTTAGTAGTTTTCGGCGAAGTCGGGCTTGCGGGTGAAGTGCGTTCCGTGGTTTTTGCGGCCGAAAGGCTTGCCGAAGCCGAAAAGCTCGGGTTTAAGAAAGCCATAATCCCGAAAGGCAGCCTTAAGAATTTGAATTATAAAGGCAAAATGGAAATATACGGCGCGCAAACAGTAGAATCGGCCATAAGGTTTTTGAAAAACAATTAAGTTGAAATGAAGTAAGCAGCGGTAAAAGCCGGCTAAAAAATTGCTTTTGCCGTTTCTTTTTGAATAAATATTAAAAATAAAATATAATATGAGTATCTAAATTTAACAGGCAGGATATGCAATGATTAGGTTTACTACGGCCGGAGAATCGCACGGCAGAGGGCTTATAGTTATACTTGAGGGTATTCCCGCGGGGCTTACGGTTGATTCCGAAGATATAGACGTTGAGCTTGCCAGAAGGCAAAAAGGTTTCGGCAGAGGTTTGCGGATGAAAATTGAAACCGATACGGTTAGGATTTTGTCCGGTATGCGCCATGCCAGAACTTTAGGGTCGCCCATAGCTTTATATATTGAAAATAAAGATTGGGAAAACTGGAAAGGCGTGATGTCTCCCATATCCGTTGATTTGGACGGCAAAATCTTAACAAAACCAAGGCCCGGGCATGCGGATTTGGCTGGGCTTATGAAATACGGAGTCGCTGATTTCAGGGATATTCTGGAAAGAGCTTCCGCAAGAGAAACAGCGGCAAGGGTGGCGGCTGGCGCGGTTTGCAAAGAATTTTTAAAAGAGTTTGGCATAAATATTTTGTCTTACACCCTGCAAATAGGAAACGTCAGCGCGGATATCGGCAATGTTTCCAAAGACAAAATTTGGCATGATACGGAAATGTCTTACGTGCGTTGTCCTGATGACATTGCAAGCAAAAAAATGATGCAGATCATAAAAAAAGCCGCTTCAAAAGGCGATACTTTAGGCGGAAAATTTACGGTTGTCGTTCAAAATCTTATGCCGGGACTTGGCAGCCATACGCAGTGGGATTTGAAACTTGACGGAAGGCTTGCCCAAAGTTTAATGTCTATTCAGGCTGTTAAAGCCGTGGAAATAGGCGAAGGAACAAAATTTGCTTATTTGCCCGGTTCGGCTTCGCATGATGAAATTTTTTATAAACCGGTTAAAGGGTTTTACAGAAATACAAACAGAGCCGGAGGAATAGAAGGCGGAATGACAAACGGCGAGTCTGTGGAAATAACCTGTACCATGAAAGCCATTCCGTCGCTTTCAAAACCGCTTCGTTCGGCAGATGTTGTTACAAAAAAACCTGTAAAAGCCGAGGCCGTAAGAAGCGACGTATGCGCTGTGCCTGCAGCCGGAATAGTAGCCGAAGCGGCGGTTGCCGTTGAAATAGCCAAAGCTTTAAAAGAAAAGTTTGGCGGCGATTGTATTGAAGATATGAAAAAAAGCGTAGCTGCATATAAAGCAAGGCTGAAAAATATTTAGAAGATGAGATGAGCAGATGTTGAGAGGTTGAGCAACGACTTTGTCTTTGTTGTTACCCAACTTCTCACCTTCTCATCATCCCATCATCTGCCGTTAAGGTTATTTATGAATATAGTATTAACCGGTTTTATGGGAAGCGGAAAATCCGCAGTAGGAAAAGAGTTGTCTGAAAGCCTCGGTTTTGAGTTTATAGATACGGATAAACTTGTTGAGGACAGCGCAGGGGTTTCCATAGCGGAAATTTTTGATAAACACGGCGAAGCCGTTTTCAGGCAGATGGAAGCGGAAGCCGTCGAAGCTGTTTCCGAAAAAGATAATGCGGTGATTTCATGCGGCGGCGGCGCGGTTTTAAATCCGAAAAATATTGAGCATTTGGGTAAAAAAGGGATAATAATAAATCTTGAAGTTTCGGCGCAAAGCGTCTATGAAAGGATAAAAAATGATTATTCAAGGCCTTTGCTGAATAGTAATAACTCTTTAAGCGAAATAAAAAGGCTTATGAAAGAACGCGAAAAAGCTTATCAAAACTGCGATTACGCGGTTGATGCGGACAATAAAACCCCGCGGCAGATTGCAAAAGAAATAATTAAAATTCTTGACGACAGGAAAATAAATGGGATTTAAAGTTTTTAAAATATTTTTTGTTTTTGTTTTATTTTCGTTTTTTACAGCCTGCGGTAAGGATATAGACAAGTCTTTATTTAAAGAAGGCGATATTATATTTCAAAACAAAAAATCCAAAGCTTCGGATTTTACGGCTTTGCTGTCGGATGCAAAATACAATAATTTGGGAGTTCTGTATTCCATAGGGGACAAATGGTATGTTTTTGAAGCTTCCCAGCCTGCGGAATTAACTCCTCTCAACGCATGGGTAAAAGAAGGGGAGAAATCACATTATGCCGTTAAGCGCCTGAAAGAAGAAGAAACGGTTATGACTAAAGAAGCTTTGGGAAAAATGGAACAAACAATAAAAGAATTCATGGGCAAACCTTATGATTTTAAATACGATTGGTCGGACAAAGCTCTTTACGGCTCGGAACTCGTGTGGAAAATTTTTTACAATGCTTTAAATATCGAACTTTGCCCTTTACAGACTTTGGCGGATTTTGATTTAACAAAAGAAACAATAAAAAATAAAACCAAAGAAGTTTACGGCAGCAAAGTTCCGTTGTATGAAGAACTTGTGACTCCTGCGGCAATA
The DNA here is from genome assembly GCA_009781315.1 of Candidatus Endomicrobium embiratermitis. Classification (GTDB taxonomy): domain Bacteria; phylum Elusimicrobiota; class Endomicrobiia; order Endomicrobiales; family Endomicrobiaceae; genus Endomicrobium; species Endomicrobium embiratermitis. Next base: position 69,156 of record WQYI01000008.1, on the reverse strand, counting down.
TACGCTTCGCCGCTTTTAATTGCTATTGTTGAAAATTGATTGAAAAATAAATCAATTGTTGTAAATATAATTGACTTAAAAAAACAAAAATTATACAATAATATAGTTTTATGTTGCCCTGAAGGTTAAACTTTCAGGTAAATAAGGCAAAGCCGGCAGGCTTTGCGATTAGGGAGAAAATAATTGATAAAAAAGATAGCGCTTTCTTTAATAACTCTTACGTTTTTTGTCTCGTATTCTTATTCTTTACAAAACAGGCTTTATGTTATGGATACCCCTACCATCAATATATTGAATTACGGTTCTTATGCTGCTGATTTCAGGTTTTTTAAAGACGGCGGCGTTCAAACTAAGCTGAATTTCGGCGTTATGAAAATCTTAAATATCGGAGTTTCATGGGAGCTTGCTAATTTTATCGGCAACGACCAGATGCAAGTCGCTGTTCCGGAGTTGTCGGTAAAAGTAAGATTATATGACGGTAATATGACTTGGCCCGGAGTCGCGATAGGATATGACGGCCAGGGATATTTTTATAATACGGATTATGACGGCGACTATTTGCAAAAAGGCAGGGGAATTTATTTGGTTACCGGCAGAGAAATGTTTTTTGAAGGTTTGATGATTGACGCCGGGCTTAATATGAACGATTTTTCGAAAAGCCAAGTTTTTGGTTTTGTGAATGCGATTATACCTATATATCAGGATGACGTTTTTTTTATGGCAGAATACGACAATATAAATTATTTTCCGGACGCAAGGCTTAATTTCGGAATAAGATACGCTTTAACGGACAGCGTAGATTTGGATTTTATGATTAGAGATTGTTGGGGAAAAGACGCGGATGATAAATTTCCCAACGAAAGAATTTTTAAAATAAGCTATTCGGGAAAATTTTAAACGGACAAAGTGGGAAGTGAAAAGTTGAAAGTGGAATTAACAAACAAAAATTTTCACTTTCCACTTTTCACTTTTAACTTTGTCATTATAAGAGGGTTCATGGAAACATCTTTTGATTTTGAGCAGCCTATAATCGATATAGACAAAAAAATTGAGAATTTAAAATTGTCTTCCGAAAAAGAAAACGCAGATTTGTCCAAACAAATCGTCGAATTGGAAAAGAAGAAAGACGAGTTGAGGCAGCAAATATACGGTTCTCTTACCCCTTGGCAGAGAATACAGATAGCAAGACATCCGTCAAGGCCTTATTCTTCGGACTATATAAAAATGATTTTTGAGGATTTTACCGAGCTTCACGGCGACAGGATGTTCGGCGACGATCAGGCTCTTCTTTGCGGCATAGCTTTAATAGACGGCAAGCCCGTAGCGGTTATAGGACATCAGAAGGGGAGAACCCTGCAGGAAAATATGGACAGAAATTTCGGAATGGCTCATCCGGAAGGTTACAGAAAAGCGATGAGAGTTATGAAGCTTGCCGAAAAATTTAACAGACCTATAATAACTTTTATAGATACCTCCGGCGCTTATCCCGGAATAGCGGCCGAAGAAAGAGGGCAGGCGGAAGCCATAGCCAGAAATTTGAGAGATATGTCCGATTTAAAAGTTCCGGTTTTAAGCGTTGTGATAGGCGAAGGCGGTTCCGGCGGCGCCTTGGGCATAGGCGTTTCAAATAAAGTATTGATGCTTGAAAATTCTTATTATTCCGTTATTTCGCCCGAAGGCTGCGCGGCTATTCTTTTCAGAGACGGTTCTAAAGCTAAGGAAGCGGCGCAGGCTATGAAAGTTACCGCAAAAGATTTGTTAGGCTTGAAAGTTATAGACGAAGTGATAAAAGAGCCTCTCGGCGGCGCGCATTTTGATCCTGAAAAAACCGCCGGAAACATAAAAACCTCTTTAATAAAATATCTTTCCGAATATGAAAATAAAAGCAAAAAAGAAATAGTTGAAGACAGATATCTCAAATTCAGAAATATGGGCATATTTGAAGAACAGGCGCAAACGAAAAAGAAAACCATAAAAAATAAAACTGCTAAGAAGAAAGGCGAGGCATAGACGCACGGATGCGCAGATGCATAACGACTGTCTTGCAGTTGCCATGCATCCATTCATCTAAGCATCCATGCATCTAATTAAAGGAGAACGTAAAATGGCTTTAGTACCTGCGAAACAGATTTTGGAAGAAGCAAAAAAGAAAGGATACGGCGTAGGCGCGTACAATGTAAACAATATGGAGCAGATTCAGGCTATTATGGAAGCGGCGAAAGAAATGCAGTCTCCCGTAATAATTCAGGCGTCGAGAGGAGCTTTAAAATATTCAAACTTTACATATTTGGGATATTTGATGAAAGCAGCCGTTATTGAAAATCCGGATATTCCGGTTGCTATGCATTTGGACCACGGCAATTCTTTGGACTCCGCCATAAAGGCTATAGAACTCGGATTTTCTTCGGTTATGATAGACGGTTCATTAATGGAAGACGGCAAAACTCCTTCCGACTATGATTACAACGTAAAAGTTACAAAATCCGTTGTAGAATACGCTCATGCAAGGGGAGTATCCGTTGAAGCGGAAATCGGCACGCTCGGCGGCATTGAAGACGGCCACGGCGCAGATCAAATTCATTTGACGGATCCGCAGGAAGCGAAAAAATTTGTTGAAGAAACCGGAGTGGATTCTTTGGCTATAGCAATAGGGACTTCGCACGGCGCGTATAAGTTCAAAGGCGCGGCCAATCTCGCTTTCGACGTTTTAAAAGAAATAAGATCATTAATAGATATTCCCATAGTCCTTCACGGAGCTTCGTCGGTTCCGCAGTCTTTGATAGACGAAGTTAACAAATACGGCGGAAAAATGCCGGGAGCCACGGGAGTTCCGATGGCAAGTCTTCAGGAATCGATTAAACTCGGCGTGCAAAAAATAAACGTGGACACAGACGGCAGGCTTGCCATTACCGCGGCGATAAGAAAAGTTTTTGCGGAAACTCCCGAGAAGTTTGATCCCAGAGATTATTTGGGACCCGCAAGAACCGCTTTGAAAAATCTTATCGTAACTAAGATGACAGCTTTCGGCACAGCGGGACACGCCAAAGATTATGCTCCTAAATCTTTGGAAGATATGAAGAAAGAATACGCGAAATAAAAATTTTAGTTGACAATGAAAAATATCTCTGTTATAATCAATGCAGAGTATAAAAAAAATGAAGTTTAAAAAGAAATAGGAGGTTTCAAATGTCAAAGTATGATGTTAAGAAGGTTGATGTTTTGCCTGTTATTAAAGTTTTTTCGCTGGTGTTTGCAATTTTAGGCGCTGCTATAGGTATTTTTACATTTTTTATTTTCCCTACTGATTTGGCGGCAGGACTTGGTTTTGGCGCAAGATTTCTTTCATGGTGTATTTTTGTGGTTCTTTATACCGTTATTATGTCAGTCGGCGCGGTTGTAGTGGCTTTACTTTATAATTTTATCGCCGAAAAATTTGGTTCAGGCATTGTAATTTCTCTCGAAGCAAAAGACTAATTTTTGCTTAATAAAATAAAATCTGCCGGACATTATTGTCCGGCAGATTAAAATTTCCCCCGTCTCAATAGAATCTAAACAAGGTTTAATATGAACTTAAGACTTAAGTTCACTCTTTCTGTATCAGCCCTTCTTTTATTTGTTGTCTTTTTTGTTTCTTATACCATCTTTTCAGCCCAGAAAGATTTTTTAACCGAACAGTTTCAAGAGTCGCGCGATACTTCGTTCAAGCTTTTTTTTAATATGTGCGAAAAAGCTTTGAAATCCGAAGACGAAGAACAAATAACGAGCGTTATCAATTCTATAGTAACAATTCATAAACCTTCGATAGTTTATGCGTCTTACGCGTCAGGTTACCGTCAGGTTTTTGCTTCCAGAGACGATAGCGATACTGCTTCTGCTTTTGCCACAAGAGTCAGGAGCTCTTATGTTGCCAAAACGGACGAATACGTATCTCTTACCGGGGAACGTATTTTTGAGTATTCGGCTCCGATTATTTACCGCGATAAATATCTTGGAACAATTATCATAGGTTTTTCCCTGGATTATATGGATTCAAAAGTAGACGCCGGCATTTCCGCGATTTCAAAGAAAATTAAAATTGCCGCGTTTGTTGCTTTTATTTTAGGAATACTCGGCGCAAATTTTATGGCCGTACAGTTGATAATGCCTATCAGGCTGCTTGCGAAAGCCGCAAAACAGATAGGCGAAGGAAATATGGACGTAAAGGTCAATATAAAACGCGGCGACGAAATAGGCGTTTTGGCGCAGACGTTTGACGAAATGGTCGTGAAAGTCAAAGAAACTGACAGACTTAAAGACAGTTTTGTTTCCAGCGTTTCTCATGAGCTCCGTTCTCCTCTTGCGGCTATAGACGGTTATTGCAATCTGCTTATAGAAGGAGTTAATAATAATTATCCGCCGGAACGCCAGCTCAGAGGCCTTAAAATCATAAAAGAAGCATCGCTGCGCCTTACGAATTTCATCAATAATATTTTAGACCTTGCCAAGATGAAAGCGGGTAAATATGAAATGAAAGCCAAAGAAGTTTCTTTGGAAAGCGTTATAAATGAAATAGCAGGGCTGTTTGAGTCGCTTGCCGTTTCGCAGGATAAAATTTTAAACCTTAATATTACTCCTAATTTGCCCGAAGTTTATGCGGACGCGGAAAAAATAAAACAAGTTATAACGAATATTTTGAGTAATTCTCTGAAATTTACAAAAGAAAAAGATATTATAACGATAAGCTGCAATATGTCCAAGTCTTACGGCAATGATTTTGTCGAAGTTAATATTTCCGATACCGGCGTAGGGTTGTCTAAAAGCGATGCCGAAAAAGTTTTCGAAAAATTTTATCAGGTCAAAGACAATGATTATAACAGACCTAAGGGGACGGGCTTGGGGCTTTCAATTGTTTACGAGATAATAAGGCTTCATCACGGACGCATATGGGCCGAAGGCGAACTTGGCAAAGGAACGTCTTTTAAATTTGTCCTGCCTGTATTTAAAAAGAGCATATAGAATTGATATAATATAATTACGAAACGAAAAAATTTATTTTTTAGTCTTTGATTCGTAATTCGTAATTGCAGTTATAAGGGGAGTCATGGTAGAAAATAAAATAGTTATTGTTGACGATGACGACGATATAAGAAGTCTTGTAAAAGACTTGTTGGAAAATGAAAATTATAAAGCTATAGCGTGCCGTGATACCGACGAGGGTTATAAAAGAATTTTAAAATCTCTTCCGGATCTTGTGATTTTGGACGTAAAAATGCCGGAAATAGGCGGAATAGAACTTTGCAGACTTCTTAGAGAAACCCCCGAAACGAAAAATCTTCCTATTATTATGCTTACGGTGGAATCCACCGAGATGGATAAAGTCATAGGCCTGGGAGTAGGCGCGGACGATTATATAACAAAACCTTTCAGCAACAAAGAGCTTTTGGCCAGAATTTCCGCTCTTTTAAGGCGCGCCAAACGTAAAGAGGAATCAAATGTTCTGGAAAGCGACGGACTTGTTATGAATCTTGATTCCAGAAGCGTTATTCTCAATAAAAAAGAAATAGAACTGCGTCCTAAAGAGTTTGACTTGCTGCATACGTTTTTATTAAAACCCAATTTTGTTTTAAGCCGCGATTATATCCTAGAGAATATTTTTGAATATAATGTCGCCGTTACCACTAGGACGATAGATACTCATATAAAAAATTTAAGGCAGTCGCTCGGGAACTGGGGCAAAAAAATAGAGACCGTTTTCGGGAGAGGTTTTAAATTTGTTCCGTCGGAAAAAAATGAAAAAAAGAAATAATATCATGCGATTTGGAAAAGAAGAAATAAAAAAATACAAACCTTTTGTATATGCGATTGTAAGAAAATATAAAACGTTTTTTCCCCGGATTGACGAAGAGGAGCTTATAGCCGAGGGCGAAAGAGGATTGTTTGAGGCTTCTTTAAGATATAAAAAAAACAGCGCGGCCTCTTTTTCGACTTACGCTTGGTACAGAATCGTAAAAAATATTCAGGAATACATTTCTAAAAATATCTCGTTAATAGAAATGCCGCAAAGCGTAAGAAAAACTTTCTCTTCGATAAAAAAAATAATAGATAATGAAACGAAGTCCGGAAGAACTGCGGATATTTCAAAAATCGCAAAAATTTTGAATTTAAAGCCCTCGGAGATTTCCGATATAATTTCCCGGGAAAACGCCGTTTCAACCACTCTTTCTCTGGATAAAGAAGTCGAAATAGGCGGTCAGAAAAAAACTCTTGCCGAATTTATAGAAGATAAGTCCCAGGCAAATATTTTTGATTCAATGGTACAAAGCGAAGATATTTCCCGACTCGGCAATATGCTTTCAAATTTATCCGAAAAAGAAAGAAAAGTTTTGTCGTACAGGCTGGGGCTTGGCGGCGGGAAAAAGAGAGTTACTTTAAAAGAGATTTCCTCTAAATTCGGAATATCGGTTTCAAAAGTCAAAGATTTGGAAAAAATCGCTTTGACAAAACTTAAAGGAATGATAAAAGAATTCGATGATTAAAGGAAAAATTATAAAAATTTTTACGGGCGTTTGCGTTATTTTAAGCGCGGTGTCTTTTGTTTTTGCCGACGCGGGCATAACGAGCGGTCAGATTTTATCTTATAACCCGGATCCGGTTAGCGGAGCTATGGGGGACGCCGGCATAGCGCTGCAGTCGGATAAAGCGGCCGCGGCCATTTTAAATCCCGCTTCTACTATAGCAAACTACAGGATAATCGCGTCGTTTAGCAATTCGCTGCTGTTCGGCGGAATACAGTACAACTATGTCGGCGCGCAGTTTCCGACGAATATAGGTAATTTCGGGATTTCGGTTATGTACGCCGGCTACGGAGACATAGATTACCTTGATTATACCGGTAATTCCATAAATATGAACAGTACAAACGATTTGGCGTTTGTGCTTAATTATTCTTTTGACATAAAAAGAGAGGAGCCTTTAGAAGTTTTTTACGGCGGATTCGGAATCAATTTAAAAGTATTGAGGTCGTCCTTGGGCGACTATACTTCCGAAGCTTTTGTCGTTGACGCCGGAGGAATTTTTACTCCGCCGGCGCTTGAAAATTTTTCATTCGGCGCGGTTTACAGAAATTTGGGTTCAGGCATGAAATTCGTGAGAGAATCTTATTCTATGCCGCAGGTTTTGGCTTTGGGCGCGGCTTACCGGGAGAAAGATTTTTACGATCTGAAAGTGGCGTTGGACTATAACGCCCAGATTTTTTCCGGAAATTATTTTTCAGTCGGAGCTTCGATAACCCCGATTTATTTCCTTACGTTCAGGGGCGGTATAAAACTTGCCGAAGAATCTCTTAATTCCGACATACGTTTAGGCCTTGGTTTTGAATTTCAGACCATTACCGTAGATTATTCTTATACGCCTTCCGATTCTTATAACGGAACTCATAATTTCAACTTAAGCTATGCGCTGGGAAAATATACGAGTGAGAAAACAGCTTACGATTATTATATGCAGAACCATTTCAGGCAAGCCGTTGAAGCGTATTACAGCAAAGATTTTATAACCGCGCGCCAAAAATTTGACGAAATACTTTCGGTTTATCCCGAACACAGACCGTCGCAAAGGTATTTGCAGAAAATTGTCGACCAGCTTGCCGAAATCGATATGTTCAATGCCAGAAGGGTTAAGGATTATATGGAAAGAGCCGAAAAGGCTATCGACAAGAAAGACGCCGTAACCGCGGCGAATTATTATAGAAAAGCGCTTGAACTTGATCCGGAAAATACGATGGCCAAAAACGGACTGGAAAAAGTCGACGAACTTACCGATCAGGTTTCGGTTTTAAGGGAAAGGGAAAAAAATAAACAAAGAATCGAATATCTTTGGAATCGTTACGAAAAATTTTATAAGGCCGGCGAATTGGTCCGTTCAAAAGAAGCGCTCGGGTTTATCTTGGATATAGATCCGGAAAATCAGTCGGCTAAAAACGGTATTCTCAATATAAATTCCCAGCTTTCAAAAATAGCCGCCGATAAAGTGTCGGAATTGTACAGTAAAGGAACGAATTTGTTCAATCAGGGTAAATTTCAGGAAGCTATAAGGTATTTTGAAGCGGTTGTCATCGCCGCTCCCCACAGAAAGGACGCGCAGGATTTAATTGCCAAAGCCGAAAAAAATATTCAGGATGTAACCGAATACGAAAGAAATAAAAAAGTTTTGGCAATGCAGGATAAAGTACGTTCGGAGCTTGTGCGTAATTTTGAAGAAGGATTAAGAAATTACGAGAAAAACAGGTTTGCAGAGGCCCTAAAGTATTTTAGAAAGAGTAAAGAAATCGCGGATAAATACGAGTTTAAGGATTATTCTAAAAACGCCCAAAATTACATAGCTAAAATAAGTCATGATCTTTCGGAAATTCATTACAGAAAAGGATTTGAACTGTACAGGAGAAATGATTTTGAAGCCGCGGCAAGAGAATATAGAACCGCTTTAAGCTACAATCCGTCTAATACTTCGGCGGCTTTTGAATTCGCAAGAATCGCCGAAAATTTGTCACAGAAATATTACGAAGAAGGCATGACGTATTACAGCAGAGGCGATTTTGAAAAAGCCAGAGAATTTTTAAAGCGCGCGCTCTACTTTAAGCCGGATAAACTTGAAGCTAAAAGGGCTTTGGAGAAACTACAATAACGGCAATGAACAATTTACAAAGCACAATTGACAAATTTTAACCGTATTAGTTGTTATTTGTAAATTGTTAATCATGGATGTATGAGGTATATATGGTTAGAAAATTTTTATCATTTGTTATTTGTTATTTATTATTTGTTACTTTATTCACTGCTTCTTCCTTTGCCGTATCGGTTTACCCAAATCCTTGGGTTCCGGACAGTAATAAAACAGACGGCGCCGGACAACAAATACACGGGACACTTGCAGGAGGGATTAATTTTACCGGGTTGTCTACTGACGGCGGAACGATATTCATATATAATTCGACCGGCGAGCTTGTAATCAAATTAAAATGGAATCCCGGAGAAATTTCAAAAAACTGGAACGGACGCAACGCCAGACATGAATATGTCGCAAGCGGCGTGTATTTATGGGTAATAAAAGACGGCGGAACAAAATCCGGCAAAATAGTGGTGGTAAGATAACACGACAGAAGATGAGAAGCTTGGAAGTTGGGCAAAGACATTTGTATTAAAACCCTGCATTTCAGATCCTTAAAATGCGGGGTTTTCATTTAATATACCGGTCAAAAATAGTATAATGATAAAAAATCTACTCTAAAAAGAGGTGTAAAATGAAACGTTTCTCCGTTTTGTTCGGTTTATTGCTTTTTGCCGTAAGCGGCATTTGCTTTGCGGATGAACTTGCCGACACTATTAACGCAGGAAACATGAAAAAAGCGGTTGAACTTATAGCAAAAGGCTCCGCAAACGTCAATTTAAAAGACTCTTACGGAAATACGCCTTTAATAAACGCTTCGGCAAGAAACCAAATTCAGGTTGTTCAGGCTCTTTTAAACTCCGGCGCCGATATTAACGCAAGAAATAATTCCGGCGCTACGGCTTTGATGTCCGCGGTTGAAAAAGAAAATAAAGACGTCGTAGCATTTCTTATCGATAACGGAGCTGATGTCAACGCTAAGGAAAATAACGGATATTCCGTTTTGTTTTTTTCGGTTCAATCCGGAAACAACAATATAGTGAGATTTTTGCTTGAAAAAAACGCCGAAATCAATACGAGAAGCCATTACGGGGAAACGCCTTTGATATTTGCCGCTAACAAAGGTTTTAGAGATATAGTCAAAATGCTCGTGGAAGCCGGAGCCGACAAGGAAGCAAAGCAAAATTTGGGAATGACTCCGCTTATGATTGCCGCTAAAAATGGAAATATTATGATAGCCAAAAGTTTGATAGACGATAAAGCCGATATTGACGCCAAAGACAACTCATGGAGCACGCCGCTCATTATTGCGATTAAAAATAAGAGAACCGATATTGCAAAACTATTGATAGAAGCCGGCGCCAAAGTAAACGTCAAAGATGAAAACGACAGAACTCCTCTGATGTTTGCCGCCCAAACCGGCGACTTGGAAATAATCTCGCTGCTGATAAAAAAAGGCGCGGATGTCAACGCTAAAGACATTTCAAATATGACGGCTTTGTCTTATGCGATTGTAAGCAGAAATAAAGACGTTATTAATAAATTGTTGGATTCAAAAGCCGACGTTAATGTTAAAAATAACCAAACTTGGACGCCGTTTCTGCTTGCTTTGAAATACGGTTACGATGACGAATCTCTTCAAATGCTGAAAAACGTTTCCGACGTCAATGCTAAAACCGAAGAATCTCAGACCGCTTTAATGCTTGCGGTACGGTATTGTTCTTCAGGCGAACTTGTCTTGTCTTTAATAAAAAAAGGAGCGGCAGTCGAGGCAAGAAACGAAAACGGAGAGACTCCGCTAATGCTTGCCGCCTCGGAAGGAAAAAACGATTTTGTAAAAATTCTTCTGGCAAATAATGCGAAACTCGAATCTAAAAATAACGACGGCTATACGCCTCTTATAATGTCGCTTTACAATAAACGCCCCGAAACAGCCGTTCTCCTTATATCTGAAGGCGCGGATGTCAACGCGAAGACAAATAAAAACGAAATGCCTCTAATGTTTGCTTCTTTGCACGGTTATTTGAACGTAGTGTCGCTTCTTATAGAGAAAGGCGCGGACATAGATTTTAGAAATAATCAGGGTTGGACTCCTTTATTTTACGCGGTTAAAGGAAACAACCTCAATGTCGTAAAAGAACTTTTAAACAGCGGCGCGGAAGTTAATATTAAAGACGTAAAAGGTAAAACCGCGTTAAAGTACGCGAATGAAAATAAATTCAAAGATATCGTAAAAATCATAAGTAAAGACGCTTTTGGAAACACCCGTGCGGTTCTCGCGGCAATAGACAAAGGCGACGGTATAAACGAAACTAAGACGCCGTATCTTTTTTATGCTTATAAAAACGATTTGGGCGCTTTGCTTAAATTTATTGAATCCGTTCCGGCGAATAAGTTAAAAACAGACGAGAGAACTTCTTCGGGCGTAACGCCTTTGATGATTGCCGCCGCGAAAGGCAACTATGAAATGGTAAAACAGCTTATAAAATACGGGGCGGATGTTAATGCGAAAGCCAAAGACGGCTCTACTCCTGTTATATGGGCTTCGTATAACGGGTTTTTAGACGTAATTAATTTACTTGTCGATTCAGGCGCGAATATAGAACTTGCGAATAATACGGGCATGACGCCTTTATTTTTCGCGGTTTATAAAAACAGAACCGATGCGGCCGCCGCGCTTATAAAACAAGGCGCCGGCGTGAACAGAAAAGATTCCGACAACATAACGCCTTTAATGTTTGCCGCCAAAAACGGAAATGAGGACATAATTCGTAATCTGATTCTGCGCGGAGCGGATGTAAATGCGCAAAATTCGGTCGGCTCAAACGCCCTTTTATACGCTTTGGAAGCCGGAAAGTATGAAACGGTTAAAATTCTGGTTTCATTAGGCGCGAACGTAAATCTGCAAAACAAAGACGGATATTCGCCGTTTTTCCTGGCTTTATATTACAATAAAAAAGATTTGTATGAACTTCTTATTGAAAAAGGCGCCGATATAAACGTTAAAAACGCCCAGGGCTGGACGCCGCTCATTGCCATGTCTTTTGCCGGAAACACGGAAGCCGTGAAAGAACTTTTAAAAAGGGGCGCGTACGTAAATTCCGCGACAAAAGACGGCTGGACCGCTCTTATGAAGTCGAGCAGATACGGGAGAGATTTTATTGAAATTCCGTCTATGCTTATAGAGGCAGGCGCAGACGTTAACTTGAAAACAAAAGACGGATGGAGCGCTTTAATGTTCGCGTCTTTTGCCGGAAACGTTAAAACCTGCGTTTTGCTTATTTCCAACAGAGCCGATGTCAACGTCGTAAATTCCGACGGATATACTCCTTTAAATCTCGCCGTTAAGACAGGAAACGCGGAGCTCATAAAAATTATGATCGACAATAACGCGAATATAAACGCCAATACGGGATATTGGGGGACCGCTCTTAACGTTGCCGTTGCGAACGATAATTACGACGCGGTTAAATTGCTGCTTGAAAACGAAGCGAATAAAGAAATGACCGGCAAAAGCGGAAAAACGGCTTTGATGATAGCCGCTATGAAAGGAAACTTTAAAATAGTAAAACTGCTGATGATTTACGGAGCGGAAGTTAACGCCGTCAATAAAAAAGGGTTTACGGCGTTGGATTATGCTTTGGGAAACGACGAAATGATAACGCTGCTAAAGCAGTACGGAGCCAATAAAAAATCCGTGACGGATTACGGCAAAATTCTTGCCGAAAGCGCGACGGCGGAGCTTATTTACACGCAAAATTCAGACGTGGATATCGCGCTTCCGAATTATCCGGCCCCGGAAAAATGGATTATACAATGGTCTGACAAAAAAATAAAATACTGCACGGATTACGGCGTAAAAATTCCTGCTTCTACAAGATGGAAAGCGGAATTTTCAAGCAAACTTGAAGCGGAAAAATGGCTTGAAAAAATTTACCGCGGCTATAAGATGAATAAAATAGTTTACACGGGTCCGAGCGCGATGGGAAGCGCGGTACAAATTAACTGACAGTGAGGAATTAGGAGTGAGGAGTTAGGAATGAACGACAAAGGATTTGTGTCATTCCCGAATGTCTCAATCGGGAATCCATTTTTAATTAAATATTTGCGCGAAGCGCTCAACAATTCCTCACTCCTCATTTCTAACTCCTAACTAAAAATTATGGCAATAAAATCTCAAATTGACGAAATATTAAATCTTGTTCAAAGGCCTGCCAGATATATTAACAGCGAGCTGAATTCTCATCCCGCCGATATGTCGGCGGATTTTTCAGTTTGCCTTTGTTTTCCCGATATTTATGAAGTCGGCGCGTCCAATCTTGGTTTGGAAATACTTTATCATCTTGTCAACGAAAACAAACTCGCCAGATGCGAAAGGGCTTTTGCTCCCGATACCGATATGGAAAAACTTTTACGGGAAAGAAATATTCCTTTATTTTCTTTGGAATCAAACAGCGATTTAAAAAGTTTTGACATTATCGGCTTTACGATTCAATGCGAGCTTGTCGCGACAAATATCGTAAATATGCTTGATCTAAGCGGTATCCCCGTATTTTCTAAAGAAAGAGGCGAAGCCTCTCCATTGATAATCGGCGGAGGTCCGGCTTTGACAAACCCGGAGCCGTTTGCGGATTTTTTTGATTTATTTGTTTTAGGCGACGGCGAAGAGGCAATGCCTCTTATAATAAATTTATGGAAAGAAACAAAAAATATGCCTAAAGCCGAGAGACTAAAAAAACTTTCCGGAATAGAAGGAGTTTATGTTCCGTCTTTATACAATGTCGATTATAACGCGGACGAAACCGTAAAATCCGTTGTTCCCGCGTTTGAAGGCGTCAAACCGGTCGTAAATAAAAGGATTTTGAATCTTGAAAACGCGTATTTCCCGGAGAAAAAAATTGTTCCTTTTGTCGAGACCGTGCATAACAGGCTAAACGTGGAAGTGGCAAGAGGATGTCCCGGCCAATGCAGGTTTTGCCAGGCGTCAAAATACTACCGCCCGTGGCGCCAGAGGCCTCTTGAAAAACTTCTTGAGCTTGTAAAAAAAGGAATAAGCGCTACGGGATATGAAGAAGTCGCTTTCTCGTCGTTATCGTGCAGCGATTACAGGCAGCTTGACAAACTTTTACTTGAAACAAACAATTTATACTTGTCGTCAAACCTAAATATTTCGCTTCCGTCTTTGCGCTGCAACGAACATTCTTTAAAAGTCGCCCGTTATATCAACAGAAGCAAACGCCCGACTTTGACTTTCGCGCCTGAAGCTGGAAGCGACAGGCTCAGAAACGTCATCGGGAAATATCTTTCCGAAAAACAAATCGTAGAAACTCTTCTTTGCGCGAACGCCATGGGCTGGAGCGTCATAAAGCTTTATTTTATGATAGGGCTTCCGACTGAAACGGATGAAGACATAGCGGCTGTAAATACTCTTGTCAGGCTCATTAAAAAAGAGGCCAAGGGCCTCAATTTTAATATAACGGTTTCGCCGTTTGTTCCCAAAGCCCAGACCGCGTTTCAGTGGGAACCTATGGCTGAAAGTGCGGAAATAAAAGAAAAAATAGATTATTTAAGCGCTGTTCTTCCCGCGGATGTTAAAGCGCACAATTACCGCTCGAGCGTTTTAGAAGCTTTTATCGCAAAAGGCGACAGGCGCGTTTCGCAGGTTATTTACAAGGCGTGGCAAAAAGGCGCGAGGTTTGACCAGTGGGCGGACAAATTCGGCAACGATATATGGGACGCGGCTATCGCCGAAAGCGGTTTGAATTTAGATTTCTACGTTTACAGACTTAGGAAACAAGACGAAGTCCTGCCGTGGGAACATCTGGATTTCGGCGTTTCAAAAGGCGATTTATACGCCGACTACATTAAAGGTTTGAATGAAAAAGCTTCGGGGTCTCCCGAACTTTTTGACAAATCGCAATGCCTGCTTCCGGAAAATTACGTTGAACCGAAAAACGATGTTCTGCCGCCCGTAATGCGTTTGCGCCTGTGTTTTTCAAGAAAAGGCGCGCTGCGGTTTGTATCGCATTTGGAACAGATAGAAGTTTTTCGCAGAGCCGCAAGACGTTCGGGGCTTCCGGTTGCTTATACCGCGGGCTTTAGCCCGCAGGTAAAATCTTCTTACGGACCGCCGATTTCCGTAGGGCAGGAAAGTACGGCGGAATATATGGAGCTTTATTTTACGCAAAAAGTAAATATAGACGACGTTAAAAATAAAATATCCGCGGTTTTGCCCGAAGGTTTTAAACTTATAAGCGCGAAAAGAGTCCCTTTAAAATTTCCCGCTATAGATATACTCTCAAACGTGGCTGAGTACAGTATAAGAAATACAAATATTACGCAGGATGAAATTGACGTTTTTTTGTCCGCGGAAAATATAATAGTAGAAAAAGTTAAAAAAGGAAAAACTACGCTTATTGACGCGAAACCCGTTATAAGAAGTTTTAAAAACGAAAACGGGATTTTAAAGCTGTTTTTGCGTTTCGGCAGCGGCAAAACGGTAAAACCCGAGATGATTTTGAAAAAACTATTGGAAAATAACGAAAATTATGTCAAAATATATCAGATAGAGAGAGTAAACCTGTATATTGAAATGAAAGATGGAGAAATCTATGCGCCGTAGTTTGCTTAAAATTACGATTGTTTTTTCGTTTTTTGCAATCTTCTGCGTTACGGCGAATGCCGCGGATAAGAAGTCTAATTTGTTTGTCGTAGGAGATTCTATAATTTTGGGTTCTGGAGGCGCGAACGAATATTCGGATTATCTGCAGAAATTTCTCGACAGAATTTACGGCTCGGACAAGATAGCCGTTTACAATTACTCTTTTTACGATTTAAACACAAGGCAGATTTTCCGTTTGGTAGAAAATCTTTTAAGCAAGCAGAAAAACACGGAATATGTCGTTATTATGGCCGGCGAGGCAAATTTTTATAATTTAAAAGGTTTTCCGGAATATCTTAACGAATTAGGCAGATATTCTCCTCAAACCGCGATTATTGAAGAGTCCGAGCTTGACGCCGCCATAAAACTTAATACGGGCGTCGCAAGCATATATAATTCTCCTCTTGCCTTCTCCCAAAAAGCTTTTGTGGAATACGCGTTTTCCATAGCTTACAGAACTCTTGCCGGAGCAGGACCGAGAAAAATCGGAGGATATGTCCCTAAAATTATTCCTGCGTTTGTATTGCTTTCGGACGTTTATGACATAACTCCCGTAGACGCATCTTTTCTTAAAAGATACAGAGCCGTATGGGACATGATAAACGACGGAAAATATAAGGAAGCCGAGGAAACTCTTTTGCTTCTGCTTTCTGAAAACCCGCACTCATCCAACGTTTATTACGCTTTGGGTTCGCTTTATCTTATGCAGGAAGGCAGGGAGAAAGAAGCTTTGAAAATGTTTATGGACGGAATTTTGCTAAACCCTTTTGACAAAAATAATAAAAACTATAAAGGTCTTTCGATAATGTATATGTCTTACGACGGGGAAATAATATCCGAAATTCTTTATTTCGTGAGAGCCATAAAAATGTACATGGGCGAAAGCATACCTGAGATAAACGCCATAAGCGCTATAAATACGGCGGATTACGATAAAAAAATCGCGGCTATAAATAACTGGATAGTTTCCGACATAAAAAAAATAGACGATTTGACCAAATCCAAAGGCGTTAAATTAATAGTCGCGGGTTATCCGTTTAACGCCAAGTCGAACGAACTCTTAAAAAATTCGTTTTCCCTTAGCAATATAGAGTTTGTGGATAATTCAAACATAAAAACCGAAGACGTAATCGCGCAGTCTCAGCAGATATATCCCGAGATAGCAAAGAACGTGGTTAACGTAATAGACAGAATAGGGGCGAAAAATAAAAAGTGAAAAAAGAAATAGTGGTAAACAGAACTTTGGAAGAAACTAAAGTGGCGGTGCTTGAAGACGGACGTCTTTTTGATTTGTTTATAGAAAGGCGCGAGTCGGAAAAAATATTAAATAACATTTACAAAGGCAAGGTGCAAAATATAGTTCCCGCCTTAAATTCCGCTTTTATCGATATAGGTTTCGGCAAAAGCGCATACCTCGGCGTAGACGATATAGTCGCTTTGAAAAACGAAAAAAATATAGAAAACATGATTAAGCCCGGACAGGACATTATGGTACAGGTTTATAAGGAGCCTATAAGCACAAAAGGTCCCAAAGTGACGATGGAAATTTCTCTTCCGGGCAGGCTTTTGGTCTATATGCCGTTTAGCAATAATATAGGCATTTCAAAAAATATAGACGACAAACAGGAATACGGCAGGCTAAAAAACATAGTTTCAAACCTGAAAAAAGATATTCCGGGCGGCATAATAGTCCGTACCGAAGCGGAAGAAGCCGAGGAAGACGAAATAAGAAAAGAAATTAAGTATCTGACGAGAATCTGGGCTTCAATAGTTTCGAGGTTTGAAGACGCCAAACCTATGAGTCTTATACATAAAGATTTAGGCGTAGTGTTTCAGACGGTTAGAGACTATTTTTCGGAAGACGTTATGCTTATGCATATAGATTCTCCGAAAGAACTTAAAGATGTTACGGAATTCGTTAAAACCGTTTCTCCGGAATTTCTTGAAAGAATAGTTTTATACGAAGGCAAAAAAGGAATTTTTAAAGCCTATGCCATAGACGAAGAAATAAAAAGGCTCAGGTCTAATAAAGCAAGGCTCAAGTCCGGCGGTTACCTTATAATACAGGAAGCCGAATCGCTTTGCGCTATAGACGTAAACAGCGGAAAATTTACGGCCAAAACTTCGCAGGAAGATACAGCTTTTCTGACAAATATGGAAGCCGCCGAGGAAATCGCAAGACAGTTGCGTCTGAGAAATATCGGAGGGATAATAGTCATAGATTTTATAGATATGAAAAAAGCTTCAAACAGGCAAAAAGTTTTGGAAAAACTGCGCGAAGCGGTAAAAGGCGATAAAGCCAAAATAAAAATATGGCCTATCACAAGGCTCGGACTTATAGAAATGACCAGAGAAAGAAAGAGAGAATCTCTTTTTTCTTTAATGGGCGACACGTGTCCGACTTGCCACGGGTTGGGTCTTGTTCTTTCAAAAGAATCCATTTTTATAAACGTCTGCGACGACATTGAGGAAATGAACGTGGATATGCACCACGGCAAAGCCAGAATAAAGCTTAACCCCGATGTCTATGAATATTTCAGCGAACGCAAAGCGCGTTTGAAAGAATTGTTTAAAATGGATTTTGACGTACAGCAGGACGTAAACATAGACAGGGAAGATTATCAGATAATCTTCGAGTAGATGTGCGGTACGCTCTTTTGTCATACCGTTGAAAGCTTGTCTTGAGCCCTTCGACTACGCTCAGGATAAACTCCGTCGAAGAAACGGTATACATGTTAGTAGTTAAAATGAATAAGGAATAGATTGCGGATCAAGTCCGCAATGACAATAATAGTAAAAATGGATTCCGGCTGGAGTTTACACCGTAGTGTCTAAATACGGTGCCGGACAACTGTTACCGCATAGCTTGTTGTGCATGGGACGCAGCGCTACCTGAAAAGCTTAAAACTGATTGACAAATTAACGCTTTTCGTATATACTCAAAATAACATATATCGTATAAAATTTGTTGAAAAACGGAGAGAATTTTGCAGATAAAAAGAATATTTATTAAAAGTTTCGGCGTTTTTTTGTCAAGCGCTTTTTTAATTTCATTTTTTTCATCTTTTTTATACGCCGTATATGACGATTCATTTTTGCAGCAGGCTATAAAAATAGCGGAAGCGCGCGAGCCTAAACTTGTTGTGGCGTATGAGCAGATACAGCTTGCCGAAATGAGGGCTATAAGAGCGGCCAGAGCGTTTTTTCCTCAGGTTTTGCTGCAGCATACGGCATCAAAAGGCACTACGGCTATGGCGGCTACCGCAGGTAATTTCAGCAAAGACGAATATAATTCCGAAGAGTACGGAGTCAGAGCCATGCAGACTATATACGAAGGATTCAGAACCAAAGGTTCATATAAATACGAAACTATGATGGTTGACGCCGCAAGATTTAATTATACGAAAACCCGCGAAGAACTTATTACCAGAGTAAAACTTGCCTATTACGAATATCTTACGCTTAATCAGGAATATAAAGCATTGACAAAGGCATACGCGATAGTTGAGAATCTCTTTATAAAAATAAGAAACGAATATAAAGCGAAAGCCATTTCCGACCTTGATATGACCGAAGCGGAAAATTTTAAAGACAAAGTGGCGGATATGCTTTCGGCTGCGAGAATTAATCTTAGTTTTTCCGTGAAAAAGCTTGTAGAAACAGTCGGGATCCAAAGCCTTGACGACATCAACGCCAAGACTCCCGACGAGCTTACCGACGACGTCGCTGAAATAAATTTTACTCTTCAGGATTTGCTGAGCTTTATTTTAACTAATAACCTCGACGTTCAGACCGCAAGAGTCCAGAAGCAGATGGCGGATATGAAAATCAGAATAAACCGTTCGCGGATAATACCGAAATTCTATGTGGAGGGTTTTTACGGAAAAAGCGGAGAGGCTTTTACGCAGGAGCCTTTAGAGCTTACCACCGCATGGACCGTGGCTTTAAGAATGTCGTGGGGGTTGTGGGGCAATTCTCTTGAAGCGTCGTACAATAACGAACACACCGATCCTTCAACCATAGTCGACGCAAGTAAAAGGATCGACACTGCTTCTTACGATATCAAACTTGCGCTTCTGGACGATTTGGGATATTTTGTCGACGCTAAAGAAAGCAGAGTAGGCTATAACCAGACGACGGGCGATTATGTTGAAGTTTTAAAAGTCAGAAGACTTGAAACCGAAAAAGCTTATAACGATTATTTAAATTCTTTAAACAGCGCAAGGACTCTGAGAAAAGAAATGATTCTAAGGGAAAGAAAACTGGCTTTGATGAAAAGAAGAAACGATTTATACGAAATTCCGACGGTAAGCCTTATGGAAGAATCATGGAAATACGCCGAAGCGATTTCTTCTTACGCAAGGGTTATTTACCAGAACCACGCGTCGGTAACCGAAATGGAAAGATTAACTTTAATGCCTTTAAGATAATAAAACTGGAGGAGTATTTTGGAAAAGATTAAGTATTATTTTTATTTGATTAAGGATAATATTGCTCATTCTGTTAGTAATTACAGGGCGCAGTCTCCGGAGACTTTTAAAAGGATTGTGTATATCGCGGCTATATGCATGTTTTTAATTTTTTCTTCAATAGTCGCATATATGCTGTTTTTTAAGAAAAAAGCGGCTGAAGAAAATGCGGCAATCCTTATTCAGGTAAAAACCATAAGAGTTAAAAAACAGGATTATACGGATAAATATACGGTTATGGGTACTATAAAAGGCGCCACGGAAAACGACTTGCGCTTTGAAATAGACGGTTATCTGGCCATGTATAATTTCAAAGAAGGCGCTAAAATAAAACAGGGTCAGATTATTTGTTCTTTAGACCCTAAAGACGCTCTCACTAAAGCCGATTACGCCCAAAGCAAGTACAAGAGCGAAAGCTCGGCGTTTTTATCGGCAAAAGAAAGATATAAAGTCTACGAAGAAATGTTCAATATGAAAGCTTTGGCCGAAAGCAAACTGCACGAGGCAAGGTTTGAAATTCAGTCGGCGGAATCGCGCGTTAAAGCCGCCAGATCCGAACTTGAACTCGCGCAGTCTAATTTAAAGAAAACCAATCTTGCCGCTCCAAGCGACGGAATACTTGCGGAAATAATAATAAAGCCCGGAGAATACGTGACTCCTCAGGACGTTGTGTGTAAATTCATAAGCGATCACGGAACAAACTTTGAAGTTGATATTCCGGAAAAAGACATACAAAAGCTTGCGGTAGGGCAAAAAGTCGTAGTCCTGAGCGATTCTTATCCGGACAAAGAATTTGAAGGCGTTCTCAATGAGATTTCTCCTACTGTGAATCCGAGAACCAGGACTTTTTCTGTCAAAATTAGCGTTAATAATCCGGAGGGATTGTTGCGTTCCGGAATGTTTGCCAGAGGGACAATATTTTTAAAAGAGCTCAAAAATGTAGTGCTGATACCGTCCGACAGCATAGTTTCCCTTAACAACGTTACATTTTTGGTGCCGGTGGTAATGCCGGATATAAACCCGGGCGAAGGCATAATACAAATGAGACCGTGCGTTACAGGCGATAAAGTCGGAGATAAAACAATAGTTCTTGAAGGTCTTAGCATAGGCGAACTTGTAGCCGCCGAAACAAACGGCCAGCTTTCAGACGGTATTAGGGTAAAATTTATTGAAAGCGACGAGTCGGAAGCTGCTCCCGTCGGATACTAAAATTAGGAGTTAGGAATTAGGAGTTAGGAGTGTTTGAGCGGCTTTGCTGCAAATATTAAGTGCGCTTTGCGCACACAACAATTCCTCATTCCTCGCTCCTCATTCCTAATTGTATTTAAAAATGATAGATTTAGGAATAAAAAAGCCCATAACAACTCTTATGATAGTCATTGCGTTGATGATGTTCTCGTCAATAATGGCTGTCAGAATACCCGTCGAATTAAATCCCAGCACTCAAAGCGGAATGGTAAGCGTAATAACGAGGCTTCGCGGAGGCATCGCAGCCAGCGAAGTTGAAAAGTACGTTACCCGGCCGCTGGAAGAAGTCTTTTCCGAACTCAGCGGTTTGAAAGAGATGGTTTCTTCTTCAAAAGAATCGGAATCCAATATTATGATGACTTTTCATTACGGGGTTAATACCGATTTTATAGTTATAGACATCAGGGAAAAACTAGCTCTTGTAAGGCATCTTCTGCCGAGAGAAACCGAAAAACCAATCATCGCTAGATTCGAGCAGTCCGACGCGCCGATTATGATTGTTTCTTTAAGTTCCGAAAAGTTTTCTCCGGAACAGCTGAGGGAAATAGCCGAAGAACGGATTAAAGAGAAAATAATGAGAGTTTCCGGAGTCGCCAATATTGAAATCGGAGGCGGCAGGGAAAGAAAACTTCTTATGAACATCGACAACGCGAAACTTCTTGCGTACCAGCTTCCCATACTTGAGGTAGTTCAAAAAATAAACCTTTCAAATATTTCAATTTCAGCAGGAACCATCGACGAATCAAATAAAAGTTATGTGATAAGGGCTACCGGAGAATATGAAAATATAGAAGAAATAGAAAATACCGGAATAGCCATAACTCCCGCGGGCTCGGTAATAAAAATTAAAGACATAGGCACGGTAAAAGATTCGTTTTACGAGCCTACCTCTTTTGCAAGGCTCAATCTTGAAGACGTTGTTTCTTTGTATGTGCAAAAAGAGTCCACGGCAAATACCATAAGCACGGCAAGAGGGGTGTTAAGAGTAGTTGACGATCTGAGAGAGAACATAGATCACGCTATTGTCGTAACCGTAGTTAAAAACGACGCGGAATATATAATTAAAGCCATTTATTCTTTATGCGAAGCGCTTGTCGTGGGCGCGATACTTCTTACGGCGATTTTGTTTGTTTTTATGAAAAATATAAGAAACATAATTATAGTCGGCACTACGCTTCCTTTAAGCATATTTATTTCGGTTCTTCTTATGTATCTTACTAAACAGACTTTTAACGTTATGACGCTCAGCGGTCTTGCCATGGGCATAGCAAACGTTATGGATAACGCCATCGTAGTTATAGAAAATATATCGTTTCATCATCACAGAAAAACTTATAAAACGAAAATAGAACTTGTAATAAAAGGCACCGCGGAATTATGGCAGCCTATTTTCGCTTCGACTGTTACTACTATAGTCGTGTTTTTGCCTCTTGTGTTTCTTGATCCGGAAATAAGGCAGCTTTACGTTCCTTTCGGACTTACGATTACGTTCGCGTTAATAGCATCTCTTATAAGCACGATGATTTTTATACCTCCACAGATTTATTTCTGGCAAAACAATTTTGAGCTTGAATTTCAGCGCTGGTATATGTGGGTAAGGCACATGTACGGAAAAATCCTTAAATTCGTTTTCAGGCGCCAGACTTTCGTATGGCTGTTCGTTTTCGCGCTTTTTTTCACTTCGGTAAAAATCTTTAAAAGCAGAGATTCGGAGTTTCTCGATGCCGGCGATGCGAACACTTTCAGGATAGGAATACAGTTTCCTCCGGCCACGCGAATAGAAGCTTCAAACGAAATAGTCAAAAAACTGGAAGCCAAGCTTCTGTCTTACAGGGACGATGTCGAAAGAGTTTCGTCTAAAGTCGAAAAACTGCATACGTTTGTGGAAGTCAGGGTTTTTAAAAATGCCGAACAATTTAAAGAGGAGTTCAGAAAAAACTTTCCGGATTTTTCTCCCGCTTTTATTTATTATCAGGATTCAAGTTCCGCGGGGAATAAAGAAATTTTTGTGGATTTTTACGGTCAGGATTACGACCAGTTAAAGCAGCTGGCCTTTTCGGCTTCGGGAAGGCTGCAGCAGGTAAAAGGTTTGACCGACGTAAAAATAAGAATGAGGGAAGACGAACCTGAAATAAATCTTTTTGTTGATAACCAAAGATTAGCGAATTTCGGACTTACGGCTTATTATTTCGGAAATACTTTGCATTGTCAGATAAGGGGATTGATAGCCACGCAGTACAGAACCGAAGGAAAGCAGATAGAAACCATCGCGAGACTTACGCCGGGCACCGTTAAAAACATCAACGACGTGATGTTTCTGTCTTTGATAAATCCTAAAAGGCAAATCGTGCGCGTCGGGCAGGTCGCTACCGCGGAAGAAATAAAATCCACGCAGGAAATTTGGCGTAAAAACAAAAGACGTTTTATACAGATAAGCGCCAACAGGGCGGGAATCGGTTTGATGACGGCGGCAAACGGAATAAATACGGCTTTAAAAGGCATATCTTTCCCAAGGGATTATTCTTTTAAAATATCAGGAGATTATGAAAGAACAGTGGAAAACGAGGCGCAGTTTATACTTGCCGTGTCTCTTACCGTAATTCTGATATTTTTTGTTTTGGCTTCAATATTCGAATCTTATAAACAGCCGTTTTTAATTATGTTCGCTCTGCCTTTGAGCATTATAGGGGTTGCTTTTTCGCTTTGGATATTTAAGAAGTCCATAAGCCTCGGCGTTTGGATAGGAATAATGATTTTGTTCGGTTCGATTGTTTACGGTTCTATTATTTTAGTCGATAAGATAAACCAAAGAAGACACGGCAGAAAAAATATGTTAAGGGTTATATTTGAATCCTGCAAAGAGAGATTAAGACCCGAGCTTATAACGTTTCTTATGAAGACGCTCGGACTTGTGCCTATGGTTTTAAGCCGCGACGAGGCGGCCGCTATGTGGCAGTCTCTGTCTTTAACCGTGCTTTGCGGAACCGTAACCGGAACAATGCTTACGCTTCTTATTATTCCGACGGCTTATTATCTTTTGGAAGATCCTAAAAAAAGTTTCAGGGGAATTTTAAAAAATTTCTCGTTTATATACAATATATTCGGCAAATCCGAAAAGAAAATTAAGAAACTTGTAATGAAAAAACCGAAGATTTTGAAATTTCCGGGTAAAGGCAAAGTTAAAAACGCGCCGAAAACGCCGAAGATAAAAATTTAGAACGGCAAACGGCGAGGCATAGATACACGGACGCATAGAGGCATAGCAAAGGCAAAACCGGTACCATGTATCCGAGTTTTGACAAAGGCAATAAAAATATAGTTTAAATAAACTCTAAAACAAGAGAGAGAAATGTTATGTCAATTTTAAGGCTTTCAGTAGACAGACCTGTCACCACAATAATGATATTTTTATCCATAGGTCTTTTGGGGCTTATCTCCTATACAAGAATCCCTCAGGAACTTTTTCCGGCAATGGAATACCCCCAGATAAGCATAGTTACCAAGTACGAGGGCGCGGGTCCCGAAGAAGCGGAAAAACTTATAAGCAGGATAGTTGAAGAAACCGTAGGAACCGTTAAAAACATAAAAAGGGTTTCGTCTAATTCCAAAGAAGGCGTGTCCATAGTAACATGCGAATTCATATGGGGAACAAATATGGATTTTGCCGCGATGGACGTGCGCGAAAAAATAGATTTGATAAAAGAATCTTTGCCCAGAGATTCTCTTGAGCCGGTAGTTCTTAAATACAACCCGACTCAGGTAGAAGCTATTATGCTGTCGGTAAATTATAAAAACGGCGACTCTTCTCCGCTTGCCATGGCGGAACTCAGGCGTATAGCCAGAAAGAATATAAAAGACGAGCTTGAAAGGCTTGAAGGCGTCGCGAAGGTGGAATTAAGAGGCGGCGAGGAAAAGGAAGTTCTTGTCGAGATAGACAAAGGAAGGCTTCTTGCCAATCAGGTTTCAATAACGGAAATTATAACGTCTCTGCAAAATTCGAATATAACGTATCCGGCCGGAACCATTAAAGAGGACAAACGCGAGTTTCTTGTGAAAACCGTAGGCGAATTTCAAAATATAGAAGACATAGCCAGTCTTTCGTTTTCAAAAATAGATTACAATATCAGCCAGGCGATGAGCACAAAAAGAATCAGAAACAGAGGGCAGGAAACGGGCGATAAAATAGTGTTTTTAAGAGACGTCGCCGACGTAAAGGAATCTTTAAAAGACAGAAGAGGGTTTTCCCGCTATAACGGCAATGAAAATATTTCCGTAGGAATATATCAGCAGTCGGGTTCTAATTTAATAAATCTTTCCAAAGAAGTCCGTAAAAAATTGAAAGATATAAGAGAAAAAGTTCCTAAAGACATAAATATAGAAATAACTTCCGACCAGTCGGACTTTATCAAAGAATCTCTCGCGAATTTATATTCAAGCGGCATACAGGGAATATTACTGTCGTTTATTTTGCTTTATTTTTTCATGAGAAGCTTTATGGCTTCCGTCATTATTAACATCGCGATACCGGTGGCTCTTTGCACGACTTTAAGTTTAATGTATTTTCAGGGTATTTCCATAAACACAATGTCTTTGGGCGGTCTTACCGTCGGCATAGGCATGGTGGTTGACAACTCCAATATGGTGCTTGAAAATATTTTGATACAGTACTATAAAGTTAAAGGCAGGGATAAAAAAGATTCCATTCACGCCGCTACAAGCAGTTTGCTCGCGCCTGTGTTAAGCTCTACTTTTACATCGGTCGCCATATTCATTCCTTTTGTATTTGTCGCCGGAATGATAGGACAGCTTTTCAAACAGCTCGCGCTGACCATAACTTTTTCGCTGCTGTCTTCGATATTTGCCGGAATGTTTTTGGTGCCAAGGCTCGCCCTTACGGCAGATTTAAGCAAACAGTCTATTACGGCCGGACTGGATGTCATAAATAAATATTTTACGCCGTTGTTTAGAAGAGTTTTAGACTGGAGAGTCGGCAAAGTCGCTTTAGCGGTTTTAATTTATATTTTTGCCGGATTCGTTTCTTTTTCGCTTATATCAAAAGAATTTATGCCCAGAATCGACGAAAGAAGATTTGTTTTAAACATAACCATGCCTCCCTACACTCCGCTTGAAATAACAAACGCCACTTCAAAACGCATAGAACAGCTTATTTCCGAACAGCGTGAAATAAGAGACATTTCCGTAAGCGTGGGATCTACGGGCGATACTTCCGGCATTGCGTCCATAGAGTCTTTAGGCACTTTTCAGGCAAGAATAATCGGAAGATTACACAGGGAAGGAAGGTCCACCGACGAACTTGTCGCCGACATTTCAAATGAAATAAGAAAATGGAATATTAAAGGTATTGACACCGGGTTTATCACCCAGCAGGGTTTGTTCGGTTCGGGCGTCGGCGCGGCGTCGGGGCTTATGATAGAAATAAGAGGGAAAGACTTAGTCAAACTTAAAAGTGCCGCCGATGAAATAAGAAAAATTATGGAGGATATGCCGCAATTTTTCGGCATAAAGCTCGACCCGCCGGACGTGGTTCCGGAACTCAGGCTTGTTATCGACAGGGAACGCGCGTCTCTTTTTGGTTTGTCAACACAGGATATTTCGGCGATGACTCTTGCGGCAATAAAAGGTTTTGTGGCGACAAAGCTTAAACTTAAAGACGACGAAATGGACATAAGGGTAAGAATGCGCCCTGAAGACCGCGACAGTCTTGGTAAAATTTTGGAAATGACTATGTATTCTCCGTGGGGAATGACCATACAGTTAAAACAAATTTCGCAGGCGAATTTTGTCGAGACTTTACCGTCTATCAAAAGAATCGAGGGAGAAAGGGCGTATTTCCTGTCGGCCAACGTCAGGGGAGATTTTACCAGAGCGGTAGGATCTCTTGAAGAAATATTAAAAGAAAAATTTAACAACGACGACGTCCATTACGTTATTTCGGGAGAAATGCTTGCGATGCAGGAAGCTCTGGCTCAGGTTTCTTTTGCTCTGTTTCTCGGCGTTATAATAATATATATGATTTTGGCTTCGGAATTCGAGTCTCTTTTCCAGCCTGCTATAGTTATGACGGTAGTTCCGCTTGGAGTCGTGGGTTCTTTAATGGTTCTTTTTATAACGGGACAAACTATCAATTCAATATCGATGTTAGGGTTTATAATGCTAGTAGGAAACGTCACAAACATATCTATTTTACTTGTGGACAGATTCAATCTTATGCTTGACGGAGAAAAAAAGAAAAACAACGGTGCTTCGCCCGATATTTTGACTCTGAAAAAAAATGTCGTAGATACTACGGTCCGCTATATACGTCCGATAGCCATGACAACGCTTACGACTATTACCGCTCTGCTTCCTCTTGCCATAGGTTTCGGTGGTAAAACATCGACAAATCAGCCTATGGCTATAGCAGTTGTCGGAGGATTATTTTTTGCGCTTATACTTGCTTTGATTTTTGTTCCTTACGTATATCTTGTTACCAAAGGAATGAGAAACCGTAACGACTCGGAACTCTTTAATCCGCTGTTTCCTAACGGGAACGGCGATGTATAGACGCATGGATGCACGGATGCATGGTAACGACTTTGTTTTTGCTATGCCTCTATGCGTCCATGCATCTATGCATCTTTTTCATGGAGCATAAATGGACTCGCATATAATTATGTGGATTGCTTTTTGGACTACCGTCTCTGTTGCTCTTTTTGTCGATTTGATAATTCTCAACAAACATCACGGAGACGTTTCAATAAAAGAAGCCGCTAAAATGGTTGTTTTTTGGATAACGCTTGCTTTATCTTTCGGCGTTGCGGTTTATTTTGCTTTCGGGTTTGAAAAAGCTCTGGAATATGTAACGGGATATGTAGTTGAATATTCTCTTTCAATAGATAATATGTTTGTGTTCTTAATTATTTTTTCTTATTTTGCCATACCGAAACAGCACCAGCCTAAAGTTTTAATTTACGGAATTCTCGGAGCGGTGATTTTAAGGTTTTTGTTTGTTTTTATAGGCGTCCGGCTGATAAGCGCGTTTGAATGGATTATATATATATTCGGCGCGATTTTAATTTACACGGCGGTCAAAATGATTTTTGCCGGAAGAGACGAAGCCTCTCCGGAAAAAAATATAGCTTATAAATTCTTAAAAAAATTGTTTCCTTTTAAACAGGACGACGCGACCGGAAATTTTTTTGTAAGAGAAAACGGCATTTTATACGCGACGCCCATGCTTGCCGCGGTCGCGGTTATAGAAATGAGCGATATTATTTTCGCGGTTGATTCGATTCCGGCGGTCCTTTCTATATCCAGAGATACGTTCATAGTTTATACGTCGAACATATTTGCTATTATAGGTTTAAGGTCTTTATATTTTTTACTGTCGGGACTCGCCGGGAAATTCAAATTTTTGAAATACGGCGTGGCAATAATTTTATTTTTTATCGGATTAAAAATGCTTGGTTCGCATTATTTTCATATTTCAACGGCAGTTTCGCTTGCGGTAATAGTTTCAATTCTTTCAATATCAATAATTTTTTCCTCGTTTAAAAATAAAGAAAATTAAGAAGAATCTTACTAGAATGTGTTCACACACTCTAAAATGCCGCTTTTAAATCATACAATTATATATTGTGTATTTTGAAGGGAAATCCGGTTCGGACAGGTCTTTTAATTTCACAATAATTTCACAAATAGTTCAAACGGTTTTTTAATAGTTGGTGTATAATATTATCGAAGTTAAATACATAAGCAAAGGAGGCTGTAAGTAGTTTTGCAGAACAAAAAATAAAAATGGAGGGTGTCATGAAGAAAAAAATTTGGTCGTATGTCTTGGCTTTAGCGCTGATGGTCTCTGTGACCGGCGTGGCGTTTTCCGCCCCTGAAAGCACCGGCGAAGCGCCGAGTATGCAAGGAAATCTTAAAGAGCCTACAAGCTTCTATGTAGTTCCGCCTGCAGAAGAAAAGATGGTAAACAACCTTATAGGAAGAATAACTCAGGTTTTTAACTATCAGTCAGGCGTTCTTATTTCTGTAATGGATCAGGACAGAAATTTCACGGTTTTTGACGCAGGCCGCGTAAGGGCGACGTTTGGATACAATTCCGACGGTTCTTTTACGATGATTAATTTTAATCTGTACGGTACTGATATAGACGTTATTAGAAAAATGCCCGGCGCGTCAGGCGACGAGAAGATAAAGAATTTCCTGCTTGGCGTAGGTATGAGCGAAAAACAGTTGAAAGGTTTGCCTTATACTAAGAATGAAGACGGAAGCATGGAAGTGCAGCAGTCAAAGCCCAATCCGAACTATGACGCTACTGTCGCAGACTCCCCTAAATTTATAGATCTTGATTTGTCGGATTTGGTTCCCGTTAAATGGTTTGGCTCACTTTTCGATCACCTTTCAAAAGGAGTGAACTTTTCCGCGTCAATTAACCTTACCTCGCAATACGGCGCAAGCGTTACTTTGAATCAAAACGGAAAGCCTTTGTTTGAACTCAGTTATAGCGGCGAAGTTATGAAAAATTATAATTACCAAAACGGGTTCTTGGTAAGCGTTACGGAAAAAGTTTTCAAAATGGATCTTGAAACAGGCGTAACGACAAATGCCGACGGTCAAGGCGACGGCAAAGTTAAAATGATTTCTTCCGCAAAGACAACATATATGGATCCTTTCGGGAGAGCATCTTATACAACGGAACAGGGAGCCACGGCAGGCGCCAATGAAATGAGAACGAACTTTTTCTCCTATTCATCTAACGGCTCGTTAAATTCCGTGAAAGATTTGACTACGGGCAATACGACTTTCTATCAAGGCGGAAAACAGGCTTATACGGTTAACAGCGAAGGTTTTGCGGTTGCCAAGTTTAATTATACGCAAAACGGGTCATTGGATAACGTAATAAGCTACAACAACGGAGTCGGCGTTTCCATGACTGTTTTTGAATACGGGAAACAGCTCTTAAGCGTATCTTTAGCCAATAATGACATCGCGGACGCTAACGAACTTAGATCCGTATATCACCAAATCACCAGCGGAAACGTTCCTGCTATATCCGAAAGCCAGTGGAAAACAAAATACGGCAGCAACACAACTCCTCTTAATCTTCCTGACGGCAGCAGTTTAAGCAGTACGCTTGCCAGCGAAGGAATAAATGTAGGAAAATATCTGGGCATACTTAGTTTGATGAAGCAGTACAACATAACGGATATTAGTATATATGCCGAACATTTAGGCAACAAAGAATTGCTTGCCGCTATCGGATTAAACGCTAAGGTTGAAACTGCAATAATGGCAGCGACAGAAAAGCAGGCAATAATTGACAGAGATAAAGCGCAAACCGCGGCTGATGCGCATTATGCTAACTTGAATGATACTCAAAAAGCGGCTGTCGACGAGTGGGCTAGACAGGCTGGATCAGTAGATAAGGTTCCAAATGAAAATAAAAAAGAGGCGCAATCCGAAGCCGATGCGTTGTTTGATAAATTAAGCGGCGAGGAACTGGCATGGGCAAGAGCGCACACTGTTGCGCAAGATGCGGATGTCAAAGCAAAGGCGAACGACAGCACAAATCGCAGCGAGGTCGCAGCAAGTATCAGCAGAGCTATTAATATTATGAGTCTTACCACTAACGGTTACTCTGCCGTTGCTTCAATAAGCGTATATATTAATAATTCCGAAGAAATGGTCATTGGCGATACGACAACTTCAACGCCGCCTGCGGTATCGTCTCGCGGCGATGGCGGTACGAATTGGACGACAACGACAACAGTGACAACACAAATTAGCAAGGTTGAAAAAGAAACTTTAAGTTTCCATATTACTGTTATGGACCACGGCGGTGCGTCTCTTGGTATAAAAGGCGCGGAACATGTTCTTAGCCAAACCACTACTGCGCAGCCTCCGCTGACAACTGAAAGATCTAATGTTCAGTTTGTTGCCGATCCGCCGGTAAGCAGCGACCCTGCCGTAATTGGAGTTATTAACAGCATAATTACGATTGGCGAGAAAATTTATGCGTTAGTAGCAGCGCAATTTATTAACCTTGTGGATGGCGGAATATTTCATGCGGCAGATGGTGAAGAAATATATATTGAGATAAACGAGGATATGGCTGGAAAATTAGCCGTAGGCCAACAAGCAATGTTTATGGGAGATGTAACTACAGATATTAACGGCAAGCGCGCAATGACGACAATGGTAGATGAGGAAGCGAATGATGGCAAGAATCATTATGAATTAACCGTAGACGGAGTAACTTACACAGGCATTGTTTACGGAGAAGACATTGACTTTGAAGCTGTGAAAAAAGAATTTGAAAAACAAGCTGCTGAGGCTTTGAACGGTAATGTTAACAATACTAACAAATGGCTGCAGAGAAATATCGAGAAAAATCAAGGGTATTTCGGAGGAAAAAGCTGGACGGAAGCATGGGGTGACGGATGGAATGAATTAGTTCGTAGAAGCGGAAATCAGAATCAGCAGTAAGATTTAAATACAAACAAAAAAAGCGGGCTGGTTTTAACCAGCCCGCTTTTTTCATGTAGTATGGGAAATATGCTACAATAACATAAGAGTTGAGAGAGGGAAGTGAAAGTGTCCGGTTTCGGCAAAACCGAAACCGATAACGGGTTTTTGCAGAGCAAAAACACGTTGTTTCAACTATTAACTTTTTACTCTTCACTTTTATTAATAGGAGTTTAGTTTGGGCAGGATAATGTCAATTGATTACGGTTTGAAAAGAATCGGTATTGCTATGACCGATATTATGCGTATTATGGCAAGCCCTTTTGACACCATAGAAAGCGTTTCCGTAAAGAAAAACGCCGCGGCAATTGTCGAAATAGCCAAAAATAACGGCGTTGACGAAATGGTAGTCGGGATGCCGGTAAATATGAACGGCACCGAAGGCGAAATGGCTGAAACCGTGAAAAAATTTATTTCCGAAATAAACCTGATATCGGAAATTCCGGTTGCCGTAATAGACGAAAGGCTTACGACTGCTCAGGCCGAAAGAATGCTTATAGACGAAGCGAACGTCTCGCGCAAAAAAAGGACGGGCTTAAAAGACAAAATTTCCGCCGCGATAATTTTACGGCTTTATTTAGACCAACAGGGTTTGAAGTGAAGCTTTTGTCGTCATTGACAGCGTAATTGGAGTTTTCGTGCATTACATAATTGACGGTTACAATGTAATAAATTCAAGCGATATGTTTTCCGCTTCCACTCTGGAAAACCGGAGAAATAAACTGCTGGAATTTATTTCGGGTCAAAGACCCCACGGGAGTTTGAGAAATTCCGTTACGGTTGTGTTCGACTGTAAATCGAAAAATCCGTATGAGTCGGACGGCTATAATAAATCGCATCGCGGCGGTATAGAAATAATTTTCAGCGACGGCGTGGTTTTGGCCGACGATATTATTACCGAAATTGTCGATAACTCTAAAAACCCTTACGAAATAACGGTCGTTACAAACGATAAAGGCATAAGGCGCAGAACCGCCCCGAGCGGCGCAAAGCATGAGAGCGTGGAAAGCTTTTTGGCAAAAGGTTTTAAAGTCAAAAATGCCAAAAGAGCCGATGACGCGGAAAATACGGGCGTTAAAGAGGAAATAAATGAGGAGTTTGAAAACCTGTGGATAAAAAACCGTTCTGTAAAATAATAGCGGCTTTTGCCGTTTTATATATTGTAATTTGCGCGGTTTGGTATTACAGCCTTTCGGACGCTAAAGTTTCCATAGCCGTCAAAAGCGGCGACGGAGCCTCATCCGTCGCGTCGGTTTTAAAGAAAAATAATCTTATCCTTTCTAAAAACCTTTTTACGCTGTGGGCCAGGATTTCGAAATCCGAAAATAAAATTAAAACGGGTGTTTACGGGTTCTCCCGGAAAGACGGAATGTTTAAAATATTAAGAACGTTAAAAGAAGGCTCTAAAAATGCGGTTAAATTTACCGTTCCCGAAGGTAGTAACATAAAACAAACGGCTGAAATTATTGCTTCTAAGACGGGAATAAATAAAGACAGATTTATAGAGATTGCCGCAAATGAAAAAATGGAAGGTTATTTAATGCCCGAAACTTATTTTGCCGATCCTGCTTCAAGCGAAGAAAAAATTATCGCCATGATGCGCTCGGAGTTTGACAAAAAAGTTACTCCAGAAATGTATGAAAGAGCGAAAGAATTAAATATGCCTATGGATGATATTATTACGCTTGCGTCGATAGTCGAAAAAGAAGCGGTAAAGCCGGAAGAACGTCCTGTTATCGCGGCGGTTTTTTATAACAGGCTGAATAAAAATATCCGCCTTGAATCTTGCGCCACGGTTTTGTATGCTTTAGGAACAAACAAAGCAAAACTTGCTGTTGAAGATACATATATTCAGTCTCCTTATAACACTTACAGGCATCGCGGACTTCCTCCGGGGCCTATATGCAGTCCGGGAATAGATTCTATAAAAGCGGCATTGTATCCGGAAAGCACAAGCAGTTTGTTTTTTGTTTCCGCGGGCGGCGGCAGGCATTTGTTTGCCGACAATCTTGAGGAACACATTAAAAACAGAAATACGGCAAAGAAGAAAAATAAAGCAAACTAGTATACGTAGTTATTGCGAAACAGCTATGCTGCCACGACAATCCGTTGTTGTTGCCTGTCATACTGAGTGAAACGAAGTATCCATCAGTAAAAAGACTGGATCCTTCACTTCGTTCAGGATGACAGACTAAAGGCAAATAACTCTGGATTGTTTCGAGACTGTGTCTCTCGCAATGACGTCAAAGAAGAAGGAATTATGACGATAAAAAGAGTTTATTTGGACAACAGCGCGACTACTCCCGTAGATGAAGAAGTAGTAAAAGAAATGCAGCCTTATTTTTCTTCGGTTTTCGGCAATGCTTCGAGTTTTCATTCATTCGGCAGGGAATCGAAAGCAGCGCTTGATAAAGCAAGAGCAAAAACGGCTGAACTGCTAAACGCCCAGCCAGACGAAATTGTTTTTACGGGCTGTGGAACGGAATCCGACAATATCGCCATATTCGGAATTTTAAACGCGTACGGAAAAAAAGGACATATAATAACCACGCAAATTGAACATCACGCGGTTTTATATTCATGCCGCCATTTGCAAAAAAGCGGTTACGACGTTACTTTTTTGCCTGTCGATAAAAACGGCGTAATTTCCGTTGATGATTTTAAAAAAGCGGTCAGAGATAATACTATTCTTGTAACCGTAATGCACGCTAATAATGAAGTCGGTTCAATACAGCCGATAAAAGAAATCGCGGCAATTTTAAGGGAAATAAATAAAAACAGAAAAGACAGAATATATTTCCACACGGACGCGGTGCAGACCGCGGGAAAACTCTATATTGACGTAAAAGATTTAGGCGTTGATTTGCTTACAATTTCGTCTCATAAATTTTACGGACCAAAAGGAGCCGGCGCGCTTTACGTAAAAAAAGGCGTAAATATTTTTCCCGTTATGTTCGGCGGACATCACGAAAACGGACTTCGCCCCGGAACTGAAAACATCGCTTATATCATCGGTCTTGCAAAAGCTTTAGAGATTTCAGTCGTAAACTTAAAAGAACGGGATGCGAGAATCTTGTCGTTAAGGGAAAAACTTAAAAAAGGGATTTTGGAAAAAATTCCGGAAGTGACTATAAACGCAAGCGGCGAAGGCGCGGTGTCGGGTATATTAAACGCGAGCTTTAAATATATTGAAGGGGAATCGTTACTTTTAAAACTTGATATGAAAGGCATAGCGGTATCTACGGGCTCTGCCTGCGCTTCGGGTTCGTCGGAACCGTCGCACGTTTTGTCGGCGATGTGCGCCGACCCTGTTGCCGCCCAGGGAACCGTAAGATTTTCATTCGGCTGTCATAATACTGATGAGGAAGTTGATTACGTTCTTGAAGTTTTGCCCGGAATTGTTGAAGATTTAAGGAAAATGTCGCCGGTGTGGAACAGAAACAAAGTTAAAAGCGTAAAGTGAAAATATTGTGTTTTCGTCGCCTTGCTAATATTTACTAAAAAGAGTAAAATATGGAAAAATTATTTCGGAGGAAAAAATGTATATAAATTTCGCGTCTGACTGGCCTGCTTATATTTTTATGGCGGCTTTTGTGGTATTTATGGTTTATGTGATAGTAAAAGGGCATGGTAAAGAAGATGTTTCCGCTAATGCGGTTTCGGATACAAAAAAGTGAAAATAAGAGGTAGATATGCGTAAAATCGTTTGTTC
This sequence comes from Candidatus Endomicrobium embiratermitis, assembly GCA_009781315.1. Taxonomy (GTDB): domain Bacteria; phylum Elusimicrobiota; class Endomicrobiia; order Endomicrobiales; family Endomicrobiaceae; genus Endomicrobium; species Endomicrobium embiratermitis. Next base: position 33,890 of record WQYI01000008.1, on the reverse strand, counting down.
TGCCGTTGCATTGCTGATTTGCGTTGTTCCTTTATTCGCTCAGGAAGCCGGCGATATGCCGGAAAGAGAAAAATCCGAGATAGTTTTAAAACTTGAAATCGCTCCCGCCGGGCAGATAAATACGAAAAATTCCATATCCCCCGGAGTTTCTTTCGACGGAGAACAGATAGCCGATAATACCGGTTTTTATCTTGCCGGAGAATATTTTTATTATATTTTCAAATTTTTGGGTCTTGGCGCCGGAATAAAGCAGCAGTTTGAAAGGCATATTAAAGACTTCGGCGACTTGAGCATTACAAATTTGTATCTTTCCGTTAAACCTAAACTCCAGCTTAGGCCCGAAGCATACGGCAGCGAGTGTAAAGAATTCGTGTATCTTATTTTTCAGGGCGGTTACGGAATTTTAAATAACGCTTACGAACTCAGGCACGGCGGCGCGGATATTGCGACTTCTACCGAAAACGGATTGTACTATGCCGGCGGAATAGGATTCCAGCTGAATAATTTTATTTTTGAAATCGTTTTTAACGTAAACGAATCTAAAATTGAAGGAAAAGACGGTTATTCGGGAACTATGGACGCGACATACACAACCACTAATTTAAACGTAGGTTACAGGATCGGCTTTTAACGGCAATTACAAATTTCAAATTACGAATTACGAATGAAAAACCTGAATTTTCCGTGTCGTCATTGCGGCCTTTGAGCCGCAATCTCGTAGTGAATCATAGATTGCGGGTCGGTGCCCGCAATGACAAATAGCGGTTTTTCAAGAGACCCAATTGTAAAAAATTTCAGATTGCAGGAGATTAAATATGGCTGACAAGTTTTCTTTTGATATTGTTTCGGAAGTGGATATGATGGAAGTTGAAAACGCCGTAAATCAGGCGCAGAAAGAGCTGGCTAACAGATTTGATTTTAAAGGAAGCAAGTCTTCAATTGAACTTAATAAAAACGACAAGAAAATTACTCTTATTGCCGATGATGATTTTAAAATGAAAGCTCTTAAAGACATGCTCGAAGGCCGTTTCGCAAAAAGAGGCGTTTCGATAAAATCGCTTGATTATAAGGCGCAGGAAAAAGCGTTTGAAGGTTATATCAGACAGGTCGCGGAAATAATTTCCGGACTTCCGTCCGACAAAGCCAAAGACCTTTCTAAAATTATAAGAGATTCAAAAATAAAAGTTCAGACGCAGATAGACGGAGCAAAGGTAAAAGTTATTTCTCCGAAAAAAGACGACTTACAACAGGTTATAGCTTATTTAAAACAGATTTCTTTTCCGCTTCCGTTGCAGTTTACGAATTACAGATAGAAGATTAGAAGCATTGACGCACAGAGGCATAGCAAAGACTTTCATTTTTTGTCTTTACCAAGCTTCTATGCATCTAAGCATCCATGCATCATTTTTTTTAGGTTGTTAAACCGTAGTAAAAATGATATAATCTTTAAACTAACCCAACTAGGCGGTCTTTATGTCGGCTCAAAAAGGAAAAATATTAGTTGTCGACGACGAACAAGGCATAAGAGAACTTCTTATCAGCGAGTTTTCCAAGCTTGGTTACGGTGTGTTTTTTGCCGTAAACGGCGAAGACGCGATTTCAAAACTACAGTCCGAAAAAGCCGATCTTATAATTACCGATATGAATATGCCTAAAGTCGACGGTATGGATCTTCTGAAATATGTCAAAGAAAACTCTCCCGAAAGCGAAGTTATAATCATTACCGGATACGCTACCGTGGAAAACGCGCTGGAAGCAATGCACAGAGGCGCGTACGATTTTATATAAAAACCTTTCAATATAGACGAGCTTGCGGAACTTGCGGTAAAAGCCATGGAAAAAACCGAGCTTAAAACGCTTGTTTCTCTTTACGAAGACACAAGCCGTCTTTTTTCGCATTTAAATTTGAAAGACCTTTTGTCGGCCACAACGGCTGTTGCGAAAAAACTTACCCGCTGCGCGGAAGTTCACGTATTCCTTACGAATGACGAAGGAAGATTATATCTGGCTTCGTCGTTGTCGCGTTCCAATTTGAGCAAAAAAGAACTTTCCGATCTCCCTGTTTACAGTTTTTTCTCGGGGACGGAGGATTATTATGATGAACCAAAAAAAGAAATTTCAAAATTCGTTTCCGAAATATATCTTAACGACGCCAAACGCGATACGCCGATGTTATTCGACGCGGATTTTGCTCCCGAACAGTACAGAAATATATTTGTTAACGAGTTTGACATCAGGTCTATCCTGCTTTATCCGATAGCTTTAAACGGCAAAATAACCGGCTACGTATTTATGGCGAAAGATTCTCGCTCATCGTCTTTTGTAAGAGCCGACTTAAAAAAAGTTTCGGCTCTTGTTTCGCAAATTTCGCAGGCCGTTTATAACGCGCAGGTATTTGAGCGTCTTGAATCTAATGTTTTAAAATACGAAAATTCTACGAACGGCTTAAAATCTTTACCGAACGATTCTTTGTAGAGAACTCCTCCGGCCAATGAGTGAAAAATCCCAAATTTCATTAAAGAATAAAGTTATAAGCGTTAAAGCGGAAAAAATAGTTTTTCCGGGTCGTTCCCTATGCAGGAGCGACGACGGGACAGCTTTGTTTACCGAGGGGCTTTTGCCGGGGGAAACGGCTGACGTTTTTGTGGTTAAAGACAAAAAGACTTTCAGGGAAGGCAATGTAAAAAATATTACCGGAAAATCGCCTGAAAGAATAGAGCCTGTATGCCAGTCTTTTGGACGCTGCGGCGGCTGCACTTTTCAGAATACCGAATACAAAAACCAGGTAAAATACAAACAAATTTACGCGGAAGAATTATTAAATGTTTTCGGCGTTAAAATAAGTGAAATTTTAGAAAGCCCGGAAATTTGGAATTACCGCAATAAAATGGAATTCAGCTTTTTTAAAGATAATTACGGATTACAAATTACGAATTACGAATCAACGACAAATACAGAGAATGAAAATAAAGACAAGGAAGAGACTGTCATTCTGAACGGAGTGAAGAATCCAGTCGTTGCCGTTAATTCCTCATTCCTCACTCCTAACTCCCCACTGTCTTTAGGACTGCATCAGCGCGGAAGTTTTAATAAATATGTTTCCGTTCCTCCGTGTTTTATTGCCGATAAAGATTTTCTTAAAGCCGCGGAAATAATAAAACGTTTTGCGAATGAAGGCGGATTATCCGCGTATAACAATAAAACGCATGAAGGATTTTTCAGGCATTTGGTGTTAAGAAAAGCTAAAAATACAAATCAGATGCTTATAAATATCGTTACAAATGCTTCAGAGTATAAAAGAGAATTTTTCAAATCTCTTATAAAAGATTTCAAAGAGTTGTCTGACAGTATATATTGGACTCAAAACGGGAGACTATCCGATGCGGTTGTGGCAGATAAAGTCGAATTGCTTTACGGAAGTCCTTGTATTACCGAGATATTAAACGTAGGCGGGGAAAATTACAGTTTCAATATCTCGCCGTTTTCGTTTTTTCAGACGAATTCAAAAGGCGCGGAAATTCTTTATAATGAAATACTGCGTCTGCTCAATCCTTCTAAAGACGAAGTTTTAATCGATCTATATTGCGGGACGGGCACAATAGGCATATCTCTTTCAAAAAAAGTGAAAAAAATTATAGGAATAGAGCAGATTGCTCAGGCTGTGGAAGACGCGAAAGCAAACGCGGCTTTAAATAATGTAAGTAATGCGGAATTTTACGCGATGACCGCGGAAGAATGGTCTAAACAACAGGTAAGAGGCAGGAAGGATGAGGTAAGAGAAAATAATAAAGCTGTATTTAATTCATCCCTCCTCCCTTCTCCCTCCTCTTTGTCTGTTGTAGTTGATCCGCCCCGAAACGGACTTACAAAAGACGTAATAAAGTTTTTGATTGAGTCAAACGCAAATAAAATAGTTTATGTTTCGTGTAATCCTTCAACTCTTGCCAGAGATTTAACCGCCATTGCAGAAAGCGGAAAATATTTAATAAAAGAGGTAACTCCCGTAGATATGTTTCCGCAGACCTATCACGTTGAAACAGCTGTTTTACTGGAAAAATCAATTAGCAGCCAATAATTAATGCTCTATTTTTATAAGATATTATAAAAACAAAAAATAATTGAAAAATAAATATATTTTTAATAATAATATTTTGTTTGTAAACAAAAGACTTGACATTTTATTATAAATGTGTATAATTATTATTAATTTTACAAAGGTCGTTAATTGCTCATTACTCGTTACTCGTTGCTAATTGTATTTTTATGTCCAGGCCATCGCAAAATATTGACAAAAAATTAATAGAAATCGGAAAGAAAAAGATGATTGAAAACGGCATTTCAAGCATCAGCATACGTTCTATTTGCATAGAAGCCGGCGTTAATCTCGGAATGTTTTATTATTATTTTAAATCCAAAGAAAACTTCATAAAAGTTTTATTTAACAGTATGATTGAAGATTTGAAAGATTACTGGTTCAAAGAGTCGGAAGGTTTGTCGTCTTCTAAAGAAAGATTGGAAAGAATTATTTTTGCCAGCGCAAAATTGTTCAGGGAAAAGAAGGGTATGTTTGAAACAGTAATGAAAGGATTTGATTTTTCCGATAAATTTTTTATTCAGCTGGTAAGAGAAACTCACAAAGTAATTTACGCTTTCTGTTATACCATTATAGATGATTGTAAAAATGACGGTTATCTGGATAAAAATATAGATAATTATAAGCTTATTTCAATATTGTTCGGCGCCACAATGGATTACGCGAAGAAATGCGCGGAAATTTACAATAACGATCAATATAACGAAGAAATCGGACGGATGATAGAACTTTTAATGCAAAAATTCAAATAAAACAAGGAGATCACTACAACCGCGTTGTCATCCCGTGCTTGTTAGTAAGATGTTATTCCTCTAACGAGCCTGCCCCGTAAGGTCTTAATACGGGGGGATCCACGTTTAAATAAAAAATGGATTCCGATTTTCATCGGAATGACAATATGTATGTTTGTCGTGACAGGGAGAGAAGTTATGAAAAAGTTGAAGTTGCTGGCGGCGGTTATATTCGTTTTTGCCGCGCATTATGCGCATGCCGAAGGAAATTTTTTGACGATGCAGGATTATTTAAATCTTGTAGCCGATAAAAACAGCGAGCTTAAATCCGTTCAGTATAATATCGACGCGGTTAAAGGTAGAATTGCCGAAATCGAAAGGGTGTATTCCTATTATCTTTCCGCCGGCGCGAATTACGTTTACGATCAAAGCGGAAAACCATATTCTTTCGGCGCGGGAATGGACAATATAACTAATTTAGCTTATGACGCAAGCATAAACAGACAATTTGAAACCGGTACTCAGGTTTCTTTGGGTTTGAACGGATCTTACGGAAAGTATGATTTCGCGTTTGGCGCTCCGGACTATAAAATGACCGATATATCTCCTTTTATAAAGCTCAGCCAGTCTTTGCTTAAAGATTTTAACGGCGGCTCGACAAAAGCATCCATATCGCAGGCAAGGGCAAACGCGCAATCGGCTTTGTATCTGCTTGAGTTTAAAAAACAAAGCATTTTGCTCAACGCAAAACTTGCTTACTGGAATTTGTCTTATTCAAGAACGGTAATAGATTTCAGGCAGACTTCTTTGAACAGGACAAGAAAGATTTTGGATTGGAACCGTAAAAGATACAATGTGGATTTGGCTGAAAGGTCCGATATGCTTCAGTCTCAGGCTGCGGTAAAAATGAGAGAATTAAATATTAAGCTTGCCTACGAGGACGAGATAAGGGCAAGAAGGGCTTTTAACCAGCTTATGGATATAACTGACGATACCGTAAACTATGAAGTTGAAAAATTCGACAAGCTTAACAGCGCTTTTATAGACGAACGAGTTCTCGAAAAAAGAGGGACGAGGTTTGACGTTTTGTCCGCTTTGGAAGACGTTAAAAGCGCGGAGTTCGCGGCTTTGGCGCAGGAAAAATCCATGGGCGCGGATTTGGTTCTTTCCGGCCAAATCGGAGCAAACAGCGCTCACGGCGAGCTGATTGACAACACGCAAAGCCTTTCAATAGGAGGGCCTACTTTTGCAGTCGGAATCCGTTACACCTTGCCTTTGGATTTTAATTTGAGAAAAGACATAAACAAAGGTTTTGAATCCGCAAAAATTTCTTCGCAAAAAGCAGCCGGATTTGCCGCGATAAGAGAAAATAACGACTGGCTTCAGCTTCTTGACAACTGGAATAACGCGAAATCCCGTCTTGCTTTAGCCAAAGAAATACAAAAAATCCAGCAGGATAGAAATATTGAAGACCAGGATCTTTTGAGAAAAGGCAGAAGCACCACATATTTGGTTTTACAAAGCGAACAGGATTTGGACGACGCCACTTTATCGGTTTTACAGGGAACTTTGGAACTCATAAGCATATACGAACAGGCGGAAGCGTTTTATAACAACAATTACTAACGGCAGAGAATAGAGAAAAGAGAATAGCTAACGGACTTTGCCGTTGCCTGTCATGTTGAGCGAAGCGAAACATCCATAAAATGAGAAAGTATTACACGTATATTATATCGAATAAGAAAAACGGAACGTTGTACATAGGTGTGACTAATGATTTATTGAGGCGTATTTTTGAGCACAAAGAAGGGAAAATAGAAGGTTTTACAAAAAAATGCGGTTTGAAGAATCTTGTTTATTATGAAGAATACGAGTCAATTGAAGACGCAATATTAAGAGAAAAGCAGTTAAAAGGCTGGTTGAGAAAGAAAAAAATAGATTTGATAGAAAGTTGTAACAGAAACTGGGAAGATTTGTACTATATGGATACTTCGCTTCGCTCAGTATGACAGACAAAAACGTACAATAAGCAATGTTTTTGAAAAATTATTAAACAAAGGAAAAAAAGATGAATTTAGCAAGATTGGCTATTAAGAGACCTACTTTTATTTTCTCCATACTTCTGGCGGTGCTTGTTTTAGGCTTAATTTGCTTAAGCAATCTCAGCGTAAGAATGTTTCCCGACGTGGAATTTCCTTATGTGGCTGTTGTAACCAGTTACCCTGGCGCCGGAGTAAACGAAATAGAGCAGCTTGTTTCAAAGCCTATAGAAGACGCGGTCAGCGGAGTTTCGGGATTGAAGCACGTCATGTCGATAAATCAGGACAACGTGTCCATAGTTTTCGGCGAATTTAATCTTTCAAAAGACCCTGAAGTCGCGGCTCAGGAAGTGCGCGACAAAGTCGGACAGATAAGGCTTTTGCTTCCCGATGATATAAACGAACCTATTGTATTAAAAGCCGATATGGACAATATGCCTCTTTTGACTTTAAGTTTAAAATCGGATGTTCTTACTCCCAAACAACTTTATGATTTTGCCGACGACGTGGTTTCAAAAGATTTCGCGCAGGTATCCGGCGTTTCGCAGATAGCTATAATCGGCGGGCAAAAAAGAGAAATTCAGATTCAGGCGGATAAAAACAAACTTAAATCTTTCGAGCTGACTTTAGGCACTCTAGCTTCAAGAGTGCAGGCTAACAGTTTAAACGTTCCTGCGGGAACCGTGAACAAAGGTCCGACGCAGCTGGCTTTCAGAACGATGGGCGAGTTTTCGTCGATTAAGGAAATCCGCAGCGTAGTCGTAAATTTTATGGGCAACGATATGCCCGTAACCGTTAAGGACGTGGCGGAAGTCGTGGACGGCGTGCAGGAAGAAACTTCCCGCGCAAGGCTCAACACTATAGTTGACGGCGAAATAAAATACGAGCCTTCTTTGCTTATTCAGATTTACAGACAGGCCAAAGGTAACGACGTGGCTATTTCCGACGGAGTCCATGCAAAACTTAAAGAATTAAACCATAGATATGAAGGAAGGCCCGGCAGTCCGAACCTTACTTTGATTTACGATTCCGCGCGCGGCGTGCGTATGAATATAGAAGACGTGAAAAACACGATTCTGGAAGGTATTTTCCTTGCGGTTGTCGTAGTGTATTTCTTTTTAAGCAGCTGGCGTTCGACTTTTATTACGGCTTTGGCTCTGCCTAACAGTTTGATAGGCTCTTTTATATTTATGTACGCGTTCGGGTTCAGTTTAAACGTTATTTCTCTTATGGCTTTAGCGCTTTCCGTCGGGCTGCTGATAGACGACGCGATAGTAGTGCGAGAAAATATTTTCAGGCATTATGAGGAAGGCGAAGACCCCGTTAAAGCAGCAATTGACGGCACGGACGAAGTTACGCTTGCGGTCATAGCGACGACAGCCGCCGTTATAGCGGTATTTTTTCCGGTTTCTTTTTTAAGCGGCATAATGGGTCAGTTTTTCAAAGAGTTCGGCTTAACCGTTGTTTTCGCGATGGGAATATCAATTCTTGACGCTTTGACCGTAGCTCCTATGCTTTCGGCTTATTTTATTCCCGACAAAAACGCAAAACCGAACAAGAATCCGTCGGTCATCAAGACATTTTTCCTGCCGGTAAAGAATGTTTCCGTAAAAACATTCAGAGCTTTGACCGTAGGCTGGTTTAACCCTCTTTTTAACGCCGTTGAAGATTTTTACGTAAAAGTAATTTCGTTTATAGTAAAAACAAAAGGAATGAAGCTTGTTACTTTCGCGGCGACTCTTTTTATTATCATAGGCGTTGTCGTTGCCGTTAAGCACGGCGCTTTAAGGCTTAATTTTATGCCGTCTTCCGACTGGGGAGAATTTAACGTAAACATCAGGGCAAAACCGGGAACTTCTTTAGACAGGATGGACCAATACTCAAAAGAAGTTGAAACCATTATTATGAACGAGCCCGAAGTGGAATTGATTTCGGCGTCCATAGGTTCGACAGGAATGTATGACAGCCCCGCGAATGAGGCGACTTTATACGTAAGGATGCATCAGAAGACGTCGGAGAAAAGTATAATAAAAAAATATTTCAAAGGCATTGTCGCCAAGTTTAAAAGCAGAGGCGATGTCAGAAATACTCCTGAGTTAAAAGATTATTTAAGAAAAGTTATGTACGAAAAATACGGAAACGAGCTTAATTTTTCTTTCTTAAAGCAAAGCTTAGGAGGAGCGCGCAGCGAATTTGTCGTGGAACTTTCCGGAGACGATGTGGATAAACTCTATTCCGCGGCGCAGGTTTTAATGGAAAGGTTTAAAACCGTTCCTTATCTTGTCGACATACGGTCTAATTATCAGCCGGGCAAGCCCGAAGTGCAAATTCAAATGGATACGCATAAAATGGAAAGTCTGGGCGTAAACTCGGTTATAGCGGGAAATGAAATAAGGGGAATGATAGACGGCATAAAAGCCGGGAAATTCCGCGAAAACGGCTTGGAATACGACATAAGGGTAATATTCCGCGAAGATCAAAGAGACATAACCGAAAATTTTGACAGTATTTACATAAACAACGTCAACAACAGGCTGGTGCGTCTTAAAAATGTTGCGCGTTTGGAGACAGTAGAAGGACCTACGCAGATATTCCGTAAAGACAGGATGCGTTATGTTACGGTAGAAGGAAATCTGTCCGCAGGAGGAACTATAGGCGCGGTTCAGTCCGCGGCTTTTAAGATATTTAAAGAAGAAAAATTTAATAATCCGGTTCGTTCTAAAGAATGGAAAAATATAGAAATGAAAGTTTCGGGTAATGCCGAAGAAATGGCTACTATGGTAAAAAGCATAGGGATAGCCGCGCTTCTTTCAATACTTTTTATTTTTATGGTGTTGTCTTCCCTTTACGAATCCATGATAACTCCTTTTACCATTATGTCTGCTCTGCCCCTTGCGATAGTCGGCGCGATTTTTGCTTTGATAATAGCCAGACAGCCCGCGGATATGTTTACTTTAATAGGCATGATAATGCTTTTGGGAATAGTCGCTAAAAACTCTATTTTGCTTGTAGATTACATACAGCAGAAAATAAGAGCCGGGCACGGTATAGACGAAGCTATAATTATATCGGGCAGGACGAGATTTAGACCTATTCTTATGACTTCTTTCGCGTTGATAGCCGGCATGCTTCCGACGGCTTTAGGGCTTACGGAAGTCGGCAGTTTCAGAAAAGGTATGGGTATAGTCGTTATCGGCGGAATTATAAGTTCCACTATTTTGACTTTGGTAATAGTTCCCGCGATTTTTGAATATATGGACATATTCAGGCGCTTCCTTAGAAGAATATTCGGCAGACCGGAAAAAAGAATGGTAGATTTAAGCGACGAGGAACTTAAGAAAAAAGACCTTTAAACGACAATTACGAATTACGAATAGATTGCGGCTCAAGGCCGCAATGACGATTTAACGGCAAAAGGTAAGTATTACTTTTTGCCGTTTTCAAATTTCACAAAAATTTCACAAAGAATACTAACAAAAAACACAATAATAGGCTAGAATAATAGTGCAAAGAACGGAGGGATATTAGTATATAGCGCAGAAAGGGAAAATAATATGGAACAGGCAAAAAGATTGCTTATTGGAGTAATAAGCAAAAAGTTTTCTTTATCGGAGATAAAGAAAGCAACTGTTCTTTTTGTATTGGTAAGTATGTTTATAAACGGATTTACATACGGAGCGGCAGAAGCGAGCCGCCACAGTTTTGTGGTAGCGGCGGCGACTGTAGCGGGACATACGATAAATCAGTTGTTTAGCAAATGCAATGATTCGTTAATAATGACGGCGAATGAGATAAGTAAAGGAATAGGAGAATTATTAAAAACGGCGTTTGGAGTGGAAGCAGGAGCGTTTGGCGGGAGCAAGGAAGAAAAGAAAGAAGAAAGAGGAACAAGCGGCAGCGGGGCTGCGGGAGAGATAACGATATTAAAAGTAAGGAAGCAAATAATAGAGACAGGTTCTGAGAGCGGGAATATATTTGAAAGCGCGGAAAAGTTGTTTAAGCTGTATATGAATTACAAGATACCGTCCGGTGAAGCCAGGGCCGGGCTGATAATAATGACGTTTATAATGTTCATAGTAGGGATAAGACAGAGGAAAGGAATAACAGCCTCCGGTAATATTATTTTAAATAGAGTAAGAAAGATAAGAATCTCGGCATAGGAAGTAAAGTGCCGAGGTTCTTGTTTTTTGTGAGCAAAACCTGATATAGAGAAAAAAGGAAGAACAAAATGGAAAATAAAAAAGAAAATAAAGAAACAAAAAATAAAATAAGGACGGAGGGTGTCATGGGTATAAAAAGGAAAATCGCGGAATACTTTCAAGAGTATTGGAGAAACAGGATATTTATGAAGAGCGTGTCGGTGTTGGTAGCCGCGGCGTTCATAGTTAACATAGTTAACTTGCCGGTATATGCGCGTGACCGAGCAGAAGATAAAAGAATGAGGGATCAAAGGAACAAACAGGAATATGTTTTGGTGAGTGAAGACGGCGGAAAAATCAGCGTTAATTACAGCGCGGCCGGTATAGAGGTATCGTCGAGGGTATCTGAGGCTGTGGATACCGTAGTAAAAGAGATGGATATAAAAGACGCGAAAACCTTTGCGAATGCATTGAGGGCAGTTCGTGACGGAAAAGAAGAAGAATTATTAGAGGGAGCAACGGAAGGGAAAGAAGAGTTAGAGAAAGCGATAAATACATTGAAGATAGACATGATGTTAGATCAGAAGAGAATAAGAGTAAACAGTTACGGTAATATAGAGGAAGAAGGGCGGGACGGTAAACCGCGAATAATAGGGAGTTGGGATAAAACGAACAGGACAGCGCATACGACGTCAATGGCGATGGGCGGAACAGTAGATGAAAAAGCAAAGGCAGAAAAAGATAAAGAATATACGGCGAGGGTAAATGGTAGTAAAGTAGATGAAGCTGTAGGACAATTTAGTACGACGCAATATAAATACAGCGATGAAATGATAGAAAAGTTAGCAGGACAGAGCGGATTAAGCAAGGAAGAAGTGTTAGGTAAGTTAGAGGAAGCAAGGAAGGCGTCGGATGAACAAGACGCGAAGAAAGGTGTAGAAATAGGTAAGACGTTTGACAACGCAATGGCATTATTGGGAGACTTTCTGACTCAAGGAGGAGAGATAATCAACTGTGCGACGAATTCGCTTGCGGCTGTATTAAAAGCGAGCGGAACTGACGGAAAGGGAGTATTGGCGATACAAGCGTTGTGCGCGGATTTAGCTGCCGGAATATTTGTAAAGAATAACGAAGAGTCAATAAGAGGCGGAGCAACGCAGCTGATGACGAGCATGTCGGCGATGCAGGAAGTATTGAAGAGTTACGGGAAAGAAGCGGAAGGATACGGAGCAAGTCTTGAAGATCTCATGAAAGGATTGGGAGATGGAGAAAGCGGAATATTATGGGTAAATAAAGATCATTATATAACGGTAACGAAGAGCGGAGAAGATTTCAAGGTAAGCGACAGCAATGTAAATGAAGGAGAAGCAGTAACATATAGTGTAGAAAAATTGAAAGAAGCGTTAGAGGGAAAATATAATGCTGTAGGAGAAGACGGAAAAATAAAGGTATTGACGGACAGCCAGGGAGTAAAAGATAAAGCGGAAGAAGGGATACTGAGTAAAGAAGATATGCAAAGCACGACCGGCGCGTCAATATTGTCTACAATAACTAACGCTGCGTCAAAGGCAGTGTCAGCGGTGACAACAGCTGCGACAACGGTGGCAAAAGCCGCGACGACGGCAGTGACAACGGTGACAAAAGCTGCGACAACGGCAGTGACAACGGTGGCAAAAGCTGCGACAACGGCAGTGACAACGGTGGCAAAAACTGCGACAACGGCAGTGACAACGGCGACGAAAGCTGCGACAACGGCAGTGACAACGGTGGCAAAAGCTGCGACAACGGCAGTGACAACGGCGGCAAAAGCTACGACAACGGCAGTGACAACTGTGGCAAAAGCTGCAACAACGGCAGTGGCAACGGTGGCAACGGCAGTGGCGGCAACAGTAACGGCTGCAAAGCCCGTGTCTTCATCAGTAAGCGGCAATACAAGTTCAAGTAATCAAACAAATACAGTAATGAGCGCGTTAAAGAATTTTACAAACGCATTAGGTGCATTTGCCGGATCCTTAGTAAACACAGGAACGAATATTATAAAAAGCCCTATAAGCGTTATAACAGGTATAGGCGGATTTGTCGCGAATTTATTGGGTATAGGAACGGTTAAAAAAGAAGGAATAGTTATAGATGAAAGAAATAATAGAGTGTCTAACTATAGCGCCGGAGGCGTACAATCGGAAATTCAATTAGATAGAACTGCGTCAACAGAAAGTATGGAGGAATTAAGAACGCTTGTAGCGGAAGGCAAGAGTTATGACACTGTATTAGATTTTGCAAAACAGAGCGGTATTTTGCAGTCCGAAACGAGATATGACGATAAAGGTAAAGAAATATATACGGCGACAAACATAGGATACAAAGACGGAACGATGGCATTACAGTATGATTTTAAGCAAGATTATTCGAATGAGACAACGATAGCGGGAGCTAAAGCCGGCGAAAACAAAGTGGTAGTAGAAGAGTATAACGGAGCAAGCAGCAATTATACATTGTCGAGAGCGATGACGTATAGTTCCGAAAGGAATGGAGCGGCGCAGCAACATACTACGGCAAACGGTATGGTGTTTAATGGAAATATAGGCGAGTTGGAGAGAGTTACGGAATTTTCGACTGAGCAAGTGTGCGAAGAAAGCGTAAGAATGGCAAGGAGTATAGATTTTAAAGGCGGCAACGGAAAACCGACGGGATTTGAAGAAGCTGTAATAGGCAGTGATGGAACCGTAAGCGTAACGAGACACGATTTGACAAATGCGGTAAGCGATACGGAGCTTCCGCAGGGAAGCGGTTCCGGGAGCGGAGGAAGCCAGGAAACGATAGTTGACGAGTATAAGAGAATATTGAGTTTGACGAGCGGATTGAAGATACAAGGGGAAGAAAATTTATACCGCGGATATGAAAAAGTTGATAACAAATATATAGATTTGAGTAAAGTAGATACTTACGCATATAACTCTGCTACGCCTAATGCAATTACAAAACTCGGAGTAGGGGATAACAATTATTCTGTTACGGCGGAATTTGAAGGTAATGATTGGAGATATAATCTAAAGATAAAAAACAACTCCGATGTAACCGTGCAGCAAACTGTAAACGGACAATCATACAGCATTAGAGGAACTATAAACGGAACGGACTGGACTAATGTCGGTACGATGAGGCTTGATAATGAAACTATGACATGCCAGCGAGATTTCGACGGCGTGACCGTCATGACATCGCAAGGAATTTCATTTAACGCTTCAGCGGGTTTTAGCGGCGGGGATTTTTCAAATGCTGAAACTAATACGGCATTATATAGAGGAGCGGCGATTACGGGAGTCGACGTTAGCAGCGGAAAAGCGGTTTATCTTTCAGGAGCGCAGTTTGACGTAACGGAAAACGGCGTAAGATACACAGGTACGTTAAACGGCAGCGGAAACGTTAAAGAGTGGACAAAAGGAGTAGACGTAAACAATGTTATTGCTTACGGCGTAAATAAAGACACCGGAGAGATGCTTAGAACTTCTTTGGGCATAGAATTTGACGGACAGCATTTCAGCGGGGCAGCTTTTGATGTAAAGACTATAAATGCAAACAAGATGGATTATTCGGCGTTCCGCGACGGAGTATGGATTACCGGAATAGAAATAGCAAAAGAACCGTCCTCCTTTCCTTTTAATATCTTCACATGGATTACCGGAATAGAAGTAGGAAAATCGCGCGGATCATACGTAAAGACTATAGATGGAGCGCAGTTTGACGTAACGGTGGACGGAGTAAGATATATAGGAACGCTGGAAGGAAGCGGAAGAATAGAAGACTGGGCGAACAGATTGAGCTACAATGCCGACGGCACGGTAGCAAATACGATGGCTTACGGCGCGTTTAAAAACGGAGGACCGGAATATGCGGTGAGAACCGGTTACGGAATAACGTTTGACGCTGCGACAAAACAATTCGGCGGAGCAAAGTTTGACGCAAAGACGATTAACGAGCATAAATTCGAATATGCGGCATTACAAGGCGGAGCATGGATACAGGGAATAGAGGTAGCGTGGAACGGGAATGAAAAATACGATTATTTGAAATATATAGACGGATCGCAGTTTGACGTAACGGCGGACGGAGTAAGATATATAGGAACTCTTGAAGGAAGCGGGAGAATAGAAGACTGGACGAAGGGATTGAGCTACAATGCCGACGGCACTGTAGCAAATACTATGGCATACGGCACGTTTAAAAACGGAGGACCGGAATATGCGGTAAGAACCGGTTACGGAATAACGTTTGACGCTGCGACAAAACAATTCGGCGGAGTAAAGTTTGATACAAAGACAATCAACGAGCACAAATTCGAATATGCGGCATTACAAAACGGAGTATGGATACAGGGAATAGAGGTAGCGTGGAACGGGAATGAAAAATACGATTATTTGAAATATATAGACGGATCGCAGTTTGACGTAACGGCGGACGGAGTAAGATACATAGGGACTCTTGAAGGAAGCGGAAGAATAGAAGACTGGACGAAGGGATTGAGCTACAATGCCGACGGCACTGTAGCAAATACTATGGCATACGGCACGTTCAAAAACGGAGGACCGGAATATGCGCTAAGAACCGATTACGGAATAACGTTTGACGCAAAGACAAAACAATTCGGCGGAGCAAAGTTTGATACAAAGACGATCAACGAGCATAAATTCGAATATGCGGCATTACAAGACGGAGTATGGATACAGGGAATAGAGGTAGCGTGGAACGGGAATGAAAAATACGATTATTTGAAATATATAAACGGATCGCAGTTTGACTTAACGCAGAACGGCGTAAGGTATGTGGGAGCGCTGGAAGGAAGCGGGAGAATAGAAGACTGGACGAAGGGATTGAGCTACAATGCCGACGGCACTGTAGCAAATACTATGGCATACGGCACGTTTAAAAACGGAGGGCCGGAATATGCGCTAAGAACCGGTTACGGAATAACGTTTGACGCCGGTACAAAAGAATTTGGAGCAAAGTTTGACGCAAAGACGATTAACGAGCATAAATTCGAATATGCGGCATTACAAGACGGAGTATGGATACAGGGAATAGAGGTAGCGTGGAACGGGAATGAAAAATACGATTATTTGAAATATATAAACGGAGCGCAGTTTGACGTAATGCAAAACGGCGTAAGGTATGTGGGGGCGCTGGAAGGAAGCGGGAGAATAGAAGACTGGGCGAATGGATTGAAGTATAATTCCGACGGCACGGTAGCAAATACGATGGCATATGGCACGTTTAAAAACGGAGGACCGGAATATGCGGTTAGAACCGATTACGGAATAACGTTTAATGCCGAAACGAAGCAGTTCGCAGCAAAGTTTGACGTAAAAACAATAAATGCGCATAAAAACGATTATGCTGTGCAACAGGGTGAAACTTGGATACAGGGAATAGAGGTAGCGTGGAACGGAAGAGGAAAGTACGATTATTTGAAATATATAAACGGAGCGCAAGTACAGCAAGGCAATTATAGCGCCACTCTCAAAGGTTCGGGAAAGGTAGAAGACTGGGCTAAAGCCGTAAATAAAGACAGCTTAAATCTCAGTACGGTTGTAGACGGAATAACGGTAATAACTTCAAACGGAGTAAATTTTAACTCCTCTACGGGAATTTTCAGCGGAGGAAGCTTTAGCAATGCGATGAAGAATACGGCTATTTTGCCGGGCGGCACATATATAACCGGAGTTAAAGTCGACAAAGATAATGACAAACTCAGTATCGTAAATAACGCCGCCGTACAACAAGGCGAGTACGGCGCGCAGCTTAGCGCTACCGACGATATAAGAAACTGGGCAAAGGCTGTTAAAACGTCCACAATGTACATAGCCAGAGATTTCCACGGCGTAACTGTTGTTACTTCCAATGGCGTAAACTTCGACTCTTCTACGGGAAAATTCAGCGGCGGCAGTTTCGATAATGCAAAACTTAACAGTGCAACGGTTGACGGAACTACAATTGCAGGGATAAGCGTAAGCAGCGGATATGCCAACTATATAGACGGAGCGCAAGTTCAGCAGGGAGATTACAGCGCTACTCTTAAAGGTTCGGGAAGGGTAACAAACTGGGCCAAAGCCGTAAATAAAGACAGCTTGTCTTTAAGAAAAGAAATAGACGGAGTTACCGTTGTAACTTCAAACGGAGTAACTTTTAGTCCTAAAAAGGGATTTGGCGGAGGAAGTTTTAGCGATTCAAAACAAAATACAGCCATTGTCGGCAATGTATATATAAGCGGAGTTGTAGTAAATGAAGCGGCCGGAAAAGTAACGATTATGAACAGCAGCGTGCAGGAACAGAAGAACGGCGGGACGTATACCGCGCAGATTCTTGCAAGCGCAAACGGCATGGATGTAAAAAATTGGATGAGTTATGTTGACGCCGGCAGCGCGGCGTTTATAAAAGAAGTGGGCGGCGTGCGCGTAATGACTTCGAACGGGGTAAATTTTAGTTCTTCGGTCGGATTTAGCGGAGGAAATTTTAGCGATTCAAAACAAAATACAGCCATTGTCGGCAGTACGTATATAAGCGGAGTTGCAGTAAATGAAGCGGCCGGAAAAGTAACAATGATGAACAGCAGCGTGCAGGAACAGAAGAACGGCGGAATGTATACCGCGCAGATGCTCGCAAGCGCAAACGGCATGGATGTGAAAGACTGGATGAAGTATGTTGACGCCGGCAGCGCGTCGTTTATGAAAGAAGTCGGCGGCGTGCGCGTAATGACTTCGAACGGCGTAAAGTTTAATTCTAAAAAAGGATTCAGCGGAGGGACTTTTAAAGATTCAAAACAAAATACCGCCATTGTCGGCAATACGTATATAAGCGGAGTTGCGGTAAATGAAGCGGCCGGAAAAGTAACAATAATGAACAGTAACGTGCAGGAACAGAAGAACGGCGGAATGTATACCGCGCAGATTCTTGCAAGCGCAAACGGCATGGATGTAAAAAATTGGATGAGTTATGTTGACGCCGGCAGCGCGGCGTTTATAAAAGAAGTGGGCGGCGTGCGCGTAATGACTTCGAGCGGCGTAAATTTTAGTTCTTCGGCCGGATTTAGCGGAGGAAGTTTCAATAATTCGGAAAAAAATACAGCCATAGTCGGCAGCGCGTATATAAACGGAGTCGCAGTAGATGAAGCGGCCGGAAAAGTGACAATGATGAACAGCAGCGTGCAGGAACAGAAGAACGGAGGGACGTATACCGCGCAGTTGTTCGCAAGCGCAAACGGAATGGATGTGAAAGATTGGATGAAGCATGTTGACGCCGGCAGCGCGTCGTTTATGAAAGAAATAGGCGGCGTGCGCGTAATGACTTCCAACGGCGTAAAGTTTGATTCTAAAAACGGATTCAGCGGAGGGAGTTTTAAAGACTCAAAACAAAATACTGCCATAGTCGGCAATGTATATATAAGCGGAGTCGCAGTAAACGAAAGGGCCGGAAAAGTAACGATGAAGAAGGACAGCAGCGTGCAGGAACAGAAGAACGGCGGGATGTATACCGCGCAGATGCTTGCAAGCGCAAACGGCAAGAGTGTGAAAGATTGGATGAGTTATGTTGACGCAGACAGCGCGTCGTTTATGAAAGAAGTCGGCGGCGTGCGCGTAATGACTTCTAACGGGGTAAATTTTAGTTCTTCGTCCGGATTTAGCGGAGGAAGTTTCAATAATTCGGAAAAAAATACCGCCATAGTCGGCAGCGCGTATATAAGCGGAGTCGCAGTAGATGAAGCGGCCGGAAAAGTAACGATGATGAACAGCAGCGTGCAGGAACAGAAGAACGGCGGGACGTATACCGCGCAAATACGCGCAGGCGCAAACGGCATGGATGTAAAATATTGGATGAGTTATGTTGACGCAGACAGCGCGTCGTTTATGAAAGAAATCGGCGGCGTGCGCGTAATGACTTCAAACGGGGTAAGTTTTAACGCTCTATCAGGATTTGGCGGAGGAAATTTTAGCGACTCGGAACAAAATACTGCCATTGTAGGCAATACTTATATAAGCGGAGTTGTAGTAAATGAAAGGTCCGGAAAAGTAACAATGAAGGACAGCAGCGTGCAGGAACAGAAGAACGGCGGGATGTACACCGCGCAGATGCGCGCGAACGCAAACGGCAAAAATGTGAAAGATTGGATGAAGTATGTTGACGCAGACAGCGCGTCGTTTATGAAAGAAATAGGCGGCATCCGCGTAATGACTTCCAACGGGGTAAGTTTTGATTCTAGAAACGGATTCAGCGGAGGAAGTTTTAGCGATGCGACAAAGAATACGGCTATAGTGGTAAACAAAGACGGAATTACAACATATATTACCGGAGTAGACGTATATGAATCCAGCAATCTTCTTTATTATATTGACGGAGCTCAAGCCAGACAGGGTAATTATAGCGCGACGCTTAAAGGAACGGGAAGAGTAGAAAACTGGGAAAGAGGTTTGCAAATAGAAGGCGGTTATGTAAAAAATGCGTTAGCGTTTGGCGTTAATAATGATACGGGAAAAGAAAGAGAATTTAGAACAAGCGTCGGTATAACATTTGAAAACGGGAAATTCGGCGGAGCAGATTTCAGCAGGGCCGCAATAAATGCGGATCCGATGAGTTATGCCGTAAAAGCAGAGAATGGCGCATGGGTAACTGGAGTAAGAATAAGAACGATAGACGCCGGAAGAACAACGGAAATAGTTACGGTTGAAGGATCATCGTTTGATGCAACGGTGGACGGGGTTAGATATATCGGAGCATTAAAGGCAGGTTACTCAGTAGACGGCTGGAACGGTTTATACGAAGAAGACGGGAAAATAATGAACGTAGTGGCTTATGGAAAATTCGGAGATGTTGATATAAGGACTGGAGTCGGCATTACTTTTAACAGAACAACTAAAAAGTTCGGCGGAGTAAAATTTGACGAAAAAACCATAAACGCAAATTCAATGAATTATGAAGCGCAAGCGAAAAACGGCGCTTGGATAGCCGGAATAAAGATTGATAATAATACCGTAAAAACCGTAGAAGGATCAACATTTACCTATGTCGCCGGCGACGGCACTACATATAGCGGCGCCTTAAAAGGCGGTTTCGGCATAAATGATTGGAATAATACCCTTAGATATGAAAACGGTAAGCTGTCCAATGTGTTTGCGTACGCTGATATTGACGGCGTGAGAGTAATGACAGGTTTAGGAGTAACCTTTAACAGCAGTACGCAAAGTTTTGGCGGCGCAAAATTTGATAAAGACACGATTAACGCAAACTCCATGCAGTATTCCGCAATTGTCAACGGAACTAAGATAACCGGAATACAAATAAAAAATGACGGAAAAATATATAACGTGGCAGGAGCGCTGATCAATGATTCCGGCATAAAATTGAGCTCTGTAGGTTTGGTAACCGAATGGGAAACGACATACTTTAAAGATTCTATACCCGGCCTTGTAAACTCGTTAAAAGAATACGCGGGAAATAATATTAGCGTCGGCAGGGACGGGCAAAGCATAGTTTTAAACGGTAAGACATACAGTATAGAAGATATCAAATCCGGGGAATTTACTAAAGCCCTTCAGGATTTTGTAAGAACGCAGGGAGAAAAGGCAATAGGGGTGCCTACCGGAGACGCTATCAGCCAGGCAGACAGAGATTTTGCGGCTAAAGTTTGGAAATCAGGCTGGAAACAATACGACGGTCAAGAAATGACGGATGTGGACATATATTATATCAATCAGATAAAAAATATTTATTTAAATGAGCTGAAAAAACAGGGTTCGTCTGTCTCCGGCAATGAAAACTGGCTTCCTAATACAATTGCGGATCTTTGTACAACCGGTTTCGGCTCATATGGACCGGCAGGCGTATTCGCCACTCTTGATATAGATAAGTTAAAAGACACGTCAGATAAAAGTTATGCCTCGTATAAGGCAGAGTATGAAAATGCGAATTATTATGTGGATTTATACGGCGTTGATAATATTATATACATGATGAATTTTTATCCGGGCGGCTCGGGCGACTCACAGCTTAATTTCATGAAATATTTGCAATACAGATACGGCGAAAATGTCGACGGGAACGTGACTGCCGCGGATTTAGATCAAATAATCAGGGGCGCGTACGGAAGTTCAGACAGAGGAGAATACGCTGGCGCGTTAAGATCATATGAAGCCGAACAGTTGAAAACGTTTTTAGAAACGGCTAATTCTTCATACGATTATTATAATAATGCAAAAGGCGGGCAAAATACTATAGGCGATTTTCTAGACCATAGTAAACTTGTTGATGCCAATGACACGGTACAAAAAGCCTTAGAAAATGTAAATGCGATAACGGAAAAGTACAATCTTAACGGAGACGGACCTTACATAAATTGGACAATGAACGGCGCCGGCACTGTAAATATGTATTTGCCGACAATATTTACAAGTCCGGATGAAAAATTGATAGCTTCCGGAATATACAATTTAGGCGTTAAAACAGACGGCACGTATACGCTTATAGGGCTCTATGATTCACAACATCCGGAGCTGTATAGTCCGTACGGAATAGTCGGAAATTATTTAAACGGAGACGGAACGACTTCCAACGTGGCATATGAAATACCGGTATTATTGGCAAATAATACAAGCGGAATAGCTCAGATAAATATGGGAGGAACATTTAACATATTTATTTTAAATGATAAAGATTCCGTCAATTGTTTAGTTCCTAAAACGCCTCCCGCGGGCGCAGACCATCCGGCCGGCGATACGTCTTCGGCGTCGCAAACCGTCGTAAGATATTTAGGGTATGACGATTTTTCCAATGCGGATAACATTATATTAAGCGCTTGGGGCGCGGGCAGCAGGATAACGGTAAATAATTTATTCTCTTCCGAACAGTCTACGAGCCTGAATTTAATGGGCGAAGGGACAAAGGTGACAAACGGGCTGCGGATAGACGGAGCGGATATAGCTTTTGACGCGGGGTATTTGGAATATAAAAATAATGCTTTTACGCCTTCTTCAAATTTCGAAGCCCGTTTCAGAACGGAAAAAGACGTTAATAATTATGTTGAAAGGTATATAGCGCGCAATTATACGAATAGTGAAAATTATTCCGGTTTGACATACGACGGACTTATAGATAAAGCCGGCAATATTATAAATGCCTCGGATTTAGTCGGAAGGACCATAAATGTAAATCCGTTTGATTATCTTGCCGTTATGGATACGATACATGACGCTAAAAATGAACAAGTAGGATTCGGTCTTAGATTTGACGCGGGACCCGGAGCCATAATAGGAGATGTTTCGGGAGTTGTCGGCGGCATTCAATTGGATAAAGCTGTAAAGTTAGATTTATTTGCGGAAAAGGTAGGCAGCCAGTATATAGAAGATTTTAGAATTTCATCAATTGCCGACGGCACAAACGGTCTAAACGCCTCATTGGTAAATTGGGATTCTAATTTCACCGTGGTTGACGGCAGTCTGAATGATATATCAAACACTACGCTTAATGTCGGCGACAGAGTTTCGCTGGGCACAATCCTTCATAAACACAATGTTCAAATTACGACAAGCAAAAATATAAATACTTTTGGTCCGAACGGGGAAACAATATCGTTGGCAGGCGCAAAATTCGGCGGAGACGAAGCGGGTCATTTTGTATTGAAAAACGACGTCGGTTTTAACGGCGGCTCCGGCATAAAATACGACAATGCCAGCGACGGTTCGCAGTGGAAAATAATGGATCTTTGCGCAGGAAGCATTATTCAGCTGGGCGCTCCGAAAGACGGTTCTTACAATATGAACGTTCTTATGGGCATTTCGCATGTTATAGGAATGATGGAAGGCGGCGTTTTGGATAAAAATGACAGCGCCGATTCCGACGGCTCGGCGTCTTTTTCCGTTTCTTTATTTGAGGGAATGCTTACGGAAAGTAAAATTTCCGACGGTAAACAAACGGCGTTTGAAGGCGTTATTAAAAATTGGAGCACGGCTACTATGTCGCAGGACTTTTCTACGACGGCTTTGACAAGAGAAGGCAGCATTTGGGAAAAAGGTTCTATTGTAGACGGAAGAACCGTCAAAGAAAACGCCTTAGTCGGAGCAAATGGGAATATAGACGATAAATATTATCAGAAAACAAACTGGGACATTGCCAAAGACGTGGCCAAAGTCGTAACATGGGCTCTTGCTATTACCGCCGTGATTGTGTGCGCCATAATACCCGGCGCGCAAGTATTGATACCTTTAATATTAATGGCTGCTTCAGCTATTACCAGCGCCATAGATTTGGCTGATTCTCTTGCCAAAAAAGACTATGTGCAGGCAGGCATAAACGGCGTCTTTTTGGCGCTTGCTTTAATTCCCGGAGTCGGACAAGCCGCATCCATAGCTTCGTCCGTAGGAAAAGAAGTCGGGAAAGAAGTCGGAAAACAAGTCGTGAAAAACGTTGCAAAAGAAGCCGCTATAGCATTTGCCAAAGAAGCCGGGAAAAGGGCATTGATCGGCGCGGCTGTCGGCGCGGGCGGGGCAATAGTAACAATGGCAGTTACCGGGGACTGGGATAACTGGGAAACTAAAATAGGCATCGGCATGGGCATCGGCGCAATTATGGGAGCTTCCACAACCAGCTTAAAAGGCATATTATCCGGCGTAGGGTATTCGGGTTTCTCCGTTATGTTTAATATGCAAAAGAGCATGGCTGTAGTTCAGCTTTTATCTTCGGATGACGGTCTTGTAGACACGTTTTCCAAACAGTTTAAAGAAGGCAACAGAGAAGCGGTGTTCAGCGGCATAACCGGAGTTATTACCGTATACGCCGTAATATCATCCGGCGATTTACTTAACGGTAAATCCGTTAAAGACGTGTTTAGTACGGATATACGTCAGGTTTTAAAAGGTATCGCGTCGCCTGAGACATTAAGGGTAATAGGAATCTCGGCTGCGTCGGGAGCAGGCACGGCGGCCGTTGATATTACAATTCAAGGAATTAGTAAAGGCTGGAATAATATAGACTGGTGGGAAGCGGGTAAAGCCGGCGCCATAGGGTTTAATCTCGGCGGAACTTTCGCTATGAAGGGTCTCACGACAAGCTTTTTAAAAGCATTGCCTTCAATGACCATGAATACGGTAATGATTAGCAGGTCAGTGGATTCAATGGAATATAATTATTCAAGAGGCAATATACTTGCCTGTATATTTGACGCCGCTATGATCACTGTGATTGCCGCAAGCCCTGTTATACAAACGGCAAGCGAGCAAATGAATAAGGCGGAAGGCTTAAGAAATGCGGAAAAGGCCGTGGATAATGCGAAAAATGACCTTAAAGAAGCGCAAAAAGGCACAGACGCGGCAAAAATAGCCGAAATGGAAGGCAAATTACAGCAAGCTGAAAACAGGCTGCTGATAGAACAAATGGGAGAACAATTAGGCACAAAAGAAGTCGAATTGAGACAAGCTCAGAAGAATCTAAAAATTGCCCAGGAAAACGGTACGCAAGCACAAATAAGCAACTTTGAAGGAGAAGTAGTAAGGTTGAAGGGTGAAATTGCAGATATCAGAACGGCGCGGACCACTTTAGCAAAGGCCAATAATGCACAGTTTAAAGAAAGTTTAAAACGCAGCGTAGACATACGTTTGGCTGAGCCTAACGGAAGGATAAATCTGATAGCGCAAAATGCCGGCACAGTGGGCTTGGGTTTCAGCACGTTGACCATAGGCATGTCGGCGCTTAATAACATAGTTGAAGGGAAATTCGCTTTTGACGGAATAAATGCCAAAGATGCATCCGCTATGTTTGGCGGCGGCGCTGTTTTGGGCGTCGTAGGAACATTGGTTAGTCCCGTATTTACTACCGCGTGGGCGGATAATAACATAATGGGAACTTTAAAGGGAATATCGCGTTCGCCTGTGACAACATTATTTAATTCGGCGTCGTCCGCGATGCACCTTGCGCAATTCAATGCTTTCTTTATGCCTGCGACAAATGCGGTTTTATCTTCAGGTTGGGCAGCGTTAACGGGCAAAAAATCTGAAATAGGAAACATATGGTCAGAAGCAGGTAAGTCGTACGAATTTTTATTTTTCGGCGGCGATCTGAAAGCAATTGACCACATAGACGCAAACGGCAATCCCGTTACGGTATATGAGGCCAGGTGGAATTCTGCCAGGCACGGTTTCGGCATGGGATTGATAGCTTCTCCTCTTTTTGGCATGGCAGCGCCGGGTGAACTGATGTTTACCGGCAGCAATCCCGCGTCCGTGGCTTTAAATAAATTCACTTCAGGATGGGTTCATACCATGGAAAGGGTCGGAGGACTGCCGATTGTAGGCAGCGCGCTGACCATGAAGCAGTATGAGCTTGCGGGCAAAGTGTTCGGAGGCGGTGAATTCGCAGGCCGTGAATTCGTAGGCATTGGCGGAATGATAGATAACTTATTAGGATCAGAAAGCAAATATACGTACGAAGGACAGCAAGTCGGTTTTTTCAGATTTTTCCTAGGCAATGCGTCCATGCTGTTTGTCCCGTCAAAACTTAACGTGAAAAGCGGCACATATTACGATTTGATGGACAGTTTCGAGTCTAAAAAATTGGATATGCAAACCAAGACGGAGATGATGCGGGAAGTTTTAACGGACGGAAGATACGCTTTACACGCCGATGTTAAAGGCGAAGTTATGGGTAAATTTGTTGAAGCAAACGGAAAAAATATAACCGTTGACACGGTAACAACATTATTTCCGGATGTTTCCAAAATAGCTTTTGAAAATGCGCTCATTGCTGAATTTTTTATAAAATCCGCGGAAAGAGCCATTGAAAATTCTTACAGAAGCGTAGAATTCGAGTCTATGAAAGATATGCTGCAGAAAGTTAACAGTACCTACGGCGACAATGCCGTGTTAAAGGCTAATGTCGATAATTTACTGTTCAAGACAAATGAACAGTTAGAGAAAGTTCAAAGCAGAATAAGCGATTTCGTCAAACAAAATATAGGAATAAATTTCAGCGAAAAAAATAATCTCACCGCACAAGACATTATGAAAAGATTTGAAGATTTTATGGAAAAAGTCAACAGGGGGGAATTAGTATTGGAGAAGGCCGACATCGGGGATATTAAAGTGGCTGCCGGCGATTATTTTGTAGAAAACATAAAAAATATGCCTAAAGATATAAGAGCGGCTCTTGAAGGTGAAAGAGGAACAATGCAGGCCAGAGTCGACGCTTTAGGCAATGCGTTCGGAAAAATTGTCGAGATTATACCCGAAGTGAAAACAGACAGAGGATTTTTATTTGACCCTGCTAAATTAGCCGAAAAAGTTCAAAACGGGCAGATATCAGCCGAGCAGGCAAAGGCAATCATAGAATTCCAAAAATCCGCATTAGGAGCGGAGGCGGAACTTACAATTAAAGTCGGAAAAGAAAGCTTTAAAATCAATACTCATATAATGTCAAGATATTTGCTTGACCCATATCTAAACGGGTCTTTTTCCGGTAATGCCAAAGCGGCAGCCGGACAAGCGGAGGCAATGTATAACGCGCTTATAAATCATACAATCGCAGCTTATGCCCAGAAAGGCTGGGTGCTTTCGCAGGGACAGTACAATACATTAACGGCGTCTAAAGAAGCGTTAAGCAAGGGCGGTTTTACCGAATTTAATAAATTTTTAGTCGGCGTAATGGGCACCGGCGAAGGCAAAACTATCGTATGCGTTACGCTTACTCCGCTGCTCAGTAAAATTAACCAGTATAACGAGAAAGCTTCCGTATTTATTACCGACGGAGCTATTAACGTCGACGGCTATGTGCAGGCGATGATAGGGCATTACGGCTTCGAGTATGTAAAAAATTATGTCGTCAGAGCAGATAAAGCCGAAGCGTTAAGTACGGCAACTGTAGAGCAATGCATAAAAAACGGAAGTATACTTGCCATGACTTTTGAAGAATACAATTCCGTGTTTACATTTGATAAAAATGCTCTTAAGAACGGCGAAAAAGCGGATTTAAGATTCCTTAATCCGGACGGCAAGAGTTCTAAAGTCGGCATACTTATGATAGACGAAGTAGATAAATCCGTTTTTACAACCATGATGCAGGTATCCAATGCCGGCGGCATTGAAACAAATCAGGCAATTATAAATTATGTTCATAGCAAGATATTGTCTGTAGATAACGTAGTTATGGAACTAAGAAATGCGGTGCAAAAAGGCGCGCTTGGCGATGCCATTTTCGGAGACTTAAATAAACTTATTATTGTCGATGAACTAGGGAATATAAAATTAAGGGAGACAGACAGAGCAAAACTTAACGGTATATTGGATAGTTTTATAAAAGATATAGAAGCAAACAAAAATATTGCGCCGGAACTCAAGAGCAGCATGTTAGCTGATATGACAAGGCCTGAGTTTAAGTCTAATATTGCGAAAGCCGAAGCCGAATATGTACAGAAGCTTTTAAATATAAGAATGGAATATCTTCTTAACAATGCGGATATTAAAATAGACTGGAACGGCTCGACAAAGCATGTGTCGGAAGTTGTTAAATCGGAAGCGGACAGGATAGCGGGAAAATCTTCTAATGTTTTTGGCGAGCAAGGGTACACGGCAAACGAAGTTATACGCAATATGATTATTTCGGGTCTGACATATGCCGAAGGCGTGAATTATAAGATAAGAGTAAATGCGGATGGAAATTATCAGCTAAAACTTATACATGGAGGAGTAGAGCAGGATTTAATGCCTCCCCCGGGTATGAGACAGTATATAGAGGCCAAAGAGGCCATGAGAACAGAAGGCGGCAAACTTGTATACGGCGATAAACTGCAGATGTCCAAGTTTACTCCTAAAGACGCGACTTCTTCAGCCGTTATAGATTCGATAAAAATGGCTGGAGGTGCCATAGGCGTGACTGCAACATTATCAACAACGGCAATGAATGCTATGGGTTTTGAACGTATGGAAATTAAAAACAGCACCCATAGTTCGCTGCGTATAGAAGGCGCTGATATTTCAGCGAGCAAAATGAGCGGTATTATTAAAGGAACCGCATATACTCCGGGCGCTTATTTAACGACTTCGCTTTTGCCGGTTATAACTACAATGGCCGAAGGTAAAAAGATGCTGATAATGGGCGTGAATAATCAGGCGGAATTAGCCGTTATGGAGACATTAATCACGCAAGTCGGGCTTGGCAAAGAATTTGAGACTAATGGCAGATATTACGGTTCGAACATAGATCTTAAAACAGCGGGCGATCAAGTGAAAAGCGGCGCAATGTGGCATATAGGTATTTATGAAATTATGGGCAGAGGCTCGGATTTTACATTCGGTGTTGGCAAAAATGCCCAAGGTAAGTATGTTAATGCGAAAGGTGAGGTTATACAAGGAATAGAACTTGTTGCCGTTAACCCGCATTTAAGTTACAGGTCTGCTGTTCTGCAATTTGTAGGCAGGGTCGGTGGCAATAGATTTATCAGTGAGTTGACTACCAATGGTCAAAACCCGAATGATGCGATTAATATCTCGTTTATAGCGGATCAAAATTCCATACTTGCCGGCGCAAGAGCTTACGGCGAGTCTTTGTCTTCTTATGGTAAAAATGTAAGAGACTCGCAAGGCGTTGTCGATAGCGTAAGAAATATGAGCGCGGCTGAATACGGAAACTTGTTTGATATGAGAGTTATGGCAAAAGAAGGGCAAGCGGCTGAAACCAGGCAAGTTAATCAAAGCGTTACACATACTCAGGCTATTAGAGACGCGCAATCTTCAATTACAAATACGCATGAATTTAGAACTTCTGTTATCAATATGGGCTTTAACGGTTCAGCGGCTGAAAGAATAATATCAAAATTCAAAGGTTTACCGGGATTAACCGTTGGTCATGAATATATAGGCGCAGCGAGTTCCAGAGGCGGCGTTGCTGCATCATCGGCGCTCAGGCTGTTTGGCGTTGATGAAACGGGCGCGAGTGCATCAAATTTTGCAAGCACGGATAATATAGTCCGTTCAATTAATACCGTAAATCAGATAATTGGCAGCAAAACAATAGTAACAGCAAATATGTCCAGAGAAGATTTATTTATAGAGGCTTTAAATTCTATTGCTGCATTACAAAACGGTGTTGAAATTAAAGAAATTGTAGACGGCAAAGAAGAAATAAGAACGGTAAATTTCTTGAGAGATTCGTCAGTCGGATATTCTTTCAATGATTTTGTTACCGCAGCGGATATTCTTATTTTGCAAAACCAAAATATCAGCGATGTTAAAGCAACAGATATTAAAACGATAGAAACTTTAGATTCAATATTTAACGGTTCCGGCAACAATTATTTAAATAACGGAATAAACGCTGTTATTGCAAACGATATGTCGTCCGGAAACTCTGCGGCTTCAATAGCGCCTGCTTTACAAAAATTACAGCAAAGATATGACAAACTTGAAAATTTAAGGTACGAAATCTCTCAGGAGCAGAGAAGAACGTCTTTCAATCCTAAAGATTTAAATTCGTTGCAACAGATTATATATGGTTTTAAAACCGGTTTGACTACTGCGCAGTGGCGTTTAAACAGCGCGGAAAAAGCGGTTAATAAACAAAAACAGCGTATGCTTACCGAATATGCCGCGGGAAATGCGGAAGACAGAGCAAATAACTTATTCATTCCCGCGATTTTAAACAGCCAGATATCCGAAGGTAAACTTCTTTTTGGAGATAGCAGCGACGCGAACTTAACGTTTAATTTATTAAACAATCAGCAAGATATAAACTGGTCAAAAGTAGATTTAACGGCGCCTAAAGCAAGTAAGTTTAAGGCAGCCCTTGCGTCCATGCCTTTAATAGGAAAATTTATTAATAATATTATTAATAATAATGAAGAAAGAAAAGGTCTGTTGGATTATATAAATAACAACGACATGTTAGGTTTGACAAGTTATTTAGTAGAAACCGGAGCGCTGAAACTGGGAGAAGAAGGGAATTATGTTTTAAGAGAATTGTTAGGTATGAAAGAGGATAGCGCGCCGAAAGGAATTCCGATAGAATTGCAAGCGTTGTTTAAAGACAAATCCAACGCGAAGAAAGAATTCACAATGGGAGATATTAAGGCGATAATAGAAAAAGCAAGAGCGGAAATGCCTAAGGATAGCGGCATAATTCCGTCGCAGCAAGAGATAGTGCGCAGCGCGTTTGCAGTGCTCAGACCTGATGTGAATGCGGATACGATGATAGCAAGATACAACTATATAATGAACAATGAAGCTTTCGGAGTATTGGATTCAATAACAATAGATATGCTTGCGGATGACAGTAATTTTGAAGGTATATTTGGAAATGAAGCGGAAATAATGTCAGTGATAGTAGCTAATATGGCAAAGAATCCGAATAATGCTGCAGTTAAAAAACTTTTATCGCAAATAGAAAGCAGCAGTCCGTTAGTATATGGTCAGATTCAGGCAATGATTTTAGGAAATATGCCGATTGGTAAATATGACGACGATGCCGGCGTATACAGGATAGAGGATGGGGTAACGGTTAATATTTTAACGGCAGCATATGAAGTAATGACAAAGAATGAAGGAATTGAATCGGTATTGCTTGGATTGGACGGAACGAAGTTATTAAAACCAACGAGTAAATTTGAAACAAAATATAATGAATTACTTGGAAAATTGACGCGCAAAGAAATGGTTGAAATGAGGGAAAACGAAAGGAATGTAAGAGGAATAGACGGAGAACTGGAAGGAAGAGGAATTCAATATAGGGAAGTAAGAAAGGTATACGATAGTTTTGTAAGCGATTTGGCAAACAAGAACGGAGAATTCAGATTGGGATATGAAGAAGCGCGGCGTATAGCCAGGTATGGAATAGAAGGAATAACGGATAAAAAAGTAATAGCCAGATATGAACAATATGCAGACGTTATGTTGGGAATGGGATTAAATATTGACGAGATAGGAAGAGTAGCGTTTAGGGAACAGGTATACGTAAGTGAAATAAGCAGAGGATTTACGGCAGACTTAGAGGCAAGAGGAATTGACGAGAAGAAAGTAGATAACAATGCGGGTTATTTTGCAGATATTTTAAAGAAAAAAGGCATAGATGAAGAAAAAGCAAAACAATTTGTCGATACGTTTACATTATCGGAATTACAGAACGTAGCATTTATTAACCAATTTATGATGATTGCAGGGAAAGGGTTTATAGATTTATCTGTAATTTCATCAAAGCCCGAAACTGCAAGGAAAGAGATGTACGAACAGATAAAAGGCTTGACGCCGCAGAAGTTGAGAGACAGCGGTTTGACCAAAGTGGATGCGGTATTGGAGAAAGCAGGTTTAGATCTTGAAACAATAAGAGTAAATAATGAGAAAGTATATAACTGGTTAGGCGAATCGGAATTGATAAAGACTTTTGGGGACACAATATACCATAGTGAGCTGACATTAGCGGATTTGAACAATACTAAGACGATATATGATTTAACATCCGATAATGCTGACTATACGATAAGACAGCATTATCAGGATATGACATTAGACAAGTACATAAAAGGCGAAACTGGGCTAACCAGAAAAACGCAAGGGTATCAGAGAAGATTTTTAGCTGAGGTAGGATTGAGCTATGATACGATATTTAGCAGCAGGGATAGAATCGCGGCAGTACAAGGTTTAGAAGCAGCGATAGATGTAAAATTGTCGATATTGAACGATAATCATTTAGTCGACGGCATAGTGTTGTTAAGCGAAGTAGGCAAGATAACAGCCGTGGAAATGGCAAGTATAACGCAAGAGAAACTTGACCAAAAGATAAGAACAAAAGAAGCGGTAGGAGAATTTAATGTCGGTCAGTTGGAAAGAGCGGCCGGATTATTGGGAGTAGAAACAAAAGACTTGCTGGCGGTTTATGATTTGGCAGAGAAAGGCAAGGATGTAGAGTTAGCGGTAACGACATACGAAGCGCAGTTAAAAGCGCTGGACGGATTGATATCCGAAAAATTATCGGATTCGTTAAAGGTAAAGGAAGTGCTTAGTTTAGGAAAAGAATCCGATAACCAATCGGTTTTAGCAAGAGCAATAAATCTTATGACGCCTGAGCAGAAAGCAGAAGTGTTGAAACTTGAAACGATAACGGAAGTTAAGAAGTATATCAGAGAAAACATAGCTGTAAGTTCGTTAGGCGTTAATACGGCAAAAGAATTAAGCGATGAGTTAAGAGAAATCGGATTTAGCGACAGGCAGATAAAGAATATAGACACAAATCGCAGGCAGTATGTCAGAGACGCGCAAAGAGAGTTAAAGAAAATAGGAATGAGCAATCCCGCGCAATTGGCGCAGGATGCGCTGCAGATACAGAGCCTTGACGAATTGTTAAAATATAAGCCGATATCCGCAAAAGAAATGAAAGCTGAAGCAAGGCAGAGAGAAATAGAGTTGGATACAAAAGCTGGCAAAATGGCGGAAATGATGGAGATGATGATAAAACCGGAACATAGAGATAACGGAGCAGGAAAGACGATGATGTACATAATAGAACGCAACAGCCCGATGGTCTATAATTATCTGAAAGCAGTGACAGACGGATATGAACAGATAGATACTAATGATAAGATAACGCGCAATATGCTGGCGCTTGGCTATGATATTATGAAAAAGAATTACGACGTGGAGAATATAATACTCGGACTTGACGGTGAGCAGGCAGCGGCGCAGAGAGCGTTTGATCAGAGAAAGATAGAGAATGCGAGAGCGGAACAAGCGGCGATGACGCAGGCGGCAATAGAACAAGCAGCAATAGAAAGTATAACGGTACAGGCAAGAGTGATAGAAACGGAAAAAACCGGATTATTGCATAGACATGTAAGTAATCCTAATACGACATACGGACAAATGATGTCAGTAGGGTATGAAGATGTAAGAAATGGAATATCTAACGAATTGACAGGCCGAAAAGCATCATTGATAGAAGGAAGGGCAAGGAATATAACCGAAGCGATAACAAATCCAAGGTTAGGATACAGTGAAGCCGTAGCGGTTGAAATAGTAAACAATATACCTGTTAAGGCGTTGGCTGACTGGACAAAAGTTAAAGGAATAATGGATACGTTAGAAGCGAATCCGTCGTTGTTTGTTTACAATGATGTGTTAAGCGGGTTTATAAACGAAGTGGCGCAGCCTGAAGGAAGAGTAGGCGCTGCTTTAACAAATGCGATATCCTTGGCAGCGGCAAAAGAAGCGCAAATTAGAGTTGATATAAAAGCAAAAGAAGAGGAAGAAGTGCGTGTTGCAGAAAGAGCAAAAGTACAGGAAGCGGAACAGTTTAGAGCAGCTTTTGACAGCAATCTTAAAGCAATAAGAACGGAAGGAATAAAAGTTAGCGCGGAGCGGTTAACGCAATTGAGGACGGATTTAAATAGCGAATATATAACTAAAGGGCAGCAGATAGAAGCGGCGTACGTATTGCAAGATTTGTACGATATAGCGACAGCGGACAGAAGAACAAAACAAGCGATACCGAAGAAAGAAAGAGAGATGGTAAGAGATATTTACAGAGGAATTGAAAATGTTGTTTCTGCACCTGTGTTAATACCGAGCTACAGTCAAATGCCGTCTATTCCTGCGGCAGAGATAGCGCAGATGGGAATAGTCCCTGCCGTAGTGGAATCGAACTATACTGCGATAGCGTCGATAGGAGTAAATGATAATGTAGTAAGAGACTTAAGTTTAGCGGTATTAAACGACAGAGTTTTTGTTGAGCAAATGAAAGGAATCAGCCCGGTATTGTTTAGAGTGGAAGGAGCGGCTGGAATAGTAAATGCGGTATATGCAGACGTTTCAGTGACGGACAAAATTCCTGCGATAGAAGCAGCGCTTACGCAAAAAGCGGAAGCAGTTTCACAGGC
>WQYI01000007.1 GCA_009781315.1 Candidatus Endomicrobium embiratermitis | reverse complement strand
CTGTTTCCTGCTTTGTCCGTAAAAGCTTTTTACATATTGCATGCTAAATCCTTTTAATAATTCTGTTTTTATACAGAATTATTCTAGTAATTTAGTCTAACATGTGTTTGAGATTTTTCACTCAATAAGCTTATTTTGAGCTTGAACGGCGTTAACGATATTTGATATAATTTTGAACTTTCTAATAATGAACGAAGAGAATGGAGAGATGTCCGAGCGGGCGGCAGTCCGAGGAATAACGAGGACGAGTCTGCCGCGGGCGCGAGATGTGAGCGCCCCGGAACCGCATCCTGGGCATCTCGAAGTGAACGTAGTGAGCGGAGAGATGTCCGAGCGGTTTAAGGAGGTAGTCTTGAAAACTACTGTAGGAGAAATCCTACCGGGGGTTCGAATCCCTCTCTCTCCGTTTTTTAACTTTATGCTATATTAAAAGTTTTTAAATTCAAGGTGAATCAAAATGAAAAAATTTTTTAAGTTTGTCAAATTCGTTCTGAAAGCTTCTCTCTTGTTATTTTTTGTGCTTACCTCAGTAGTCGCTTTGCGCCTGCTATACGCTCCAAAATTGCAGCCGTGGCATACTTTTGTCCCCGCTGAATTGACGGCTGAAGAAATGGATAAAGCCACATGGAAAGAATATATTGAACGTGAAAACAAAATATTTGATGATGTTTACCATGAAGTAGTTATAAATACTCCGGAAAGCGAGAAAACTTCGGTCAATCGTTATTTTGAAGGCAGCCGTATATATCCTCCGAAATTAAAAGCAGACTGGAACAGGTCGTATGTCATGGTACCGAAAGAACCGAAAGGGTCTGTTGTTTTATTGCACGGGCTGACGGATTCTCCGTACAGTTTGCGCCATGTCGCGCAGTTATATTACAAGAAGGATTTCGCAGTGATAGGGGTAAGAATGCCCGGGCACGGCACAGTCCCCGGAGCATTGACTAAAATTGTCTGGCAGGATTGGATGGCAGCAACACGGATGGCGGTAAGAGAAGCAAAGAGTATGACTCAGAAAGAAGCTCCTTTGCATCTGGTCGGATTTTCGCAAGGAGGCTCGGTTGCAGTAAAATATGCGTTGGATGCGCTTGAAGACGACAGTTTGAGCCGTCCTGACAGGCTGGTTTTGATTTCGCCGATGATCGGGATTACCCGGCTCTCAAAGCTTGCGGAAATAATGGCAATTCCTTCTATTATCCCCGGGTTTGAAAAAGCCGCGTGGCTTGGCATAATTCCGGAATTTAATCCGTTCAAGTATAATTCGTTTCCGACCAACGCGGTTAAACAGGCGCGTCTGCTGATTACCGATGTAAAACAGCAAATCGTAAGGCTGCATAAAAACGGCCGTATAAAAGACCTTCCTCCGATCATTGTCTTTCAATCAATCGCCGATTACACGGTCAGTACGCCGGCGCTTATAAACGACCTTTTCAGCTATCTGCCGGCTAACGCAAGCGAATTGGTGCTGTTCGACATCAATCGCGATACCGAGTTTCTGCCGCTGGTTCGTCCGGTTTTTGTCAATATGATGTCAAGGATGCTGCCGGATTTGCCTCAGCGTTACAAAATAACAATAATCGGCAATGAAACTCCCGGCGATTCCGGCACCGTAGAGCGGAGTGTTCTGCCGGGCGATAAGAATTTTACTGCCAGAGCGTTGGGACTGAAATATCCGCAGGACGTTTTTTCCCTTTCTCATGTTTCGCTGCAATTTCCCGAAAACGATCCGCTGTACGGTTCCTCTCCGGACCCCGAAACAAAAGACGAATTCGGTCTGAATCTGGGCATTATCTCAAACGCCCAGGGGGAGCGGGGGATTCTCGAAATAAACACAAACCTGTTTTTCAGAATCTCGTCAAATCCTCTGTTTCCTTATCTTGCCGAACGCATAGACGATGTAATTGACGAAGATCCCGCGGCGCTGCCGAAAAAAATTGACGTGCAAAGCTACATAAACTCGAAAACTAAAATTACCGAAGAAGAATATGACGCCATCATGAAAAAGACGGATTATAGCGACGGGCAATTTTAGCAGCAGAGTTGGAATCAATTTATAGCCGTAGAAAAAATAGCATAAAAACAAAAAATGTGTTATAATGACGCGGCCTTATGGCCGTGTTTTTTAAATTTTAGTTGCCGCTGGCCGATTTGTTTCCCGATTTAATTTCTAAACCCGGCGAAACTCTTTGCTTTCTTTAGTTTCAGGCAAACACAGCTTAGCTTTACGCAAACCGTTCAAAACCATTTTATTTTCAGGATATTTTATGCAGTTTATTCTGTTATCTGTCTTAATCATTCTTGTTTTATGCCTGCCTTTGATTTGGCACAAGGTAGAAGAAAATCTTGAGCCGTTTCTTTTTATATGCGGAGTACTGGCAGTCTTTATTTCATCATCTTGGAGCAAAGATCTTGTCAAAGAAGCTTTTACGGAACCTTTCCACATATGTTTAGCTGTTTTTATTGTCGGGCTGGCATTTAAAAAATTCCATTTTTTTATAAGGAATGTTGTGCATGTTTCCGTAACAAAAATAGGGTTAAGATGGACGATGTTTTTGATAGTTCTTATTCTGGGATTTACCTCAAGCATTATTACCGCCATAGTGGCTGCCCTTATATTAAGCGAAGTTGCCGCTGAACTGAGTTTAAAACGCAGCGAACGAATTAAACTTGTTATTTATACGTGTTTTGCCATAAGCATAG
Source organism: Candidatus Endomicrobium embiratermitis (assembly GCA_009781315.1). Lineage (GTDB taxonomy): Bacteria > Elusimicrobiota > Endomicrobiia > Endomicrobiales > Endomicrobiaceae > Endomicrobium > Endomicrobium embiratermitis. Next base: position 89,125 of record WQYI01000007.1, on the reverse strand, counting down.
GTTCCGTACTTACTCCTATAGGCGAACCTCTGGGCGCCATAATAATATCCAAACTTGCAAATTCACCGCATAAGGCTGACACTGTTTTTATGATAAAACTGCTTTGGCCTTATGTTACCTCTGCAATATTGTTTTTGAGTTTTTTGGCGTATAGAATTGTCGACCATGAATCAAATACCGCTTTCGAAAAGCAGGAAGCGTTCCACTCGATAAAAGACATTTTGCTGCGAACGGCAAAAATTTATATTTTTGTCAGCGGTCTTATTTTGCTTGGAGACGGACTCAAACCTCTTGCTTATAAAACAATTTTTCATCTTCCGCCGCAGGCTTTGTACTGGGTTAACCTGCTGTCCGCCGTTTTGGACAATGCCACAATGGCAGCTATAGAAGTGGTTCCGGAAATGAGCCGCGAAACTTTGATTTATCTTACGGTAAGTCTTATTCTCGGCGGAGCCATGATGATTCCCGGAAATATTCCTAACATCATAGTTTCATCTAAACTCGGAATAAAAAGCAGGCAGTGGGCAAAAGTAGCCATCCCTTTAGGCCTTGTGTTAATGCTTGTATACTTTCTGATACTTTTGTTTACAGTTTAAAATATTTTCAATTTATTTGAGAAACGCATCTCCGCGCAGCTTGCTGCGCGGAGATGCGTTTTATTGTTTGCTTAAAATAGTAATAAATACTATTATAATAAAAATTAATATTTGAGAGGCGCACGAATGAAATGGACGCAGGAAAAAATTGAAGATATTTTTAAAATTTTGCGCACGGATCCCCATAAAGGGCTTACAAACAATCAGGTAACCGAGATACGGCTGGAAAAAGGATTCAATGAGTTTGAAGAAGAGAAAAAAGAAAGTATTTTTATAAAAATACTGCGCTCTTTGTCAGACTTGACGACAATAATCCTTTTAACAGCCGTCGTAATTTCCGCTATTTTGGCTCTAAAGACGAATGAAGGCTGGATTGAACCTATAGTGATTATGGCTATCGTCATAATAAATTCCGTATTAAGTCTGCGCCAGGAGCTCGGCGCCGAAAGGGCTCTTGAAGCTTTAAGAAAAATGAACGCCGACACAACCGTGGTAATAAGAAGCGGCGTCAAAGAAAAAATCGACGTAAAACAGCTTGTGCCCGGAGATATAATTGTACTGGAAGCCGGAGATAAAATTCCGGCTGACGCAAGGCTGATAGAAAGCGCAGCTTTAAAAGTCGACGAAGCCGTTTTAACCGGCGAAAGCGTGTCTGTGGAAAAAGACGCCGGCGCGAAAGTGGACGAACACGCGCCTCTCGGAGACAGGCTGAATATGCTGTTTTCAAGCTGCCTTATAACAAACGGCAGAACCACAGCCGTTGTTGTTAACACCGGAATGGATACCGAAGTCGGCAAAATCGCGGGTCTTTTAAACAGTACAAAAAAAACAAAAACACCTTTGCAAAAAAGACTTTTTGCCATAGGAAAAGTAATGACGGCCGCGGCTTTGCTGTCTGCGGTTTTACTTTTTGTCATGGGTATCAGGCGCGGAGAGCAGGCTATGGATATGCTTATGCTTGCGGTTGCTTTGGCAGTTGCCGCGGTGCCTGAAACTTTAATGATTATAGTTACTTTAACTTTGGTATACGGCATTCAAAACATGGCGAAAAAAAATGCCGTAGTGCGCAGAATAAATGCCGTTGAAACCCTTGGAAACACCTCGGTTATATGTTCCGACAAAACCGGCACTCTTACGCAGAACAAAATGACCATAAAAGCCGTTTGGGCGGCGGGACACGAATCTAAAAAAGCGGAAGATAATTTTGACGAAGCCGAACGCCACCTTCTCACGATATTAAGCCTTGCCAATAACGCGGTTATAGAAGAAAAAGACGGAGAGGAAACAGCTATCGGGGATCCGACCGAAACCGCGATAATAAGTCTGTTACACAACAAACATACAAATAAAAAAGATCTGATTGAAAAGTATCCCAGGGTTTTTGAAATACCGTTTGATTCCGAAAGGAAATTAATGACTACCGTTCATCGTATTGAAAACGGCAAGTATCTTTCGATAACCAAAGGCGCGGTGGACAGGATTCCGGTTACAAAAGGCGTATCTAAAGAAGAAATAATGAAAATTCACGATAAGTTCGCAGGGCAAGCTTTAAGGGTTATAGCCGTTGCCGAAAAACATTATGATGAACTTCCTAAAAACTTAGGAGTTGACGAGTTGGAAAAAGACCTGCAGTTTGTCGGGCTTATAGGAATGATAGATCCGCCAAGGCCCGAAAGCGTCGAAGCCGTGGCTTTTGCAAAAGGAGCCGGGATAAAAACAGTTATGATAACCGGCGACCATGCCGTAACAGCGTCGGCCATTGCCGCTGAAATAGGAATACTCCAAGAAGGCGATAAAACCGTAACCGGCGCGGAACTCGAGAATATAACCGACGAAGAGCTTGCAAAAAACGTCTGGCAATACGCGGTTTACGCCAGAGTAAGCCCGGAAGATAAAATAAGAATAGTCAAAGCGTGGCAGGCTAATAACCAAATAGTCGCCATGACGGGCGACGGAGTTAACGACGCTCCCGCCCTTAAAGCCGCTAACGTAGGCACGGCTATGGGCATAACCGGAACCGACGTTTCAAAAAATGCAGCGGAAATGATTTTGACGGACGACAATTTCGCCACTATTGTCGCGGCTGTCAGGGAAGGAAGAAAAGCTTATGACAACATAAGGAAAACGGTTTATTTTCTTTTAAGCGCGAACATTTCCGAAATACTTGTAATGATTCTTGCTTTTGTTTTTAACTGGGGGATTCCGTTAACCGCGCTGCACTTATTATTTATTAACACCGTGGCAAACGGCGTGCCGGGTTTTGCGTTAAGCAGGGAACTTGCCGAAGATGATTTAATGGACAGGAAACCCATGCCAATAGGCGCAAGCGTTTTCGCGCGCGGTTTTGGCTCAAGAATGATTGAAATGGCCGTTATATTCACCGTTATAACTCTTATCGGTTTTTATATAGGCAGGTTTGTTACTATAAATTCAAGCGGTATGACGCCATCTGCCCAAGTCGGGCAGACCATGGCATTTTTGGTTTTAGGTTTCTCCGCGATTGTTCACGTTTTTAACGTAAGAAGCATTAATAAATCAATTTTTAAACTCGGCTGGATATCAAATCCGCCGCTGTTTTGGAGCGCGATGCTTACATTCGCGATATTATTCGGAGTAGCTCTGATAAAGCCCGTTGCGGAAATTTTTTATCTTGTTCAGATAAGTTTTAAACACTGGATTATCGTGATAGCGTTATCCGTTTTCCCTCTTATTATCGCCGAATTGCAAAAATATGTTTTACGTAATAAAATAGCACAGGTAAATTTGATATAATATTTGCTATTACTCGCTCTTTACGTGTTTTGGTATCCTCATCGAAGAATTATGCTTTTATAATAAAATAATAGCAGCAGTAAAAACTTCATACGGAGGATGTTATGATAAAAACGCTTACCGCCCACACAACTCAAATCGATGATGTTAACGCAGCCGTGTCTGAGATTTTAGAACAGTTGGATTTGCCGAACAGTCTTAAAAAAAATTCAATAGGTTTTATAACCTGCTATCCGGAATTTATTGATACCGGCATTGTAAAAGCGTTGTCGGAAAAATTTCCTTTTGATACTTTGGGCGTAACGACCTTCGCATGTTCGGCGCCGGGTAAAATAGGTCATTTGGCGCTCATTGTTTCCGTGCTTACGAGCGACGACGTTATTTTCTCGTCTTCGGTTACAAATCCTTTAAACGCGAAAAATCTTAAAACGGAAATTGAAACGGCTTATAAAGCCGCGGCTGCCAAATTACCCGGCAAAGCGTCTATGATTATACTAATGTCCCCTTTTACATTTGATTTCTCGGGAGACGACACCATAAGAGAACTCGACGCGCTGACAGGCGGGATACCTGTTTTCGGCACTAACGCCATAGACGATAATCCGGATTATAAAAACGCGAAAGCTTTTTATAACGGAAAAGAAAATCCCACGACTCTTTCAATGGCGCTTTTTTACGGCAATATAAATCCGTCTTTTTCTTTGGGCAATGTTTCGGATCAGAATCTTTTGCCTCAAAAAGCCGTAATAACTTCTTCAAAAGGAAACACGATAGAAACTATTAACAATATTCCGGCAATGGACTATATGCAGTCTCTGGGTCTTGCTCCGGACGGACAGATGATAAGCTTCGCGAATGTTCCGTTAATTGTGGATTTTAACGACGGCACCCAGCCTGCCGCGCGCGTTATTATAGGAACGACTCCCGAGAAACATATTATTTGCGCGGCCAATGTGCCTCAAGGAACGATCTTAAGCATCGGCTCTATGAATCAGGATGAAGTTCTGCGCGTCTCTTCAAAAATGTTTGAGAATGCCGCCGGTAAAGAAAATAAAAACGGCGCTTTTGTTTTTTCATGCCTTGCACGCAACAGCGCTTTGGGACTTGACGCGGATTCCGAAATGGAAGCTATGCAAAAAACGCTTAACGGAAAACTTCCTTTTTTTATGGGTTATTCCGGCGGCGAATTCTGTCCCGTGCGTACGCCTGACGGAAAGATTATAAACCGTTTTCATAACGATACTATTGTTATCTGTCAATTTTAATTTCGGAGATTTTTGTGCCGCTTAAAGACGAAAACCAACTTAAAGAACTGCAGGAGCAGCTGCGCGCTAAAGACTTGGAAGTCAAGAGACTTAATCGCGAACTGCACAGCATGCAGGTTATTTTCGACAGGTACAAGCAGGTATCAAAGTCCAGCGAAGGGATGAAGGCGGTCATCGCTCTTAATAAGTCAAAGCAGGAAAGTTATCTTTCCATGCTTATAGGAAATTCCCCCGATATCATAATGATTTTTGATTCTTACGGGCGTTTCGCCTATTCCACAACGGCGTTTCTTAAGACGGCGCGTATAGAAAATTTCGGCCTCATAAACGGACGGACTTGGCAGGAAATTTTTGCTAAATTCGCGGATGAAAAACTTATGTCCCGCATTGAAAGCGCTTTTGCCGAAACCGCGGATAAAAAAGAAACTGTTTCTTTGGAAGAGAACATCGATATCGGCGGCAACGGAGATTTCCGCAGTTACAAAATACAGCTTACGTCCGTTTTTAACGAAACAGGCGGCTTGATGGGATCTCTTGCGATATTTCATGACTTAACGGAACTTCTTGCCGCAAAAAAAACCGCCGAAGAAGCAAACCAAGCGAAATCCGATTTTCTTGCAACAATGTCTCACGAGATAAGAACGCCTATGAACGCTGTTATCGGCTTAACGGAGATAATTAAAAAAACCGCTCTTTCTCCGGAGCAAAAAGTTCACATGTATAATATAGGGAACTCTTCCAAGCTTTTACTCGGCATTATAAACGACATTTTGGACTTCTCCAAGATAGAAGCCGGTAAATTAGACATAGTGCCGGATTATTTTGATTTTAAAAAATTTCTTCACAATATACAGTCTGTTTTTCAAGTCATGTTTACGCAAAAAAAGCTTAAGTTTGTGTGTAGTTTTGACGAAAATCTTCCCAAAGTTGTGTTTGGAGACGAGAAACGAATAAACCAGGTTTTATCAAATCTTTTAAATAACGCTTTAAAGTACACTAACGAGGGAACAATAACTTTCAGCGCCCGCAAAGAAGAAGATATTTTTTGTTTTGACATAGCGGATACCGGCATTGGAATAAAAAAAGAAGATCTGCCGCGTTTGTTTACAGCCTTTGAACAGGTGGATAAAAGAAAAAATAAAAAAGTTGTCGGCACGGGCTTAGGGCTTGCGATTACCAAGCGCCTTTGCGAGCTTATGGGCGGCAGTGTAAGCGTTAAAAGCGATTACGGCGTCGGTTCTTTGTTCAGAGTGAGAATACGCATTGAGCCGGGAAAAGAAGAGGATTTAGAGGAAAATTTAAGCGAAGCGCGTTCTTTTTCCGCCGCGTCCGCCAAAGTTCTGCTTGTTGACGACGTAGACATTAATATTATCGTTGCCGAGGCTATGCTTAAGGAATACAAAATAGTTCCGGACACGGCGCTTAACGGTTCGCAAGCCGTTGAAATGGCTTCGAAAAAGAAATACGATTTAATTTTTATGGATCATATGATGCCGGAAATGGACGGCGTTGAAGCTACGCAAAAAATACGTTCTCTTGGCGGACACAATTCCGGCGTTCCCATAATCGCTCTTACGGCTAACGCAGTAAGCGGCGCTAAAGAAATGTTTTTGAAAAACGGCTTTAACGGGTTTCTTTCAAAGCCTATAGATATACAGTCATTATCCTCGTGTCTTGTAAAATGGCTTCCCCAAAATTTAATTAAATAGGATGTCTCTAAAAACCTTAAAGCTTACTTATCGGATTTCTTCTTTTCTTTTATCTGCTTTGACAACGCGTTAAATCCTTCATGATTTTCTATGAAAATATCAAACATTGCCGGATCAAAACGGGTTTTTTCTTTTTTGAGAATTCCAATGGCTTCTTCGTGAGAATACGGATTTTTATATGCCCTTTTAGAAGTCAGAGCATCGTAGATATCTATCATTGTCATAAGACGCGCCGAAAAGGGAATATTCTTGCCGGATCTGCCTTCCGGATATCCTTTGCCGTCCCATCTTTCGTGATGGTAAAGACATATATCATGGCAAGCCTGAATAAGCTCATTGTCTTCAATATCTTCTAAGTGCTTTATGATATTTGCCCCTATAACAACGTGTTCTTTTATAATGGAAAACTCTTCATCGGTGAGACTGCCGTGTTTTAATAAAATTCTATCCGGTATACCGATTTTACCTATGTCATGAAGCGATACTGCCGTTAAAATCGCGGATTTATTTACCGAAAAAACTTCCTGATCCATTTTGTGCGATTGTTCTATTTTGTTGAAAAGATATTCGGCCATTAATCGCGTTCTTTTAATGTGAAGTGCGGACTCAACGTTGCGGTACTCGATTATAAAGGCAAGAAAATCTATCAGTTGGTCTCTTGTGGATATAAATTTACGTATATTTTTTTCAACAAGCTCTTCAAGGTGCAGCCTGTGCTTGCTTAGTTCTATCTGAAGATTAACGCGGGCTAAAACGCTTTGCGAATAAAAAGGTTTGTTTATGTAATCCACTGCTCCAAGAGACAACCCCTTGACTTCGTTTTCATACCCTCCGGAAGAGGTGATTATTATTATGGGGATTTTGGAATATCCTAAAGAATGTAAAACCTTTATAACTTCAAAACCGTCCATTTTAGGCATAATTATGTCTAACAATATAAGCGAAATATCTCGGGCGTTATTCTTAACGGCTTCAATAGCTTCAAGACCGTTTTTTGCCTCTAAAATGTCATAATCGTTTTTCAGCATTTCAACCAAAATATTACGGTTAATCACCACATCGTCGACCACAAGTATTTTGTCTTTTGCCATATTCGCCCACTTTTAAGACATTAATATATTTTTTACTTCTGAGAAGTAAGTTCGGCTATCATCTGCATAGTTTTGTCGATAACATCTTTTATTTCGTCGATAAAACCTGCCGGAACGTTATTTGCTTTTGCCTGAGCCTCTACTTCCTTGCTCAGCTCCCAAAGTTCGTGAAGCGAAAGATTCGCCGAAATTCCTTTTATGGTATGCGCTACAATCGACGCTGTTTTGTAATCTCCGGATTTTATGCTATTGATTAAATCATTCGCGAATTTTACGCCTTCAAAACTTTTAAGCAGGCGAAAATAGATATTTTTGTCGTTCATGAGCCTTGCAATGCCTTCTTTTACGTCTATATAAGGCATATATTTTGAGTAAGCGTTTTCTTTTGTTTCCGCTACTGATTCGGCTTTTGCCGACTCTGCGGATTCCGGCATATATTTTTTGATAACTTCAAACAGCGTATTTATTTCAACCGGTTTCCCGATATGCCCGTTCATTCCGGCTTTAATGCATTCCGCTATATCTTTAGGCGAAACATTGACGGTTAAAGCTAATATCGGCACGGTTTTTGCTTTAACCGTATCAAGCGCGCGGATTTTTCTGGTAGCTTCCAAACCGTCCATTCTCGGCATTTGCACGTCCATCAAAATCAAATCGTATTTTTCAGGGTCCGACTTAAAGGCGTCAAACACTTCTATTCCGTCGGAAGTAAAAGTCAAATCCGCCTTTGTAGGCTGTAAAAAAACTTTTACTATTTCTTTATTTATTTCGGTATCTTCCGCGATAAGTATGTCTTTGCCTTCAAAATTTGGCTTCTTGGTCGAAACGGAATTTGCAGCCATCATTATCTCCTTCAAATAATTTCTATGTGTTATAATTATATTTATTACGGTGTATCAGGTCAAGAGTATCCCGGCATCTTTGGCATATAACCGTAAAAACGCCAAAACGCTATTTAAGCGGTATATATTTAAAGAGTATCTTTAAGAGATGATTTAACTCGACCGGTTTTGTAATATGGTCGTTCATGCCGTGCGTTTTGGCTTTATCTATATCTTCCTTAAACGCGTTAGCGGTAAGCGCCACTATGGGCACGGTTTTGGCGTCGGTACGCTTAAGAGAACGTATTTTGCCGGCCGCTTCATAGCCTCCCATAACGGGCATTTGCACATCCATAAAAATAATATCGTATTCGCCCTTTGCTGAAGCCTTAAACTTTTCAAGCGCGTTAAGACCGTTGTCCGCTTCCGTTATTTCGATGCCGGTGGGCTCCAGTAGGGAAATTACTATCATGCGGTTTATTTCAACATCGTCGACCAAAAGGGCTTTTTTACCTTTAAATTTATCGGTTGCGTCTGAAATATTTTTCGCGTAATTCTTTTCGGCCTCGGTTTCTTTAAACCATATTTCAAAAGAAAACTCGCTGCCTTTGCCAAGCTCGGTTATTACTTGTATATCTCCGCCGAAAAGCCGCACAAGGTGCCTGCTTATCGCAAGCCCAAGCCCTGTGCCGCCGTATCTGCCGGTAATTGTGTCGCTGCCCTGTTCAAAAGGTTTAAAGAGATTATCCAGCGTTTTTTCAGACATGCCTATGCCGCTGTCCTTAACGGAAAATTTGACAAGCATTTTACCTTCTTTTCTTCCCAAGTTCTTAATTGTAAAGTCAATGCTGCCAAGTTCCGGAGTGAATTTAACGGAATTGCCTAAGAAATTAATAAGCACCTGCCTTAAACGCAAAGGGTCTGTTAAGAAAACGCGTGGCGAAAATTCGTCCGCATACACTGAAAACTTTATATTTTTTTCTTCGCATCGCGGTTTTATTATAACCGAAACAGTGTTTATAAGCTCGGGCAAATCCATTTTTTCTTCGGAAAGTTCAATTTTGCCCGCTTCAATTTTTGAAAGGTCCAGAATATCGTTAAGCAAGCCCAAAAGATGCCGGGAAGAAGATTCTATCTGGTCTATATGCCCTTTGACGGATTTCAATTCCGAGCACTGCGAGTCCATACTTTTAATCTTTTTCTGCAAAATAGTCGTAAGGCCTAAAATGGCATTCATAGGCGTTCTTATTTCATGGCTCATGCGGGCGAGAAATTCGCCTTTGTGTTTATTCGCTTCGTTGGCTTCATGCGCCGCTTCCTCGAGGTTAATCTGGGTTTCTCTGAGTTCGTGTTCAATGGCAACGCGTTCGGAAACATTGCGCGCAAAACCCAAAATTCCTACCAAAACGCCTGATTCGTCATAATGAATAGGCGTGCGGACGGCATCCAAAAATTCTTCATGTTTGTCCGCGAAAATAATTCTTTCCTCCGTATATAAAGGCGTTTTGGAACCTCGCGCCATCGCGTCGTTTTTCTCAAAGATTTCCGCTAGTTCCGACGGAAACATATCCCTCGCGCTTTTGCCGATAAATTCCGAAGGCAAACGACCCGCGATATCCGCAAAGCGCGGATTTACGGCTAAATATTTGCCGTCCGGGTCCGAGTACCAAATAAGGTCCGGCGAAGCGGAAAAAATTTTGTCAAGTAAAGTCCTTTGCTCTTCAATCGTATTTCTTTCCAAAACCATTTCGGTTACGTCAAAAGTTTCAATAATATAACCCATTTTGGCGCCGACTCTGTTTTTAAAGTAGCTGGCTTTTCCCTTTATGTAGCGCCCGCTTTCTTTAATATACATAATATCGGCTTCTTTTCCTTCTTTTAGCGACGTTAAGGGGTCGTATTTTGAACCGTGCGGATAAATACTGTAATCAAAGTAAGAATGGTTGATAACATCTTCCTGTTTTTTGCCGATAAGTTCAAGAGCGTATCTGTTCATATAAATAATTTTAAAGTGCGCGTCCGTTATGCTTAACGCGTTTTTAGCGCTGTTAACAATGCCGTCGGCCATTTCGTCAAAGGAATCCATAAGCATTCCGAACTCATCCTTGGCGGAATTATTAAAGCGAAAATTTCTTTCGCCTCTCCTAAAGCGCGATATGCCTCTGATAATATTCGTAATATTGTCCGTAATGCTCCATGCAAGCCAGATTGCTATAAGCACGACTATGAATATTAAAATCAAAGTGGTTATCGTAAGATGCATAATCGTATGCTTTAAGTTAACGCTTATAGCTCTTACAAGTTTAGCCTCGGTTTCTCTGGCAGGTTGCGTAAAGTCATCAAGGCCCGCGCCTATGGTCACGAACGCGAAACCGCGTTTGGAATACCCGTTATTTTCAGACGGCGCGTACTGACCCGTGTAATAAGGAATAGCCGCGGCCGTGGTAAGCTTGTAAAGCCCGCTCCATAAAATGTAAAAGGATCCGGAGCCGCCGTTTTGCGTAAGGTCCATCCACCCCGTGCATTGCGGCGCGTTATTTAAATAGCGTCCGTCAAGACCCACGAGCCCCGCCTTTGTAAGAGCAGGCGCCGGCTTTTTCTTGCGCGATTGATTGTAAAACAGAGGTATGTCTTTAACAAATTCCGTCCACTTTTTTATACCCGAGTCTTGCCATGCGTCATAAATAGAACTTTCAAGCCACGGCACTTGCGGCTCGCCGGTAGAAGGGTCAAAGCCTACTATGGAGTGATGTCTGGGATGGCATATGCTCCTGCATTTATAATCCCAAATAAAAGCATAGTTGCCTTCAAACGCGCTCGGGATTTCCACATAGCGTTCGTTCATAGGAGTAATACGGTCCACAAATTCCATAATATGGTCATGGTTAAGGGCAAATGTCACATACCCTGTTTTTTTACCATCCGGGCCGACAACGGGCGTTGCCCATCTTATTATGCCTTCAAAACGTTGTCCGTTCGGATTTTCTTCGCCGGCATAGGCCTGGGTTTCAGGCTCAAAGGGAATATCAAAACCGCGATCTTTTGCGGCTTTTTCAAGATTGCCGGGAACATACATTCCTATATAGTTTGTACCTACATACGCGCCTATAACATCGGACACATAAATTTCGCCGGGTTTAAGTTTTTTAAGTTCTTCGAAATACTCCTCGGCCTTTACATAGGTGTTTTCTTTTCTGGAAATATTTTTCTTTTCCTTGGAAAGCGGGTAATGCTTTTTCGGGGAGTCAGGCGTTGTGTATTTAAAAATTTCATTGCCTTCAAGGTCTATAAAAGCAATCTGGTCGTAAAGAGGAATTTCTAAATAGTCAAAAATTTGGGCGCCTCTGTAATTAAAGCCGTCCATATCGTTATTTTCAGGGTTGGAAGATTCCAGCAAAATATTCGGTTCCGGCCGCGCTGTTACTTCAATCCATTTGTCTTTCTGCTGGGAAAGTTCCAATTTGCCCGGTTTAACCACCCTTGCCCTGCTGTTTTGCGCAAAGTTTTGATAAGCGGCTTGGGAAGGCGTAACATTGGAAAGAAATAAAATGTCGCTGTCTCTCATGTAAAGAAAGTTTGCTACGTTTCTGGCGGTATCCGTAGTAAGGCGCTCAATACTTTCCACCGCGCTTTTATTAAGGGCGGCAGTAGAATCATGCACGGAAATTTCTTTAAGGGAATGACCGAGGTTTATAATCTGGTATGCGGCAATTGCCACAAGAATCAAAAGAGGTATTACCTTTACTAGCAGGAAAATTATTATGAGTTTTGACTGCATGCTTAAGCCGAAACGGTTTAAGAGATTATTCATCAATGCATCGAAATATTTCTGCGTATTTCTAAACTTCATAACCTCCCTCCGGCAGGTTAAATAATGTATCAATTATAATAAATTTTTTTATCTTAATCTACTTGCCGGTTGTCTTTAAAAAATATCAACATTGTGTCATTCCCGAAATTAGTTATCGGGAATCCACGTTTAAAATGGATCCCCGATTAAAACTTTCGGGGATGACAAAAGAGAGGATTTAAAATCTGCTTTTGTCAATTATTGCCATCGGGATTTAAATTTAGTTTAATTAAAAAATCACTTTGCCGCAAGGAGATTCTATGTTAAAAAAACTTCTATGCGCCGTTTGTTTATCCGCTTTTTCCGCCAATGTTTTTGCTGTTAACGACATTTGGAAAGACAAATTATTTATTGACGGAGAAGTAAGAAGTTTTGCCATTTTTGACAGGGACGCGGTGCAAGCTAACGGCGCGGCGCCTGATTATAACGAAGTTCCCACGCGCGTTTTATTCGGCGCGGGCTACAGAATCACGCCCGATATAAATGTTTTTGCCAGAGGCGCGTTTTTTACGGTATGGGGCACTACGGACGGACAGTATAATGTTCTTAAAAATTACAACGATAAATTAAATTTTGTCGAAGGATACGTAGAATTTAAAAATATTTTTAACGGATTTGACGTTAAACTCGGAAGACAATTTTACTATTCCGACGACGTGTTTTACAAACCTCTTTTATATTCGGTTGAAAGGCTTATTTATGCCTCTGTGGACGGCGTGAGCGCCAGCCTTAAATATAAAGACACAAACATTAAATTTTTGGCAGGTAAAGAGGCTGAACTTATTTACGGCGGATTTCCCGAAGACCGTTACGTTTACGGCTTTCAGTCCAAAACCAAAGTTTCGCCTTTGTTTAGTTTTGACTTAAGTGCGTACAATATTCGCTATGACGGTAAAGGCGACTACACGCTTTTCGGCGCGACGCCCCGCTTAAGCTACGAAGACCTTTCTTTGTTTTTACGCTATTTAGCCAACAATGACGAACAGAACAAATACGGACAGTTCTTTCACGCGGACGCCAAGTATAAAATTCAGGAAGATTCTTTTTCTTTAACTCCTAAAGCGGGCGTAATCTGGACTACCGGAGACACAACCTGGCCTACTATAACTTATTTAAGAAGCATAATAGTAGAACAGTCATTAGGCGCCGCCGCTCTTAAAAACAGTGAAATTTATAATGCAGGTTTTGATTTTCAGGCCGCAAGCCTGCCCAAAGCTTTGTTCTCATTGGATTCTTATTATTTTAAAGGAAGCGCGTCTTCAGTCCCGGATAAAGGAACGGAACTTAACCTTAAGGCCGTATATCAAATGTACAAAAATTTAGAACTCGGTCTTGCCGGCGGTTATCTTTTTGCGAACTCCGCTTATAAGGCGGAAGATTCCAGAAAACTGCAAATGTGGTTTGTTTTTAAGTTCTAATATATTTAATTTTCAGACATATAACAGTTTCATTTTACATTGACTCCGCAGATAAAATACGGCTATAAAATGCTATAATATTCAAAATTTTTAATTGCGGAGTTTTTATGATAAAAGATATGCCTGTTTTTGACAAAGTCACGCCGTCTCTTCTTGAACCCATGCCTTATCAATATGCCGGAAAAAATATAAACGTTTGTATTGAAACCGAAGAATTTACCTGCCTTTGCCCGTGGACGGGTCTTCCGGATTACGCTTATCTTATAATAAATTATACACCCGATAAAACGGTGATCGAATTAAAATCCTTAAAAATGTATTTGCAAACATACAGAATGGTCGGAATGGTGCACGAAAGCGTCGTCAACAGCATTTTAAACGATTTGACGAAAGTCGTAAAGCCGAAAAATATGACCGTAGAATTGGAATTCGGCGTGCGCGGCGGAATAACGACTACTGTTTCCGCGGAATACAAAAAAACAAATAACAAATAATAATTTACAATTAACAATTATTTTGAGTATAAGTGTTATTTGTTATAATGCTTTCAATTGTAATTTGTAAATTATTAATTGTTAATTGAGGTTATTGTGTTTAAAAAAAATCATATTCATTTTGTGGGAATAGGCGGCTCCGGAATGTCGGGTATTGCCGAAGTTTTAATAAATCTGGGGCATATTGTTTCGGGTTCGGATTTAAAGAAAACGGACGTGACTAATCATCTTAAGAATATCGGCGCAAAAGTGTTTATAGGGCATAAGGCCGGCAATATAAAAAATGCCGAAGTTGTCGTAACGTCCACCGCCGTCCGTAAGGACAATCCGGAAGTAGTCGCCGCTTTAAAAAATAAAATTCCCGTCATACCGAGAGTAGAAATGCTTGCCGAACTTGCCCGTTTAAAATACGCGGTTACAATAGCCGGAACCCACGGTAAAACTACCACGACTTCTCTTACGGCTCTGGTTTTAGACGAGGGCGGATTTGACCCTACGATAGTTATCGGCGGAAAATTGAAAAATCTTAAAACAAGCGCGCGTCTGGGCCGCGGAGAATATTTAGTCGCGGAAGCCGACGAGTCCGACGGTTCTTTTTTAAAACTTTCGCCGGTTATTACGGTCGTTACAAACATAGATAACGATCATCTCGACTATTACGGCGATATGGAAAGCCTCAAAGACGCGTTTATAAAACATATAAACAGCGTTCCTTTTTACGGGGACGCTATTATTTGTTCCGACGATAAAACCGTATGCGGAATTATGCCGAAAATTACCAGAAAATACGTTACTTACGGACTTAACGGAAATCCAGATATCAAAGCGAAAAATATTAAAGTTTTGGACGACTGCACGGCTTTCGACGTTTTTTACAAAGGCAAAAAACAAGGGACAGTCTGCATAAAAATTCCCGGCAAACATAATATTTTGAATTCTCTTGCCGCTATAGGCGCGGGATTGCTGCTTAACATACCTTTCAATTTAATAGCGAAAGCCATTAATAAATTCGACGGCGTCGGCAGGCGCCTTGAAATAAAAGGCGAAAAAAACGGCATAACCGTTATAGACGATTACGGCCACCACCCGACGGAAGTAGCCGCGACGCTTAAAGCCATAAAACATTTTTGGCCTAAAAGAAAACTTACGGTTTTATTTCAGCCTCACAGATACACAAGGACGCAAAACCTTTATAAAGAATTCGGAAAAAGTTTTTTTGCCGCCGATTTCGTAAAAGTTCTTGAAATTTATTCAGCCGGCGAACAGCCTATAAAAGGCGTAAACTCCGGTTTAATACTTAAAAGCCTTAAAGAAAACAGATGCGTTGCCGAAAAATTTAAAACCATAGAAGCGGTGGCTGAAACGCTTCCCGCCCAAAGCATACTGTTGACGCTCGGAGCGGGCGACGTCTGGAAAAAAGGCGAAGAATTACTCGGGATTCTTTAAAATGACAAAAGATATTATTAAAAAATTGTCGTCTCAAGGCTGTATAATTTTAGAAAACGAGCCGCTTTCCAAGCACAGTTCGTTTAATATAGGCGGACCCGCGGATTTTTTTATAAATATTCCCAATGAACATGCTCTGAAAGCTTTCTTAAACGAAAATCTTGATTTTTTTATTTTGGGCGGCGGCACTAATATTTTGTTTTCCGACGACGGTTACAGAGGAATAGTTATAAAACTTGTAGATGAATTTGAAAAGTTTTCTATAACCGGAAACGAAGGGCCAATGACCCGAGGGACTTTGCCCCAAATTTCCTGCGGAAGCGGGGCTCATATGGTTTCGGTTATGAGAGCCGCCGCGGAAAACGGCTTGTCTGGACTGGAATGCTGCGCGGGAATTCCGGGGACAATCGGCGGATCTGTTTTCGGTAATGCCGGCGGCAAAGACTGCTGGATCGGCGATATTGTCGAAAGCGTTGAAATATATAAAAAAGCGGAAAGTGGAAAGTGGAAAGTGGAAATATTGAAAAAAGATGATATAGATTTTAAATATAGAAGCAGCGGGCTTGAAAACTGCGTTATTACAAAAATCAATTTTACCTTGAAAAAAGAAGCCGAAAATGATATTTTAAAAAAGGTTTCGTATAGTATTGAAAAACGCAGGAAATCGCAGCCTCTTGGCGTTCCTAACGCGGGTTGTGTTTTCAAAAACCCCGCGGGATTAAGCGCCGGCAAACTTATTGACGACGCCGGGTTAAAAGGAAAGAAAAAGGGCGGAGCCGAAATTTCCGAAGTTCACGCGAATTTTATAGTAAACAACGGAAACGCTAAAGCGTCAAATGTTTTGGATTTAATATACGCCGCCAGAAAAACGGTAAAAGAAAAATTCAATATAGATTTAGAATTGGAAATTAAGATTTTATAGTTTTGTCATACCGACGAAAGTCGGTATCCACGTTTGTTTTTAAAAGACACAAGGGAAAAAATCTTGTTTTTTTAAAATGGATTCCGTTTTTCAACGGAATGACGGCAAAGACAAGAGACAAAATGGTCATAGAACAGCTGAGAAATAAAAAAATAGGCGTTTTGTACGGAGGTTTGTCCAGCGAAAGGGAAATATCGCTTAAATCGGGCAAAGCTGTTTTAAACGCTTTGAAAAGATTAAAGTTTAACGCCGTAGGGATCGACGCGGATAAAGATACGGCTTGGAAAGTAAAAAAAGAAAAAATAGATTTCGCCTACATTGCTTTGCACGGACAGTTCGGCGAAGACGGCACGATTCAAGGCATGCTTGAAGTTATGGGGATTCCTTATACGGGCTGCGGGGTTTTCGCGAGCTCCGCTTCGATGGATAAAGATATCTCAAAAAAACTTTTTAAATGCGCGGGGATTTCGACTCCCGACTGGTTTGTCTTAAAAAAGTTTGAAGCCGTTCCCGGGATAAAAAAATATCCTGTTGTGGTTAAACCGTCGCGGCAAGGCTCGGCCATCGGCGTTTCTATAGTAAAGTCGGAATCTGACTTTACAAAAGCCGCGAAAGAAGCGTTTAAATACGATGATGAAATCATAGTCGAGAGGTTTGTAAAAGGCACGGAAATAACAGTCGGAGTTTTAGACGGACAGGCTTTGCCTGTAATAGAGATAGTGCCTAAAGGTAAATTCTATGACTTTAAATCTAAATACCAAAAAGGCGGCTCTAAACATTTGATTCCGGCAAGAATAAGCAAAAAAGCTTACGCTCGGGCTCAGGTTGAAGCGAGAAAAGTTTTCGAGACGTTTAAATGCCGCGCCGTATGCAGGGTTGACATGATTGTAGATTGCGAAGATAAAGTCTGGGTTCTTGAAAATAATACCGTGCCCGGAATGACGGAAACTTCTTTACTTCCCGATGAGGCTAAAGCCTGCGGCATAAGTTTTGAAAGGCTTGTTTTAAAAATAATGGAATGTTCATTATAACATCATGGTAAAGAGAAAAAAATATTCTTACCGCAGGAGAGTGTCGGCGCCTGGTTCCGGGAAAAAAAGAAAGGCGGGCAGGTACTTTTTTTATCCTGTCTTTGCGGCCGTTGTCTTATTGTGCGTTTATTTCGGCGGAAAAAAGCTTGTCGATTATGCTTACGCTTCCGATAATATGACGATAAAAGATATAGAAATTACCGGCTGCAAAAACGTGACTAAGTCTGAAATAAGGGAGCTTCTTCCGTTTAAAATCGGAGACAGTCTTTTAAAAATAGATTTGTCCGACGCGGAAAACGAGATAAAAAAAGTCAAACCCGAACTTAAAGATATTTCCATAAACAGACGCTGGCAGAAAGTGAGAGTAAAGCTTTACGAACGCACGCCGGAAGCTTTTTTAGCCTCGGGGCGCGATATTTTAGGCGTAGATTTTGAAGACAGGCCGTTTCCTTTGCGCGGTTTTATGAGCGGAATGAAAATTCCAAAAATAATTTGTAAGACGGACGCTGAAAGAAGCGAACTTTTAAATTTTATAAAATCATTTAAGCCCGTGTGTAAAGATTTTTTAGATAACATTGAAGAGATAAAGTTCGGAAGTTACGGCGATATAGTTTTTATTACGCATGACGGGGCGCTTATTTATTGGGGCGACGCCAGAAAAGAGCGTATGGAACGGAGATTCGATAAATTCCGCAAAATTTATGTGGACGCTATGTCGAAATATAAGAAAGTGGAATTTATAGACATGACTTATTATGATTCCGGCAGAGCGGTGGTGAAACCGTATAATGACAATGAAAATCAAAGTTGAAAGTTAAAAGTGAGAAGTGAAAATAATGTGTTTTTGCTATGCAAAAACAATAATCTGTTTCGGCAGAGCCGAAACTCGATATTTTAACTTTTCGCTTTCCACTCTTCACTTTGTTGTTAAAAAGAGGAAAAAATGCCAAAACAAACTCTTATCGCAGGACTTGACATCGGCGGCAGCCAGGTATGCTGCGTGGCCGGAGTCAAAGATGAGGAAAAAAGGCTTATTAAAATTTTAGGCGCGTCGGTTGTTTCGTGTAACGACGGCATAAAAGCCGGAGCGGTTATCAACATACAGGAAGCGGCTATGGCTATTTCAAGGGCTTTTGACGAGACGGAAAAATCCGTAGGCAGCCAAATAAACAGTATTATAGTGGCTATAAGAGGCAGTTTTGTTGAAGCCAAAAATTCCACGGGTTCCGCGGATATTAACAATTCCGAAAAAGAAGTTACTCCGGAAGTTGTCGCAAACGTCTTAGAGAGCGCGAAAAACAAAATAAAAATTGATTCCGATCATCAGATTTTACAAATCGTTCCGAAAGAATTCACTTTAAACCAGCAGAAAGACATACGCATACAAAGCCCTATCGATATGAAAGGCTCTTTTATAGAAGTCGACGTTCACGCTTTGATAGCGTCCAGCGGCAATATAGGAAACATAATGAAAGCCATAGACGCGGAAGTTGACGGAAAAATTTACAGCTACCTCGCCGCAAGCGACGTTCTTGTCACTAAAGAAGAGAAAGAACTCGGCTGCCTTGTCATAGATTTCGGCAGCCTTACCACGGGGCTTGTTCATTATACGGACGGGATTTTAAGATATACAAGCGAGATTCAGGTAGGTTCGGATTATATAACGAGAGACATTATGCATAAGATCAGGGCTTCTTTTGCCGTTGCTAAAGAAGTCAAAGAAATGTACGGAGCCGCGTTTACTTACCCCGGACTTAAAAACGAGGAGTTTGAATACAGGGGAGCGGACGGCAAAAGCGTAAAAAAGTACGACAAATACCAGCTTGTGGAAATTATACAGGCCAGAATAGACCAAGTATTGTCCGCAGTAGAAGACAAAATAAAAGCAAGTCCCTTGGGCAATCAGTTTTTATCCGGCGGAATAATTCTTACCGGCGGAGGAAGTTTGCTCGCGGGCATGCAGGAAGCGGTTGAAAAGTATTTTGGCTGCTCGGTGCGCATAGGCGTTCCAAATCCCGAAAAGGTCATAGGACAGAGCGAAATAGTCTCAAGTCCGGTTTATACCGCGGCTATAGGCGCCGTGGTTTCAACTCTTTCCGAAACTTACGGCTCTTATGTTACGAAAAATTCTTCCGGCAACGGCTTTTTTTCCAAAGCCGTAAAATGGTTTGAGGAAACTTTCTAATATGCCAATGAAAATAATTTTACCTTCTGAAAATTCAAACAGCGGACAGCCCGCCGTAATAAAAGTTATAGGCGTGGGCGGAGGCGGTTCGAACGCGGTCAACAGGATTATAGCGGCAAATGTCACGGGAGTGGAGTTTGTAGCCGTAAATACCGATATTCAGGCTTTAAGGGGTTCTACCGCTCCGGTAAGAGTGCAGATAGGCGAAAAAACCGCCAAAGGACGCGGAGGAGGAGGCGATCCCGTGGTCGGTCAAAAGGCCGCGGAAGAAAGCGAAGATATTTTACGCGAAACGGTAAAAGGCGCGGATATGGTTTTTGTAGCCGCGGCAATGGGCGGCGCTACCGGTACGGGAGCTGCGCCGGTTATTGCGGAAATCGCCCGTTCGGAAGGCATTTTAACGATAGGCATAGTTACTAAACCTTTTGAGTGGGAAGAAAAGCCGAAAATGGATATTGCCGAGGAAGGCATAAAAAAATTAAGAGATTATACCGACGCTTTGATAGTTATTCCGAACGAAAGAGTTTTTAACGTTGTCGATCCTATTATGCCCTGGAATGTCCTTTATGAGTTTATCGACGGAATTTTAAGGCAAAGCGTGCAGGCCATAACCGACGTTATAACGCAGGCCGGCGAAATAAACGTAGATTTCGCGGACGTAAAAAATATTCTCGCCAGTTCCGGAACGGCTTTGATAGGCATAGGAGAAAGTTCCGTTTCGGGAGATGTCAGAGAAGCCGTCAAAAAAGCGATTACAAGCCCGTTACTTGGCGACATAGACATTTCTCTTGCCGGAAAAATGTTAGTTCACATTACCGCAAACGCCAATCTTTCCGTAGGGCAGTTTAAAGAAATTACCGATACCATAAAAGATTTCGGAATGCAGGGTCATATTAAGTACGGGCAGAGAACCGACAACAGGATTGACGATAAAATCAAAGTTATTATTATAGCCACGGGATTTAAAGACGAAAATTCGCAGGATAATATAAAACCCGGACAGAGGACTTTTTCCTTAGACGACGTTCCTGCCCCGAAGTCTTCTTCAGGCCTTGAAGAAATAGATTTTTCAAAGCCGGCATATACGTATTGGAAAGCGAAAAAACTTAAGTAACGAATAAAATGAAAGAAAAAATAATTTTTGAACCTGCATTTTCGGACAAATGTTTTACTACTACAAAAGAATGCCAAAATATGAAAAACGCGGCCGAGAGAGCCGCGTTTTTTAATTCTTACGGTTTAGACTCTAATAAACTTGTTTTGGCAAATCAGATTCACGGCAGTAACGTAAAAACCTCTGTTTCTTCCGACGCAGGCAAAACTATTGAAAATTGCGACGCATTGATTACTAGCGAAACAGATTTGGTTCTAGGTATTTTTACGGCCGACTGCATGCCTGTTTTTATAATATGCGAAAAAAGCGGACTAAAAGCCGCGATACACGCGGGCTGGAAAGGTTTGTCTTCCGGGATTATAGAAAATACTATTTCGAGTATGGTTAGTAATTATAAGGCGTCGCCTGAAAATTTAAAGGCTTATATAGGACCTCATATACGCGAATGCTGTTATGAAGTAAAAAGCGATATGGCGGGTATTTTGAAAGTAACTCTTGTAAACAACAGGCTGAGCCTGTCTGAAATAGCGGCGCGTAAATTGCAAAAAAACGGCTTACAAAATATTTTCATAAGCAAACATTGCACCTGCTGTCAAAATGATTTATTTTTTTCCTACCGGAGAGACAAAACAGAGGAAAGGCAAATCAACGTGATTTTTTAATGGAGATAAACGTGGATTCCCGCTACTGCCAAAGGCAGAATTGCCCTGCAATTCTTAAGACATTCGGGAATGACAAAAGAGTTGAATTAAAACCTGCTTTTGTCAATTTATTTGAGGTCTGCAAGTTTTTTGATTTCTTTGCCCATTTCTTTTGCATATCCCGAAGCGTTGTCAAACAGATTATCGTCTTCGATAACATCAAATTCCTTAAATTTGCCCATTAAACTATCGTGGTCCATCATGTATTTTCGAACATTGGAAACATTAAATCTTTTAATGTCGTACGCGGCTTTATGAAGACCCGCGTTAATCGCGTATTCGTTTATTTTTTCATTGCCGGTCATACGCGAATCTTCAAAACAAAGCACTCCAGAAATTTTTCCTTTTGCCAATACGGCGCACAATAATATTGCGGCTAGCGTTATTATAAGGGATTTTTTTTTGTCGGAAATACGGTAATTTTCGTGAGGGATTAAAAAATTTAGGAAATAAATAAAAAAAACAGCAATCGATGCTATTATACATAATAGAAGGCCGGCCAAAACCAGTAAATTGTTTTCTTTAAACGACATGAAAATTGCGATTGTCTGCGCGATTAAATCGGCTTCGGGTTCTTTGTAAAGCAGAGCCGTCCGGCTTAAAATTTGATACGCGAACTGTATGAAGAAAATTCCTAAAAAAAACAGACAATAGTAAATTTTCAAAAACACTGTTGAAAACTTTGATATTTGCACGGTGTTAAACAACGGAAATAAAGACAGCAATATAAAAACCGACAGGTTGATATACGCCAGCGCCGAAAGAGAGAAACGGATATTGCTGAAAAAGGCTTTTAATATATCGGATTTCGCGGTTTCTTTAAGCAAATGCGGTTCATAACTTATAAGAAAAATAAAAGAAGTCAGCGTTAAAATAAAAACAAAAATGACGTTTAAAACCGCTATGCGTTTGAGCAGGCCGTTAAAATCTTTATATTTATTTTCCATAGTGAATATTTTAGTAATTTGTAAGAAAAATAACAAATGGAGGCACGGATGTTTAGATGCTTAGATGCATAGCAACGACTCTTATCTTTACCATACATCTATACGTCTATGCATCCGTTACAAAAGTTCGGCGTATTTGCGCACAAAGGCTTTTTTGACGACAGTTGTAAGCGTCATATACGCCAATATAGTAAGAATAAGCCACGGGAAATACTCGAAAGGTAGCTTTGCCATATTAAGCATTTCTCCCGCTTTTGTATACGGTAAGATAGTTCCGAAAGCTATTCCGCAGGTTGTAAGAGTAGTCAGCTGCCACGAGGCCCGGCTTTGTATGAACGGTATTTTCGGCGTGCGTATCATATGTATAACCAGGGTCTGCGACCATAGGGATTCTATAAACCATCCCGTATGAAATAATGCTATAAATATAAGCTGTTGTTCCTGTCCGAGGGAGTGGAAGCTTCCTCCCAAAACTGCAGGACATATTAAATAGAACATCAAAAGATAGGTAGTTATATCAAAAATCGAGCTTGTGGGTCCAAGCCATACCATAAATTTTCCTATCGAAGAAGTTTTCCAATCTTTAGGATTCTTTAAAAATTCAATATCGACATTGTCCCACGGAATTGTCACGCAGGAAATATCGTATATTAAGTTTAACACTAAAATCTGAATAGGCAGCATCGGCAGGAAAGGCAAAAACGCGCTTGCGACAACCACGGAAAACATATTGCCGAAGTTGGAGCTTGCCGTCATTTTGATATATTTTATGGTATTTCCGTAAGTTTTTCTGCCTTCGATAACGCCGTCTTCCAAAACCATCAAATCTTTTTCAAGAAGTATTATGTCCGCGGATTCTTTTGCTATGTCAACCGCGGTATCCACGGATATCGCGACATCCGCTTCTTTCATTGCGGGAGCGTCGTTTATTCCGTCGCCCATAAAACCGACCGTATGACCGTTTTTGCGTAAAGTGCTTATTATTCTGGCTTTTTGCTGAGGTGATAATTTCGCGAAAACATTTGTGTTTTCTACTGATTGCGAAAGAGCAGAATCTGACATTGCCTCAACGTCCGAACCTAAAAGCAGATTGTCAATTGTTATTCCGACTTTTTTGCATACAAAACGCGTTACCGCGTCATTGTCTCCTGTAAGAATTTTAACTTTGATTCCGTAATCGAAAAGCGCTTTAACGGCTTTTTCAGCATCCTCTTTAGGCGGGTCAAGAAAAGCGAGATAGCCGATAAAAGTCATATCCGACTCGTCCGCTACCGAAAATGTTCCGTTGTCTGAAACGCCGGTTTTGTTCGCCAATCCCAAAACTCTCATTCCGTCTTCATTGTATGTTTTTGCTGTCGATAAAATTTCTTTTTTTAGTTGCTCGGTAAGCTCTACAATTTGCCCTTTATATTCGGCTTTTGTGCAAATACCAAGCATTTCTTCAATAGCGCCTTTTGTGATAATCTGGGCTGTTTTATTTTTATCGCCTACTACAACGCTCATTCTGCGTCTGTTGAAATCAAAAGGAATTTCGTCGACTTTATGATAATCTTCTTTTAAAAAAGTCATATTATCTTCGGTTTCGTGGTTTATTACGGCTATGTCCATCAAATTTTTAAGTCCTGTCTGATAATAACTGTTTAAAAAGGCGAGCTGTAAAATTTTCGCGTCTTTGTCGCCGTCGGTATTAAGATAGTATTCCAAAACAACTCTGTCCTGAGTGATTGTCCCTGTTTTGTCGGTACACAAAATATCTATGGCGCCTAGATTCTGTATGGCGTTAAGGCTTTTAACTATGACTTTTTTCTTTGACATCGAAACCGCGCCTTTGGCGAGGTTTGACGAAACTATCATCGGCAGCATTTCCGGAGTAAGCCCTATAGCTACTGAAATCGCAAAAAGCAGGGATTGAATCCAGTCGCCTTTTGTGTACCAATTTATAAAAAAGACAGTCGGCGCCATAATCGACATAAATCGTATAAGAAGCCATGAAACCGAATTTACGCCTTTTTCAAAACTTGTTATGACTTTTTTCTTTACTATTTGTTTGGACATTGAGCCGAACAAAGTATTGTCGCCGATATTTACTACGATTCCTACGCCCGATCCGCTTACAACGTTGCTTCCCATAAAAACAAGGTTGTTAAATTCAAAAGGGCTGTGTTTTTCTATATCCTCGGATTTTATTTCGTCGGAAAATTTTTCAACAGGCTCGCTTTCTCCGGTAAGAGAGGATTGGCTGACAAACAAATCTTTTGTTTGAAGCATTCTCATATCGGCGGGAGCCATGTCTCCGGCGGCAAGATAAACTATGTCGCCTATGACAAGTTCGCGTATAGGAATTTCTATTTTGCCTGTTTCTCTTCTCTGTACGCTTATAGTGGTGCGCACCATTTCGCTGAGTTTTGCCGCGGCTTTTCCGGAACGTGTTTCCTGAATAAAGCGCATCAGCCCGCTTATCGTTACCATTATGGTAATAATAATTACCACGCTGTAATCTTTATCGTCTTTAGCCGCCAATACGCCGTCGGTTACATAAGATACTATCGCAAGCAAAAACAAAACAATTGTAAAAGGATTTACAAAAGCGTCGAAAAGTCTTTTTAATAATCCGTCTTCATTTTTGCGGGTAATTTCGTTTTTTCCGTACTCGTCGCGCATAATCTCGACGTTTTCTTCATCGAAACCCGAGAGATCGTTGTCGTATTCGGAAAGCAACGCCTTTTTAGTAAGCATTGCAGCCCTGTTTAAAGTTTCTTTATTCTGCGCGGCTTCGTATATAAGAAAAGAAAAATTCTTTAAAGGTTTTTTTGATATAACGGGAATAGGCATAAGTCATCTCCGGTAAATTTTTTGAAAATATACTCTTTTCGGCGTGTGTTGTCAAATGACAAACAGATGCATGGAGGTTTGGATGCACAGATGCATAGAAACGGCTCTTATTTTTACCATGCATCCATGCGTCTATGCATCTAATCTTCCACAGTTACCACGGCATTATTTTTTTCCACCATGTGCGGTTTTTGGTTTCTAAAACTTTGAGAAAGGCGTCGCCTTTTATTTTCGCAAGACCCGTTACGGACGGCGTGTAATTGAGATGTATTTCAAAGTCATTGTTTTTTGACGTTATTTTTTTTACGGCGGCCGGAAGAGGTATCATTACGCCGTCTTTTCTTCCGCCGATAAGATGCGCCAGGTAATGCGCTATGTCCCTTTCGTCGGTTATAAGAGATAAAACGGTATCGCCTTCTGCGATTTTTCTTACGGGTTTGCCGTTTAAATCTTCCAGAATTTCCGCGTCAAGTTTTATAAATCCGAGCTCGTAGCCTGTAAAAGAAATTTCATTTTGTTTTGACAAATAATCCGGAAGTTTTTTGTATTGGGTAAGGTTAAGCTCTTCGCTTACGATTTCCGCTTTGATTTGCGTCGGCTGAAAGAAAGATTCGGCTATTTTTTTTATTTCTTCAGCGGTTACGGTCGGGATTCCTTTTATGGCTTTTCCGGTATAATTCTTAAAATTTTCTTCTATGCTTTGAGTGTAGTTTTCCATAGCGCCCGCGTCAAGCCTTGCCGAGAAAATTGCTTTTTCAAAAGAAAACCAGTCGGCTTGGGCGGAAATTTCATATATCGCCGGATTATGCGAAAACACTTCGCTGAAACGCAGAATTTCTCCCGTTTTCATATTGACCGCTATATGTATAAGCCCGTAAATATTTTCCTGAGGAAAAATCAGCTTGATTTTGAAAGCGGTTATAAATTTCAGCAAAAAGCCTATGGCGGTAATCGCTTTTTCAAGATTATTGTCCGAAACAGACAACGCAAATTCCGCTTCCGAACGGTCGCAGCCCGTTTCTTCCATTAATAATTGTATACTGTCTTTTTCTTTCATAATTTTTTAGAAGATGAGATGAAGAGAAGTTGAGATGTTGGGAGGAGCTCTGGTCGTTAAAGTTCTTGCCGTTGCTCAGCTTCCCAACCTCTCATCTTCCCATCTTCTGTAGTTCAGTTTCTCGGGTGCGCTTTTTCATAAACTTTTTTCAGGCTTTCTATGGTTACGTGCGTGTAATGTTGGGTAGTAGAGAGATTCTTATGTCCGAGCATTTCCTGAACGCTTCTCAAGTCGCAGCCCTTGTCAAGAATATGCGTCGCGAAAGTGTGCCTTAAAGTGTGCGGGCTGACTTTTTTTGTAATTCCGGCTTTTATAAACCAGTTATGTAAAACTCTTCTGGCTGTTCTTTGTTCAAGCCGCACGCCGCGCATGCTTAAAAACACGGGGGAATTTCTGTCAAATGAAAGTCCCGCGGACCTTCTTTCGTCTATATAATTTTTTATTGCCGCAAGGCATTTATCGCCTACCGGAACAATACGTTCTTTGTTTCCTTTTCCGATAACCGTAACGGTATTCGATATGAAATCTATGTTTTTTATATCCAGACTCATAAGCTCTTCAATACGCAGTCCGCACGAATAAAGAAGTTCTATAATCGCCCTGTCGCGCAATTTTAAATCCGGAATTTCAAATAAAGAGCGCATTTCTTCTTCGGTTAAAAACACCGGCACTTTTTTTTCTTTTTTCGGTCCGGACATGTCTTCAAGAAAGCTTTTCTCTATCGAGTCGTTTATTGCCAGAAATTTATAAAAGGTTCTCAGAGAAGCAAACTTTCTGCCAAGCGAAGATTTACCGAGATTTTTTTTATTGAGCTCGGACAGATATTCCCTGAACAAATGTTTATCCGCTCCGGCAAATCCGGTTTTTTTGTTTTTTAAAAACAAAGCAAAATCCGAAACGTCGGATTCATAAGCTCTCAGAGTGTGTTCGGAAAAATTCCGTTCGGCTTTAAGATATTTTAAAAAAGATTCTATTTCTTTTTTAAAGGTTTCTTTTTTTGAGATTCCGGTTTTTTGTCCGTTTCTTTTTTCTGGTTTATCCATTGTAGATTCCTGCATTTGGGGAACGCCGAACATGTGAGAAAAGGTCCTCTTTTCCCTATCCTTTTAAGCATCATCGAGCCGCATTTTTCGCATTTAATATCCGTTTTTTCGGGTTCCGGTTTTAAAACTTTGTTTCCGTTTTTATCTATATTATAGGTGGTTTTGCATTCGGGATATTTTTTACACGCAAGATAAGGCTTGCCTCTGAAGCCGATTTTTTTAATAAGAGGACTTTCGCATTTTTCGCATTTCATATCCGTTTCTTCGGATTCAGGCGCGGCTTTTCCGTCTTTCCCGAGCTGCATAGTGGTTTTACATTCCGGATAACCCGAGCATCCTAAAAACCGGCCGATTCTGGAATCCCTTATAACCATGGACTTGCCGCAGTTCGGGCATATTTCACCGCTTTTTTGCGGCTCTATTTTTTGCCTTTCAAGATTTTTTTCGGCTTCGCTCAAATCCTTTTCAAACGGCTCATAAAAGTTTTTCAAAACGTTTTGCCACGCGATTTTGTCTTCCGCTATTTCGTCTAATTTTTCTTCGATTTCCGCGGTAAATTCGACGTTTATAATGTTTCCGAAATGTTTCTTTAAAACATCGTTGACTACAATGCCCAAATTCGTAGGCATGAACTTTTTATTTTCAAGCCTGACGTAAACTCTGTCCAAAATTGTTTTTATAGTAGGAGCGTAGGTTGAAGGTCTGCCTATGCCGTGTTCTTCCAAAGCTTTGATTAAACTTGCTTCGTTATAGCGCGGAGGCGGCTCCGTAAAATGCTGCTGCGGAAGAAGCTGTTTTAAATCCAAGACTTCGCCGTCGTTTAATTCGGGAAGTTTTGATTCTTTTTCGTCGTCTTCAATGTGATAAACTTTTAGAAATCCGTCAAAAATCAGCGTGCTGCCGGACGCCCTGAAAATATAATCGTTTGCCGAAATATCGGCGCTTACCGTATTATATACGGCGTCGGACATCTGGCTTGCCATAAATCTTTTCCATATTAAATCGTAAAGTTTAAATTCGTCGGGAGAAAGAAATTGTTTTATTGACGCCGGCAGTCTTCTGGGCGAAGTCGGCCTTATTGCTTCGTGGGCTTCCTGCGCGCCTTTTGATTTTGTCTTATAAAAACGCGGAGTTTCCGGCGCAAAATTTTTGCCGTAATTGTCTTCTATAAATTTTAATGTTTCGTTCTGGACGCTTTTTGCTATGTTTAAAGAGTCGGTTCTCATATAAGTTATCAACCCCGCGCTGCCGTCGCCTCCTACGTTTATGCCCTCGTACAGTTTTTGCGCTACCATCATTGTTTTTGAGGCCGAAAACCCCAGGCGCCTTGAAGCGTCCTGCTGCATTGTGGAAGTAGTATAAGGAGCGTAAGGCGAACGCCTGCGCTGTTTGGATTCCACGGATTTGACAATATATTTCGCGCCCTCGAGTTCTTTTAATATTGTATCGCTTTCTTCTTTATTCTTAATTGAAAGTTTTTCAAATTTTACGCCGTTTTTTGAAGCAAGCGTCGCGGTGAAAAAGTTTTCAATGCCTTTTTTAGACAGTTCCGCTTCCACGCTCCAATATTCAACGGGAACGAATCTTTTTATTTCTTCTTCCCTGTCGCAAATTATCATTACCGCTACGGACTGTACTCTTCCGGCGGAAAGCCCTATTTTTATTTTTTTCCACAAAAGAGGCGAAAGTTTATAGCCTACTATCCTGTCTAAAATTCTTCTTGCCTGCTGGCTGTCGACAAGAGCGTAGTCGATTTTTCTCGGATTTTGCACGGCTTCTTTTATGGCTTCCGGAGTTATTTCGTGAAACGTTATTCTTGAAATTTTGGAATCGGGCAAATCAAGGGCTTCTTTTAAATGCCATGCTATTGCTTCTCCTTCGCGGTCAAAATCGGTCGCTAGATAAATTGTGTCGGAATCTTTCGAATATTTTTTTAAATCTGAAATTGTTTTTTTCGCTTTTGCGATGTTTACGTAAGTAGGCTTGAAATTGTGTTCAATATCTATGCTCAGTTTGCTTTTAGGCAAATCCCGTATGTGTCCGAAAGAGCTTTTTACGGTAAAATCTTTGCCTAAAATTTTTGAAATCGTTTTTTCTTTAGCCGGCGATTCGACTATTACAAGATACTTGGGCATTTGTTTTTCCTTTTTTTGTCGTTATTTTCACTCTTCATTTTCCGCTATGTCGTTCTGACTGCCGTATAAAATTGTCCGGGGGCTGCCTTTATCAGACCTTCTGCTTCCAATTTGAAAATTATAGCCGCGATTTCAGAAATTTCAATGTTTAATTTTTGGGCTATAATGTCCGAATGCAATCCTTCGTCGCAGTCTTTTATAAGATTAAGCGCTTTTTGTTCGTTTTCCGAAAGCGAAGCCGAAAGATTCGGGCTTTTTTCGTTTTCATTATCACTATATATATTGATGTCCGTAATCTGTTCAAGCATATCCTGCGGGGTTAAAGCTAAAAAAGCGCCGTCTTTTATAAGGCTGTTTGCGCCTTTGGAAAGAACGGAGTAAACGCTTCCGGGAACGGCAAAAACGTCTTTTCCGTATTCCGCGGCAAACCTTGCCGTAATAACCGCTCCGCTTTTTTGCGCCGCTTCCGTAACAAGCGTTGCTTTTGAAAGAGCCGCTATGATTCTGTTTCTCCTGGGGAATGTCCATAAGTCCGGTTTTTGTTCCAGAGGGAACTCGCTTATAACGGCTCCCGCCGCGGATATTTTTTCCTGAAGCTTTGCGTTTTCAGGAGGATAATTCACAAAAAGTCCGTTGCCTAAAACCGCTATGGTTCTTCCGTTATTTTTAAGAGCCGCCGTATGCGCTTCCGTGTCTATTCCTCTTGCAAGCCCTGAAACTACGGTCAAGCCTTTTTTTGCAAAGTAACCCGCGAATTCACAGGTTACGGATCTTCCGTAATTTGTGGGTTTTCGCGAACCTACGACAGCTATGGAGTTCAAATCTTTTTCCGTTAAATCGCCTTTGACGTATAAAACGACAGGACTGTCGGAAAAATCTTTTAAAACTTGCGGATAGTCTTTATTACCGGCTAAAAGAATTTTTATATTTCTTTCGCGCGCTTTTTCAAGTTCTTGTTCGGCAATGCCTGAATTTTTGATATTTAAAATTTCATCGGCGGTTTTCGCGCCGACGCCTTCGATTTGTAAAAGATCGGTTTTTGACGCGTTAAACGCCGCTTTGGCGCTGCCGAATGTTTCAATCAGGTTTGATAAACGTCTGGCTCCTATATCCGCGGCTAAAAAAAGTTTGAAAACCGATAATTCTTCTTCGTTCATGCGATTTTTTTACCTTTTAATTTTTTTTTGCGGATTCTATTTTATACAAATTATTAAAATTTTGTCAAAAAATTCCAAACCCGGTTAGCAATTATCGTTGGTTTTAAAAATCCGGTTTTGTTTATGTAAAGCGCGTTAACGCGGGGGATAAATTACCTGCGAATTAAAAGATTTAAAAAACGAAAAATATATGGTTGACTAATTTTTTTTAAAAATATAAAATTATTGAAAATTGAATCTATATTTATGCACTATTAGAAGGAGGTCGTAATGAGCGAGAATTTAAGCTCTAAAATGCAGGGCGGTAAAAAAGATGCTTTGTCCATAAATAAATCGGGGCTTCCCGATTATTACGATGAAACAAAAGTAGTTTTACTTCCCAGGGATCCGTTATGGATATATGTTTACTGGGATATTTCCGCGGGAACTAAAAATGAATTTTCAAAAAAATATAAAGATATTTTTGACGCTTCGTCCGTAACAATAAGGGTTTACGACGTTACCGATATAAATTTCGACGGTTCAAACGCGAACAGATATTTTGACGTAAAAGTCAATCATAACGCTTTAAGCTGGTACATAAATGTCGGCGAGTTCAACCGTTCGTGGTGCGTTGACATTGGGTATGTTCTTAAAAACGGCGAGTTTGTGACCGTCTCAAGATCCAACGCGATTGCAATGCCGAGACACGGCGTTTCTAATGTTACCGACGAACAGTGGGCGCTTTTACAGATTGAATTTGAAAAACTTCTTAAAATATCCGGAGCCGGCGGGCTTGGCAAAAGTTCTTATGATTTGGTGAAACTTATGCGCGAACGCTGGGAAGAGATAACAAAGCTTCCCACAAGCAGAATTCTCGGAGGGGCGAGTTCTTCGTCTTTAAGAAGAAAAGAAAAAGTTGAAAGTTCAAAACATAAAGAAAAAACGTTCTGGCTTAAAGCCGATACGGAAATAGTGGTTTACGGCGCGACCGAACCGGACGCGACGCTTACCGTCCAGGGTAAAAACGTTCCCCTTGCCAAAGACGGATCTTTTACTCTGAGATTTTACCTTCCCGACGGGGAACAGAGTTATCCTATAGAAGCGGTTTCTTCCTGCGGAACAATGTCTCGCAGAATTACGTTTAACGTCAAAAAAGAAACAAAATGACAAAGTCGGTTTGTTTTGTCATCCCCCCGGGCATGCTCCGATGGAGTTTATCCCTAAAATTTGTAATTGGGGAAATTTCGGGGACAAGCTTAATCGGGGATATTGTTTGCCGTACGAATTCTTTTTAATTAAAAAACGCTTTCCTATTTGAGGTATAAATGGATCCTAAAGGTTATTGGTGTTTGCAACTGCACGCTCATCTGCCTTATGTTCGCCACCCGGAATATCCCGATTTTTTAGAAGAAGATTGGTTTTATGAAGCTCTGTCCGAAACATATCTCCCGCTCCTTTCGGTTTTTGAAAATTTTGTAAAAGACGGCGTTGACTTCAGGCTTACTATGACGATAACTCCGTCGCTTGCCAATATGCTTGCCGACCCGCTTTTACAATCAAGATATTACGAAAGGCTCAATAAACATATAGAACTCGCCGAAAAAGAACTTTGGCGCACGAAAAACTTTCCGGAATTTCAGCCGGCGGCGGAAATGTACGACAACCGTTTTAAAGAATGCAAAAGGCTTTGGGAAAAATACAACGGAAATATTTTGCGGGGATTTAAAGATCTGCAGGATATGGGCAAACTCGAAATTATTACTTGCTGCGCCACGCACGGTTTTTTGCCTTTAATGAACAATGAAAAAGCGCAAAGGGCGCAGATAAAAGTCGCCTGCGACGACTACGAAAGACATTTCGGAAGAAGGCCGAAGGGAATGTGGCTTGCGGAATGCGCGTACTATCCGGGCATAGATAAACTTTTGAAAGAGGAAGGAATAAGATTTTTCTTTCTTGAGGCCCATGGAATTCTTTACGGGACCCCGCGCCCAAAATACGGGGTTTTTGCTCCGGTATATTGTCCGAGCGGCGTCGCCGCGTTTTCAAGAGACATGGAAACGGCTCATCAGGTATGGAGTGCGGAAACCGGCTATCCCGGGGATGCCGATTACAGAGAATTTTACAGGGATTTGGGCTATGATTTGGAGTATGAGTATGTAAAGCCCTATTTACATTCCGATGGCGAAAGAAGAAATATTGGGTTAAAATATTATCGGATAACCGGAAAAGTTCCTTTACATGAAAAGCAGCCTTATATTCCCGAATGGGCGAGAAGTAAATCTGCGGAACACGCCGGAAACTTCCTGTTTAACAGAACCAAACAGGTTGAATATTTGTCGGAAGTATTAGGAAAGCAGCCTCTTGTTGTTTCAATGTACGACGCGGAACTTTTCGGTCACTGGTGGTTTGAGGGACCGGATTTTATAAATTTTCTTTTCAGAAAAATGCATCACGACCAAAATACAGTTAAACCTATAACGCCGGTCGAATATCTCGACAAATTTCCCGTGAATCAGGTTTTGACTCCCGCGGCGTCGTCTTGGGGCGACAAAGGTTATTATGAAGTATGGCTTAACGGGGCAAACGATTACATTTACAGGCATTTGCATAAAGCCGCGGAAAGAATGGTCGAACTTGCCAATCAATTTTCAAATGCGTCGGGACTTTTAGAAAGAGCTTTAAATCAGGCGGCAAGGGAACTGCTTTTAGCGCAGTCTTCGGATTGGGCGTTTATAATGACAACGGGAACTATGGTTGAATACGCTGAAAAAAGAACGCGCGACCATCTTGTGAATTTTACAAACATTTATAATCAGATAAAAGGAAACTCTGTTGACGGGGGATACATAGCCGATTTGGAAAGCAAAAACAACATTTTTCCCGAAATCAACTACAGGGTTTATAAATAATATGAGTTTAATTACTTCTATTATTTTCTTCGTTTTTTTTGTCGGACTATTAGTGTGGACGGAATCGTCCCGCCGCAAGGCTAATGTCCGCGAGGAATCTTACCAGAAGCAGATTCTTGACCTTTTGGGAAAACTTCAGTCCAATACCATGGATTTGGATAATCTTTTGGTAATGCTTGTGGGTCTTCACGAGTTCGGGATGTCGGCTACAGATATAATAAGCAAGGAAGAGCTTGCCGAATCCGTAATAGACGTATCATGCAAACTCATACATTCCGACGCGGGTTCGCTTATGCTTATAAATCAGGATAATAACGAACTTTACATAGCCGCGTCAAGAGGTCTGCCTCCCGACGTCGTATCTTCCGTAAAAATGAAAATAGGGCAGGGTATAGCGGGACGCGTAGCACAGACGGGAAAACCGATTTTTGTCGAAGACATAGAATCCGACATAAGATTTTTAAGGCCTAACACCGGCGACAGGTACCATTCAAAATCGTTTATTTCCGTTCCGTTAAGGGTAAAAAACAGGGTTGTGGGAGTTTTAAATATAAACGCTCCGCGCGAAATCAAAAGTTTTGAAGACAGGGACGTCCGCCTTTTGACTATTCTTGCCGATCAGGCGGCTATGACTTTGGAAAATATAGAGCTTTACAATAATCTTCAGAATTTTTATTTTGAAATGATACAGACTTTGGCAAGAGCCATAGACGCGAAAGATTCTTACACTTTCGACCACGCGGACAGAGCAAGGCGTTACGCCAAACTCATTGCCGAAAGAATGCATTTGCCTCAGGCAATAGTCCGCCACGTGGAATACGCGGCTTTAATGCACGACATAGGTAAAATCGGCATAGAAGACACTATTTTAAGAAAACCGGGCAAGCTTACGCCGGATGAAATTGAGATTATAAAAAAACATCCCGTGATAGGCAATAAAATAATTTCTCCGGTAACTTTTCTTTCTCCGGTTGCTCCGATGGTTTTATACCATCAGGAATGGTATGACGGGAACGGCTATCCCGAAGGCTTGAGAGGCGAAGAAATTCCGCTTGGCTCAAGGATAGTGGCTGCCATAGACGCTTACGACGCGATGACTTCGGACAGACCGTACAGAAAAGCGCTTCCCAAAGAATACGCCATTTCGGAACTTGTCAGAGGCGCGGGGACGCAGTTTGACCCTAATGTTGTGGAAGTTTTTGTAAACATATTGAAAGACGAAACCCTGAATTAACGACAATTAACAAATAACAATTTACAAATTATATTAATGGCAACATAACTTTTTAATTGTTAATTGTTATCTGTAAATTGTTAATTATTTTATAATATGACCGGAATTTTATACGTTGTCCCCACTCCTATAGGAAATCTTGAAGATATTACGTTAAGAGCGCTTCGCATTCTCAAAGAATGCGATTTTATAGCTTGTGAAGACACGCGCCAGAGCTTGAAACTTCTTACGCATTTTGAAATTTCAAAACCTCTGGTTAGTTTTTATTCATATAATCAGCAGCATAGGCTGCCGCAGATAATAGCTAAACTTTGCGGCGGAAAAAAAGCTGCTTTGGTTTCAGACTCCGGAACTCCCGCTGTTTCGGATCCCGGTTATATCCTTGTAAAAGAAGCTTTGGAAAAAGGGATAAAAGTTGAAATTCTGCCGGGAGCCAATGCGGCGATAACCGCTCTTGTAGGGTCGGGGCTTCCTACGGACGGTTTTATTTTTTGCGGTTTTTTAAAGAGAAAACCGGGAAAGATGAAAAAAGAACTTTCCGAATTTTTAAATCTCGGCAAGACCGTAATTTTTTACGAGTCTCCCCACAGAGTTTTAAAAACCGTGGAAATATGCCTTGAAGTTTTCGGCGATACCGCGCAAATGTGTCTTGCCAGAGAGATGACCAAAAAATTTGAGGAGTTTATAAGAGGCGACATACGCGAAGTTTTAGAGAATATAAAAAACAGACAAAACTTGTTGGGAGAGTTTGTAGTTTTGATTTACCCTGAAAATAATGAACAATTTACAGATAACAATTAAAAACTTACGTTGCTGTTAATTGTAATTTGTAAATTGTTATTTGTTAATTTTGGAGAATTTTATGATTAAAGCGGGCATTATAGGCATAACCGGTTATACGGGGGAAGAACTTTTAAAAATTTTATCCAAACATCCAAGCGTTAAAATATCGGGTCTTTACGGACGGGCAGCGTCTGAAATAAGAGATTTAAAAGACATTTATCCGCAATTTTCCGGTTTAAACTTAAAAATCGAACCTCTTGACGCGCAAAAAATCGCGAAAACCTGCGACGCGGTTTTTCTTGCCTTGCCGCATTCGATAGCTTTTGAAGTCGTTCCGCAGCTTTTAAACGCCGGCGTCAAAGTCATAGACTTGTCCGCGGATTTCAGGCTTAATAAACCCGATGTGTACGAAAAGTGGTATAAAGTAAATCACACGGCAAAAGAGTTTATAGACAAAGCCGTATACGGTTTGTCCGAACTTAACGCGGACAAAATAAAAACGGCGGCGCTTATAGCAAATCCGGGCTGTTATCCCACGACGATTATTTTAGGCTGCGCTCCGGCGGTAAAGAACGGTATAATCGATTTGAAAGGAATAATAATCGATTCCAAAAGCGGAATATCCGGCGCAGGCAGAAAAAGCACGCGGGAATATTACGAAAAAGAGCATCCTAATTTCAGGGCTTACAAAATCGCGGGAGGACACAGGCATATACCTGAAATTGAGCAGGAACTTTCAATCCTGTCGTCTCAGGATATTACCGTAAGTTTTACTCCGCATATCATGCCCGTGGAAAGGGGTATGCTTTCCACAATATACGTAAATCTGAAAAAGAAAATTTCCACGGCGGAAATTATAGATTTGTATAAAGAATTTTATAAAGGAAAAACGTTTATAAAAATTTTAGACGAAGATATTATGCCGGGCATTGCGGAAGCGGTAAATACAAACTATTGTGAAATAGGAATGAAAGTTGATGAAAGGGCAAACAGGCTTATCATAGTTTCTGTTATAGATAATTTAGTTAAAGGCGCTTCGGGACAAGCTGTTCAAAATATGAACATTATGTTCGGGCTGAAAGAGTCGGAAGGACTTTTATAACGGCAAAGTGAAAAGTTGAGAGTGAAAAGTGAAAATAACGGCAAAGGATATTGAATGATAAATAGAATAATCGTGTTATTTGTATTTGCTTTAGTGTTATTTTTCTGCGACTTGTCTTTTGCTAAAAAAGGTCCGGTAAATCTTAATTCCGCGTCCGATATAGCCGACTTAAAAAAAGACGCTGAAAATAACGACAGAGGCGCGCAATACGAGTTAAGCATGGTTTACGCTTACAAGCAGGATGAAAAAGAGTCTCTTAAATGGCTTATGAAATCTGCGGAAAACGGTTTCGGAAAAGCCCAGTATGTTTTGTCGAAATTATATTTTGAAGGGAGCGAAACGGTAAAACAGGATTTTGACTCCGGATTAAAATGGCTGACTAAATCAGCGGAAAGCGGTTACGCCAGAGCACAGTATAATCTGGGAGTTTTGTATTATAAAGGCGGACAATCTTTAAAGAAAAATTATTCGGAAGCTTTAAAATGGCTGTCCGCCGCTAAAAAAGCAAAATATACCGGCGAAAATATAGAGACAATGATTATCGGCAGCAAAGTAAATATTGAAGCTGAAAATAAAGCTCTTAAAGAAAAAGAAAAGCCGTCAAAGAAAAATAAAAAGAAAAAATAAAGCAAATGCTTGAAAGAGTAAAAATAATAAGCTAAAATTATACGTATATTGATATGAAAAAAAGTTTAATTGCCGGTTTTTTATTGGTTGTTTTAATGGTTCCGTCTTTGTATGCGCGAAATTCATACGGGCTTTTTCACATAGAAAGGAATAAAAATACGAATATTGTCCAATACGACGCTAATGTAAACAACGGGGTTATTGATTCAAAAAATCCGATAGATGTTTATTGGATTTTGCATGCGAGCAGAGGACAAAGAGCCGAACTTAGCTCCTTTGAGAGAAGGGCTTTCGGTTTTACGGTGAAATATAATGAAGGCGGATATTTTGATTTGGCTCTTAATGCCGTGCCGGACAGAAACATTAAAGTTTTTATGGTAAACGGCGAGCCGAAAGCAAAAATTTTAATCAATGGAGAGGAAGTATTTCTTACAAAGGTATATGTTTCCGCCAGAAGCAATCTTATAGGCATTCCCAGAGTTTCATTTTATACGATTTACGGAACGGACGTGAATACTGGAAACGAAGTTTCCGAAAGAATAGACGTTAGGTAAAAGAAAGGGAGGAAGAAAGAATGAAAAAATTAGGTTTGGCGTTGGCTTTTGCGATTGTCGCGGCTGCGGGGTCATATGTATTTGCGCAGGAACAGCAGGATTCGGACTCGATGGTTGTAGTTGTTGAACAGGAACAGGAAAATGTTTCGAAAGATTCGGGCTCGGCGCGGCAAAGCGATTTAAAAGTTTCGGATTCGGCGGTTTGTACGGCTATTGCGGACAGACAGCCTGAAGGTGCGTCTGCGGAATTTTCAAGAGACATTGAAAAAGTTTATTATTGGACAAGAATTGAAGGAGCTAAAGAACCCGCCGAAGTAAAGCACGTATGGTATTCCGGAGATACCGTGATAGGCGAAGTAGCGCTTAATGTAACTACTCCGTCTTTCAGAACCTGGAGCAGCAAAACTCTTTATCCCGGGCTTTCCGATATGTCGGTCGAGGTTGTTGACGCGGACGGAAATGTCTTGAAAAGAGACACTTTTGCCGTAAAATAAAAAGCTTCACGGGCAGGTAAATATGAAAAAAAATTTTGGTTTTACGCTTGTCGAGTTGATAATTGTCATCGTAATAGTAGGTATTTTGTCTGTGATTGGCGGTACGTTGTACAGCCGTCATGTAAGAAATGCCAAACTTGAAGAAGGCAGACAAGTAGTTAGAGAAGTCGCGTCTGCGATGGAAATATGGAAAGAACGTACCGGTGATTGGTGGCCTGTTGGTGCTACCGGTGCAATAGCTACTGATTCTCAAAATGATGATTTGGGTATAGACCTTAGAAGAAATAAAAATTATAGAAGTTTTAAACTTTCCGGTAATAGCGCTGGCGCGACTAAGTTTACGGTTACAGCTAGCGGTGGTCCGGATAATGTAGTTTTAGAATATGATGTGGCTAATCCTGCAAAGGTAAGTCCGTAATATCCGAATAAAACAAAAAAAGCAAGATTCTTAAATATTAAGAGTCTTGCTTTTTTTGTTTTATAAAGAACTGTTACAATTAACAACAAATTCAAAAGCGGAAATAAAAATGATGAGGACGGGATTTCTCTTCAGCCGTCGCTAGCGCTCCTCCTCAGAGCCGGCCGCCCTCGCTTTATTCCCGCTCTTCGCGGGCGCTCGGGTCGGCTTCAAATCCCAACCAATAGAAATAAAAAAAACCGCATAAAAAACGCGGTTATTTTTATTTGCTGAGGACGGGATTTGAACCCACACACCCTTGCGGGCACAGGCTTCTGAGACCTGCGTGTCTGCCGTTCCACCACCTCAGCGTTGTTTACATATTATACAAAACTTATAAAAGTTTTTAACCGTCTACACTTTAACTGCAGATGCATGGAAGTTTGGATGCATTGATGCATAGTAACAGCTTTTGTTTTTGCCATGCGTCCATGCATCTATGCATCTAATCTTCTGTCGTTAAAATTTTCATCCGTCTATTATATCCATTTTTATAACGCGCATTCTTTTCCATTTACCGCTTTTATATCTCAAATAAAAAGGTATCGCGAGCGCCAAAACATATACCACTAAAACGCTCCAGCCCGCGTATAAGCCGAGTTTAAAAATTACGACTATAAAGTAAACCGGTATCGCGGCGACAAAAATTGACGAAATCACAAGAAGTTTCATCACGAACGCCGTGTCTCCGGCTCCTTTAATGGCAGAGGAAAAAATTATGTTCATCGGGTCGAATATCGAATATAAAGCCACAAACCTTAAAAGATTTACAGCCATAGGTTTTACCTGTTCTATTATAAGCGATTCGGAGCCTTTTGAAAAAGGGTAAATAAAAACGTCCGGGATAAACACAAAAGCTAAAATTACTACGGTTACATAAGCGTACACAATATGCAAAGACGTTTGAACGCAAATTTCGGCTATCGAAGCTTTGTTTCTGCCAAGATACTGGCCGACCAAAATTGACGTTGTTATTCCGCATCCGACAAGAGGCATAAAAGCCAGCAAATTTATATTTAAGGCTATGTTTGTTGCGGATAATTCCAGCATTCCTATTTTCCCAATCACAAGTATAAAAAACGTAAAGCCGGCCATATCGAAAAAAAACTGCACTCCGTTGGGAAAACCGAATTTTAAAAGCCTTTTAATGAAATCAAAATCGGGTTTTAAATTTCTTGTGTTGTATTTTTTGTCGTTTTTCTTTGAAGTTACAAGCAAAATAAATATCGTTATCATTGCAACCGAACCTATAATGCTTGCTATTGCCGCGCCTTCAATGCCGAGTTCGGGGAAACCGAAATTCCCGAAAATCAAAATATAGTCGAAAAGAATGTTTACTAAAATTCCTATAATGCTTACGTATAAAACGATTTTGGTTTTACCTCTGCCGGCGTAAAACCCGGATAATGCGGACGCGGCAAGCGACGGAAAAGCCCCGTAACATAAAACCCTGAAATATTTTATTTCTTCGCTCATTATTTCAGGCGCGTGCCCGATGAAGCTGAAGATGTTTTCCGAGAAAAAGGAAATAAATAACAATATGAAAGCTCCCAAAAAAGACAAGTGAAAACTTTGCCATACGCCGGGACCTATGGATTCATACTCTTTTTTTCCGTAATATTGAGAAACGAACACGTCCACATAAGTTAAAGTTCCTATAAATATGCTCATTATTGAAAAGTTAAGCATTCCTGCGGGCAGGCATGCCGCAAAAGCGTCCTGCGAGTGCCACGCAAGGAAAAATCTGTTGATAAAGCTCTGTATAGACCACGCGCCCGTTGAAATTATAAGAGGCAGAGCGATTTTTAGAAATTCAAGGTAACCGCCGGTAGAGTTCCATCTTCTGGAAATATATTTGAAAATATTCATAATCCGCTAATTATATAATAAAATGCTGGAAGATGAGAAGATGGGATGGTGAGAAGATGAGCAAAGACAAAGTCGTTACCCAACTTCCCAACCTCTTAGCTTCTCAGCTTCTGCTGTGAAAAATATATTAAATTTTGATATAATTTCGCTTTACTCAAATATGGTGTAAGGGTGCAAGATAATGGATATGGAAAAAGTTTATAATTCAAAAAATGTTGAAGAAAAGTGGTATAAATATTGGATAGAAAACAAATCGTTTTCTTCAAAGCCCGATAAAAACAAAAAACCGTTTACGATAGTTATACCTCCGCCCAATGTCACGGGTTCTCTGCATATGGGGCACGCGTTAAATAACACTTTACAGGACATAATAATCAGATTTAAAAAGCTCCAAGGGTACAATACTTTGTGGGTGCCGGGAACAGACCACGGCGGTATTGCCACGCAAAACGTAGTTGAGAAACTCCTTAAAAAAGAGGGCAAAACAAAATACGATTTAGGCAGGGAAAAGTTTTTAGAAAGAATGTGGCAGTGGAGAAACGAAACGGGAGACATAATTTTAGACCAGCTTAAAAAACTCGGCTGCGGGCTTGATTGGGACAGAACGGCTTTTACCATGGATGAAGTCCGCTCGAATGCCGTAAAGAAAGCTTTTATAGAATTATTTGGCAAAGGGCTTATATACAGAGGCAAAAGGCTTGTTAACTGGTGCTCGCGCTGCGGAACGGCATTGTCCGATATAGAAGTCGAATATGAAGATGAAAAAAGCAATTTGTGGCATATAAAATATCCTTTTAGGGATTCAGACGGTTACGTAATAGTCGCGACTACTAGGCCCGAGACAATGCTTGGCGATACCGCGGTTGCAGTTGCTCCGGACGATGAAAGATATGCGGGTGTTGTC
This sequence comes from Candidatus Endomicrobium embiratermitis, assembly GCA_009781315.1. Taxonomy (GTDB): domain Bacteria; phylum Elusimicrobiota; class Endomicrobiia; order Endomicrobiales; family Endomicrobiaceae; genus Endomicrobium; species Endomicrobium embiratermitis. Next base: position 47,624 of record WQYI01000007.1, on the reverse strand, counting down.
GGCAAAACCATAAATCTTCCTTTGGTAAACAAGGAAATAAAAATAGTCGCGGATTATATTGTTGATAAATCCTTTGGTACGGGCGCGGTAAAAGTTACTCCCGCGCATGACGCGACAGATAACGAAATAGCAAAAAGAAATAATCTTGAGCTGATAGAAATAATAGACGTTTCGGGCAAAATGATAAATGTCCCAGAGAAATACGCGTCTTTGAGCGTTATTGAAGCCAGAAAAGCCGTTGTAGCTGATTTAGATGCGCAGGGATTTCTTGTTAAAACCGAGGATTATTCTCACTCTGTCGGCAGATGCTACAGATGTTCTACAACCATAGAACCTTTAATGTCCGAACAGTGGTTTTTGAATGTCAAAGGAATGTCAAAAAACGCCGTTGACGCGGCAAATGAAGAAAAAACGGTTTTTGTTCCGCAGTCGTGGAAAAAACCGTATGTTTTATGGCTTGAAAATTTAAGAGATTGGTGTATAAGCCGCCAGATTTGGTGGGGACACAGAATACCCGTTTATTATTGCGTTGAAGAAAACGGTCAAAGAAAACCCGGCTGCGAGCCAATCGCCGCTTTTGAAGCTCCCAAACAATGCCCCTCCTGTAAAGGAACGAAGTTCCTTCAGGATGAAGATGTTTTAGACACGTGGTTTTCTTCCGCGTTATGGCCGATAAGCGTTTTCGGCTGGGGAAGCGGCGATAATAATGAAGATTTAAAATATTTTTATCCGACTTCCGTTTTGGTTACGGGACATGAAATACTTTATTTATGGGTCGCAAGAATGGTACAGTTTGGAATGGAATTTATGAAAGACATTCCTTACAGCCATGTTTTTATACACGGTATAGTAAGGGATAAAAGCGGCAAAAAAATGTCTAAATCCCTGGGCAACGTAATAGACCCGCTCGGTATTATGGAGAAATTCGGCACCGATGCTTTAAGATTCGCATTGGCTCAGTCAGCCGCCCCCGGAAGAGATATGCAGGTTTCCGACGAGTCGTTTTTAGCGGCAAGAAATTTCGCGAACAAAATATGGAACGCTTCGAGATTTATCATAATGAATTTGGAGGAAATTGATAAACTGAACGGCAATATCGAACCTGCGGAACTTGCCGACAAATGGATTATCGCGGAATATGAAAATACGGCGAAAAAAGTAATATCTCATTACGAGACTTACGATATGGACAGCGCGGCAAGGGAACTATACGATTTTTTCTGGACAAAATACTGCGACTGGTATATAGAACTTTCAAAAATCCGCATGACTTCAACGGATTTGAAAGTAAAAAAACAAGTTCTTGAAATTTTAATTTACATACTTAAATCTTTCCTGCAATTAATATCCCCGATAATGCCCTTCATAACCGCGGAAATATGGGAAACTCTTTTACGGCAAAGTGAAAAGTGGGAAGTGAAAAGTGAAAATAAGATAATTGCCGAAACATCCCTTATTACCCTCGCCCCTTGCGGGAGAGGGCAGGGTGAGGGGTATGCCGTTGAAAAAATGTCCGTCATCCAGGAAATAATAACCAAAATTAGGATAATACGAAGCGAGATGAATATTTCACCCGCCGTGCATATTGAAGCTTTGTTTAACGTTTTGGACGATTCTAAAGAGAAAATCGTAAAAGAAAATGAAAGCTATATAAAACAACTTGCCAAAATAAGCTCAATTATTTTGGGAAAAGATATAAAAAGAAACAAAAATTCGGCTATGGCAGTCGCCTCCAGTTTTGAAATATTCATACCTCTTGAAGGTCTGATAGATACGGAAAAAGAGAAAAACAGGATAAATAAAGAAATAACTCTTGCCGTGCAGGAAAAAGAAAGATGCGAAAACATGCTTTCAAAAGAATCTTTCGTATCAAGAGCGCCGAAAGAAGAGGTTGAAAAAATGCGTATAAGGCTTAGCGAAGCCGGAGTAAAAATTTCAAAGCTTACGGAAAGTCTGGAGTTTATAGGATAGGGGAAACAATGAAAAGAAAATTATCGTTTTTAATTTTGATATCGGCAGCTGTTTTTTTTGCAAATACGGCATTTGCCCAGACGACCGAAACAGTCGGGGATTTTAACGGATTTAACGCGGCAATTTCAAGCAATGTTCCGGTTATGACTATAAATTTTTCGGAAAATATTACGGTAAACGGCAATATTTACGAACAAGCTGCCGGCACTTTAACCATAAACGGATTCGGATATAATTTGGACGGAGATAATTTCGGTTCTTATATTGTCGTTAATAATGACACTCAGATTCTTAATATATCGAGCTTAACGGTTGTAAATTTTTCTTCCGGTTTTTCGGACGAAGCCGGCTTAACCCGCGGAGGAGCAATTTTTAGTTCAGGTTCCGTAAATATCGACAGTTCGGTTTTTACAGATAATTATGCGCAGTCCCTAAGCAGTTCAAGCGATACCTTCGCATATGGCGGAGCGGTTTGGCTTAATAATAATTTTAATGTTTCTATAAGTTCTTTTATAAATAATTTTGCTTCGGCCGCTGTTACGGAAAACGATATTATCGCAATTGCCGCGGGCGGAGCCGTTTATATTGATTCCGCGTCCGCCAACGCAGTTAGCATTACAAGCGGGCTTTTTGACGGCAATTATGCTTTTGCGCAGTGTATAAGCAGCGCGTCAGCCACAGCCATGGGCGGAGCGATTTATAATAATGCGACGGAAGCTTTTATTTATAATTCCACTTTTACAAACAATTATGCGACTGCATTAAGCAGCGCAGCCGGCACGACGAACGCTTGCGGCGGAGCGATTTATAACGCGAGCACGCTTACCGTAGTAAATTCGTATTTTGCTTTCAATTCAATAAACTCAAGCGGCGGACAGGCTTTAGGCGGAGCGATTTATAACGCCGACAACGCGGTTTTATACATTGTTGCCGACGGCGAAAATACCGTATTTGAAGGGAATAAGGCAAACGGCAGATCCAACGCGATTCATAATTCAAGCGGAGCATTTGTGTATCTTAACGCGTCGTCCGGCAATGAAATTATTTTTAACGACTCAATTTCGGGAAATCTTACGGGAGAAATACACATTAACAGCGCGGCTGTTTCTTCTTCAACGGGAGGAACTGTTGTTTTAAATAACGCTTTGACCTCTAACAGCATTTATTTATATTCAGGGACTCTTTCACTCGGAAATTTTGACGGCATAAGGGATTCTGTTTCTACATGGACTTATATAGCTAATCCTTCGAGAGGTTCCATAGGCGGGACTAACAATGCCGATAAGTGCGACCTCTATATAAGCGATTTGGCTGTTTTTAATTTATCCAACGGGAATGCAACCGACAATGTTTATTTAAGGAATTTTTCAGTTGAAAGCGGGACTGCGACTTTATTGTTTGACGTTGATTTGGCAAATTTAAGATGGGATACGATAAATGTTTCTTCAACCCTCGCAGGGAGCGGAATACTTGACGTATCCAAATTAACGATACTTACCGATATATCTTCCGGCGTTTCCGCGAATGTGCGGGTAATTGTAAGCACTTATACTCCGGATAATAATTATTTTGCGGGCGTGGATTTTAATCTTTACAGATACAGGGCGGATTTAAGCAGCAGCGTGTATCATATAACGGAAGGCGCTGAATTCGGCGCTTTGAATTTTACTCTTACGGGATATTATGACGACACATTCCAGCAGGCGGTTTTGGATACCGGCGAGAGAACTCTTCAGCTTGAAAGCGGCTATTACGCGGGAAGCGAATATAATTCTGTTTTGGGCACGGGAACTTTTACGATAAACGCAATATCGTCAGGAACTTCTGCGATAACTATTAACGGAGCAAATAATACCAACCTTTTTGTTCTTTCGGACAATAATGTAAATCTCGATTTAATCAATGTGTATATAATAAACGGCAGTTCGGATACCGGCGGAGCGATTTATAACGCGGGTTCCGTATCGGTTTCAGAATTGGTATTTTCCGGCAATACCGCGGTGTCAAGCGAAACAGCTCTCGGGGGCGCGGTATTTAACGACGGAGTATTTACCGTGCAAAACTCAAGTTTCACATATAATACTGCATCGGGAAGCGTTGCGTACGGAGGAGCCGTTTATAACTCGTCCGGCGCAATTTCCGAAATTATAGACACGTCATTTATAAATAATTCCGCAGGTACTTCGGGCGGAGCGATTTATAATGACGGCGGAACCGTTAATATAATAGCCGGCTTGGAAAACTCGGAATTTTCGGGAAATAAAGCAGCCGGCATTTCAAACGCAATATGCGTTTCAAACGGCGGCGTTATAAATTTAAACGCAGGTTTGGCGCAAATTATTTTCAATGATAATATAACTTCAAGCGGAAACGCCAATATAATTAATATAAATCAGACGGGCTTATCTTTTCCGTCGAGCGGAACAATAGTTATAAACGCCGATATGAGCGGTTTTAACAACAGCAGCGGAACTTTTTCAGGAAACACGGTAAATTTTTACGGCGGAACCATACAGTTTGGCAGCAATGCCGTGTTTTTTAACGACGCGGATTTTTATATGTATTCCGGCGCTACGCTAAATATGAACAATGGAAAAATAGATACGATTTCATTAGACAATTTTAATCTTCCGGAATCCGGCGAGGCGTTTGTTTGTCTGGATGTAGATTTAAGAGCAGCGTCTGCCGACAATTTTATCGGGACTGTTTTGTCCGATAATACGGGGACGCTCGCTATAAAAAAATTATTTTTGTTAAACGACACGCTGCAGTTTAGTCAAACCATATCCGTTGAAATTGCAGACGACACTAATTTGATAAGCGCAATTGTCCTCGATACTTCTCAGCAAAAAGTTATGGGGCCTATTTTCCAATACTTCGTAAATTACGATGAAGGATACTTAAATTTTGAATATGCCCACGACTACAATCCGTCGGTTTTTATAGCTCCTATAACAATGCTGACAGGCGGCTATCTCGGCCAGCTCAATTCTTATGTTCACGGATTTCAGTCGCTTGAAAACGTCATTGCCGGCAACGAAAGAAAAGGCGTGTGGGTAAGGCCTTACGCGTATAACGAAGACGTTTCTTTAAATTCCAAGCTTACGGTTTCAAACAACGCTTACGGGGTTTATTTCGGCTATGACACCCCGGTTTCCGAAATAGGCGACAGGATAATCGGCAATGTTTCGCTGTACGGTTCTTATAACGCTTCAAGCCAGAAATACGAAGGAGCGGAAATTAATCAGGACGGCGGAATTTTCGGAGTGACGGCGTCTTTATATAAAAAGAAATTCTTTGCGGGTGTTACCGCAAATCTGGGCATTATAAGCGAACACGGACAAGGACCGGACGGTAAAGATGATTTTATGATGTACACAAAAGGCATATCCGTAAAAGCCGGCTATAAAGTAGACTTGAACTATAAGGAAACGTTTCAGTTTCTCCCCATGCTCAATCTTTCTTATTCTTCAATTGATATGGCGCCGTATAATCACGTAGGGGCCGTTGACGTAGAAATAACTTCAGACGGTTTAACTCCTTTCCATATAGAGCCCGCGGTAAAATTTGTCGTAAACTCGGGAGACGGTTTTCAAACGTACGCGAATATGAGCTACGTATGGTGTTTGTCAAACGATACGGCTTTTAAAGCCAACGATATTGATTTGCCGCAGCTTTCCGTAAAACCTTATTTGCAGTACGGCGTAGGAATATATAAAATTCTCGGAGAAAATCTCAGCTCTTCGGCCGAAGTTTACGGCAGAAGTTCCGGAAGAAACGGCGTCGGCGGACATCTTAATATTCGCTGGAGTTTCGGCAGATGACAAAAGAAATACGCTGTTATTGCTCATCGCAATTACAGACTAAAAAGGTTTAGAATATGAGAAAAGTTAAAATAGAAAAGAATTATTTAAAACACGCGGAAGGCTCATGTATGTTTTCTATGGGGGAAACGAAAGTTTTGTGCGTTGCTTCCGTGGAAGAAAAAGTTCCGCCTTTCATTGAAAATAAAGGCGAAACGCACGGCTGGATTACGGCGGAATACGCCATGCTTCCCCGTTCGTGCAACGAAAGATCTTCAAGAGCCAAACTCTCAAACGGAGGAAGAGCGCAGGAAATATCGCGTTTGATAGGCAGAGCTTTGAGAGCCGGAGCGGACTTAGAAAAACTGGGCAAAAGAACTATAACAATAGACTGCGACGTCATAAGAGCCGACGGCGGTACGCGCACGGCGTCGATCAACGGCGGTTTTGTAGCGCTTATGCTCGCGCTTAAAAAATTGAAAAAAGACGGCAAATTGAAAAAAATACCCGTAAGAGATTATGTGGGAGCCGTTAGCGTCGGCATATATGACAACGGTAAAAAAGTTTTGGATTTGTCGGCTAAGGAAGATAACAATGCCGATGTTGATATGAATGTCGTGATGACCGCTTCCGGCGATTTTATAGAAGTGCAGGGCACGGCTGAAGGCGAACCTTTTTCAAAAAAAGATCTTAATGAGCTTTTAGATATGGCGCATAAAGGCATAAAACAAATAACGGACGCCCAGAAAAAAGCCATTGGAGGTTTAGAGGCATAGATGCATGGACGCATAGTAACGGCTTAGTTTTTGCCATACCTCTACGCATCCAATCTTCTATGCATATGTTTTTATGATAAAAGAAATAATAGTAGCTACGGGAAATAAACATAAAGTCGAAGAAATCTCGGCAATATTGAAAGATTTAAATATAAAAGTTATTCCTATGACAAGTTTTCCTTCTTACCCTAAAACCGTTGAAGACGGTAAAACTCTTGCGGAAAACGCTTCAAAAAAGGCCAAAGAAGCCGCGGAATTTTTTAAAAAATGGGTTATAGCAGATGATACGGGACTCGAAGTAGATTTTTTAAACGGCGAACCCGGGGTATATTCCGCGCGTTATGCCGGAGAAAATTGCTCGTATGAAGACAATAACACTAAGTTGCTGGGTAAACTTAAAGATGTTCCCGATGAAAAAAGAACCGCGAAATTCAGATGCGTTATCGCGGTTTCAAGCCCTGAAGGCGCGGTGTCGTTGGCTGACGGGCAAATTTTTGGTATAATAAGCAAAATCGCAGCGGGCGTTAACGGATTCGGCTATGATCCGGTTTTTTTTGTCCCGGAATACAATAAAACTTTTGCCGAGCTTAGTTCCGAAGTAAAGAACAAAGTAAGCCACAGGGCGAACGCTTTGCAAAAGGCGAAAGAAATAATAAGGGCAATTAACAATTAGCAAATTACAATTTATAATTGATTTACAGTCTGTTATTTACGTTTAATTGTTAATTGTAAATTATTAATTGTCGTTAATCGGGGAGTAGCGTAATTGGCTATCGCGCCTGCTTTGGGAGCAGGAGGCTGCAGGTTCAAGTCCTGTCTCCCCGATCCCTGATTCAAATAAAAAGTCTGTAGTTAGCGTTATTGCTAAAGGCAGGCTATTTTTTTATAAAATATAGTTGAAATTGAAAGCATAATGGGATATACTTATAAATGTTTACTGAAAAATTTGAAAATATTGCCTGTTTTAGCGGCAAGTTTGTTGATTTATTGCCGCGCTTATGCGGAAATTAAAGTTACGGGTTTGGAAAAAAACGGAACCGAATACGCCGTAAGCTTAAATGACAGTATAAAAATATCGGGAATAAAGCTTAAAAAAACAAACTCCGGAAATGAAATAGAGTTTCCGCAGTATGTGAGCAAAGGCGTTGTTTATAAACAAATGTCCGTTTTAAACAGGGATTATAAAAATTATTTGATCGGTATTATTGAAAAAGGGATAATATCGAATACGGAAAACGGCAAAATAAGTTACAAGATAAATAAATTTAAACCTTTGAAAAACCATAATTCGGTAAAAGCTTTTATGTCGGTTATTTTTGACGGATGCTTGGAAGTTGAATGCCGCGTTATGAACGGCAAAAACGGAATGTGGATAGCCTGGCCTGCCGTTAAAAAAGAATCAGGATGGGTTAAAAATTTCGAATTTGCGGATTTAAAGCTGAAAAAAGAAATTGAGTCCGCGTTAATCGGGTATTATAATGGAAGAAATGGGAAGTAAAAAAAACAGAGACAGTATTTTAGACGTCATAACCACGGTAGGGCTGCCTGTTATTTCGGGAGCTTTTTTTATTGTGTGGGTTATTCATTTTCTGAAAACCCCTTTTATTACGTTTCCTCTGATTTTAATATTGGTATACATTTTATACTTTTTTTCCGGAAGCGTTTACAGCGGCGTTCTCACCGTATTTGCGGTTGCCACCGGAATTATAGGCGTAATTATTATAGAAGATACTTCTCAGATATATTATGTGCTAGCGGAATGTGTGATTATCGTATGCTTTTATTTCGTTTTTGATATGTACAGGGAAAAATATCTCGCGATGAAAAACGCCAAGTATGAAGAATACGAAACTCTTGAAAGAGAAATAGCCATAAAAGATTCGGAAATTTTGGAAAACAAAAAAAGAAACGCGTCTATGCAGCAGCAGATAAAAAACTTTCAGCAAATAGGAAGAATGATACAAACTTTTCAGGTTTCTCTTGACGAGAAAGAAATACTGGTAAAGTCGGGAGACATAGCGGCGCAATTTATAGGCAGCGGCAACTGGAGGCTTAAGAAAAATGTCCACGGAGATATTTTTGCCAAATATATTAAAAACACGGGACTTCCTCTTATTGTTACCGACATTTCCAAAGACCGGCGTTTTGATTTTGTCAAAAACAGATATTTGTCGGTTATTGCTGTGCCAATAGAAGTCAACGGAGGTTTTTGGGGAATAATAAAAGGAACTTCTTATAAAGCCAATAATTTTAACGATTCCGATTTAAGGCTTTTGTCTATTTTATCAGGAATAGTCAGCACGGTTTTAAATAACGCTTATCTTTACAAAAAAGCCAGCGATTTGGCGATAACAGACGGTTTGACCGGGCTTTTTACGCAAAGCTATTTTAAGGAAAGGCTTAGAGAAGAAATAAACCGTTCAAAAAGCAATAAAGTGTCTTTATCCGTCGGAATTTTAGATATCGATTTTTTCAAAAAGATAAACGATACTTACGGACATCAGGCGGGCGACGTTATTTTACGCCAGATAGCCTTGCTTTTGAGAGGCAGATTCAGAGAAACCGACTTGATCGCCAGATACGGCGGGGAAGAGTTCGGAGTGATAATGCTGCATACCGATTCAAAAGAAGCTTTTAAAGTTTTAGAAGAAATGAGAACCACCATTGAGGCGGAAAGGTTTTTTATACCAACCGAAAGTTATTCTCCTGTACAGGTTAGAGTTACCGTCAGCATAGGTTTTACGGAGTTCAAACAATATAATTCTTCTGTTGAAACCGAACTGATTAAGAGAGCGGACAGCGCCTTATATGAAGCAAAAAGTTCGGGAAGGAACAGGACGGTTGAATTTGCAAATGATTAAAAAGATACCGATTGCTATTGTGTTTACCGCTATTGTCTTGTCGCTTTATTTCATTTTAAATAAAGCGACGGGGATAATAGTATGGTCGTATCTGTTGGCGCTCGCGGGATTATACTGCGCGAAGTTCTACGTCAGAGCCTCTATAATCTGCGTTGCGGCCGCCGTTATTGTAATATTGGAATATTTTAACGTTTATCCTTACCAGACGTTAATAACAGCGGCGTTTTTAATTTCGATTGTAGCAATTCCGTATTATTATTCGGTTAAGACTAAAGAAGGAGAAAAAGAATTATCCGAAAGGAATTTAAAGCTTAAGAATAAATATACGGAAATTTTATCGGCTCATTCCCACGTGTTGACGGAAAGACAAAAATACGAGGAGATGACTGAGCGCATAATGCAGCTCTATATAATAGGCAGGGATTTGTCTAAAAATATGTTTGTCGAGGATTACGCCAACACTATAGTGAAATATCTTACGTCAAGGACGGGAGTTGTAAGCGTAAATATTTTTGACAGAATAAAAAACGGATGGAAACCTTTGGCTTTTTCAAAATCATACCAGCAGAAAGACTGGGAAATGTATATGCAGTTCGCAAAACCTTTGGACAATGAAATGATGTATATCGTTATAGACAATCCTCCTTTTTGTTCGCGCGATTACAATACCGTGTTTTGGCCTTTGAGAATCGAGAACGAACTCTTAGGATGCATTATAATAGTTTGCGAAAAAGAATACGCGTTGAGATATGTTCAGGAAGGAGCTATTTTCGGTCCGCAGATAGCTTTGGGAGCCAAGAGAGTAAAACTTTTCAACGAAATCAGCGAAAGAACAAGAACCGACGGACTTACCGGACTATATCTTAAACGCTATTTCATGGAAAGGCTTCAATCGGAAATTCAGAGAGAAAAACGCTATTCCGGAGGTTTTTATATTTTAATGCTTGATATAGATTACTTTAAACGCGTAAACGACAAATACGGTCATCTTGTCGGAGATAAAGTTTTATGCGCGATGGCTAAAATACTTGTCGATTGCATAAGGCCCGGAGATTTAGTCGGCAGATACGGCGGCGAAGAGTTTATAATATTTATGCCTTGGGTGACAAAAGACGAAGCCGTTTCCACTGCCTGGAAGATTGTTAAGACAGCGGAAAAGAAAAAATACCGCGAAAACAACGAAGAATTTAACGTTACCATAAGTATAGGATTAAGCAATTATCCCAACGACGCAAAAAGTATAGACCAGATAATTTCCACCTCGGACAAAGCTTTATACAAAGCCAAACAAGAAGGAAGAAACCGTGTTGTTGTGTATGATAAAGACGTAAAACTTTTTTTACTTTAAGTTTTTTCAGGCGCTTCTCCCTGAACCCGAACATCCCCTATACCCCCATAAGCCGCAAATAATGGCGGCATTAAAACGGCAAAAAACAAAATGAAAAATGTTTCTTGCTCAAGTATTAATAAAAGTGTAAAATAATAATAATTATTTTTTCAGGAGAAAACTATGGCGAAAAAAGTGGGTATTATAACTTCAGGAGGAGACGCTCCCGGAATGAACGCGGCTGTCAGGGCCGTGACAAGATACGGAATTTATCTCGGCTATCAGATGATAGGAATCCGGCGCGGATTTAAAGGGCTTCTTGACGACGATTTTGCCACTCTTACATTGCGTTCCGTAAGCGGAATCATAAATACCGGCGGCACGATTCTCCATACCGGAAGATGTCCGGAAACGAAAACAAAAACCGGAATGAACAGAGCCGTAAAAACAATTAAAGAGCTCGGGCTTAACGGTTTGATTATTATCGGCGGAGACGGTTCCCTTGCCGCGGGCAACGCACTTACCAAGCACGGAATAAAAGTCATAAATATTCCCGCTTCAATCGACAACGATATTTACGGAACCGACGAAACAATAGGCTATGACACGGCTCTGAATACCGCAGTAGAAGCCATTGACAAAATAAGAGACACGGCCACAAGCCACGACAGAATTTTCGTGGTGGAAATTATGGGCAGGGAACACGGTTTTCTCACTTTGGACGTCGGGATTGCAGCGGGTTGCGAATACATTGTGGTTCCCGAAATGAAACCGGAAATGAAAAAACTTGCTCTTGAGCTTACTAAAGGCAAAGAAAGAGGAAAAACTTCCGAAATTATAGCTTTTGCCGAAGGCTGCGGCTCTTCCATAGATTTCGCAAAGCAAATTGCCGATATGACCGGGCTTGAAGTAAGAGTAAGCAATCTCGGATACATACAGCGGGGCGGCAGGCCGACGGCAAGAACAAGAATTCTGGCTTCAAAATTCGGTTATGCCGCGATGCATCTGTTTCATAAAGGCGAGTTCAACAAACTTGTAGTATTTACAAACGGAAAAATATCGTACATGCCGATTAGCCAGGCCATATCCCGCGAAAAGAAGTTTGATAACAGCGCGTTTAAAATTTTAAGAAATTTATCGGTATAATTGATTTTGTCATTCCGTGCTTGACACGGAATCCATTTTTAATGAAAATAATATGTATTCCTTATTTTTAACATCTAACATGGATACCGGCTGGAGTTTACACCGTAGTGTCTAAATACGGTGCCGGTATGACAACAATTGAGGAATATTTAATGAACGAAATCCTTGAAAAAATAAGACGCGGAACGAACGAAATTATATCGCTTGAAGAGCTTGAAAAAAAACTCGCTTCAGGCAAAAAGTTAAGGGTAAAACTCGGCGTTGACCCTACCGCGCCGGACTTGCATTTAGGCCATACCGTAATAATAAACAAGTTAAGAACTTTTCAGGATTTGGGCCATCAGGTCGTTTTTTTGATAGGCGATTTTACCGCCAGGATAGGCGACCCTTCCGGACGTTCCGAAACCCGCCCTATGATGTCCAACGAACAGATATCCAAAAATATACAAACGTACACTGCGCAGGTTTTTAAAATACTTGATGAAAGCAAAACCGAAGTCGTATATAACAGCAAATGGCTTGAAGAACTCGGAATAAAAGGATTGCTCGGGCTTGCGGCCAGAAATACCGTCGCACAAATGCTTGTCAGGGACGATTTTGAAAAAAGGTATAAAGAAGACAAACCGATAAGCATAGTGGAATTTATGTATCCGCTTCTTCAGGCTTATGATTCGGTCGCTTTAAAAGCGGATATTGAACTTGGCGGAAACGACCAAAAATTTAATTTGCTTCTCGGGCGTGATATGCAAAGAGATTTCGGTCAGGAAGCGCAGATTGTAATAACAATGCCGCTTCTTGAAGGCACGGACGGTGTTAAAAAAATGTCGAAAAGTTACAACAATTATATAGCTTTAAACGACTCGCCGAAAGATATGTTCGGGAAAATAATGTCTATATCAGACGAGCTGATGTATAAATATTACGAACTTTTGACTCAAGAAGATTTGAAAAAAATAAAAGAAATGCATCCTAAAGAGGCAAAAGTCGCTCTTGCTCTTGAAATTACCGGAAGATACTGGGGGGAAAGCGAAGCTTTTAAAGCCAGAGAGGAGTTTGACAAAGTTTTTGCCAAAAAAGATATTCCGGATGACATAGAAGAGTTCGTTATCAAAAGTCATGCAATAAAATTATCCGATCTGCTCGTTAACAGCAATATGGTTTCAAGCAAAAACGAAGCCAGAAGGCTTATAGAGCAGGGCGGGGTTAAAATAGATTCGCAAAAAAGCGCCGGAGATTGCGAAATAAAAACCGGAAAAGATTTTATTTTACAGGCGGGAAAAAGGAAGTTTAAGAAAATCGTCGTAAAAATAGGAGAGGAAAAATGAAATTGAAAGTTTTGTCGTTATGTCTTTTAGCGGTAATTTTTGCGGTAAGCATGTCGGCATGTTCCGGTAAGAAAGTCACAAGAGTTAACACTGATCAGGCGATTGATTTAAGCGGAAACTGGAACGATACGGATTCCAGGCTTGTGTCGCAGCAAATGATAGAAGAAACTATGTCTTTTCCTTGGTGGAGAATTTTTACGGAGAAATACGGAAGAAGGCCGGTTGTCATAGTGGGGGACGTTTTAAACAAGACCGAAGAGCATATAAGCACGGAAACATTCATAAGAGATCTTGAAAGAAATCTCTTAAATTCGGGCAACGTTACTTTTGTCGCTTCAAGAGACCAGCGCGAAGCGATAAGGGAAGAAAGAGCTGATCAGGCGGAAAACGCGAGGGCTTCCACCGTAAGCCAGCAGAGAAATGAAACCGGAGCGGATTTTATGCTTAAAGGGCAGATTAACTCGATGTTTGACTCGGGAAGCGGAACGCAGTTATTAGTTTATCAGGTAGAGCTTGAAATGATTAACATTGAAACTAACGAAAAGGTCTGGATAGGACAGAAACAAATAAGAAAAGTAGTTTCAAGAAGGCGTTTTAGAGCGTAAAAATGACCGGTATAGGTTTTACAACTATAAAAGCGCATTCCTTGCGCGTCGCTGTTTTATTTTTTATGGCGGCGTCGCTCGGGGGATGCGCTTCAGGTTTAAACGGCAGATATTATTCCAAGTTAAGAGATAAAATCGACTCGGGAAATTTTCAGGCTGCCGCGGATTTTGTCGATAGTTCCAAAAAAAAATACGGACAAAGAAATATTCTTTTATTTTATCTTGACAGCGGATTTACAAATCATCTTGCCGAAAATTTCCAAATATCTTTCAGAAGTTTTGAAAATGCGAAATCGGCGTTTGACGAATTTTGGCAAAGAAGCATAAGCGCGGGGGCCGCGTCTATGTTTTTCAACGATTCGACCTTGCCTTATTCCGGGAAAGATTTTGAAAACACCCATATGCTTGTTTTTGCGGCTATGAACCATATTTTATCGGGCGACAATATGGCTGCCGCCGTAGAAGCAAGACAGGCAAACAGGCTGTTTATAAGATTTGCCGTTGAAAGCAATAACAGGAATTTTTATAAAGACGACGGTTTTATAAGATATTTTATGGGACTTGTTTATGAAAACGCAGGTCAATTAAACGACGCGCATGTTTCTTATTTTGTGGCGCTTAGGGCGTATCGCGACGGAATCGTAAGTATCGCGCCCCCCCAGGATTTAATTAACGACGCTTATACCACGGCTTTGCGTTTGAGAATGTCAGCAAGGGCCGCCCAGATAAAAGCCGATTTCCCTTCGGCACGCGACAACAGAATTCCCGCTTCGCAAGGCGAACTTGTAATATTGTGCTACAACGGTTTTATACCCAGAAAAATCAGCAGGGTTTTTGAGTTCGCGCTTTTTGACATATGGCCGTACATAAATCAGGTTGAAGTTGACAGTGAAAGTGAGGCCGCGGAATTTAACAGGGCAAGGTCCGTCACGGTCGCGGCTTTAGCAAACGATTATGTCAGAGTCGCTTTTCCGCAATACCAAAGAATACCCAACAATATAGTTTCTTTTTCGGTAGAAGCCGGCGCGAAAACGGAAACTTCTTATATGGCGCAGGACTTGGCGCAGCTTGCCGAGAGATATCTTGACGACCAGATAACTAAAATCCGCGCTAAAGCTCTCGCTAGAGCCGCGGTCAGATATGTTCTGGGCAGAACTACTTCAAAAGCCGTTGCCGACCAAACCGGAAATGCCACTTGGGGAGCTGTTACGCGGACTGCGTTTAACGTTTTTACGGCTCTTACCGAAACCGCGGATACAAGAGCGTGGAATATCATTCCCGAAAATATACTAATGGCAAGACTTTTTCTGCCAGAAGGTAAAAACGAAATCACCTTAAATTTTTTAGACGGAAACGGAAACAGAATAAGATTCGAAAATGCAATTGTTGATATAAAAAGAGGAAAGAAAAATTTTATGTTTGTGAGGGTAAGGTCGTGAAAACGACAATGTTGTCTTTAT
This sequence comes from Candidatus Endomicrobium embiratermitis, assembly GCA_009781315.1. Taxonomy (GTDB): domain Bacteria; phylum Elusimicrobiota; class Endomicrobiia; order Endomicrobiales; family Endomicrobiaceae; genus Endomicrobium; species Endomicrobium embiratermitis. The sequence goes on along the minus strand of WQYI01000007.1, from coordinate 32,350 downwards.
TATTTTTATTTGCTTTTATACCGGCTTTTGCCGCGATTCCGGAATGGGTTAAAACGGGAAATAACGTCAATTATCCGAAACATACTTTTATTACGGCAGTGGGAAAAGGCGCGGATTTAAAAGAAGCCGAAATTTCGGCAAGGAACGCTATAGTAAACGAAATTTTTAATTCGATAAAAAAAAGCGGCGGCAAAATATATAAAACGGATAATCTCGACTTTTTTATTCTCAAATCGTATTCCTCGTCTCTGTCTTATAACGACAGATCGACCGGTGAATTTTATGTTTTGGGAACAGTCAATAAAAACCTTATAAGAATGGATATTGAAAACGAAATACTGCTTGTCGAAAGAGACACGATTTATAATTTAATGGCTCTTGATGAATCGGTTTCCAAGACCGTTCAAAAGATTAAAGAGATTGACGGCATTTTAGAGCGGTACAGACATTATGATATTATGATTTTGTTAAAGCAGTATTTAAAAGGCGAACCGCTTGTTCTTGAACCGCTGTCTTTTGAGAGAGAGAGACTTGCGCGGCAGAGAAAAGATTTATTTAAAAAAGTTTCGTATTTCCTTAAAGGTTCAGGTTTTGACAATGCTAAAGTGAAAAAGTTTTTTTCCGAGAACGGGTTGGTTTTACTTAACGCCGTTCCGGACGAGAATTCGGAAAAAGACGTAATAACTATAAATTGTTCCAAAAGCGTCTTAAAAAGAGTCTCGAGGGAAGGCTTCGCGTACGACTGGGTTGCCGACGTTGTTTTCGCGGACGCCTATAATTCCGATATAGTTATAAATTCCGACACGTCTGCCGGCGAAGAGTATTGCGCCGTAGAAAATGACGCGAAAGAAAAAGCCGGGCTTTCGGCTGAAAGCGAACTGAACAATATGATTTGCGATTTCCTAAAAACAACATTATGAAAGCGCTTACCGCCCAGATAGGCATTTTCGGCAGGACAAACTCCGGAAAGTCCTCTCTAATAAATTTTATAACCAATCAAAACACATCTATAGTTTCGAAAATTCCCGGGACTACCACGGACGTCGTCCAAAAGCAGATGGAACTGAATCCTTTGGGACAAATAACGCTGTTCGATACCGCGGGCATGGACGATGCGTCCGTTTTAGGTTCTGCCAGAATAGAAAAAACAAAAAGAATCTTTGATTCTTCCGACATTATCATTTTGCTTGCCGAAACGGATAAGTTCGGAACTTTTGAAAAAGAAATAATAAAAGAGGCTGATAAAAGAAAAACACCCGTAGTGATAGTTGTATCTAAAATCGATTTAAACCCGCCGGACGCCGCTTTTGTTAAGGATCTAAACTCCTATTCAAAAAATGTTTTGCAGTTTTCCTCGGTAACCGGAAACAGAGATGATTTCCTTAACGGGTTAAAAAAAATACTTGCCGAAGTTTTGCCTGATAATTACACGGAAAATTATTTGTCGCTTAGAAATATCGTTAAAAAAGACGATACGGTTGTTTTGATCGCGCCTATAGACGCGGGCGCTCCGCGGGGTAAAATCATAATGCCGCAAATACAGACTATAAGGCATATTTTGGATTTGAACGCCTGCGCCTATATTCTTCAGGACGGGCAATATCATGCGGCGTTAAACAATATGAAAGTAAAGCCGGTTCTTGCGATAACGGATTCTCAGGCTGTTAAAAGAATTGCGGCAATTACGCCGCCCGATATAAAACTTACGACTTTTTCGACTGTTTATGCCGCGGATAAATCCGATATTATAGAGATGGCTAAAGGCGCGGCGGCTTTAAACGCTCTTAAAGACGGCGACAAAGTTTTAATTTCCGAAGCCTGCACTCATCACGCTTCGGCTGACGACATAAGCAAAATAAAACTTCCGAAATGGATAAAAGAATATGCCGGTCAAAACGTTGAAATCGTCCGTGTTTGCGGTCAGGATTTTCCGGACAAATTGGAATTAAAAAAATATAAAATCATAATTCATTGCGGGGCGTGTACTTTAAACAGAAAAGGCATGCTGGCAAGGCTTAATAAAGCCGTCGAAGCGCGAGTTCCGGTAACAAATTACGGCATAGCAATATCGGTAATGCAAGGCGTCATAGAAAAAGTTTTGGAAATTTTTCCGGAAGCTCTGAAAGCCTATAAAAAGGCAATGAATAGTCGGAAGTGAGTAATTGCTGTTTTAAATTGTTTTTTACTTTTGTATAATAAAAACGCCTCTTTCAGAGGGGTTATTTTTTTATTTGGATATAACAATGAAATCAAAATTACAGCAGACAAGAAAACAGATAGACAAAGTCGACAGAGAAATAGCGGAGCTTATAAATAAGCGCGCCAGGCTTGCCATTGAAGTCGGAAAAATAAAAGGGACTTCGGGCAATGCCGTTTATGTGCCGTCCCGCGAAAAAGAAGTGTTGAAAAATGTCGTTTCCGTAAAAAGCGCGTTAAGCCATGAAGCCGTTGAATCAATTTATATGGAAATTATCGGAGCGTGCAGGGATTTGGAATCTCCGGTTAAAGTGGCCTTTTTGGGGCCATGGGCTACGTTTACTCATCAGGCGGCGATAAAAAAGTTTGGTTCAACCGCGTGTTTTGTCCCGTGCGCTTTGCCTCAGGAAACGCTTGCCGAAGTCGAAAGCGGGCGCGCGAATTTCGGCGTTATTCCCGTTGAAAATTCTAACGAAGGCTCGGTAAACGTTACTCTGGACTTGCTTATTGATACCGAACTTTCTGTTTGCGGCGAAATAAGTTTAAAAATAGAACAGTGTTTTTTAGCAAAAGATCCGAAAGCGAAAATTATGAGAGTTTATTCTCATACTCACGCATTAGCCCAGTGCAGAAGCTGGCTTAACAAAAATTATCCGGACGCTGAACTTATTTCGGTTTCTTCCACCGCGGAAGCCGCTAAAAACGCGTCAAAAGAAAGCCATGCCGCGGCAATAGCTTCGGAAGCCGCGTCGAAAATATACGACTTGAGAGTTTTAAATAAAGGCATACAGGACAGCAAACAGAATTTTACGAGATTCTTCGTAATAGGAAAAATTCAAACGCAGCCTACGGGAAAAGATAAAACCGCTTTGGTTTTTATGGTAAAAGACAAAGTCGGAATACTTTATAATATTCTGGGGATTTTTGATAAAAATAAGATAAACCTTACGAAAATCGAATCGCGTCCTACTAAGAAAAAGGCTTGGGAATACGTGTTTTTCACGGATTTGGAAGGACATACAGAAGATAAAAACGTAGCGAAAGCGTTGAAAGAACTTAAACAAGAATGCGTATTTGTAAAAGTTTTGGGGTCTTATCCTAGAAACTGAACTGAAAGTATAAAGTGAAAAGTGTAAAGTTAGAAGTGAAATTACTGTGTTTTCGCAAAGCGAAAACCTAAAATTAGTTTCGGCTTTGCCGAAACACGACATTTTCACTCTTCACTTTCAACTTTTAACTTTGTCGTTAATTTGGGGAAAATATGATAAAAAAGCTTGTCAGAAAAACATGTCTGGGTTTTGAGCCTTATGTGGCGGGAAAGCCCGTTGAGACTATAAAAAGAGAACTGGGATTGAAGTCCGTCATAAAAATGGCTTCAAACGAAAATCCTTTGGGCGCTTCGTCTAAAGCAATAAAAGCGATAAAAGAAAATATCGAAAAAATATTTTTCTATCCGGACTCAAACTCTTATCTGCTGAAGCAGGCTTTGTCAAAACGATATAGATTGCCGGCAGGTAATATTTTTACCGCAGCCGGCGGAGACGAGATTATAGAACTTATCGCCAAAGTGTTCTTTAATCCCGAAGATGAAATTGTGTATTCGAAACACTCGTTTATAAGATACGGTATGGCGGCAAAACTTATGGGTTCTAAAGCCGTGGTTGTGCCGATGAAAGAAGGGTTCACGCACGATTTGAAAGCGATGGCAAAAGCGTGCGGGCCAAAAACAAAAGCGGTCTTTATAACAAATCCCAATAACCCTACGGGAACATATAACACGAAATCGGAGCTGTCGAAATTCTTAAAAGACCTGCCTGAAAATAATTTCGAAGTAAAACCGATAGTGATTTTGGACGAAGCGTATTACGAATACGCCAAGATTGAAAAAGATTATCCCGACGGTCTGACTTTTTTAAAAGACAATCAGAACTTAATAGTGTTCAGGACTTTTTCGAAAATTTACGGTCTTGCGGGTTTAAGAGTAGGCTACGGTTTTGCAAACGCGGCCATAGCGGATTTTATAGAAAGGACAAGACCTCCGTTTAACGTAAACCTTTTGGCGCAGGTCGCGGCTGCCGCTGCGATTGACGACTTAGAGCAGGTCAAAAAAAGCCAAAAACTCGTTAAAGCGGAAAAAGCGTTTTTGTATAAAGAGTTCGCAAAACTTAAAGTTCCGTTTTTGAAGTCCGCGGCAAATTTTATTCTGTTTAACTGCGCGCCGCTTAAAGGCAAAGAATTTTTTACGCGGATGTTAAAAGAAGGAATAATAACAAGACCTATGGACGAATACGATTTGCCGGACTGGGTAAGAGTGACAGTGGGACTGCATAAAGAGAATGTTTTGTTTGTTGAAAAGTTGAAAAAAACAATAAGATAAATGGGGTAAATTTTTATGATAATAACGCTAAAAAAAGGCGCAAAGAAAAAAGAAGTTGAAGTAGTTTTAGATAAAATAAAAAAGCTCGGGTATAAGCCTCACGTATCCAGAGGCAAAGACGTAACTATCGTAGGTATGATAGGCGAGTATGCCGAAAAATATAAAGATTCTTTTGAATCCATGGACGCGGTTGAGCATATAAGCGAGATTCAAAAGCCTTATAAGCTTGCTTCAAGAGAGTTCAAAAAAGAAAATACCGTAATTAAAATAAACAGAAACGTTGAAATAGGCGGCAAAACAATACATGTTATGGCAGGTCCGTGCGCCATAGAAAGCAAAGATTTAATGTTTAGCACCGCGAAAGCGGTTAAAGACGCGGGAGCGGCGATACTTCGAGGAGGCGCGTTTAAACCGAGAAGTTCGCCTTACGCTTTTCAGGGGCTTGGCGAAAAAGGCTTAAAATATATTGAAGCCGCGGGCGAAAAATACCATATGCCGACCATAAGCGAAGCTATGACCGTTGAGCAGGTTGGCCTTTTGTCAAGATATTGCGATATTATCCAGATAGGCGCGAGAAATATACAAAATTATGATTTGCTTAAAGCGTCGGGAAAACAAAAAAAGCCCGTGCTTTTAAAAAGAGGCATGGCTACTACGGTAAAAGAGCTTTTGCTTTCCGCGGAATATGTTCTTTCGCAGGGCAACTATAACGTTATGCTATGCGAAAGAGGAATAAGAACGTTTGAAGATTCAACGAGATTCACTATGGATTTAAACGCTGTTCCGGTTCTTAAAAAACTTACCCATTTGCCGGTGATTTTAGATCCGTCGCACGGTATTGGCATAAGAGAGCACGTAGGCACTATGGCAAAAGCCTGTATAGCGGCCGGCGCTGACGGTCTTATTATAGAAGTTCATCCGAATCCCGAAGAAGCTCTTTCCGACGGGCCGCAAAGTCTGTTTCCAGGGCAATTTGCTGCTCTTATGAAAGAATTGGATTTGGTAGCAAAAGCCGTAGGCAGAGAGCTGCTATAACGGCAATTACGAATGACGAATCAAAAGTAAACGACAAGGGAGTAGTTGTAGTTGATTCGTAATTATTGTTTGATTCGAGGTTTTAATGATAAATGTTGCAATAATCGGTTTGGGACAGATGGGCGGTTCTTTGGGGCTTGCTTTAAAAAGCAAATCAGCCGGAAATAAATACTATATAATAGGTATAGCAAGAAAACAGGAAACTTTGAAAACCGCGCTTAAAATCGGCGCGGTTGACAAAGTTTCTTTGTCTTTGCAAGACGCTAAAGATTGCGATATCGTTGTTATATGTACGCCTGTCGATACTATTGTTCCGATTTATAAACAATTGTCAAAAATCGTTGAAAAAGACACAATTATTACAGACACGGGCAGCGTAAAAGAAGAAATAGAAAAACAAATTAAATACTCACTACTCACTACTCACTGCTCACTGCCTTTTGTAGCAGTTCACCCCATGGCAGGCAAAGAAAAAAGCGGAATCCTTTCTGCCGACGCTGAAATGTTTAAAAACGCGAATGTCATAATAACAGGCTCGTTTAAGAAATCCGAAAAGAACGAAAAACTTGTCGCTAAAATGTGGAAAGACGCCGGCGCGAATATAATCAATATGCCGGCAAAAAAACACGACGAGCTTGTCGCTTTGACAAGCCATTTGACGCATTGCGTAGCTTTTTCGTTTAACAAGATATATAAAGACGTCAAGAAGAAAAACCCCGAAGTCGACAAAATTACGGCGGGATCGTTTAAAAGCATGGTGCGCGTGGCGGCGTCAAGCGCGGATATGTGGGCGCCGATATTTGCCGCGAATAACAAAAATATAATTAAACATCTGGACGCTTTTATAAAAGAGCTCAACGTTTTTAAGAAAATTTTAAAAAGCAAAGGCAAAGTAAAAAGAGAAATTTTGAACACGCAAAAATGACAAAAGCAGGTTTCAAATCCTCTCTTTTGTCATCCCCGAGTACTTTAGTCGGGGATCCATGTTAATTGTTAAAATACATAAGGAAGCGATTGCGGGTTAAGCCCGCAATGACGATAATAGTAAAAATGGATTCCGGATCAAGTCCGGAATGACAGATAAGAAAATGGACATAACATTAAAAAAAGTCAACAAAATAGAAGGTATAATAGAAGTTCCGGCCGATAAATCCATAACGCACAGAGCGGTTATGTTTTCGTCTATCGCGCAAGGGGATTCGGTAATAAAAAATTATCTTCCGTCGGATGATTGTTTAAGGACTATAGACGCTTTCAGGCAAATGGGCGCGGAAATAAAAAGTATCAAAGACACCTTATATATAAAGGGCAAAGGCTTAAAACTTGTTAAACCTCAAAATGAGGTTTACTGCGGAAATTCCGGTACAACCGCGAGATTGTTAACGGGAATACTTTGCGGGCAGGATTTTGAAACAAAGCTTACCGGCGACCCGAGCCTTTCTAAAAGACCCATGCAAAGAGTCATTGAGCCTCTTTCTCAAATGGGCGCGGATATAAAATCAAACAACGGATTACTTCCTTTAATTATCAAGGGCGGAACGCCCAAAGGAATACGTTATGAAAGCGGCAAGTCCAGCGCGCAGGTAAAATCCGCGGTTATTCTTGCGGGATTATACGCGGACGGCGCGACTACATATATTGAGCCTGTTAAATCCCGCGACCATACCGAAAGAATGCTTGCGGCTTACGGCGCGGAAATTAAAGTTGACGGTAATGCCGTTACCGTTTATCCCGCGGAAAAACTGGCCGCTAATGAAATTTGCGTTCCGGGAGACATATCTTCAGCCGCATTTTTTATAGCAGCGGCGTTAATTGCGCCCAGCTCGGATTTAACGGTAAAAAACGTGGGAATAAACCCGACAAGAGACGGAATTATAGAAGTTCTCAAAAAAATGGGCGCTCAAATAACTTTGCAAAACGTTAAGAATGTTTCAGACGAACCCGCAGCGGACATAAACGTAAAATATTCAAAACTTAAAGCCGTAAATATAGACGCTTCCATAATACCGAGAATGATTGACGAAGTTCCTGTATTTGCGCTGATTGCCGCTATGGCGGTCGGCGTGACAAAAATTACGGGCGCGAAAGAATTGAGGGTTAAAGAAAGCGACAGAATAACGGCTGTTGTTTCGCAGCTTAAAAAAACAGGCGCGCAAATTGAAGAACTTGAAGACGGAATGATTATAAACGGCAGCCCGGATTTTAAACCCGTAGGGACAACGGTCGAAAGTTTCCAAGATCACAGAATAGCTATGACTTTGGCCGTCGCGTCTTTAGCCGCGGCAGGAGATATGACGATAAAAGACGCGGACTGCGTGAATATTTCGTTTCCTAACTTTTACGAACTTTTGAAAAAGGTAAGCAAATGACAAAAGCAGGTTTTAAATCTTCTCTTTTGTCATCCCCGAAGTTCGTAATCGGGGATCCACGTTATTATTAAAAGACATAAGGAATAAGTATTGTTTTTAGTAAAAATGGATTCCCGTGCTGCGCGAAGTCGCAGTATCATGGGAATGACAAGAATGTGGAACTTTAACATGCAAAAAGAAAAATCGACTTTTTTATTTCTTTTGGGCAGGCAATTTTTCAGAATAATGTTTGCGTTATTTTACCGCCGTGAAATTTCGGGCGCAGAAAATATTCCGCAAAATTCGGGAGCTATAATCGCTCCTAACCATATAAGCTGGCTTGATCCTCCGTTAACGGGAGCGGCAATGAAACGTCCGTTATATTTTATGGCGAAAAAGGAGCTTTTTGATATTCCCGTTTTCGGATGGGCCATAAGTCAGACAAACGCTTTTCCCGTTAAACGCGGCGTGCAGGATATGGCTGCGATGAGAAACGCGTTTTCTCTTCTGGAAAGCGGAAAATTACTTTTGATGTTTCCGGAAGGAACTCGTTCCAAAGACGGACATATAGGCAAAGCAAGAGCCGGCGCCGGAATGGTCGCGTGTAATGCCCGCGTTCCTTTGGTACCCGTAAAAATAGAGAACACGGACAAGATGCTTAAATTCAAAAAAATAAAAATAAAATTCGGAAAACCAATATATCCGCCGGAAAATTTTACGAAAAACGATTATACCGAACTTTCGCAAAAAGCGCTGGACGCGATAGCGGCGATGTAGATGCATAGAGGTATGGAGGCATAGGCGCATGGCAAAACAGCGGAAGCATAGAGGCATGGAGGCATGGAGGCATAAAAACAAAGGACAAAGTCTTTGCCATGCATCTATACATCCATGCGTCCAATCTTCCAAAAAGCATACACGCATCTGGGTTGCGGAAAGATCAGGATTTTGTTTCGGAGTCAAACGGGCTATTAATTTAGCCGAGGAAACCGCAGGTTTAACCCGGCAAGTTTATACTTTGGGTCCTATTATTCATAATCCCCAGGAAGTAAAACGCCTTGAAAAAAAGGGAATCAAAACTTTAAAAAACATTAAAAGCGTGGAAAGCGGGACAATAATTTTGCGCACTCACGGAATACCGTTAGAACTTCACGGCAAACTGGAAAAAAGGAAATCGATAGAAATTATAGACGCTACCTGCCCTTTCGTGAAAAGAGCGCAGGATATAGTAAGAGAACTCGGAGATAAAGACGAAACCATAGTTATTGTGGGAGAAAAAATCCACCCTGAAGTCGTGGCTCTTGTGTCTTACGGCAAAGGCAAATGCGTTGTGGTTGAAAACGTCAAAGAAGCGCAAAAACTTAAAGGGAAAGGAAATTTAAACATCGTAAGCCAGACAACCCAGACGCCGGAAAATTTTAACGCTATTGTAAAATGTTTAAAAAAACGCTATAAAATAAAAGTTTATAACACTATATGCAAGGCTACTTTTGACAGGCAGAAGTCCGCGGAAAAACTTGCAAAAACCGCGGATTTGATGATAGTTATCGGCGGCAAAAATTCCGGCAATACCACAAGGCTTGCCCAAATTTGTTCCGCGAAAACAGAGACCTATCATATAGAAACGGTTAAAGACATAAAAGCCGGATGGTTTAAAAATAAAAAGAAAATAGGTTTGACGGCGGGCGCGTCGACGCCGGATTGGATTATAGATAAGGTTAAGGAGGAGGTTAAACGACAATTAGGAGTTAGTAATGAGGAATGAGTAGTTAACGACAAAAAAAATTAAAGCCTTAAAATATCAATGGAGAAAATAATGTCTTTAAATAAAACTGTAACCAATTTTGAAGAAAATGAAGAGCTCAGCATGGCAGACCTGATGAAAGAATATGACGGCGCCGGCAATTTGTCGTTAGGCAAAGAACTTGAAGTGACGATTATAGAAGAAAACGCGGACGGGTTTATGGTTGATTTGGGAATAAAATCCGAAGGTTTAATCCCTAAAAAAGAATATGAGGAAGGAAAAATCCCCGCGGAATTGAAAGTCGGAAATAAAGTGAAAGTGAAAGTCGTAAATCTTCACGGCCAGCCTGTTCTTTCTTACAGGGAAGTTGTTGAAAAAACAAAATGGGACAATGTCGAAAAAACTTTTAATGAAGGCAAGCATATTCACGGAACAATAGAAAAAGCCGTTAAGGGCGGGTTGATGGTGGATATAGGCGTCAGCGCGTTTTTACATATTTCCCAGATTGACACGCATTTTGTCAGCGATCCCGAAAAATACGTCGGCAAATCTTATGAGTTTGCGATAACCGAATTTGACAGAAGAGCTAAAAAAGCCGTAGTGTCGCGTAAAAAGATTTTGGAAGACGAAAAATCGTCGAAAAGAGCTTCGGTTTTAAATTCAATAGCCGAAGGGCAGATTCTCGACGGCACGGTTTCAAAAATTACCGATTTCGGCGCTTTTATAGATTTGGGCGGCGCCGACGGGTTGCTTCATATAGGCGAACTCGCGTGGCATAAAGTCAAAAAGGTTGACGAGATACTTCATAAAGGGCAGACAGTCCGCGTGCAGGTTGTCAGGGTTGACAGAAATAACGGCAAAATTTCTCTGAGCATGAAAAACCTCGCGCCAAACCCTTGGGATTCGGCGGTTGAAAGATTTCCCGTCGGGCTTATAATGAAAGGCATTGTGACTTCCGTTATGGATTACGGCGCTTTTGTGGAACTTGAACCGGGCGTGGAAGGCCTTTTGCACGCTTCGGAATACGCATGGAACGACAGCGAAGGCGAATTTAAACGCAGCGTAAAGAAAGGGCAGGAAATAGAAGTAAAGATTGCTGAAGTAGATAAAGACGGAAAGAAAATATCTTTATCCGTTAAAAAAATGCATACGAATCCATGGGACGAAGCGTTCAGACATTATGCTCCCGGAACGCTGGTTAAAGGCACCGTTCAAAATATTATGCCGTTCGGCGCTTTTGTAAAACTTCCGGAAGGCATTGAAGGGCTTGTCCATATAAGCGATTTTTCGTGGACGGGCAGAGTTAAGCGTCCTGAAGATTTTGTCAAAAAAGGACAGGAAATAGACGTAATGGTTTTGGAAGTAAATCCGCAAAACGAAAAGATTTCCCTTTCGATAAAACATACGCAAGCCGATCCTTATAAAAAATACAAAGCTGGAACGGCCGTAAAAGGTAAAATCGTAAGGGTCGCCGAATTCGGCGCTTTTATGGAACTTGAGCCGGGAATTGAAGCGTTGATTAAAAATAATGAAGCTTCGTCCGTTAAACCGGCGGATAAAAACCAGCCTCAGCAAATTCTCAAAGAAGGCGATGAAGTCGAAGCTAAAATAATAAAGAACGACGCAAGAGAGAGAAAAATAGAAGCTTCGATAAAAAAACTTGAATTTGACAGAGAAAAAGAACTGGTAAAAAAATACGCTAACAGCGAAGATAAACCGACTTTAGGGCAGATTTTAACAGAAGAAGAGTAACGGCTGAAGATTAGACGCATAGATGCATAGAGGTATAGTAAAAACAAAAGTCGTTGCTATGCATCTCCGCATCCTTGCATCCATGCGCCTAAACAAAAAAACTTGATTTTTTTGTTTAAAAATATGTATAATAAACGCTCTTGGCATAAAGACGTTTGAAAATCCTGCTGCCCCGCAGGAGTTTTTTTGTCTTTATCAAGTAATATTAAAGAATTAACAGGACAGGTTTTTAAAGATGAACAAAAAAACGTATTTACCAAAAGTTGACGCGATTGACAGAAAATGGCATTTGATAAATGCCGACGGAAAAGTGTTGGGAAGGTTGGCCGTTGAAATAGCCGACATCTTAAGAGGCAAGAAAAAAGTTATCTATACTAACCATATAGATTGCGGAGATTTTGTCGTTGTTACAAACGCCGGCAAAATAACGCTTACGGGAAAAAAGCTTGACCAGAAAACTCATTTTTCGTTTTCGGGATACCCGGGCGGAGCAAGACTTACCCCTTATTCCGTTTTGATGAAAGAAAATCCGGAGAAAGCTTTGACCGTCGCGGTTAAAGGTATGCTTCCCAAAAACAAACTTGCGGCGAAACAGCTTAAAAGGCTTAAAGTTTACAGGGATGAAAATCATGAACACGGCGCTCAACTGTCGCCGGCAAATAGTAAAGAGGTAAAATAAATGAGCAAAGTTTCTTATTTAAGCACGGGACGCAGAAAAAACGCGATAGCGCGCGTTACAATTGAAAAAGGCAGCGGGAAATTAATAATCAACGACAAAACCGTCAATGAATATTTTGGCGGACTTGAAAGAAATAAACGCGTAGTTATGAAGCCTTTCGAGGTCTGGAAAGGCGCGAAAGGTTACGATTTCTTTGTAAACGTTTCCGGCGGAGGAATAAGCGGGCAGGCCGGCGCCGTAAGCCATGCTTTATCCAGAACCATTTTAAGCATTGACGAAACTGCCAAAGCCTCTTTGAGAAAAGAAGGTCTTTTAACCAGAGATTCAAGAATGGTAGAAAGAAAGAAACCCGGCAGACCGAAAGCGAGAAAGCGCTTCCAGTTTTCAAAACGTTAATTTTTACGGGATATCCAAAACGCTCTCCGAAAATTCTTCGGAGGGCGTTTTTTATGCGCAAAAACCCGTCTTTGCCGTCATTGCGGCCCCTGAGCCGCAATCTCGTCGAAAATTATAAATTGCGGGTGCGCGCCCGCAATGACTTTGTATACACTCTAATCAGTTGTCATTCTGCGCTAGGCCTGTACTAAGCGAAGTTGCAGTGCCGCATGGGCTATTAATTCATAGCATCTGCTATTGCTTTCCTGCGGCTTCGCGCAGGATAAACTCGCGGGATGACATTACTTGCGTGTTATGGGATAATTTCGAAAATTATTATTGAAAAATCAAAATATTTACGTTATACTTCCTCTCAAACGAAAAAGAGAGTTTTATCATTGACATTTTAATCGAATTAAAATATCATTTATATTGTATAATTGTATATAAGATACAGGAGAATATTAATGGCTATTTCCGTTTTGAAAAGAAAAGATTTGGGAGAGACATTAATTGCGCGGGGCTTGATTACCGGAGAACAGCTTGACGCGTGCGTTTTAAAACAACAGGAAACAAAAGACAGTCTCGGAAATATTTTACTTAAAAACAATTACGTCAGCAAAGAAAACCTTTTGAGCGCGATGTCTTATTGCCTGGGAGTTCCTTTTTTAAGAGGCAATGACGTTAAAGTTGAAAGAAACATACTTGCCTTAATGTCCGAAAAAACCGCCAGAAGGTTTATGATATTGCCCCTTTCGGTAATGGACGGCGTTTTAAACGTCGCGATGGCGGATCCTTCCAATGTTATCGTAAAAGACGAAATCGAAAAAATCCTTAATATGAAAATTTCGGTCAGCCTTATGGATGAAACCGAAATAAAAGAAGCCATAGAGAGATACTATGTAAGAACGAGCCTCGGTGACGACGATATCGGCACCACGCCCGACGTGTCCGTGAAAGACGAGGGCCTCAACGACGATCTGGGCGACGCGGAAGCCGCTCCCGTAATAAGATACGTTAATTCCATATTTTTTGACGCCGCGGTTAAAAAAGCTTCGGATATTCATTTGGAAGCTTTTGAAAAAGACGTCGCGTTAAGAATGAGAATAGACGGAGCTCTCAAAGAATTTCCGGCCCCGCAGAAAAAATATTATAACGCCATAATTTCGAGAATAAAAATTATGTCGGATCTGGACATAGCCGAAAGAAGGCTGCCTCAGGACGGAAAATGTAAAATCAAAGTAAACGGAAATAAAATAGACGTCCGTGTTTCGCTTGTGCCTACCATATACGGCGAAAAAGCCGTTTTGCGTATGTTAAACAAGGGCGCGGTTTCGCTTGACGTGGAAAAAATCGGCATGAGCGAATCCGAGCTGAAAATGTTTAAAGAAGCAATCAGTATGCCTTACGGAATGATACTTGTGACAGGACCTACAAGTTCCGGTAAAACCACTACCCTTTACGCGGCTTTGCAGTATTTAAATACTCCCGACTTAAATATTTTGACCGCGGAAGATCCTGTCGAATACGAACTTAAAAACATAAATCAGGTTCAGATACGCGCGGATATAGGTTTGACTTTCGCGAATGTTTTGCGTACTTTTATGCGTCAAGATCCCGATGTTATTCTGGTCGGAGAAATAAGAGACCAGGAAACCGCGGGCATCGCCATACAGGCGGCGCTTACGGGACACATGGTGTTTTCCACGCTTCATACCAATGATTCGGTCAGCACGCTTTCAAGAATGACGTTTATGGGAATAGAAAAGTATTTAGTCGCCGACTCGGTAAATTTGGTTATGGCGCAAAGGCTTGTAAGAAAAATATGTCCGGACTGTAAAAAGGAGTTAACGGACGTTCCGGACAATGTCTATAAAAGTCTGGGATTAACAAAAGACGTTCCCATATATCAAGGCGCGGGATGTGAAAAGTGCGGCGGTTCGGGTTATAAGGGCAGAACGGCAATATTTGAAATTTTAGGGATGTCCAGAGAAATAAAAGAGCTGATTGTTTCCGACGCTACTGACTTACAGATAAGAGATAAAGCGTTAGAGCAGGGGTTTGTAACTTTAAGAGGCGCCGCTATTAATAAATTGAAAGAAGGCGTAACTACAATCGAAGAAGTTTTGAGCGTCACTATTGCCGGCTAACAAGAACTACAATTACAAATTACGAATGGCGAATTACGAGCCAAAGACAGAAAATATTGTAGTTTAGAAGTTGCCGTTGATTCGTATTCATAATTTTGAATTCGAAATTAAATGATAGAGGGGATATATGCCTAAATTCAAGTATCAGGCTATTGATTCGCAAGGAAAAAATTCATCGGGCGTAAAAGAAGCGGCTAATCAAAAAGAAGTCATTTCCGCTTTAAAGGCCGAAGGGCTTTTTCCGGTAAAAATCGAAGAAACAAGCGGAAAGTCGGCTATATCGCAGGCTTTTTCCAAATCAAACGAGAAATCTGCCGCGAACAGGACTCAAAAAGGCAAAGTAAAGCTTCAGGATGTGGCGCTTTTTTGCCGCCAGCTTGCGACTTTGGTAAACGCCGGCGTAAGCGTTTTGGAAGCCATTGAAGATATTTCCGGAATGACAAACAGCGTCAGGCTCAGCTACGTTTTAAAAAAGGTCGGGGACGACTTAAGAGGCGGCGAATTTCTTTCAAGCAGCTTAAGAAAATACAAAAAAGAGTTTTCAAATACGTTAATAGCGATGGTTTCTGTAGGCGAAGCGTCGGGAAAACTCGCGAGCGTTCTTGCCGATTTGGCTTTGTATCTTGAAAATAATTTAAAACTTATAAGAAAAGTGAAAGCCGCGAGCACTTATCCGATGGTTGTAGGCGCTTTTTTTGTGGTGGTTTTGCTTGTCCTTGTTTTGGGCATTATTCCCAAATTCGAAGAAATGTTTGCGTCTTTCGGCGCGGATCTGCCGTTGCCGACGCAGGTCGTTATGGGCATAAGCAGATTTGCGCTTTCTAACTTACATTGGATTACGCTGGGCACAATAGCTTTTACTGCCGGTTTTATTGTATTTAAAAGATCTCCCGGCGGCAGGATGATATACGATCAATGGCTGTTTAAAATTCCTATCTTCGGCAAAATTTATATAAAAATCATACTTGCCCGATTTTTCCAGACTTTATCCACGCTTGTAAAAAGCGGCGTTGATATAATAAAGTCTTTGGAAATATCGTTAAATGTCGTTGATAACGTTTACATTGAAAAAATTCTTGCCACCGTTAAAGAAAGAGTTCTTGAAGGCAATCCCTTGGGCGATGAAATGTCTAAGCTTGAAATTTTCCCAAAAATGGTCACAAGAATGACGGCTGTCGGCGAAAAATCCGGCCAGCTTGACGCTATGTTTGACAAAATAACGGAATATTATAATGATGAAGTTGACGGCACCGTGGCGTCGCTCAGTTCCATAGTTGAACCCGTGCTCATTATAGGCTTGGGTATTATGGTCGGTATAGCGGTTGTCGCCATGTATCTGCCTATATTCAGCCTGGCTGGTGCCATGATGTCCGGTCAGGGAGCATAGCCGGCAGCGCAATTTTCGGAAAATTAAGGTTGACAAAATAAAGTTTTAAGCTTATCCTTTTATCAAAGGCGCGATAGGCGTCATTGCGAGGACGGCAGTCCGAGGAATAACGAGGACAAGTCTGCCGCGGGCGTGAGATGCGAGCGCCCCGGGTCTGAAAGACCAAAGCTTCCGAAGCAATCCAGAGTCGTTGGCGTTAAGTTTGTAATGAGTCTTTGACGTTGATTAGTAATCTAAATTGTAGTTTTGTCTTTGTTGTTGATTCGTAATTTTGAATTTGTAATTGTTAATAAAGGAGCAGGAGCAAACAATGAACATTAAAAAAAATAACCTCGGCGTATCCATGATAGAACTTGTCGTGGGATTGGTAATAGTTATAATTATGGTCGGCGTTTTTGCCGTCGGAAGCAAAAGAATGCAATTAAGAAACGCGTATAAAAATGAAGCCAGAGCGGTCATTCAGGACATTGTAAATAAACAAAGGATATATTTTGCCCAATCCGGCAGATATATAAAGACGATGGCCGACCTGGAAGACCCGCAATATGACAAACGTCTCGGCGTTGATCTTAGAAGAAACAGCTATTTTAACAAGTTTACGTCTCTTAGTGTAGGCGGTCCTAATAATATAAACCCTCAAATTACCGTTGAAGTTACAGGTCCGGGCGGAAATGCTAAAGGCGTATATACAAGGGATACGGATATAGTTTATACTTTTTCCTAATCATTATAGTTTTAAGAGAGGTAAAAAATGAAAACAAATAATAAAGGAATAACGCTTGTAGAGATTCTGGTAAGTTTTTTGCTTGTGGCGCTAACGCTTGTGGCAGGCACTGCTTTTTTTGTTAAAGCGTTTAGATATAGTTATTTGTACTCGGATGTCTCATTTAATTTAGATACCGGAACTAATATTCTTGAAAAGCAAAAGCGCAATGCTATGGCCATTATTGCCGGCGGCGCGGATAGGTTCTATCAAAGTGATATAAAAGTTGGTCTGTCAAATAAATATGCTCTTGCCTCCGCCGACGCCTCCAAACCCAGTAGTACTGGTGGCGGCGAAGCAAGTTTTACAATACCGCGGATAGCAGATGGAGTTGCAACTAGTTCTGGATATGTGGTAACTAGCACTATTACCGGTAATTCTTATAATATAAGGCCTACTCTTCTTGAAGTACGATATGATGCTACGATAGAACCGGAAAACAAGCCCAAGTTTCGTATGGATTTAAGGACCCGCTATGTTTATGGCATGTTTAGAGACAGACCGTAGGCGAATTGAACATATAGAGGTAAAATGCAATGAAAATAAAAGGATTTACTTTAATTGAAGTTCTTGTTGCGATTGTTTTGTCGGCTATGCTTATTACCGTTATGGCAGGCATGATGTTATACGGGCAGAAAACTTTTGAAGAAATGTATTCGGATAGAAGCCGTATGCAGGATTATTTATTTTTTAAAAAAAGGCTTGACAGTCATTTAAGGAGAATGGTAAGTCCCGGGTTTGAATTAACCGGCGGTCCTGCGGCGGATGTCGGATTTGATAAATGGTCAGGCGCCGGCGGATCAAGTAATTGGTCAGATAGAGTACAAAACGGAGTTACATTTTTTTCGGTAAATCCTGAGAACCCTGGAGAGATTATAAAAGGACAATATGTTTTCGATGGTAAAAATATTGTATATAGCGAGTGGAGTATTCGTCAGGATGTTGAGCGCAGTTTTAGTATGTCCGCCACTTCCAGAATAGACAAAGAAATTATACTTCGCGATGTCAAAAGGTTTCAGGCTACGAATATGTTTAACGGTATTGCTAATTGGGAATTTAACAATATTGACGGCCAACCTGTTAACAATTATTTAAGGATTTTTCTTGAATTAAACACAAAAACGACGTATAAAAATGTAAGTTATAGCTTTACCGAAGATTATATAAATAACAGCGTGTCAAGGACTCTTATTTGGAAAGGTAATCCTTCAGGCGGTGTGACGGGTCCCGGGGATAGCGATGTGATAACGAAATTATAAAAATATTATGAAGGAGTTTAAAATGAATAATAAAGGGACGGTTTTAGTTCTCGTCATTATTTTTGTGTTTATATTTTCCCTTTTAGGGCTCATTTCAATGCGTATGGCTGTTAGCCGTAATGCCGATGTATTTACGGATTTACACTCGGCAAGAACATACTATGCCGCGGAAAGCGCTCTTGAAGAAGCCGCGTTTAAAATGGGTTTGTTTTCGCTCCCCGGCACCGGCGCTCCCGCTTCTGTTAAGTATGGAATATTTGCGCCTGCCGTTGCTGGTGATCACAATGTGTATTATAATTCTTCTAATGGAGCAGCCGTTACAGCTAAAGTTTCTTATGCCGGTGGTAATACATGGTATCCTCTTTCTGGAAATTCCAACTTTTTTAGCTATGATACTTCTATGGACCCTGCAATTGAAGTAAGCGTAAGTGCCGTGCTGCTGTCAACGACAAACGCGAGTGGCGGTACAATGGGGCAAATTGACATTGATGATAATTTGAAAAAAACTCTCGGAGTTTTTTTAACCGGCCTTAACGGAACTTATACGGTACCGAGATCTTTCTTTGCTGTAGATCTTACCGGTCAAGCAATTACTTTAACTGTTAGCAATACGACACTTACCAATAATAGGTATCTGGATGTTTATATACCTCTTAGCGGGATAAAATATGCGGATGGCACACCTACCGGAATTACATTCAATGATTTTGATAATTCTTCCGGTAGTATATTTGACGGACATCAGCATGGAGGACCCGGACTGTTAAGCGGATGGCTGACGGCGGCAGTATCGGATTTGGCTGGTGTCAGCGCTTTTTTCCCTCTTGAGGATAGATATTACAGTATAAATGCCCGTGCGCGCCCTGTAGGCAGTACTTCTGAAACAAGTTTGTATTTTGATTATTTTGTTGAACGTCAAGTGCAATTTGACGTTGGCATACTTGATCTTTTTGGTAGTGTATTTAACAGTAATACTTATTCATCTGGACAGTCAGGCAACACAACAATAGGAGGTCAACAATTTATTAGATTGAATTTTGACTTACATAAACTCAACCTTGATGCTACCCTTATTGATTCTATAATAGATTATGCGGATAAGCATCCGGACGTAAACAGATATATAAATGTTTTCCGCGGCAGGAGATAAAAGCGCTCAACGGTCAAGGGACGGATTACTCGGCCGCTTTTACTTAAAAATTTCAAAAAATTTAAACCCCGTTTATGAAATTTCATAAACGGGGTTTTTGTTGTATCCAAAACCACCCTTTGCCGTCATGGGGCATAAAGGTTAGTTATTCGATAATAGCCTGCCCCAGCCGTTGTGCGACGGATAAGAGCCTGTCGAAGGAAGCTCATGGGGCGCAAGATGTGAGCGGCCTAACCTTTTAATACGCGGACGAATCAATACGGACAATATTAAAGCAGGGAAAGATACGGCTTAACAACCGGAATAATATTTACAAGTTTTTAATATTTGTAAAGGTTAATGCATTATAGTTTACTTTTGTTATTGACTTGTAAATGATAAAAAGCTATAGTATAAATACAATGAAAATAAAAATTCAGGGAACATTAACCGCAATAAAGACGGGGGAAGAAAAATATTCAACATACTTTCCAAATCCTTTGCCGCCTGTAATAATTTATGAATCTGTCGCCTCTTTGCTTGAAAAAGCAAATAAGGCGATTGGAGAATTGAACGGAATTGTAGATGTTACGCCGGACCCTTCGGTAATTAACTATATGTATGTCCGTAAAGAAGCGGTGTTGTCTTCCCAAATAGAAGGCACTCAGTCGACGCTTGACGATTTACTAAAGTATGAGTCCGACAGAATAACCGGACTTCCGATCAATGATGTCGAAGAAGTTTCTTCGTATGTCAACGCTTTGCAATACGGTCTGAAAAGATTAAAAACATTGCCTTTATCATTGAGATTAATCAGAGAAGTCCATGCTTTACTTCTAAAAAATTCAAGAGGAAAAACAAAAAGCCCGGGAGAATTCAGGAAATCGCAAAACTGGATAGGCGGAACAAGACCCGGAAACGCAAAATTTGTGCCTGTTGGCGTTGAAAAATTACAGGATACTCTTAACTCATTTGAAAAGTTTATGAACGGAGAAGATGAT
Organism: Candidatus Endomicrobium embiratermitis; assembly: GCA_009781315.1. Taxonomy (GTDB): domain Bacteria; phylum Elusimicrobiota; class Endomicrobiia; order Endomicrobiales; family Endomicrobiaceae; genus Endomicrobium; species Endomicrobium embiratermitis. The sequence continues at coordinate 12,155 of WQYI01000007.1, read as the reverse complement.
ATTCCCGTATTGATAAAAGCCGCTTTGTTGCACTATCAATTTGAGACCATACATCCGTTTCTTGACGGTAACGGAAGAATCGGAAGATTGCTTATTACTTTATATCTTTATGATAAAGGATTCTTAAAAACACCGTGCTTATACATAAGCTTATTCTTCAAAAAACATCGGTCTTTATATTATGAGTACCTAAATGCCGTGCGTTTCAATGGCGACTGGGAACAATGGATTAAATTCTTTTTGGAAGGAATATTCGAGACTGCCAATAATGCGAAAGATATATTAAAATCAATTCAGAAAACATTTAACAAAGATTTAGAAAATATACTAACTTTGAAGCGGGCAAAAGATTCTGCCGTTGTAGTATTTGAATGTTTTAAACAAAAGCCGTTATTAACTATTGCAGAGCTTGTAAAATTAACAAAGTTGTCAAAACCCACAATAGCTAAGACTATAGAACACCTTATAAAACTTGGTATTTTAAAACCGGCCACCGATAAATCTTGGGGACAAATTTATTCTTACCAAAAGTATATTAATAAGCTAATAGCGGACAATTAATAGAAATTATTGATTTATAACAATATTTTAGTTATAATTTCTTTATAATAGCGTTTTGTAAAAAACAAATTTTAGTTCATAACGAACGGCTTATTAAAGTTTCCGTTCAGGTTTATTTTTTTAAATCAGGAAAATTTAAATAAATTGTTAATTTTATTGATTTATAAAAATATTTTGAGTACAATATAACTGTCGGTTGCTTTTTAAGACGAATTACGGTTGGTATTAAAAACAGTAATTATTAATGACAAATAAACTGCACTTTATTTTTGGGGGCTAATTTGATAGGTCTTGACATAGGATCGAAGTTTATGAAAGGCTGTTCCGTCATACCCAAAAATGACGGAACTTATTTAGTTTACGCGGCGATGCTTTCCTCGGATACGGGATATGACAACAGAGGAGAAGCGACTGAAATAAAAGACAAAGTCAAAAGACTTATAGATCAATTAAGAGCAAAAAACAGCGACGTTGTTTTGTCCTCAAGCGACGTTGATTTGATTTTTAGGGATTTTTCTTTTCCGCACGGACTGACCGGCGAGACTCTTCGCGGCGCGGTTATGATAGAGGCGGAAAACAGCATATTTGAAGCCATGGACGGTTTGTATTCGGACTTTCAGGAAGTTTCCGACCTTTCTTCAACACAAAGCACGGATATTTTATTCGTAGCTTCGCCTAAAGAAAAAATAGATAAAAAGCTTTCAAGCCTTTCTCTTGCGGATATTGAAGTCAAAGGTCTCAGTGTAGATAATATAGCCTTGGCCAATTGTTTTAATACATTTAATCCCCGTAAAGCGGCGGGGTCGGTTATGGTAGTGGACATAGGGCATGAAGTTTCAAAAATCGCGGTTATAGACCACGGCAGGCTGGTGTTTATAAGAAACGCGGCTTTTGGCGGTAAACATGTTACGGACGAGATAGCAGTTTCTTATGAAGTAAGTTATTATGTGGCGGAGCAAATTAAAAGGCAGTTTGCGGTTTGGAATCAAATCGGTTTAAATATTAAAAACACTCTCAAAAAAAGCGCTAATAATCTTTTGGAAGCCGTTTTCAGGTCTATGGAGTATTGCATTTCAAAACAAAAAGTTTCCAGAATCGACGAAATATTTATAACGGGCGGCGGATCCATGCTTAAAAGCATGGATACTTTTATTTGGGAGACTCTCGGAGTAAATACGGTAAAATGGAATCCGTTTGAATCCGAAATGATAAGAGGCGTGTTTGACGCCGAGAAAGGTTTTTTTGTTCCGGTCGCGCTGGGTCTTGCCATTAATGATGGAAGTCAAAATGTATAATATAAATCTTATCGGAAGAAATATTGTAAGGTTAAAGAAAACCGTTAGAATCGTTAATGTTTTTAAATTGTTTTCTTTGCTTTTGACTTTTGTTTTGCTGGGAGTGTTTGCTTTGTCGGTAATGACTTTTTTGAAAAAAGACGACGCGACGGGAAAAATCGAAAAGTTAAAAATGAACATTGACGAAGAGAGAAGGCTCAATAAAGTTAAAAGCATTGAAAGCGAATGGGAAGCGAATTATTATAGACTTCTTGCCGTGCGGGACATAATAACAAACAGGACTCAAGCCGGATTGCTTTTGAGAGACATAGGGTTGTATATTCCCGAGGGCTATAGAATAGTGCGGTTTGAACTGACGCCGGATAAGATAATAAAAATGTCCGTTCAGGTAAAAGGATTAAAACGCGATAGATTTCAATTAAATACCACCGAGGAAGAATTGAAAAACTTTTTTAGCCGTAGCGATTTAATAGGCGAGCCCGTTGAAATTACCGTGCCGAAAGATTCTATGAAAGTAAAAGGGCGCGCAGTCGACGTTATAAACGTGACTGTTCCTTTGAAAGGCGTGCAAATAATAAAGAAAGACGCGGAAAAAAAGCCGGCAAATAAGAAAGAAGGGGAAACTCCGGAGAATATATAAATGTTTAATAATCGGTATAAAGATATAATTTCCGTACTGTTGAGAAACGTCTTGTTTTTGGCGGCGATATATTTCGTTTATAATTTTGGATATGCTAAATTTATAGGCGATATCAAAGACCGTAATTCTTTAAATGAAAAATATAAAGTCATTTACGCCGACTTGCTTAACTTTGTAAAGCTGAACGAAAACATGTACGATACAAGAGCGAAAATTGAAGATATAATAAACGGCATTCCGGTGAAATTTGAGCAGAATCAAGTGCTAATAGTGACTTACAAAGACAGGGTTTTTGAGGCGGCTACCGAAAGCAAAATTAACATAACCAACTATTCGATTGAAAAAGACGAAAAAACCGGAATGGTAACTTTAAAAATAAACTTTAACGCCAAATATGAAAATACATTCAGATTTTTGTTTGCTATTGAAATGTTTTCAATTGTGAAGAGCGTTTTAATAGATGAGAACAACGACGCTACGGTTGTAAGCTCGCCGATTTTGTACTCGTCGGCCGTAGATAATTATTTCAGCGGAGTAAAAGAGAGGATGGACGATTTCAGGACTTCCGGATATTTTAAAGAGTTGTTTGAAAAATCTTCCATGGCTTTAAAGACTTTGGGGCATGTGCCTTCTTCGAGAGACATAAAACTGGTTCCGCGAAGTCCTTTTTATGAATATATTGCTCCGGCTCCCGCGGTTAAGACTACTGCTGCCGTAAGGCCGGAGTCCAGACTTCCAACTATTCAAATTTCGGGCATAATGTATGACAGCGAAAACCCCATAGTTATAATTGAAGGTAAGTTATACCGTCAGGGCGACACTTATAAAAACGTGAAAATAGTAAATATAAGGGAAAGAGACATTGTAGTCAGCCTGGAAGATAAAAAATATATAGTCAAATTCAACAGGGAGGAATAATGATGAAAAAGTTAGCAGTTTTAATCGTTTCAGTATTTTTGTGTTTTCAGACGGTTTTCGCACAATCCACAAAAGGGCTTATATCTGTGGATTTTCAGGGGACGACGCTTTATACGGTTCTTAATGTTTTAAGCATGAAAACCGGCAGGAAGTTTATTACTGACGCCGATCTTTTAAATAAGAAAATAGTTCTTACCTTAAAAGACGTAACTCCGGACGAAGCCATAAACGCCTTGCTCGACACTTACGACCTTTATTACGTAAAACAGGGAGAAACGGACATTTACGTTATAAAAAGCAAAAACGACGTGTCTCCTATAACGGTTTCAAAAGTAATTTTTTGCAATTACGCCAAAGCCGCAGACTTGGCAAAAATCCTTGACGTCCGTCTTACAAAAGGAGGAAAAATAACTTTTGACGAAAGGACAAATTCTCTTTTGATTACGGATTTGGCCGACACAATAGATAAAATAGAACTTTTGGTGCGCACTTTGGACGTTCCTACTCCGCAGGTTCAAATCGAGTCGAAGATCGTGGATGTCAATTTGGGCAACAGGTTACAGGTAGGCACGCAGATAGACAATATATTTAGAGCTCCGAAATTCGACGTTAAAGAAATAATACCTCCGGCGGATGTGTCAAAAAATGACGGAAAATACATGGCCAACGCTTACAATAATGCAGGAGGTTATTTTTGGGCGGATCCTCTTTCTCTTGCCCAGGGAGTTACTACTCCTTTAAAACCCACGGCAAATTACCAACAGGAACTTGTTTCTTTGGCAAACGCCAGCGGAATCGGCAGATTCAGCACGGCTATTCTCGCCGGCGATTACAATATTGTTGGAACTTTCTTCGCAGGTATGCAAAATACAAACGCGAAAATTCTTACAAATCCGAAATTAATCGTTTTGAACAATCAGGAAGCTACGATTGATATTATAGAAGAAATACCTTACGTAAGTAACAGTTCCGTAAGCGAGTCCACAGGGCTTATTACCAGAACTATCTCGTTTAAGGAAGTAGGATTGAAAATGAAGGTCAGACCGCAGATTAACAGAGACGGAACAATAGTTCTCGACATAGCTCCCGAACAAAGTTTTAGAACCGGTGAAACTTTTGACGGAATTCCTGTTATTAACGTAAGCAAAGCTAATACCGTAATGATTTTGAGAAGCGGCGAAACGGCCGTTATCGGCGGATTAATAAGAGAAACTGAAAATGACACCATAACTAAAATTCCTCTTTTGGGCGATATTCCTATTTTAGGCTATCTCTTTAAATCCGTTTCAAAAGATAAATCAAGGCATGAACTTACAATATTTATTACAGCCAAAATTGTAAATTGATATCGGAAAGCAATTGCAAACGGCGAATTACGAATAAAGAATAAAACCGCGGTTTAGAGTTGTTGCCGGTTCGTAATTATTAAATTAAAAGGATGCTTTGTGGTTGAGAATATTAAAGTTCTTATCGTTGAAGATGATGAAATAGCAAGAGATACTTTGGCTGAAAATCTCAGGGCAAAAGGGTTTGATGTGGATGTCGCTGAAAACGGCGCGGAAGCTTTGCTGCTGGTAAAGCAATCGCATTATGAAATTTTGCTTGTGGATTACAGGCTTCCGGATACGAACGGGCTTGCGGTAATAAAAGATTCTTTGACGGTTGATAAAGAAACTGTGCCGATAGTAGTTACGGGATACAGTTCCGTTGAAAATGCCGTCGATTCTATGAGAGTCGGAGCATACGATTATTTGATAAAGCCCGTAAATATAGACGCTCTTGTGTCTGAAATGAGAATCGTGCTTAATGAAAAAGAATCTTTTTACGAAGGCAAAGCAAATCTTCATAATTCCGTTATCGGCGAGTTAAAAGACGTAAATGACGAAGACATAGCAATACTTGCGAGTAAAGATAGTCTTATTCCTATAAATAAAGAAAGCGTTTTGGGAAAAATAAAAACAATTCCCAATAAAATTATAAGAAGAATAAAAGAATTTTATTGGGATTAGGAGCTCGTATGGGAAATAAACTGATTTGCATTTTTGTTGCTTTGATTATGGCAGGTTCTGCGGCTTACGGGGCGGGAGTAAGCAAAAAGAAAGCTGTAAAAAAAGACGATGTTTCCTTTTCAAGTAAAAAGGAAGAAGAAAAAATTAAGAGTCCTGTTATTCCTTCAATTAAAGAAGAAAAAAGTAAGAGCCAGGTTTCTTCTTCAATTAAAAAGAAAGAAGAAAAAATTAAGATTAAGAGTCTTAGTCAGGCTTTGTCGTCTTTTGCTAAAGCCCGCCGGTATTATCTTGACGGTAAAATAGATAAAGCCGAATCTATTTTAGATGATATTCTGCTTGCAAATCCCGGATATAGAGACGCTGTTGATTTGAAAAATACAATTATGATAATAAAAGAGAAAATGTATATTTTCAAAAGGACTACGGCTGAAGATTATTTGACTCTGTCGGAATCGGCTTTAAACGACGGAAATTTTTATGAAGGGTTTTTGTTTTACAAAAAAGCCGTGGATTTAGTTCCTGAAATGGAAGATGAACGCAGATATAACGTCATGAAGTCGGACTTAGAGGCCAAGTCTTTGAAATTTGCGCCTGAAGACAGACAAAAATTTATAACTTCCGTAGAAGCGTTTAAAAACGAAAATTTTAAAAAAGCTCAAAACATAGTTTCCTATTTGGCCGAAAAATATGAAAGTATGAAATTTGTCAGGGGATTGATGCAAAGTTATCAGATTTCTTATCCTAATGAAAAAAGAACAAAAGAATTATATAGTCAAGCCGTTAAATATTTTGAAAAAGGAAGATTTGAAACGGCTAAATCTTATTTGGAAGACGCCTTGGCGATGGACCCTAGAAACCCTGATTTTGTTTTTTTATCGGAACGAATTAGCGCGGAACTGAGATAACGAAAAAGGGTAAGGTTAAAAGTTGAAAATACGGCTCAATCCGCCGTTGTCTTTAACTTCGCTCAACTCTTCAGAATCACTCCGTAGTAAAAAAATGGTTTTTAAACCAGGTAAGCTGTAAACATGAATCCCCGCACTGCTGAAGGCGGAGTTTTGAAAAAACTCTGCAAACAGGGGGCAAATGTCCCTCGGGAATGAAATATATCGGAATTAAAACTTGCTTTTGTCAATTCCGGACAAGAAATTTATATAAAGGAGTTCAGTTATGCCCAACAAGTACGTGTATTTTTTCGGCGGCGGTAAAGCCGACGGAAACGGCAGCATGAAAAATTTACTAGGAGGTAAAGGCGCGAATCTCGCGGAAATGGCGGGACACAAAGATTTAAAACTTCCCGTTCCTCCCGGATTTACGATTACCACCGAAGTATGCACATATTATTATGAACACGGCAAAAAATACCCTGCGGAACTTGAAAAGCAGGTTACAAACGCGATGAAAGACGTTGAAAAAGTTATAGGCAAAAAATTCGGCGACGAAAAAAATCCTTTGCTTGTTTCGGTGCGTTCAGGCGCGAGAAGCTCGATGCCGGGAATGATGGAAACCGTTTTAAACGTGGGTCTTACCACAAAAACAATTCCGGCTTTGATAGAAAAAACCAAAAATGAAAGATTTGTTTACGACGCGTACAGAAGGCTTATAATGATGTATTCCGACGTAGTTATGGAGAAAGCCGAAGGTATAGAGCCTAAAGACGATATGGGTATACGTAAACAGCTTGAAAGAATAATGGAAGCGGCGAAAAAAGCCAAAGGCGTAACCCTCGACACGGATCTTGACGCGCAAGACCTCAAAAAACTCTGCGCTCAGTTTAAAGTTAAGGTAAAAGAAGTTTTGGGAAAAGATTTTCCGGACGATCCTTACAAACAAGTTTGGGGCGGAGTCGGCGCGGTTTTTGCTTCATGGAACGGAAAAAGAGCGATAGCTTACAGAAAAATCGAAGGAATTCCGGACGAATGGGGAACAGCCGTCAACGTTCAGTCAATGGTTTTCGGAAATATGGGCGACACTTCCGCGACGGGCGTGGCTTTTACCAGAAATCCGGGTAACGGCGATTCCAGATTTTACGGAGAATATTTAGTCAACGCGCAGGGCGAAGACGTTGTCGCCGGTATCCGTACCCCGGCCCCGATAAACGCGGCTTCCCAGAGCGAGCACAATAAAGGCGAGAAAACGCTTGAACAAGCAATGCCTAAAGACTATAAAGAACTTTTCTCGATACAGAAAAAACTTGAAAAACACTATAAAGATATGCAGGACATCGAGTTTACTATAGAAGAAGGTAAACTTTGGATGCTCCAATGCCGTTCGGGCAAAAGAAACGGTCCTGCCGCGGTAAAAATGGCGATGGATATGCTGAAAGAAAAGCTTATATCCAAAGAAGAAGCCGTTTTAAGAGTTTCGCCGGCCCAGCTTGACGAACTTCTTCATCCGATAATAAATCCTAAAGCCGAAAGCGCGGCAAAAGTTTTGGCAAAAGGTCTTCCCGCGGGTCCGGGAGGAGCGGCGGGAATGATAGTTTTCTCGGCTGAAGACGCGGTTAAATGGAACGATGAAGGCAAAAAAGTTATTTTAGTAAGAGAAGAAACAAATCCCGAAGACGTTGAAGGCATGAGAGCGGCTCAGGCAATTCTCACGGCGCGCGGCGGTATGACTTCCCACGCGGCTCTTGTAGCCCGCGGCTGGGGAAAATGCTGCATAGTCGGCTGCGCCGCGTTGCATGTGGATTTGAACGCTAAAACGGTAAAAATAGACGGAAAAGAATATAAAGAAGGCGATTGGTTCACGCTTAACGGAACAAAGGGTAACGTTTACGAAGGTAAACTGGAAATGGTTGACGCTACGGAAAACGCGCTTCTTTTCGATTTCTTGAAAGTTTGCGACTCCGTAAGAACTCTAAAAGTCCGCACTAACGCGGATACTCCCGCCGACGCGAAAAAAGCAAGGCTCTTCGGCGCGGAAGGCATCGGTCTTTTCAGAACCGAGCATATGTTCTACGGCGAGAATTCCGAAAAACCTCTTTTCGCGTTAAGAAAAATGATAGTTTCAAACACGACGGAAGAAAGAGTTAAAGCGCTTAACGAGCTTTTCCCGTTCTTTAAAGATTCTATTAAAGGCACTTTGGAAGCCATGGACGGCTATGCCGTAACAGTAAGGCTTCTTGACCCGCCTTTACACGAATTTATTCCCAATGAAACAAGCAAAAAACAGATTATCGCGGACAGCATCGGTATAAACATTGCCGAATTTGATAAAAGAGCCGAATCTCTGCATGAAACAAACCCGATGATGGGACACAGAGGCGTTCGTCTTGGCGTAACCTATCCCGAAATAACCGAGATGCAGGTGAGAGCGATATTTGAAGCGACGGCTGAACTTGTAAAAGAGGGTAAAAAAGTTTTCCCCGAAATAATGGTTCCCGTGACATGTTCGGTTAATGAACTTAAAAACCAGAAAGCCATAGTAGACAGAGTTTATCAGGAAGTTATCTCGAAAATGGGCGTCAAGAAACTGGGTTATTCTTTCGGCACGATGATAGAAATACCGAGAGCCGCTTTACTTGCCGACCAGATGGCGGAAGTCGCGGAATTTTTCTCATTCGGCACGAACGATTTAACGCAGATGAGTTTCGGTTTTTCAAGAGACGATATAGGCGGTTTCCTCGGAGATTATCTTAGTAAAAAAGTTCTTTCCGACGATCCGTTCCAGACCATAGACGTTGACGGCGTAGGCCAGCTTATAGCTTACGGCGTAGAGCTCGGCAGAGACGTAAGAAAAGATATGAAAATAGGCATATGCGGCGAACACGGCGGCGACCCGAAATCCATAGAGTTTTGCCATAATGTGGGCATGAGCTACGTTTCATGCTCGCCTTTCAGAGTTCCGATTGCGAGATTGTCTGCGGCGCAGGCGGTAATTAAAGAGAAAAAACAAGAAAAGGCAAAGCCCAAGGCAAAATCTAAGGCTAAGCCTGTTAAAAAGTCCAAATCAAAAAAGAAATAAATTATCCGTAAAAACAAAAACGCCCGAGTATACAAAAAAGCGGGCGTTTTTGTTTTATTAAAAATGTTATAATATGTGTCGTGAAAAAGATTATAGCCTCGCTATCCGTTGTATTCATATTTGTTTGTTTTGCAAATTCTCAGGAAGTACGAGACGGGCAAACGGTAAAACCTTCTTTAAATGTCGTATTGGAAAACATTTTATTTTCTCCTTTGACAAAGACTAAAGAAGGCGTTATATTTTATCCGGCGGTTAAAGGGGCTAATAAAATAAAATTATGGACGTTTACCGTACGGGACGAAAACGGCGATATTGTTAAAATCTTAAGCGGCAGAAAAAAACTTCCGGAAAAAATCGTATGGGACGGATTAAATAACGACGGATTTATTGTTGCCGACGGGCGTTATAGCGCGGAAATTTACGTGCAAACCGACAAGGGCGATTTTAAATTTGACGATCCGGGGATTATCGTCGACAATACGCCGCCTTTTGTGTCTCTTAAGGCAGCCGACGACGTTTATTTTATAGACCGTAACGGCAAAATGAATAAAAATATAAACTTGTATTTGAGTTGCGGCGATGAAAATGAAATAGATTCCTCCGGAAGTTACATTAAAGTCATCAATTACAAGGATAAAGAAGTAAAAGATTTCAAGTTTGAAGAAAAAATTCCCGAGATTATAACGTGGGACGGAACCGACGACATATATGACGCTTTTTTGCGTCCGGGAAATTATAGAATAATATTTTTGGTATCAGACAGGGCCGGCAATAAAGAAAGCGTAAAATATGAAATATCCGTAATAGAATATCCTAAAGAAAAAGAACAGGTTTTGGAAAATAATAAAACGGAACAATCAGAATGAAAAATCTCGTAATAATATTTTTTCTCGTATTGTTGTTGTTCGGGTTTGTGTTTTGCGCGTACCTGTTGGCGTTTAACGCGTATTTCAGCAACGACAGATTGGCAAAAGAAACCAAAAGAATTACGAGAATGCTGTTTCAGAGGGAGAACGACGTATCGCTTGTTTCGCTGTCTCCTTTCGGAAGATTTAACTTAAAAGATTATTCTATCGCCGCAAAAGGCGGATTCAAATCCGGAACATTGGTTTCAATAAATTCGGCTGCGGCAAAAATATCGGTTTTAAAAATGCTGCGCAGAGATTTTTATGTTGAAAATGTTTATGTCAAAGGAGTTAATTTAAATTTGGATTACGGAAAAAATAATAAAACGGGGTACGCCGGTCTTTTTTCAAATCTGAAGTATTTGTTTATGGGAAAATCGCTTAAACAAGGATTAATTAAAAGCTTTGAAATCCGTTCTGTATTTATAGACGAAAGCAAAGTTAATTTAAAATTTAATTTGTTTGAAATAGATTTTAAAAACGTAATTTTAAAGTCCGACGGTTTTGACAATGAAGATAATTTCAACGGAAAAATTTCTTTTGATTATGAAATAGTTTCCGGATACGGTATTGTTGTTTTTTCCGGGAGCGGCAGTCTTTCGTTTAAATACAACAATTCCGTTAAAACAATTTATATAAGAGACTTTTTATCTCCCGAGCTTTCTCTTTCCGCGGAAGGAGAAATAAAATTTTTGGAAGAAGGCGAACTTGAAGTTTCTTATGTCGCGAAAATAAATAAAACAAAATTGCGCGATATTATTTCCAATTATACCGGATTCAATATTGAAACCGAAAGCGATGACATTGACGAGGAAATAATAATTACATATCCATTTGCAAATTCCTCCGGCAAAGATCAAAAAACCGCTTGACACATTTTTTAAAATGTTATATAACTATCAGGCGTTAGACAATATTTTGGAGTTGTTGCGCGATAAGGCGTCAGCTGAAAAATAAGTTCTTTAAAAAAACACTTGACAAAAAAATATAAGTTATGTAAACTAATAGAGTTGCAAAAAAATGCTTGACAAAATTTTTAAAATTTTGTCTAATTAAAAAGCAGTCGCAGAAAAGTTCTTTTGTTTTAAGCAGCAAATAAAAATGGTTTTGAAAATCTTCAGCAGAAGATTAGATAGTTTCAAGGGTCAATAAGATTCTTTCCTTAAGAGAAAGACACCCTAACTAAATATTTAAAAGAAAAACCTTTGTTAGCTTTATTAAACTTAAAAAAGTTTAATAAAAAAGCGGAAAACAAGGGTTATAATATTTTTCTCTGTAAAAATGACGCGAAAGCGTCTTTGAAATAATAAAGAAGTTCTTTGAATACTAAATAACACGCAGACAAGCGCCTCGATTAAAAGAGGCAATCATGTAATTCAAGGGTCATTTGTAAAAATCAATTCATGAAAGCCGAAAGGCTTTCATAGAGAGTAGTATCAGTAATTAAGAGCTTATTAACAAATCTCTATAAATTATTTATGGAGAGTTTGATCCTGGCTCAGAGTGAACGCTGGCGGCGTGCCTAACACATGCAAGTCGCGCGGGATTTTGCAGAGTATCGCAGAATTTAGCGGCAGACGGGTGAGTAACACGTGGGAAACCTCCCTCGAAATGGGGAATATCTCCGGGAAACCGGAGTCAATACCGCATAACATCACAGATTGGCATCAATTTGGGATTAAAGCAGTAATGCGTTTCGAGATGGTCCTGCGGCCTATCAGCTAGTTGGTGAGATAACAGCCCACCAAGGCTATGACGGGTATCCGGCCTGAAAGGGTGAACGGACACACTGGAACTGAGACACGGTCCAGACTCCTACGGGAGGCAGCAGTGGGGAATTTTGGACAATGGGGGAAACCCT
>WQYI01000006.1 GCA_009781315.1 Candidatus Endomicrobium embiratermitis | reverse complement strand
TGGCACGCCGATAAACGCAGACTTCACAATAGACGGAGCAGGATTTGCAATAAATGCATCTGGACTTATAGACAAAGGGATGGAATTGATAAGCGGTTCATCGATAACGATACGAGACGTAACATTTGAAAACTTTGCAGCGAGCAGTGATGGAGGAGTTATAAACAACCAGAGTGGAGTATTGAGAGTGGAGGGAGGAGTAAACTTCGCCGGAAATACGGCGTCAGGAAACGGCGGAGCGATATACAATGCAGGATTGATAAATTTTGAGACAGTAGCAGGAAGCAGCATAACATTTATAAACAACAGCGCGGCATCAGGCAGCGATATTTATAATACCGGGACAATAAACATAAGCGGAGCAGGCGATGTAGTAATAAGCAGCGGAATAGCGGGAAGCGGAACAATCAATAATTCAGCGAACATATATTTAGGTGGAGACAATTCGGGTTATGCGGGAATATTTAACCAGACAGAGGGATACACGAAAGTAACAGGGAGTTATTTTACTGGAATAAGCAGCATAGCTGCGGGAGTATTGGAACTAGCCGACGGAGCGGTTTTGTCAACGGGAACAATAGGAATATACGACAGCGGCATGCTTGAAATAACAACGGTTGGCAATTTAACGTTTGCCGGGGAGTTTACAGGAAACGGGACAATAAATAAAGAGGCGTCAAATACCGGAAGCTTGACTCTGACCGGCGACAATAGCGGCTTTAGCGGAATATTCAGTCAGGATTCCGGCACGACGACAGTTACAAGCGGCGGCAAGATGTTTGGCGGAGCAAACGTTATATCAAACAGTTACTTGAACATAACCGGCGATGACATATATTATACGGTAAATTTAAGTACCAACGGAGTGCTGACACACTATAACAATAATGCATTGACGGCAATAGAAGCAGGAGGAAATAATAATATAAGGTTTGTATCAAGCGGAGCCAGCATAATATTTGATCGGGATGACAGTTTGATCCCCGACTTAGCGAAATACGACTTGATGGGCAAAATAGAAAACGGTCAAAGCAACAGCGTGATATTTAATAACGGGTATATAGTGTTGAAGTCGACGGATTTTGCGGGAGCAACGAGATATTTGTTTAACGACTCGACAATAACTTTAGAAAGAAATAACCCGTTTATTTCGACAACAACGTATATGTTTAGTAATTTAGGAGTAACGAATACGAATATGAATGTCGGGATAGGATTTAACAATACGCCTAATGCGCAAAGCGACATATTGAGCGTAGGGATGAATGTGACCGGAAATAATTTGGATTTGGGATTGGTGAGAGTATATGATGATAAAGATGCGGGATTATATGTAGAGCATTGGGTGAAAGTATTGGACGGAGCAATCAACTTTAACGCCGGAGGAAGTGAAAATATAGCAACAACGGCGTATGAGTATGAAGTATCAGTAGGGACGAACACGCAGTATGTGGTGCTATTTGCGTACAGAGCAACGGATGAGTATAGTTTAGACAGACAAAATATGATGTATGACAAGAGAGCGTTTTTGTTTTCGTTTAATGACTATACATATAAATCAGGCAACAGTTTGCATAATATGAGTTCCGGAGTATTTACGGTAGCCGGTTATGACGGCGACGCAACGCATAGCATATTGTCCGGAGAGTTGTATCATTCAACAAATACGCCTACGGGAAGGGGAACGTTCTTTAATATAGAGGTAGGGACGGCGGTATATTTTACGCTGCAGGATTTAACGGTGACGAACGCGCAGGCAAACGGATATTATGCGAATTTGAGCACGCCGAGCTTGGGAAGAAGCGATATTGACGGCTCAGTGCTGAGGCTTGCAAGCGCATTATCGACTGCGACAATAAGCAATGTGATATTCAGCAACAATGAGGCGTATGGTTCAGGCGGAGTAATTTGGCAAAGTGCCGGCGAGATAAACATAACAAGCGCAACGTTTGATACGAATATATCGACGAGCGGCAGCGGCGGAGCGATATACGCGGAAGGCGGGATGCTGAAAGTTGAAAACGGAATGTTTGGAAACAATACGGCTAATCTTTACGGCGGAGCGATTTTTAGCGGCAATGAACAATTAATAATTAACAATTCACAATTTAACGGCAATACGGCGGCAAGCGGCGGAGCTATATATAACGCCAATTCGCAGATAACAATTACCAACGGAGAATTTAACGGCAATATCGCGGGCGTTGACGGAGGAGCGATATATTCGTATTTAGGCGATATAGAATTTCTCGGAACAAGCGTAAGTTTTACAAGCAACAGCGCGGTAACCGGCAGCGGCGGAGCAATATATGCGATAGACGATATGGTGTTTAACAATATATCGGCAACCTTTATAGACAATGAAGCATTGCTTGGCAACGGCGGAGCAATTTTTGCCAATGATACTATAATGAGCTTCCAAAACGTTGCGCTGACGTTTGTAAATAACAAAGCGTATAACGGCGGAGCGTTGTATGCAAGCAATAATTCGTCCGTCCTGTTTTCCGGTCAAGGAAGTTTTACCGGCAACACGGCGACAAGTTCCGGAGCGGCGATATATATAACCGGCGGCAGCACAGTGACATTGAACGCAGCGAGCGGTAATATAACGTTTAGCGGAAATAATATAAACGGACTGCCCAACGACGTGTATATGGAAGGCGGGTCATTTCTAAATTTGGCGACGAACGCAAACAATATAACGCTGTCCGGCGGAATATTAAGCAGCGCGGCGGATAACAATGCGACTGTAAGCAAAACCGGAAGCGGAGTATTGTATTTGGGAGGAGACAGCGAGGTTTACGGGGACTTTATAGTGACCGGCGGTAAAGTGACGCTGTTGGAAGACGCGACGTTTATAGGAAACAACCTGATATTTAATGGCGCGGAGTTTGATATGACGGCTGATAACATATATGACAATTTTTATGTGAATACAGTTAATGTGACAAGGTTTGAGAGCGATACGAATTTGGTAATGGACATATTTGAAGACGGCACAAACGACCAGATATTTGCAAATTCGGCGCAAGTAGACGGAAACTTGCATATCAAGGCGCATTTCGGAATATATAATAATAAGGAATATGATTTGATAATGACGAGCGGGAGTGTAGTGTATGGAACGTTTACGAGCACGATGTTTGATTATGTGGGAACAGGGAAGTTAACTTATGAGTTGAAATATAATGATTCGTCTTATTGGGACGGAATAGTAAGACTTCTAGTAAACGGGACGAATCAGGCAAACTTCAGCGATCTGCCGAATTTGACGTATAACCAGGGACAAGTAGCCGGTGTTTGGGATCCGCTGTCGTTAGTGTTGGCAGACGGAACGGACTTAAAGTCTTTGATGGAAGATACGGCAGGATTAAGTGTTGAAGCGCAAAAGAGCGTGTTAAGCATAGCGTCCGGATATTTCTTAAGCAATGTGATAAGAAGCGCCGCGTTAGACAGCGATAATAATGAGATATACGACAGGATAAAGAATCATTGCGAACAAGAGCGGACAAACACGGCAATTTGGGCGCAGGTGACGGGAGAAGAAACAAGATACGGAGGGGATGAGAATTCGTTAGGAGAGTATAGAGATACGATAAGCGGCGGCGTAATGGCCGGGTTTGACATATATTTTGGAACAGAGAGCAGTTTAAATAAGACTATGCTGGGAATATATGTGAGCTATAAAGACCACAATATAAAACAAGAAGCAAATGAAGCAACGTTGAATAAAATAGGGTTGGGCTTATATGGCGGATATATAACGAAAAAATGGGAATTGAAAGCGTTGTTAAGCGGAAGCCGTGATGAGTATGAGACGAGAAGAAGTATAGGGCTGAGCGGATATTTGCCCGGATACGCGGACAGGCAGGCAACAGCGGATTTCAACGGGTTAACGATAGGAGCAGATGTAGAGGGAGCATTGAAATACGATATAGCGAAGAATGTAACATTCCGTCCGTATGCGGGGATAGAGGCTAAGAATGCGAGTTATGACGGTTTTAACGAAACAGGGGCTGACGGATTGAATTTGCAGGTTGATTCGGGCAATTATTTAAGAAGCGCCGGGAGATTGGGAGCCGGCGTAGGGTATGATGATAAGACGTGGGCGGGTTATATAAATCTTGAAGGGAAGTATTTGTTGACGGGAAGTAAGTATGAGATAGAGAGCGTATTTGAAGGGACGGATATGAAGTTCAAGAGCAGAGGATATAAAGAGAACGGGATGTTGTTGGGAGCAAATATTGGCGGGAGCGTGAGGATAGCAGAGGGGTTGAAGTTTTTTATGAATGCCAATGCATATGCTGCCGATAAGTTTACGAATCTATACGGCAATGCGGGTTTGAGATATAACTTCTGCGGGATAAAGCATACTAAAGAAAAGCCGGAACCGGTGAAAGTTCAGGAACCCGTAGTAGATAAGCGGGAAATAATAAGTGATGATGAAAAAGCGGATAAAGCGATAGAAGAAGAAATGAAAAGAGCACAGGCAAGAAGAGAAAAACCGGCGCCTATTCCTGAAGTGAAACCGGAACCCGTAAAAACTCCTGAACCTGTATTAAAGAAGCAGGAAACAATAATTACGGATGAAGAAAAAGCGGATAAAGTTATAGAAGAAGAAATGAAAAGAGCGCAGGCAAGAAGAGAAAAACCGGCGATAAAAAAGTTCAATATGAAAGCCGCGACTTTTGTGCTGGGGAAAGCGGAATTAACGCGGCAATCCAGAGAGGACATAAAAGCGCTTGCTGAAGATATAAAAAAGTTTAAATATACGTCTATAGCAATCGAAGGACACACGGATTCAACCGGATCGGCGGAGTTAAATAAAAGGTTGTCAAAAGAAAGAGCGAGAGTGGTGTTTGACGAGTTGGTAAAACACGGATTAGATCCGGACAGAATGCAGTATATAGGATTCGGACACACAATGCCTATGGACACAAACAGTACGCCTCAAGGAAGAGCAAACAACAGAAGGGTTGAGATATTTGTAGAATAGGAAGATTGGATGCATAGAGGCATTGATGCATGGTAACGGATAACGACAATTGCGTGTCTCTAGAAATCCACATTTGTCATACCGGTGAAAATCGGTATCCATGTTTAGTCGTCATTGCGGGCTTGACCCACAATCTACCTAACAATAATAAAAATGGATTCCGTTCCTTCGGCGATGCTCAGGACAAGCTTTCAACGGAATGGCACAGCAATAGATAAAGTTCAAATAAAGCGCCGCCGCGATAAAGTTAAAGTTGCGGCGGCGCTTTTTATTATGAGGTATTAAGGTTGTTTGCCAAATAATGAAACTTTTAGTATAATTCTATCTCATTCAATTGTCATTCTGCAGTTCTAAATTGCCCGATGGTGTAATTGGTAACACGTCTGCCTCTGGAGCAGAAGTCTCCTGGTTCGAGTCCAGGTCGGGCAGCGTATCTGGACGGATACGCATTTTTCGCAAATCCTCAATCAATTTCTTATACAAAAATGAAGTGTTTTTTTCTTTCAAAGAAAAGTTCGAATTGATTTTAACCTGTATTCGAACTTTTCAAAAATCAAACAATACATTTCAGGGTATTTTTTATATAATGAAACCAATATGAATATTGGCGATATCATAAGTCATCATCAAATGTGCAATGAAGAAGGCACTAGCCTGCAGCGTGGAATGAATTATAGAATCAAGCCGAACTATTCTATATTTCTAATGAGTATAAGGACAGGTGCTCCTTACGCCGACAGAATAGAGGATGATGGCAATACTCTAATATATGAAGGCCATGATATTGCAAACTATAAAACATTAAAAACTTCGCCGAAAATAATTGACCAGTCTGAATTTCTTCCTAATAGCACTACCTTGACGGAAAATGGTAAGTTTATACAATGCGTTAAGAATTATAAAGATAAAAAATCGCCAGCAGAAATAGTAAAAATATATGAGAAAATTAAACCTGGAATATGGTCTTTCAATGGCTTTTTTAAACTTATAGATTTTTGGCAAGAAATTTCTAACAATAGAAAAGTTTTTAAATTCAAACTTGAACTTATTGATTTTGACGAAAGTGAGGCAGATTGTAGTACATCGTTACAGAATAATCATACTCGTTTAATACCAACATATGTTAAATTGGAAGTGTGGAAGCGGGATAACGGCAAGTGTGTAATATGCGGAAGCAATAAAAATTTACACTTTGATCATAATATTCCTTTTTCAAAAGGTGGAAGTTCAACAACTTCAAAAAACATACAAATTCTTTGTGCTAACTGCAATCTGAGTAAAAATGATAAGATTGTGTAATCCTTTGAGTATGGCATACCCTGAGTTTGTTCGGCGCATAAAGTATGGAAATGTTAATTGATGCCATATCTGATAAATTGATTAGGATGCAAATATTTTGTATTATAACGAAATAACTACTTATAGAAGGTTTTATGCAATTAAAGATTAGAAGTTTTGGAAAAATTAAAGAAGCTGATGTGCCTTTAGAGGGATTAACTGTTATTGCTGGGGAAAATGACACTGGCAAAAGCACAGTTGGAAAGCTCCTTTTTTGTATTATTAATGAGTTAAATAATTATGCAGAAGATTCTGAAGATTATGTCTTATCTACCTGCAAAAATACTTTATTAACTATGTGGAAATATCTGGCTAGAAAAGAATATGATATACCACAAGAATTAAATGCATTTATTAAAGCTTCTAAAGATTTTAATGAGGATTTCCTTTTTTTTGATGACATATATGAAAAATTAAATATTGATGTTCGCAAGTTATCAATTCAGACATTGGAATATGTCAAAAATAATAATTTGTCAAATGATGATGTTTTAAAAGATGACTATAATTTAATAGATTTTTTAATTCATGCTAATACGAAAGCTCAATTGTGGTTGGCTTTGAGGCCTAAATTAAATCAAATATTTAAGATGAATTTGAATAATTCTGTTCATAGTGACGTGAAATCAAAAATAAGTCTATCCGCTTATAATAGTGGAACTGACGTATTTTCTATGTCTGTAGAAAATGATAAATTTGCTATAGATGATTTCGATGAAGAAAAATCTAAATTTATATGGAAAAATGTAGAACTGATAGAAAGTCCGTTAATGATTGATAGCAAATATTCTTCGAAAATTTTCGAAAAAAAATTTCTTAAAGAGATGTATGAAGATAATGTAAGTTATGCTAGTTCAAATCTTATACAAGATATAATAGATGCTAATATCGACATAGATAAAAAAAACAAATCTATAAGCTATCAGAAAAATAACACTGCAAAAAAATTAGATGTTTTAAATGTTGCTTCTGGAGCAAAATCATTTATAATTTTGGATTTTTTGCAATCTCTTGGTATTTTCAGCTCTGATAATATTACTGTATTTGATGAGCCAGAAAACCATTTACATCCAAAATGGCAAATTGAATATGCGAAATTATTAGTTAATTTTGTTCAAAAAGGCGCAAACGTAGTCTTAACTTCTCATAGTCCATACATGATACAAGCTCTTATTCATTATGCAAAAAAGAATAACTTGCCCGAGGACAGATTCAGACTTTTATTTGCCACAAAAGAAAGTGATAATTGGAGTTCTATTAAAGATGTTACAAAAAACTCTGATGAAGTTTTCAAAATTTTGACAAAGCCTTTCTATGATATTTTTGAAGGTTAAGTAAATGTTATTACCTTTAAGTGTAGCTGTTCATAATTTTTATGTTGCTTATTGTAATAAAATGTTATGCAATACATGTGCACCTGGTTCGCACAGTAATTGTTCTACTCATCAAATAAATTCTAGCGATGCTGATTTAATCAGTAATAATTATATAGCAATAGATCTAATTTATAGGTCTGGAGTTAGGCAGGTTCAAGGATTAAAAATTTGCGATGCAGTTTTAATCAAACCATCTGCAAGTAGTATATTGCTTGTTGAGATTACAGCTCCATGTAAACCAAATAATGTAACATTCGCTGAATATTTAAAAGAATTTGCAAAAAAGATAAAATCTACACGGTATATAATAAAATACCAAAGTATTCGTCAATTTGCTACTAGATTGAATAGTAGTGTAAAGTTTGAATATCGAACTGTTTTTTCAAAAATACCAAAGACAATAGCTATGGGGCAACAAGCATTGCCATTAGCTCAAATGCTATTAATGAAAGCAATCCCTGTCAGGAATATAAATATTAAAGAACCTCATAATTGCTAATGGATTGGATTATTCTTCTCTGTCTGCAATAGCCAAAAGTCTATCAATAGCTTCATGTATATGGTAAAATTCAAGAATAGCGTCTGCGTGATTGGTTCGAACTTCGTCCAAACACCGCAGTACAGTTGGACTTCTTATCGTAAATCTTTTCTTCTTTAAACTTCTTTTCTTTCACACGTCTAACATTTCCGGGTTAAACTACAAATGTGATGATGCTTGCGTAGATTTATCCTACTACAGGCTGTTATAGTATTACGCTCTGATACCGGACAATTCTTAGTCTGTTTCGCCAAACGTATATTTTACAACCATAAATAACTCTTCCAAGTTATTATTATTGACGGAAAGATTAAATGATTTATCCAAACTGATATCCGGATAAATACCGCTTCCTAATTCTCCTAATTCTTTAGTGCTTGCAAGGGTAATATCTTTTACATCATCATCAACTGTTATTTTTAAATTCTTACAATCAGAGATGAACATTACTTTTATGTTATCAACTTTGAGCGAGTTAACCATGTAAGGCAATCTTGATTTATCAATTGTTAAGTTGACATTTCCGTTCGTCTTCAGCAAATGCCACTCGTTCGGCAAGTCATGTTTGAGATTAATGGCAATGTGCAAACCGCTACTCTTCAAACTCTGCTTAATATTATTGAGCCGTTCTACAAGCGCTCCATTAGCGGCGGCTTTTAGCACTGAGCCACCTTCGCGAGCCGTATATTTAACGTGAAGAATAACATCCGAAATGGTATTATAATCGAATTGTTTAACTTCTGCCGGAAGTTCAAGCCTCCAACTGCTGACGGCTCCGGTATTTTCAAACGGCAAAAAGCGTTCATCCCTGAAGTTGAGTTCAAACATACCGCTGTCGTTTTGCGCATTGCTCGTTGCGATGGATTGTATCGCGCCGACATTGTAAACGAATCTTCCGTCGCCATCCATATTTTCCGCATAATTGCTTAAATCATTTGTATTCTTGCGATATCTGTTGTTAATTAAAGATAATTTGGCGCTTACCGAAGTATACGGGCCGGCAACGCAAGGCAGGCTGACGCTTACGGATTTCAGCCGTCTGAAATATTGTCCCGGATGGTCCATATCGTAGAGCGCTTCCGGAATTTCAAAATCGCAGACGCCCGTCTTCCTAAGCCTGAGTAAAGCCAACGGGTCAAGCTGCGCAAGTGAAACGTGTTTGGTGATTTCATATTCTCTCTTATTTTTATCGAGATAGGCGGTTTCCATACGTTTAATGTCATGGATAAGCATGTCGGCGCTCTGCAGCCCTTTTTTCATGCTGTCCCAATATCCGTAGGAGATAAATGTATCGTCATTGCCTAATTCAAACCTGTAACTCATTTCCGCTTTCTTCGCGAAATCGTGAGCTAATTGGTACGACTTAAAATATACGGAGCTTATTTGTCCGATCATCCAGTCATACAATTCCTTATTCGTATATTTTGAACGCATGGCCTCATCTGTCTTTTTGGCATTTTCGATTTGTAATTCATGATTTGCCAAATCTTTTTCCGCAATTTCTTTTCGGAACTCGGCGGCTTTTATTTGCTTGTCAATACTGTCTAATTCCTTTGTAGCAAGCCGCTCCTGAAGTTTCCAGTCGTCCCACCGTCTCTCATAGCCGCCAAGGATAGACGCTTTATTGGCTTCGTATGAAGCTATCGAACTTAGGAGATTCAAAGTATCTGCGGCAAAATCTGTCATCTTCGATAAGGCATCTCCTCCCGGTATATCAACGGTTACATGCGGAGTACCTCCAAAACCTGAGGCGCCGATTTTAGTTTCCGGAATTGGTCTAAGTGCGGCGGCAAGGATCTTTGTAGCTTGAGATAAGCCCGAATATAACATTGCCGTTCCTAATTTATCCAAATTCAATTGTTCTTTCGGAATTATTTTTTCTATTGATGAATAATATTTTTGCCTTTCCTCTGTCACTATTTTTGTGCGTTTCAATACTTCAATTTGTTCTTTGGCTTCATCAATTTGAAGCTTTTTTATATCCGTGACGGCATTTAACACTTTTAATTCAAGCTCATTTCTGAGCAAAGACAGCGCTTCGGCATCCTTTTTCTCAAGCGCCATAAGCAATGAATTCCCTAAACCTCTAACCTCTTGAGCAAGTTCGGTTGCTTTTTGGGAAAGTATATTGAACCGGTAATACGGCGTCGGAGCGTTTAATCCTGCAAGTATTGACGACAAACTCAAGCCCGAAGCTGCCGCGCGCGCAAGCATGCCCGGGTCAATGGGCGGAGCAAACAGCGCAAGGCTTCTTTCAATTCCGTCAATATTTTGACAATGCCTTATTTTGAAAAGACGGTCCGCAACCCTGTCCCAGTATTCAGACATTTTTTCGTTTGGCGGAATACAGAAATAGAGCATTAACAATGTAACGGGCGGCGGAGGCAATTCGTTTCCTTCTTGCGGTTGAACCGAAAGATCGGGGAGAATGTTTTCAAGTTCAATCAACGCGTTTCCAAAACTATCAATTTTAGCCTCTATTTGGTTGTATGTTTCGTAAGGCTGTTTATAAGGAGCGGGAACTACCCTTGGTTTTGGCCCTAATAGTTTATCTGCAAGCACATACATTTGCGTTGCCTGCGCGATCGATTCCATGGTGTCCTGTCTGAATAGATAATCGCCCCACTCTATCAGGTTATCAATGTATTTCATCAGCAGCGCTTTCTGGTAAGCTACCGGGCGGAAACGCGCGATAACGTCCGGACGAAAAGGTTTTTTTCGCCACTCGCTTACCGCGTGTTCCAAATCTTTAATCGCCTGTTTATTCGCCGGATTTGTTTTATCGGCGGTGTTGTACATCAATTCATCAATACGTTGACTAATGTAATCGTTACTCTGATTCAGATAAAAAGGTTTTGTTACCCAAAATTTTTGTACGCCTTTGCCGTCCAATGCCCCTGTCGGATTAAACATATAATGAAACCAGGTCAAAGCCTCTTCAAAACGCTGGTTCTGTGTAAGCGTTGTTGCAATATGAAGCGGAATCCTGAAAAACAAATCCCAATTGTATACACTGTAGCTTCCGTCACTTTCAAAATCAATATCCTCAATCGGATACTTTCGTATCGTTTCAGCACTCCCATCGGGATTTTTCATTATCATTTGCGGTACGATATTAGGAGTGGGGTCATAATGTTTCTCAAAATCAAAGCCGGAATTCAGGCGTTGCGTATTTCTTTTCATTAACGCCGGAACGCCCTCTTTATAAAGAATACCTCGCAAAGGACACACCAACGGATGATACATGTTTTTAAATTGCTCGCCATATTGCAGCTGCTCCGCCTGACCAAATTCTTTTAAAAACGCATCAATATCAATGCTTGAATTGTTAAAAAAGTTTTTCAATGCATTTACTAACAATTCAAATATATTTAAATTAATTTTTCGGATTTTCGTTAGGAACTTTTCGAAAAACTCCTTTACAATTGTCCCGTTTTCCGGAGGAGTCTTTTCATTTGTTTTGGATATAAACCATTTTACAAAATCATCAATTAACTGGAATAAATCCGAAGCCGTGAATTTTTCCTCGTCAGATAAATAATCTAACAATCCATAGTCCGGTCTGAGTTTGTTATATTTACAATGAACTTTATAAAACCCCGGAATTATTACATAGGCATGTTTCTTGTCTTCAAAGAAATAGGGCAACATACTTCCAAAAGCTGTTATTGTATTGTCTCTCACATTCTTTCCATAATTAAGTATCTTATATATGTTGGATGTCTGAATATCAAATTCGGTTCGCTGGTGAGGGAATGTGATATTGAAAATATCCGGCGTTTTTCCAAGTACTTTTTCAGAGATTGGAAATTCCAAGTTTGTAACAGATAGTGCCGTTTCCGTGACTTTTGTTTTTTGATAACGCTGCGAAACAGGCTTGGTAGGATGAAATTCCGGGAAAAAGCTATCTATTGTTCCGGTATCTTTATTCAATTCCAAATACCCTTTACATCCGGTGATATCAAATTTCCCGCAGATTTTATATTGATACTCATCATTTGAATTTGTATTAGAACTTTTAATTATGGGAAATTCAGGAGATTTAATATCACGTCTTACTATCCAAATCTGGTCATGAATCTGATTGTAAACAAATTGGTAATTTTCCTTTGTTAATGAAGGGTCAGGATCAAATACAGGCTCGCCCGGTGTTGTTAAACTTTCCGTTTCCGAAGAAATTTTTTTGGGCTTCCATTTTCCGTTTGAATATTCGCTGATCGCCATTTGAATTTTTAATTTCTTCTTCGGTTTGTCAAGGGTAGCAGATTTGTCGCCTGCAGACGGGATTTCAACTGTCTGGTCAGATTGGGGTTCCTCACTGAACATAGGCCAAGCTAGGCATAACCTGTTGTTACGCATAAATGCCAACAGGTGGTCGCCGGCAATATCCAGCTCCACTTTTTCCCATGGACTCCAATACCGTTCGCTTTCAAACCGTCTGTAATAATAGATATAAGGCTCGCCCCCCTTGGTGCGCGCGAAAACATGCATAATTCTTGCAGATACGTCATACCATGTGGCCATCACTTCCAAAAACGCGATGTCGTCCAGTTTTTCAAGGTATTTTATTACGGCTTCCTCGGCAATCTCATCTGTGAGTTCATTCTGCTGAATTTCGTCAATAAATTCTTTTAACAGGTAAGATTTATCATCGGTCAAGGTAACGTCATACCAATTCTCGGGATAGAGGAATATTTTCCTGTTGGCTTCCCAAACTCTGTAGTTTTTCATCCATTGCCACTGGTTCCATTCCGGATCGTCCTCAATATTTGCGATAGCGTTGGGTTCCAGTCCCATCAGGCAGCGTTGAACAAAAAGCTGGATGCTGTTATGCGCCAACACAATTCTTGAAGAAGGCATAGCTGCCTCCATTTCAACGTCAACCAGATAATGTTCATACAAATCATTTTCATTTTTAAATGAATCAGGATACTTAGCTAACAGATAAGCCGCCAAGGCTTTCCTTTTTTGCGGACGTATAGCGTCCATGATTTCCTTTAGGGCGCTTAGCCAGGTATTTTCATCATATCGAGTCTGTAAGTTTTCCCGCAAAACTTTTGCTGCTATGGGCGAAAGAGTTGGGTTGATGAATTGTTCTATTTGTGAAATAGTTGCTCCGAGCTTTCTTGCCAAATCGGCGCATTCAAATAAGCGTTCCCAATTTTCTATGTTCTTATAATTAACAATGTCAAACGAAGTAAACAGGCGTTCATCAATTTCTTTCAAGCCCTCTTTCTCGTAACCCGACAATAAAGACATCAAATTTATAAATTCGTCTTGAGACGCTGTCCCTTCCTGAATTAATTTAATGATTGAGAAGAAACTGGCCGGTTGCTCCGCATTCATAGGATCTATTACAGGGGCCATTTGTCTTGACCACGATACTATTTTTGAAAATTCTAAGAATGTTGAAAGGGACACAGCGGTTTGTCCCTGTTGATAGGGAATACCATCCATTTCAAACCAAGCCAAAGCGGCATTATTTTCAAGATACCATTCTGTTTCAGCGGCTGACAGTTTAAAGGCATTGATCAATGAAGCCATCTTGAATATTAACCGGATCGCCTCATATTGTTTTGCGTAATTTGTTTCATTTATCTCATCGTCAAAATTACCGAATAACAAATCATTCAGCAATTCGTTGCCGGATAGAGATTGCTTAAGTTTTGCAAACTCCAAAGCCGTTTCGGTTAAGTCCAAATCTAACTTGAATGCGGATGAAATTGTCTGTTCTAACAAGGTTTGTTTGTTAGTTTCAGTATGAAAAGCCGCAATTTCATCTAAAAATGATTCTACTAACTCTTTTCTTGCATCTTCAAAAGAATCAATGGCACTCTGGTCTTCACTATTGGCTGTGTAGGTGTTAAAAGCATTATCTAGCGGATCAAACATATCACGAATCGGAACAATATTTATCCAGCTTGCTAATTTATATTCCAGATACGCAGCGGCGCCGGCCGGCGTTGAGCATTCAGTTACAACCCCGTCATCATCTATCCATTCAAATTTCCAATTACAATCAATAAATTGCGAAAATATTTTAACATCATCTTCTGTTATGCCGTTCAGTTTTGACAGCTCCGTTTGAAGGGTTTCTTTCTGTTCGTCCGAGGAAAGATTATCATCGTATTTTGATTTATATTCATCACAAACGTCTTCATAACCTTTTTTCAGTTTGACTAATAATTCTTCGATTTTTTCATCTTTTATCTCTTTGTCAATGTTATTATGGTTTAATATAAAATCAATATCGTTTACATGCAAAGGAGCGCGTTTAAAATCTTCGACTGTATTGATAAACGCTAATGTTTCCTTGGGACCTGATGAAAAATTTATACCGCTTAACTTACTTATTACCACAAAATCTTCCGTTTTAATTTTAAGCTTTGCCATCAGTTTAGACGCGGCAAAAAGATAACTCAGGTTTGAAAAAGACAGCTTATCGTCATCAGGAAGGAAAGGGGTAAGAAACGCTAAATCCGCAGGTTTTAACTGAAGGCAAGCCGCTAAATAGGCGATGCTGCCGTCATCATTATTTAGCGGTTTAGAGCCGCTTGCGACATTTTCAGGCAAAAAATATTCGTCTATAGTCCCGCTTTTTGCTTTATTCAAAAATATTTGATTATAGAGCGGTTTGACGCCGTCAGTCAATACAGCGTGAGGAATTTCACCGAAACACCCGATGAGTTCTTCAATTTTCAAATTTGTTTTCTCTGCTATTTCTTTAATCTCTGCAATTTTGATCAGGCAGTTTTCATCCAACTGACCGCTGCCAAACCTCTCTTGCGAAATGATTTCATCCAAAACTTCAAACTTCAAGCCTGTTTTCTTTTGTAACCGCAAGAAACGATGAATACAATCTGCCCCGTCCAAGTCCAAATTTTCAATAAATTTTTTAGTAGTGTCGCCGCTAATTTTCACAGTATCACCGCTTGACTCTTCAGCGTCATGCCGAATATACAGGTTATTATTATTAATGAATTTGAGTTTCAACAATAAATCCATTTCTTTATATGTAAGGCCTGTTTTATCTAAAAATTGATCGACTCGTTTTAAATAATTAAGCGCAGAACCGGGAGCTGGAACATTCCAAAAATCCTGCTGCCTTGCGTTACTATTTGCCGGAGTTACAATAATATTTCTTTCTGTTTCAGTTAATCCCAATCGTTCTGCTGCAATATTTGCGTCCGTTAGGGTTGATCCGCTTTGAAAAGCGCTCATCAAATCGGCTCTGTTTACGCCAAAGCGGTTGAAATACTCTTTTGCTTCGGTATGGGACAAATCAAAAGGCAGCTTAAAAGCGTACTCGGAAGCAGCCAGTTTTCCATATGCCGCGTCATTGACATATTCGGGAGCAGTGTCCAATTCTTCCGCTGTGCCGAAAGTCTGCCGCGAACAATCATATGGAACAATGGCATCTTCCAATATTTCACATACAAGATCGATATATTTTACGGGAGTATTGGAATTATGGCCGCCAAGTTCTATATCTCCCAGATCCGGTCTTCTTTTAAACAATTCAATTTTTGCATTAGTGGGAATCTTATTACCCGTGTTATCCCGTTTAAATGTTTTTCGATTTTTTAAAAACTGTAGAATTTCAACCAGATAAGCAGCCGGGCTGTAAACCGACCTGCAGTGCTCACATTCCAGAGTATCGACAAGTTGAAAAAGCGTTTTGAGGTTTGGGAAATCAGCATCATAAGAACCTTTTTTTATCGATAATGACTTGTCAAAAGCAGCGATGCCGGTTGCAGTCATGCTGTCGCGAAGGTTACCCAGCATTAGCATGGCAGCAGTACTTCTGGTTTCGGCTAATTGGTATATTCTTTCCGCTTCCTGCGCATCTATGCCCGCTTTTGGCGCAATATCGTTCACAAATCTTTTTTTGCCGATGGCTAAAATGCTTTGTGATGATTTTATGTTTTCTTCCCGTAAAGCCATTGTTTTACTGTAATTTGGCGTCAACCGGAACACCCGCTGCACCGATTTCAGCTCTTCATTAATCGCTTCTTGGTTTTCAACCTTTTTATCTTTCAAGTACAGATCAACGTTATCTCTCGTCAGGTCAAAATCGTCGTGTTTGTTTAGAAATGAAACGATTTTTTCCTGATTCTTTAGTACGGGCGTTTTAGCCCTTTCTAATTGCGCGGCAAAAGCCACTGTCGGAAATTCCATTTCCATTCTTCGCGCTAAAGACGAGGCATACCCGCTTAACTGTTCTTCTTTTATATCCGGACTTACGTTAGAGAGTTCTTTCATCCATTCGGACTTGTTCAAGCGGGCAAGTTTTTTTATGTCTTCGGCCTTTTCGATTTTTCTTGATAGTGTTATTTTATTGATAACGGCTTTGTCTAATCCTTTAATTTGCTCCCGCGCAACGGCTTTTTCCTCTTTTTTTACGGCAAATAACGAAGGGTCAAAAAGTTTTTCAAAAAAAGCATTGATATTCTTTTTATCATTTTTCAATAATTCAGACATTTCCTGTATTTTCTCTTGCGTAAAAATGTTGTTGAAGAGATTGTTTATTTTTTTGGGATGCTCATTTTCATAATAGTTTACAGCTTTTTGTATGTATGTATTTATAATTGTCAGGCTGTTTGCAAAATATTTTTGCTCCATAGGGGGAATAATCATTTCTTTGGCGGCTTGTTGAATATCATTATAAATTTTACCCTGGTCGGTAAGCGCCAAATCGTATAAAATAATATTTTCGTCGTCAGCCAGCCCTATTGAAAGGCGCGCATTCTTGTTTTCCGTATTAGTATGAAGCAGGGTATTCATCCGGAACAAGCCATAAAAGAAAACAGGATTTATTTTTGAACTGTTCGACAGACGATGTGCCATAACAAAATGTTCAATTTTTTCGGCAAGTACTCCCAATTCTTTTGAGAGAAAAGTAATATCGCGGTGTTCGTCATTCTCCTGCAAATCGGCAATAGAGATTCGTTTCGCCAAAGCGGTTACTTCGGTTACAAGAAAAGTAAACTCAACATCCTCTTTTGGCAAAGGCTGCCGGATTTTGATATTTATTTCTTCCCTGTCGGACGCGTCAAAGCTCACCTCATCGATTGATGAGCGAAAGATTTCCGTATTCGTTTTTTTAGTCAAAACCTTGACCGCAATATCTGTTTTTTCCTGAGTTCGCTCTTTTACCTGGTCACGCTGCCAAGCGATTTCATATTTACCATCCCTGTCCGTAAAAGTTTCGGCCAACAACTGCCACTCCCGCATCCCCGCATCAAAAATTTCCACTTTGACATTTGCCAATGGCCGGTCATTTGTATCTGTTACTTTGCCAAAAACAGTGTTTGTAATCATTTTAAACACTCCTATATTTAATTGTTTCTATTGTTGTTAGTTGCTGAATCAATATATCTATGCCATTCATCCGCTTCCAACCAAAAGTGGTCATTTCCTCCATGTATGCGACCATAAACTTTTTCCGCAAGGCAGTCTTTTTTGAGGTAATTAGTAAGGAGCGCCCTCTTTTGAATATGCCCACATTTCAAACAAAGTATGGGGATAGACTCCTCGTGAGAAATACTGGCCGGCATCATTAATTCCAGTTTGAATAACTGTGCCTGGAGTAAATTTGTGAGTTCGCTTTTCATAATCGCAGGAGTGCTCAATCAACCACCATGGTATTAGCGTATTAATCAGATAATTCGCACCAGTGATTGGGAGGTAAGTTGGCCCAAATAGCCGTGCTTGCAACACATGCACGGACTCATGTTTTGGTACGTGTAGACCTGTGATGACATTTCCAAAAGTAGTTGCGTACCCTTCAACAGCATCTTCTTTGAAAACCAATTCGCCGGTTCCTTTACTTCGTTTACTATCTATTGTTTTATTAATGTTGACTGTAGCCCAGATGGAACCAGCAAAAGAATTAATCGCGCTCCATGTATTATCAACAAGGAAGGCTCCCCAACCCGATGCGCTTTTCCAATCATAAGTTTCTGCTTCAGCCATTTTCCAACCGTGAACTGGGCCTGAGATTGCCCCTATTATACCTCCGGCAATTGCCCCCACAAGTGCTCCTCCGGCAATTGCCCCAGCAAAAACCCCCACAAACGCTCCCACCAATGCTCCCACTAGTATCCCCGCTGCTACGTTCGTTGCAGTGCGTATCGTCGGCGCTAGTATCCAGTTCCAAGTCCACATTGACGCCGACTTAGTCCAATCCCATGCCTTACTTGCGGCACCTTTTATCGAATTCCAAATATCGCCAAACGCGGATCCAATCCGATCGAAAAACGACACAGATTCACTACTGTCAAGCTCCTTACTTTGCTGGGCCCCCTTATCAATATTCGCTTTTTCTGGCGAAAGAGACTCGTTTGTAGGCTCGCAGATTGGCTGTTTAGGCGGAAGATTTCCAATAATCGTGTCTGCTGAAAAAATGATTTCATCATTACTTGATGCTTGTCTGCCGGATGGATCTAACAACATTATAGGATTATTCCCTGTATATCTATACACATTCACCCCATCTTCAATCCCAATAGGATCTGCGCTCATCCATCTTCCCAGCCACGGCAAATAGTAGCGAGCGCTGTGGTATTCAAGCCCTGTTTCTTCGTCGCGTTCCATGCCGGTGTAGCGGTAGCGTTTGGCGACGGATTTTATGGTTTTGTTTTTTGCCTGATAGGCAGTTGTTCCGAAAGGGTGATATTCTTCGTAAGAAATTATTTGCGCGTTATCGTCCAATTCCAGAGCGGCGGAACCTAAGTGGTTGTGAAGCTGGTAGCGTATCAGTTGTTTTGCCGTTCCGTCATCTATGTTGTTTCTTGTTTCAATCATGACAAAACGGTGTCCTTCGTCCATCAGGCTTAGGGTTATCCTCTCCAATCCCTCGTGTTCACCCGAGTGTTTTTTGTATAATTCATAACCGGATATATAAATACGTTCTTCTTTTTTCGTCGGCGTATTTCCTGCTGAGGCTTGGTTTTCCGTTATTTTCCTTATGCGCTGGCCGCTGCCGTCGTACTGGTAGTAAGTGGTTTCGGGGATATTATCACCGGCGCAATGCTGTCTTGAGGTTAATACAATTTCTTCTTTAAAATTCCAGCCTATCTTTGCAAGATGAGGCAATTCTTCCATAAACCCGTGCCGGGCATGATGGCGATAATTAGTATAGTTTGCAGGGTTGCCGTTATCGCCGATAAATGTGCATTTCAGGCGATTGTTTGACGTTTCGTATTCAAAGCCTCTTGTCCAACTGCCGTCATTTGCTGCGTGTTTCATTTGCAGGATATTTCCAACGGCGTCGTACTGATAGCTTTGGGTATAATTGCGGACTGCCATCGGGTCGCCGGGGTTTAGTGCGCGCATAAAAGGTTGGTCGTTCCAGTTGTCTTCTGCGTCAAAATTTAATGCGGCGTTGTTTTCCTTTCCAGTTGCTTCGATTAATCTGTATAAGGAATCGTAGGTATATGCGGAAACTGCTTTTACAATTTGATTTTTGAAAAATACGGTCGGGTTAACGCTGTCTTCAATATGCGTAATATTTCCGACAGGGTCATAAGTGTAATGCCAATCCTGCAAAGGATCGCCGTTTAGCCGTTTACTTTCCAATCTCTTCAGCCGGAATGTTTCCTTGTCGTAGTGATAACGCGCGATTACATCATTGCCGTAAATGATTTTTTCCCGTTGCCCTTTCTCGTTGTAGTCTATATCTTTGATATATTCTATTTCTGTATCCTGACTAAAATGTTTTACTTTTTCGCCGTTCAGCAAGCCGGCTTCATTATATGAAGGCGTAATGATACTTCCGTCGGGCGCTGTTTGGCGGGTTATCCGCCCGAGGGCGTCGGTAAGCGAAGTAAAAGTAAATGGATCGGATTCTAAATCGGCGTTTAAATTTTCATTTTTCCAATTTGTTACTTCTTTATATTTCTTAAAAAGTTTACGGGTAGTGGAAACAGGCTGCCCTTTGAAGTCGTATTCCGGCATATCGATCAATCCGCCTGTATCATACATTTTTATGGGCTGTCCAAGGGTATTTATCGCCTGCAAAGCGGCTTCGTTTTGTCTGTCAGCCTCTGTCCGCGTTCCCGTTAACAGGCTTTCGCCGTAAATCACTTTTTCGAAGATATTATCCAGCGGCATATCGCCGTCGCCGCCCAGTACTTTGCTGTAAACAGGCCGCTGCGCCTGATCATAAAAATATTGAAACTCATGATTTCTTTCGTCCCAGGTACGAAGCGGTTTTCCTAAAATATTGGCAAGCAGCCAGCGCTGTCCGGCGTCCGTGCTTTTTTGATATACCGCATTGCCAAGCATGTCGTACTTGTATTGCATGACCGTATTTTCGCGGGCGTCATTTACCGAGCGAAGATTGCCTTCCGAATCAAGCGTAACTTTCGTAAGGTAAAACTCATCCTCGTTGTTTAAATTTTTATTATGCTCAACGGATAAAACAGGCCTTCCCAAAGTATCAAAATGCAAAACATTGGGCGTGCCGGCATGCAGCGCCGCTTTTTCGGCAGCCGCTTTTTCTTTAACCGGGTCTTTCCCTTCGGCTGTGAGCTGCGCGTCGATTAACCGGTTAACCCGATTGAGATACCAATAGGATTCCAAAATGGCATCGTTAGCGTCATATACCGCTTGCTTCCACGAATCGAACTCGACTTTTGAAAAAGTTCCGTCCGGCATTTCGGTTTTTATCAGTCTTCCCGCCGCGTCGTAATACATAATGGGCGTAACGCCGGTTTCTGTCAATTCCTTATAATCTTCGTAATGCCAATTTACCGCAAAATACGGCTCGTATTGCTTTACAGCATTTCCTTTGTTGTTTTTGATTGTCCTTCCGTTTCCAATCCAGCGAAGCCGGTTTGCCGTATTTATTTCGTTGACGGTAACAGAGGCGTCCGGATTGACTGTCACCTGTTTTGCGTCGCCCGGCTCGGCTTGTGCTTTTTTCATCACCACTTCGCCGACGCCGTTTGAATATTCAAAAGAGATCTGAACAAGCGAATCTGCCGATTGTCGGAAATGCTGTTCGCGCGATATTGCTGCTATTACGGCAGGTTTGCCGTAAGATAGGTAGGCGTCCATATCATAGACAAACCGGGTAGTAGCATGATTCAGTAAACCTTTCCCTCTGTGTGTAAGTTCATCCGAATCGGGTGCGCTGAAAAAGCCGTTAATCATAGCCGATTCGTCAGCGCCGGTTATTTCCGAAATGCCTTCCAGATCGTCCGCTTCAGTGCCTTTTCCCATTACGGCTATTGCCTTGACAATACCCAATTCATCGCTAATGGCTTCAGAAAGATTGCCGTTAATATCTTTCATCCTTTGGGGGGAAAGCGTGCGGAAATTAAAAAGGTCAACAGAACTTCTATTTCCCAGAATATCTTCGGTTTCGTTGATAAAGAGAAAATAGCCGCCGTAATATTTCACTTTGGTGATGCCGCCATAAGGGTCGGTATAGGATATTGGGCTGTAAAAACGGTCTTGAGCATGGGTTTCTGTTTCCGTCGCGGTTTTATATTGAATTGTGCCTGAACGCACCCACCACTTGCCGTCGCCTTCGTGTGATGTAAATTTTCCTTCTTTTAACAGCTCGGCGTCTACTTTATCCCCGAAAATATCCGCCGTCAATTCGGGCGTATAAGCCAACTGATAATTTTCAAAGGGGATGGCCAGCGATTCCAGCCGATGCAAAGGTAAAGCGTTGGTCAGGCTGTTATCGTAATATGTGGACACAACATGCTCAATGACTCTTTTTTGCGCTTTTCCCGCAGCCAAAGGTTTGTCTAATTCATGGTATAAATCCGTGTTTGTTTTTTCGTCCGACAGGATATCGGAAAAATCTGCAGGCGAATAATAATCGCCGTCTTTATGAACACCTTTCAGCTCAAAGGTTTTTACTTCGGATGGCAGTCTCATGCGATAGGAGTCGTCTTCAAACACGTCGTTTGTAAATTTGTTTTGCGTGTAAATGACAACGGTTTTAGTTTGTTCATGTTGGGTTGCAATTGGTAAAGAACCATCGGTCATTTTTCGCGGATAAACTATTGAAGCGGATTCCAATATATTACCGTATTCATCCAATTTGATATTAATAGTATGGGCTATTCGCGGATCGTCCGGATTGCGTTCATAACCGTAGGTGACGGCTTCGCTTTCTTTCACGACAAAAACCGCATGTTTGTTTCTGCCCTTCGGTTGTAATAATTCGATCACACAATTGTGCGTCGCTACCGAAAAAGGAGTAAGTTCTTTTTTTCGCGCTTCTGCCGTATTTCCAAATTTTACCGCGTCCCTGGCAAATGTTTCGCTGCGAAGCGCCATTCCTTTGCATGCTCTTAATGCTTCCCGCCATTCCTCGGCGGAAAGGCGATTGATTATATCGGGGTCAAGTCCGGGCGCGCTAACCAATCGTGCGTCCGGCAGCGGCATTTCATGATGCGTTACGGTAACCCCTTGCTTTTGCATCTCCTCAAACCAGTAATCCTTTTCAAATTGATTGAGTATTTTGTCCTTTTGCAAAAAAGCGCCGGTATGACACCACATTTTTGATACGACCGGTTCTTGATGCAGGGACTCTTGCGTAATATTGGAAGCATTAACCTTTTTCCAGTGTTTAAATGTTTCGGCGTCGGTTTGTTCAACCATTCCGAAACCCCTGAATTCCCGTTCGCGATGGTCGTAATAGCCGTGGCGGTATTTATATTCGCTGACAAATTTATAACCTGATATTTTATCTTCAGTTATTGTTTTTGAAACGCAATGAACAGGGAAGTGCAGTTTTGTTACCCACGGTTTTCCCGCAAGTTTGTCTTCGATATAAAATTTGGTTGAAGGCGTATATTCCAGCGATACTTCTTTTCCCAGATTATTTTTATAAAAAACCATGATATGCGGTTTTTTGCCGTTCATCAGGTCAATATATTTAACCGGGCAACGGGCGTCTTTTGACAGAGCGCTTGACCATACAATACAGGCAACGCCGTTTCCGAGTAAATCCGTTACCGTTACTTTGGACTGCTCGTGAATTTCGGGAAACGGGTCGATCTCAAAAGGCGCGGCGCTGAAACGATTTCCGCTAAGGTTTTTCCAGCAGGTGAATTTATTCTTGCCAAGATAAATGATATCGGATGTTCCGGAACCGTCAATATCAGCCAATCTAAGATAGTTTGGATTGAACACGTCCGGATGATCGAATACGGGGGCATTATCCATGGCGACTTTTGCTCCGAATTTTCCGTAACCCAAATTGGGCCAATAACATACTTCGCCGTTTCGTATCCTCACGATATCGGTCATTCCGCTGCCAGACATATCGGCAAGGTAAACCGTTTGTTTGTCGTCAGCAAAAACGATGCGCGGCCCTTCTTCTTCATCGCAGGGTTTCACGCTCTTTCGGGCAGGCGAAAAACCCTCCCTGCCTTCCGAAGGATACCATGTAAAAACGTTATCTTCCGAAATTACAACTTCCGGTCTGCCGTCGCCGTTCAAGTCCAGCATACGGGTATTTGCGTCGCCAAAATCGATGTTTGGCATTGTTTTGAACGACCTTAACCCCTGCCATTCATTGTTGTCGTCCAATTCAAAAAAGCCTTTTGGAACGGCGTCAAAACTCACCAACTGTTTGCCGCCGTCTGCGTCCAAATCCATCAATTGCATTTGAGCGCCCAAGCCGGCAAACGACGGTTTAGGGGAGACCAATTTCGCCTGTTCAAACTTTCCGTTGCCCAGATTATGTTTATAATACCAGCCGTTAGCCTGTTCTGTAAGTATTCCTTGTAATCCTTCGTTGAACAGATCGGTAAATTGATATTGCCGTTCGTCCAATCCCGACGGCGCATGAACCAAATCGTCCGGAGCGATTGTTTTTATTTCCTTGTTCCATTCGTGTTTTTGATACCCGAACTCCATAGGAGGAAGTTTTTTAAAGGAATATGTTCCGTTTGGTTTTTTGATGTATCCGTACGATGTAACTGTTTTCAGGAACGTAAAATCCTGTTCGGACGACGTATCATATGTAAAATTGACAGATGAAACCAGCGTTTTTTTATCGGATTTATCTTGTTTTACGGCCAATTCATCGAAGGCATGAAACAATAAAACTCTTTTGCACAATCGTGTTGTTCTGATTTCAAATCCCGCTTTGTAATCTGAAAACGCATCCTGCCTAAAATCCCACGCATTGATAATTTCAGGCGATTCGTTATCCGTATTTGTTGTTCCGTAATCAAAAACCGTCTGAAACAGATAATCTGTTTCAGACGGGAAAGGATCTCCTGATTTTTTGTACGGCGTTTTATTGCCGTAAAGGACTTTTTCAAGATAGCAATTGGTATACGTGAGAGACCCTGCTTTTCGCCTGTTACGGTTATGAAGCGGCGATTCATCAAATCCCGCAGCATCTTCCTTTTTATAAATATAGTGCGCGCAATTTCCCTTATCGTCAAAGACAAATTCGGGCAGCCACTCATAAATTTTCTCCGGCGCGTCCGGGCTGGACAAGACGGCATTATCCGTCCATCCGAAAAGCGTAGTATTATTATCGCCTGTTATAATACGCCATTTAATTCGTCCTGTCGTTTTTTGCGTCCAACGTTCAATCCTTGCAAAGAGGCCTTCTATTCTTGGTCTGTATCTTCTGACGACAAACAATCCGTCAGGCGAAATCCTTTCGTTAAAAAGATACTCGCCGTCACTATCCGTTTGAAAACTTCCGTCCGGATTTTTCATGTACTCGGGGACTAAATCCTCCGCTTCCGAAAACATAAACGTATCCGAATCAATCGAATCGATATATTGAGGCAGTTCTTTGTCTGTTTTACGTTTGACAGATCCTAAATTTAAGTTCCATCCTAAACCGAAAATACTGTTGCCAGCGCCCGAATTATAAGCGATAGACAATGAAGGAACAGCGCCTCTTGCCTGCGAAACGGGAAGGGGAATTGAAAATGCGGCTGTGCCGTTGACTGTGTTCACGGAAAATTTTTCGTCAATACCTTTTATTGCCCCGCCGCCGTTAGGCAAAGAGACGGAAGGTATTTCGATAGCGTTCGATTTGGTTTTGCCGCCGTCGGTTTTCAGTAAGTTGGAAGAAGTCTTTTTTTGTGATTGCTCTTTCATAGTTATGACCTAAATTATTCCCCTTTTACAGTAACAGACAAAAAACGGTTTAGGCGGCTAACATCTCCGGCGGGATGGCTGGTATTTTGTGATAAATTTGAAAGTATTCCATTATTAGACCCTCAAAAAGTTTTATCTTTAAGCTTATTTCGCTTAATAGATTATAGTTTTTTTAAGTCTAATATGTGTTTGAACTTTTGCAGTTCAACAATGTCCAAATCACATCCTTTCAGAGAGGGCAACGGCAGAACTCGAAGAGAATTTATAAGAACTCTTGCCATTAAAGAAAGGATTGAACTTCACCTAAACCCACCTAATAACAAAGATATTTATGAAAGATATATTTACGGAGCAATAAGCGGCAATATGGAATTGCTTGCAGCTTTAATTTTGGGGATATAAATAAGTAGTTAAGAGTTATTCTTCTCTGTCTGCTATCTCTAAAAACTACATTAAACCACGGTCACTTCTTCTGTCCTTTTGACCATCTCTTTGACCACCATCCCTCTTGAGCAGCGTCTCCTTGAGTAGTGTTCCCTTGAGCAGCTGCCTCTTGAGCAGCGGCTTCTTTAGCAGCTGCCTCTTGAGCAGCAGCTTCTTTAGCAGCGGCTTCAGCGGCTTCCTTAGCAGCGGCCTCTTGAGCGTCCCTTTGATGCAACACATTCCTGGAACTTTCAGCCGAAGTTTTTATTCCGCTCATGCTTAACATCAATTCCTTGGGGCTGCCGGATGTCTCAAGCGCAGTTTCCGCCGTTATTTTGCCTTCTGCATAAAGCGACAGCAAAGACTGGTTAAAAGTTTGCATGCCATAGTAAGCGCCGTCCTTTATAGCCGCGTTAATTTCTGAGAATTTTTTTTCGTATATCAAATCCTTTACGTGCGATGTGTTAACTAAAATTTCCATGGCCGGCACGCGTCCGCCGTCGATAACGGGCAGCAGCCTTTGCGATAAGACGGCGCGTAAGATATCGGCTAAAACCATGCGCTGCTGGTCTTGCTGATGCTGGGGAAAAAAATCCAAAATTCTGTTGATGCTTTGCGAAGCGTTAATTGTGTGCAGCGTCGAGAGTACCAAATGTCCGAGCTGCGCGGCGGTAATTGCGGCCATGACGGTAGCGGAATCGCGCATTTCGCCAATCAAAACTACGTCCGGGTCTTGGCGGACAACGTTTTTTAAAGCATCGGCAAAGCTTAAAGTGTCGAAGCCAAGTTCCCTTTGGCTGACGATAGATTTTTTATCTTTATGGATAAACTCCACAGGATCTTCTATCGTGATGATATTTTTTTGGTAATTTGTGTTGATGTAATCCACTATCGCGGCCAAAGTGTTTGTTTTGCCGGAACCCGTTGTCCCGGTAACTAGAACGATGCCGCTGTTATTTTGCGCGACTTTAGAAACGGCAGGCGGCAGATTTAAACTTTCTATAGTAGGCAAATCAAAACCAAAATTCCTAAGCGCTATATTAACTAATCCGAGCTGTCTAAAAATGTTTACCCTGAAGCGCCCTATGTCGCTGATTTCATAAGCAAGATCTATCTCGTGCCTTTTGGAGAAAACTTCTATTTGACTATCGTTCATCATGGAATGCGCTAAGCGCGAAGTGTCCTCGGAAGAAAGCATAAACTCCGTGTGAATTATCACTCCGTCCACCCTGATTACGGCGTTCTTGTTGGCTCGGATGTGCAAGTCCGATGCCTTTTTTTCAACCATAAATTGTACCATAGGTCTTAAATCCATTGTTTTCTCCTAAACATTTCTTGTCTTAGTAAATTTTAAATATTTGTTTTTACATATGAGATTCTATCAAATATATCTTACTAAAAAAAGTTTTGTTTTATTCATATTGCTATATTTGCAGTAAGGCTCCTCGTAACTTACCATTATCAGAAAGCGGTTCAGTTTGTTTATTGTAGGGTAAAATTATAGAATATCGTGGTAATAATCCATTCTAAGTGTGCAAATTTTGGGCAGTTTTTTATTTTAGTATAAGGAAAAGATAAGCATGGAAAAACTTAATATTTTAGGCGAGTTGAAGAAAAACGACCTTTCCTTTTATTGCCTTCTTATAGTGCTGGTGATATCTTTAGGAGGGGGATTTGTTTTTTCGTTTACCGCTCAGGTTGTATGTTTTATTCTCCTTTCGCTTTCTTTTTCAATTGTTTTTGTAAGAAAATCTTTTGAACCTAAAAACGCGCTTATAGTTCTTTTGCCGCTTGTTGCGGCGGCTGTTTCTTATTTTTCGGCGGACTTTCAGGCAAATGTCAGAATATCGCTTCTTACCATGTTGAACGCGACAATCGCATTTTTCGCCGCTTTATACGCCGACGAACGCAACAGAGAAAATATACTGATAACGCTGGCTGCCCTTGGCGTGTGGGTTGCGGTTATGATGTTTGCTTCGCTTGCAAGCGGGAATCCGGACGAAGAAAAAAACTTTTCATTAAACGCCAATATAGCCGCAGGCTTTCTTCTTCTTGTATATCCTCTAAACTTCGGCTTTGTGGAAAAAAACAAAAATCCTAAAATCTTTCTTATCGCGGCATTTGTAATATTTGCGGCAATATTGGCGTCAAAATCAATTTTTGACGCAGCCTTGGCTTATTTTGTCGCGGTATTTTATTTTGTGAAACTTAAAAAAAATATATCGTTGAAAATATTTTTCTTCGCTACGACAGCGGTTTTCATGGCGGGTTTGTTTTATGCGGTTCATTCAAAGACCGGCTGGAGTAGTTTTTCGGACAAGCTTTTGTGGTGGAAGACCGCCATAATAATATTTAAAGCGCATCCGTTTTTTGGCGCGGGTTTTGGAAATTTTTCGGCATTGCATCTTTTTTACAGGCCGGAACTTACTCTTAATACGATGTTCGCGCACAATATAGCCGTGCAGCTGCTGGCCGAGACCGGCATATTCGGTTTTGCGGCTTTTACGGCCGCCGCTTTTGCGGTTACGAAAAATATTTTTAACCGCATAAAAATCAAAGACAAAGAACAGCCGTATATCAAGGCAGCGTTTATTTCGGCTGTTGTTTTTATATGTTTAAATTTAATTGATTACAACTTTTTTATTCCGGCAAATATGCTTGTTTTTTATGTTATAGCCGGCACGGCTTTTACCGTTACAATCGCCGAAAGAAAAACGCGCATTCCGGCTCTTCTGATTTTTATACCGGTTTTATGCTTTATTTATATTTTTGCATCTTTGGTTATTGCCCAAAACTATTATGAAGAGGGTGATTTT
Organism: Candidatus Endomicrobium embiratermitis; assembly: GCA_009781315.1. Classification (GTDB taxonomy): domain Bacteria; phylum Elusimicrobiota; class Endomicrobiia; order Endomicrobiales; family Endomicrobiaceae; genus Endomicrobium; species Endomicrobium embiratermitis. The sequence goes on along the minus strand of WQYI01000006.1, from coordinate 63,683 downwards.
TTACGCGAACAAGGTAAGTACGAACAGGCTGTGCAAATGTACGAAAAAGCAACGATAAGTGATAAAAAGAACCCTGTTTATTGGAATGCTCTTTCGGAATATTTATATTTTCTGTCCACAAAACAGACTGACCCTGAACAAAAGAGAATGTATTTGCAAAAAGCCGTTGACAGCAGTTTAAAAGCCGAGCAATACTACTATCACTCAGCCGGGATAAAAGGCGGACTTGCCTGGTTATATAGGGAATCCGGCGATGAAACTAAAGCCAAAGAGTATGCCGAGCTTGCAAGAAGCTACGACAAATTTAATCAATTTATGCGCAAGACAGCCGCAGAATAATAAAGTTTTTCAAATGCAGTTGACTGAAAAATTGTTATAATTATTGAAAATTTATAAGAGAAGGAAAAAAATGAAAAAGCAAAGTTTTCTGATTTTTTCGGTTGTATTATTGTTTTTTGCAGCAATAATTTCGGGCTGCGCGGCTGCGAATAAGAAAAGCATATCGTTGAATGAGTTAAAAGAATTGTCGCAAAACCACGCTTTAGTCGTGGCTTATAATGGCGGCGTTGTTAAAACTTACGACGATAACGGGATAAAGCCGCTTTTTAAGCATCTTGAAAACGGAAATTTTAAAAATGCTTATGTTTTTGATAAAGTTACCGGAAAGGCTTCTTCTCTTATTTTGGTTTACGGAGGAGCTGCGGAACTTTATACGGGAATTCTTTCAAAGGAAGCCATACCGGTTTTGGAAAAATATAATGTGAAATATTCCGCGGACAAAATTGTGGATTATATAACTAACAAATCCGGCGATGATAAATGTCCTATGGAAAAGACTGTTTCTGATATTGACGATCCGGAAGAAGCGTATAAAATATTAAAGGAAAAATTTGACCGGTAAAAAAAGAAGATGAGAAACTGGGCAGCTGAGAAGTTGAGCAAAAACAAATATTTTTTTGTCGTTGTCGTTGCTCAGCTTCTCAACTTCTTAGCTGCTCATCTTCTGTTGTTTTTGCGCGCGAACAGAAGTCCGAGTTCAAAAAGCATATAAGTAGGCAGAAACAGCAGAATCTGGCTTAAAACGTCAGGCGGCGTAAGCAGGGTTGCCATGATCAGAATACCTATTATAATGTAAGAACGTTTCGAGCTTACGCTTTCATAAGAAATAATGTTTGATTTTATAAGCGCGTAAGTTATTAAAGGAAACTGGAACATAATGCCGAAAACTATTGACAGGCTTAAAGAAAGCGTAATGATATTTGATACTCCAAAAACAGGCTGCATTTGCGGCGAGGCAAAACTCATGCCGAATCGGATTATAATAGGCAGTATTATAAAAAAACAAAAAGCTATTCCGAAGCAAAACAGCAAAGATGAGAAAAATACTATCGATTTAATAAACTTTTTTTCTTTGCTGTGCAATGCCGGCATGATAAAATCCCAGATATTTTTGGCAATGTATGGAAAAGAAACGATTAAAGCGATAAAAAGAGCGATTTTCATCTGGAGTATGAACACTTCCAATGGCGAGAAATAATTTAAGTGTATGCCGCTGTCGCCAAGCAGCACTTTTATGGAAAAATCCAAAACTTTCGGCGATACCCAAAACGCAAAAGGAAGGAGTATTGCAATACAGGCAAAACTCCGTATAAGCGCTTTTCTTAACGCTTCCAGGTGCTGCGTTAAACTTTCTTCTTTATCCGTCATATTATTAGCCTATGTCATCAATCTTCTTGTCATTCCCGTAAAAACGGGAATCCACGTTATTTTTGAAAATGGATTCCCGATTACAACTTTCGGGGATGACAAAAGAGAGGAATTAAGAATTGCTTTTGCCACTTTCTTTTGTTTCCGTAGTCGCGCCGGCTTTTACGGCGTTTTCAATTTTTTTAGCTTCGCTTTCAGCCGCGGTTATTTCTTTTTCTATGCTCTCTCTTGCTTTTTTAAATTCATAAGAAGCTCTTCCCAATGCTCTTGCAAGTTCGGGTATTTTTTTTCCGCCGAATAAAATTACTATCGCAATGATAATTACGACTATTTCGCCTATTCCCAAAGACATAACGGCCTCCTTTAACTACAGATGATGAGAAGTTGAGAGGTTGAGAAGAGACGCAACGACAACGACCAAAAAACTCTGCCTTTACTCAACTTCCCATCCTCCCAACTGCTCATCTTCTTACAAAATTTTTTGAATTTTAACGCCGTAAATCCGAATATTTGTTTCCGGACTTTTTATCTTGCATGCCGCGCAGCCTATGCATCTTGAAGCAGAAAACAACGGTCTTGCGCCTTTGGGATTTTGAACCAGCGCTTGCGTCGGACACGCTTCCACGGCTTTAGGAGCTTCTGTTTCCGGAGGAGTAATCATGGCTATTCTCATCCTTTGTTTTTCAGGCAATGAGATTCTTTGCAATGCTCCGGCAGGACACGCCTTAATACATTCTATACAATTGAATTCGCAAAACCCTTTGCTGAAATCAATGCTTACGGCTCCGTATTTAGCGTCGGCTTTTTTTATGATATTTGTCGGGCATACCTTAACGCAGAGATTGCAGTTTAAACATTTATTTAAAAATCTCTCTTCATTCCATGCTCCGGGAGGAAGGATTACGTCTGAAAATTTTTCCGACAAAATCTTTTTTATTACGGCTCCGGCTTTTGCCGCGGCGGCAAAAACGGCGACGGTTGAAACCGCTAAAACAAACTGGCGTCTTTTCGGGCTGAATTTCACTTCTTCTTTTTCTTTAGGACTCATTGCGTATTTTACGGAATTTACGGGGCATACGTTAAGGCATTTTAAACATTTTATGCAGATTTCATTGTCTACGGTTTTTTCTTTTGTGTTTATGCAGCCTGCCGGACAGATATTTCCGCAAATTCCGCAGGACGTACATGTAGTTTTTTGCAAATATATTTTATTGACGGAAAATTTTGATATTAATCCCAGAACCGTGCCCACGGGGCAAATGTTTGTGCAGAAAAATCTGTCTTTTATAAATATGATTACAATTATTACGATAACCGCGATTATTCCTAAGGCAGACAAAGTAAAAGCCGAACCGAAATAAGTATAAGGTTCCGCCAGACGAAGTATACAGGCTGTACCGCCGGCTAAAGTTCCGAATACTATGGCGGCAATTATGTACTTGAAGAAAAGGTTTTTCTGCGTTCCGGAATTTTTCTTCTTAAATACGCCGATAAATTCCTGCAAAATTCCAAGCGGACATAAAGCGGAGCAGTATAATCTCCCGAAAAGAAAAGTCATTATCAGTATAAACGCGAGTAAAACTAAAGCTATTATCGAGAAATCAACGAATACTCTCTGCAGCAGCGCCCCGAGCTGTAAGTCAAAAATTTTTACGGCGTAAAAAAGTCCCGTAAATGCCGCCAAAGATAAAATTCCGACGCAAACAGCGGTAATAAGTCTGATACGGTAAAAAGTATTTTTTTTCATAGCCATTTTATGCCACCGTTTCTTTTGTTCTTAGATTTTTTACAGTTTCATCGACCATTGCCAAAAGCGGGGGAATATCAAGCAACTGCGGGCAATTTTCATTGCAAAGCCCGCATTTTATGCATCTGTCCGCTTTTTCCCTGTCCCTGAGAGCGTCGTATCTTTTAAGGAATGCTTCTGTATTTCCCGTTGCTCTGTAATTATTATATGCGTCAAAAATAATCGCTATTTGTATGCCTCTAGGGCAATCTGCACAGTAATTACAAGTAGTGCAGTTTATTTCGCCTTTTTTTTGAAGGATTGCGGATATTCTTTCCGCGATTTGTTCTTCTTTTTCCGTAAAAGGGCGGTAGTTTATAAAGGTTTCAACATTTTCTTGCATCTGCTGCAAACTGCTCATTCCGCTTAAAACGGTAAAATTGTGTTCTCTTCCTGCTACCCAGCGGAGAGCAAAAGAAGCCTGCGTGTCATTCGGAGCTTCGAATTTAAGAACCTTCGCCGCAGAGCCGGTAAGTCTGGTCAAAGCGCCTCCTCTTAAAGGCGACATCGGCAGTACCGGTATGCCGGCTTTTGTCAAAACTTCATAGTTTTTATTGATATTCATTGCAGTCCAATCGAGAAAATTCAGCTGTATCTGGGAGAATTCCCAGGGATATTCGCTGGCCACTTCCTCAAGAAGTTCGTAAGAACCGTGATAGGAAAACCCGACGTGTCTTACCAACCCTTCTTCTTTGAGTTTCATAAGCTCTTCATACACGCCAAAATTACGGAAGTTATCTATTGTTAATACGGAAATATTATGGGCAAGATAAAAATCAAAATAGTCGACGCGGCATTTTCTCAACTGCTCTTCAAAGATTCTTCTGACGTCGTCTTTAGTAATCAGCGCGCGCAGCGGGTTTTTAGTCGCAAGAAAAAAACTGTCTCTTTTATAGTTGCTTAGTATTCTTCCTACGGCGTTTTCGGATTCCCCTCCGTGGTACATATAAGCTGTGTCAAAATAATTTACGCCGTGGCGCATAGCGTAATCCGCCATTTTTTCAAACTGTTCCATGTCGATTTGTCCGTTTATTGTGGGTAGGCGCATGCAGCCGAATGAAAGCAAAGGAATGTCCAGATTTTGAAATTTTCTTGTTACTACTTTACCGTTGTTTTTTGCGCCGGTCTTTGTTTTGTTTTTGACGTCGCAGCCGCCAAGCAAAGCTGCTCCTCCTATGGTTAACAAAGAGTTGACTATAAATTCGCGTCTTTTCATCGAGCGCCTCCGCCGTGTATCAAATTTTTTCTATTTTATAAAAAACTATGACGTTTGGCAAAAAATGTTTTTTTGTTTTATTTACTTTGGCGCCTAATTGAGTTGCCTTTGTCTGTCATTCCCGCGAAAGCGGGAATCCAAGTTTAACATGGATCCCCGTAACTGCCAAAGGCAGAGTTTTGAAAAAACTCTTAAAACACTCGGGGACGACAAAAGAGCGGAATAACAACTTTCTTTTGTCGATTGATAATTTATTTTGAAAATAGTAAAATTTCCGTATGTCTATTTCAAATCTTGAGGAAATAACTTGTCCTTGCGGCAATGTTTTTGATGCGGATTTAATTTCCGCCATAAGCGTCGCGGATAATCCGGAGCTTAAAGAAGCTTTGATAGCCGGTGAAATAAATCTCGTTTCCTGTCCCCAGTGCGGCGAGATGTTTTATGCCGAATGTTTCATTCTTTACCACGACAGCGAAAATGAACTTATCGCATTTGTGTATCCTTTGACTTTCCAAAATCAGGCTGCGCGGTGCAGGGAAAAAATGCTGAAGGAATTCCGTTCGGCTCTTGACAATTTTGCGGAGAAACAAAAAATCAATTATGAGCCTCTTCTTATTTTCGGAATAGAAGATTTAGTTTTGATTTTAAAATCCGAGCAGGAAGTAGAAGATGAAGAATCCGTTTTGAAGTATACGGCCTCAAAAATAGGAATCGGCGCTTTAAAAATTTCGCCAAGCATAGCAAGAAAGTTTTCCATACCAAAAGTTTTGCCCGTTTTAAAGGGCAGTAAGACGATTGACGCAAACAGTATAACTTCCGCTTTAAAAATTTTACTTAAGCATAATTCCAGCCTGCTGCATTACGCGAAACTTTTCGACCGCCTTTCCAAAAATAAATCAATGTTTGAAGACGTCAAAAAAAGGCTGAATAATGATTGAATTTATTAACAGCCTGCCTGCTTCGGTAATAATCGGATTATTTTTAATAATTATAAACTTTCCGCTCGGATGGGCAGGCCTTGCGTTTTTTATTCATCTTGCAAAAGTCAGGCGTAAGAAAAGTTACTATTTTATCGGATTAGGTTTATACTTGCTTTCATGGGTAGCTTTGTTTGCAGGGGCATTCCTTTGCGGAGAGTATTATGACAGAGAAATGTTTGTTAAATACCGCAAGTACATAATAGAGGGTACGGTTATTATTATTATCGCAAGCGCTTTTATAAGCCGCAATTTTATAAGAAAAAGCTTCAAAAATCAATGTAAAATGCCAGATTGACAAAAAAACGGAAAAAATATAAAATTTTGTAAAGGCGGAAGATTGGACGCATAGACGCATGGATGCATAGTAACGGAATTTGTTTTTGCTATGCGTCCATGCATCTAAACTTCCAAGCATCTAAAAATGACAATATTCATATATATAGTAGTTCTGGTTTTTTCTGTTATCGTGCATGAAGTCGCGCATGCGTATGTTGCTAATTTAAGGGGCGATGATACCGCGAAAATGGCCGGAAGAATTACTTTAAATCCCGTTCCGCATACAGATTTGTTCGGCACTATTATTCTTCCGGGAGTACTACTTTTGATGAACACAGGCATTCTTTTTGGTTGGGCAAAGCCGGTTCCCATAAATACTTACAGGCTTAAGAATCCAAAAACCGATATACCTCTGGTTTCGGCGGCCGGGCCTTTATCAAATGTTTTACTTGCCGTAGTGTCTGGCTTGGGAATAAGGCTTATTAGAATTTTTCCGGATTTTCAAGCGGGTTTTGGCGCTTCGATAGAAACTTTTTTGTACATAATGGTTTTGATTAACATAGTTCTTTTGGTTATAAATCTTGTGCCTGTTCCTCCTCTTGACGGCTCGAAAGTCATAACTTATTTTTTGCCTAAAGAACTTGCCGTCAAATATATGAATTTGAATCCGTATACGGGTTTTTTGATTTTGGTCGTTTTGTTGTATTCGGGTATACTATGGCGTTTTGTGGGCCCTGTTATAAACTTTTTCATAAAATTAATTATCGGCTCTTGACGAGGGGAAAATGCGAAAAAAAGTACTGTCTGGAATGCGTCCTACCGGGAGACTTCATCTGGGGCATTATTTCGGCGCGTTGAAAAATTGGGTTGAGCTTCAAAACGAATACGATTGTTATTATATGTCGGCAGACTGGCATGCTTTGACTACCGATTATGCCGACACTTCCAAAATCGGCGAAAATACTTTGGAGATGATCGCCGACTGGCTTACCGCGGGCATTGACCCTGAAAAAAGCGTTATTTTTAAGCAGTCCCAGGTGTATCAGCACAGCGAGCTTTTTTTGATATTGTCGATGATAACTCCTTTAGGCTGGCTTTACAGATGTCCCACATATAAAGAACAGATTGCCCAGATACAAAATAAAGATTTAAACAATTACGGTTTTTTAGGTTATCCGGTGCTTCAGGCGGCGGATATTCTTCTTTATAAAGCGGATCTTGTTCCCGTAGGCGAAGACCAGCTTTCTCATTTGGAATTTACAAGAGAAATCGCAAGACGTTTTAATAATTTTTACGGCGAGATACTTATTGAACCGAAAGAAAAACTCACTAAATCCGCGCGGGTGCCGGGACTTGACGGCAGAAAAATGTCGAAATCGTACGGGAATTCTATTTTTCTGGGTGAAGACGACGATTCGATAAAAGAAAAAGTCCGTAGTATGTTTACCGACCCGAAGAAAATAAAAAAAGACGACCCCGGGCATCCGGACGGCTGCGTGGTTTTTGCTTTTCACGAAATATTTAACGAAAATTATAAAACTAGAGAACAGGAATGTAAAGACGGAACAATAGGCTGCGTGGCGTGCAAAAAACAGATTATGGAAATGCTTTCGGAGTTTATGAAGCCTCTTGCAGATAAAAGAAAAGATTTAATGAACGATAAAGCGTATTTGGAAAAGATACTTGAAAGCGGCTGCTTAAAGGCGAGAGAAGCCGCGCATGCGACGATGACGGAAATAAGGAAAGCCCTGAAATTTTAAAAGACAAAGTTTAAAGTGCAAAGTTAAAAGTTGAAATGATGTGTTTTTGCCTTGCAAAAACCTAAAATTCGTTTCGGCTTTGCCGAAACACAATATTTGCACTTTACACTTTTCACTTTGAACTTTGTTGTTAAAAGGAAATTATGTCATACGATATTCATTTAGATACTTTTGAAGGTCCTTTAGACCTTCTTTTGCATTTAATAAAAAAGAACGATTTGGAAATCAGCGAGATAAAAATAGCCGATATAACTTCCGAATATCTTTCTTATCTCGATTTGATGAAAGAGCTTAACATAGATATCGCGGGCGAATTTCTCGTTATGGCGTCAACTTTAATGCAGATAAAAGCTAAAACGCTTTTGCCGTCGGAAATCGGAAAAGACGGAGAAGAAGACCCGTTTGACAATTTAAAAAATAAATTGATTGAATACCAAAAATATAAAGAGATAGGAAAACTTTTATCTTATAAGGCTATAGAAAATTCCCAGATTTATTACAGACCCGCGCCCGTGGTAAATAAAACCGATTTTGTTTTGGAAGCGACGATTTTTGATTTAATGGAAAGTTTCCGCGAAGCGTTGACGGCTCTGCCTGACGACATCAAAGAAATAATGTATCAGGAAATTCCGATAGAAACAAAAATAAGAGAAATACTTGATATACTTGAAGGAAAACAGTACATTTCTTTCACCGAAATTTTAAAAATGCAAAAAACCAGAATGGCTTTGATTGTTTGTTTTATGGCCGTTTTGGAACTTATAAAAAACAGGCAAGTTGCCGCGAAACAGTCGGAGCTGTTTCAGGATATAAGGATTTACAAAGTTTATAATGAGGAAGTCGAAGATAACGTAAAGGAACAGGAAGAAGAATTGGGATTAATTGAAGAAGAAAAGCCGCTCAGTACGGAAGTTCCGGCGCCCGATTTTGAACTTGAACCTGAAACAGAACAGGAAAATCGAGAGGATTAAGATGGAAATATCTGAAGTTAAACAAGTTTTGGAAGCTTTGCTTTTTGTGTCGGAAAGGCCTTTGAGCCTGAAAGAGCTTAAAGACATAATCAAAGAAGATTATTCCGATACGGCAAATATTGAAAATCTTTTAAACGAATTAAAAACCGAATATGAAAATATGAATAAGCCCTATGAAATTAAATTCGTGGCGGAAGGATGGACGTTCGCGACAAAAACAAATTTTTCGCCGTGGATAAAAAAGCTTCTCAAAGAAAAAAATGTTTTAAAACTTTCTCCTTCGGCGCTTGAAACGCTTGCCATGATAGCTTACAAACAGCCGATAACCAGAGCTGAAATCGACGAAGTAAGAGGCGTGGAATCTTCGGGCGTAATAGATACGCTTCTTGAAAGAAAGTTAATAAAAATAGTCGGAAGAAAAGAGACGCTCGGAAGGCCTTTGCTTTACGGCACGACGCAGGAGTTTTTAAAACATTTCGGTCTTGCGCATTTAAGCGAACTTCCGCTGATAGATAATGTGCCTAAAGAAGCGCAGCAGACTGAAAATCTCCCGGAACCGGAACTGCCTTTTAATAGCGGAGAAAAAGAAACCGTTGATTCGCAGTACGCACAGCAGCTGCAAACCGAACCTGCAATTGTCGATAAACAGGCTTTTGAAACCGTTGGTAATAATACTGAAACGATTACGGAAGTTTAGATGTCGGAGTTCGCTCTGCGTGAAGTTGCAGGGCAGGCCGGGCCTTCGAATTTCAATCTTTTAAAAAACTATTGTAAAATCAATATGTAATATATTATAATATGCCTAATAATATTGTTAAAGGTGATGAATAATGGCTGAAAGTAAATCTCTTAACGGCTTGGATTTAAGTTTATTTATTAATGACCAATATGTAACCGTGAAAAAAATAGGACAGGGCGGTTTCGGCGTCGTATGGCAGGCGTACGATTTCAGCCTCAGAAATTTTATTGCCGTCAAAGAACTCCGCAAAGAATATTCGGAACAGAAATTTGTGGAAATGTTTTATAAAGAAGCTTTAATAGCTAAAAATATTATCCACGACAATATCGTAAGGGTACAGCATTTCTGGAAAGGAAACAACGGCGCCTATTATATTGCAATGGACTTTGTAAGAGGCGTTGATTTAGAAGACGTAATAAGAAGATGTAATGAACTTCAGATAAGAATCCCCTGGGAACTTTCCGTTTTAATATGCATAAGCGTGCTTAAGGCAATTGATTACGCCAACCGAGTGGCGAGAGATTCGATAACAGGCAAGCCTTTCGGGATAGTTTACCGCGACATATCTCCGGGAAATGTTTTGATTTCATTTGACGGAAACGTAAAACTCAGCGATTTCGGAATCGCGAAAACCGCCGACGAAATAAAAGACGGCATAAAACAAAACGTAGTAACCGGAAAATATCCGTATATGTCTCCGGAACAGATAAGAGGCGAATCTAGCATAGACCACCGCTCCGATATTTTTTCCATAGGCGTTGTTTTGTATGAAATGCTTACGGGCAAACAGCTTTACAACGGTACAAATCATGAGATAAAAGAACAGGTTATGAACGAGAAATTCGACATAGCCTTGCTTAAAGGTTTTAAACTTCCCTATGAAATAAAGGAAATACTTTCTAAGGCTTTAGAAAAGGAAAAAGACGTAAGATACGAAAGAGCCATAGAAATGTACCGCGATTTAAGAAGGCTTTTGAAAGGCGTTGAGACCGAAGAATTGTCTGTGGATTTAGCGTCTTTTATTTCCAAAGTTATGGAAAACAATCTGAATGCTTCCGACAGTGTAGTCAACATTATAAAGTCCGTAGACAGGCAGGAAATAAAGAATAATACCTCAATCCAGAGGATAATTTGTCATGATTTTATGGTCGGAGATTTAATCAATACAGCTCCGTCGGACATTCAGTCTCAAAGTACTCCTTTCCAAAACGAACAAAATCAAAATAATGTTGAAACAGTCGCAGCAGCCGGCGTTATTCTTGAGTCCCAGAATGCGGCCCAGCAGTATGATAAACCTCCGTCTGATAATTTTGCACAGCCGCAAAAGGTTGCAAAAACGCCTTCGCAGGTTCAGGAAGAAGCCAAAGGTAAAACGGTTTTTGAAGAAGTCGGGGACTGGTTTGTAAAGCAATTTAAAGCGCTTAAAGGCAGGATAATAAAAACTGCGATTTTTATAGTTTTCGCGGCGCTCTTATTTTTCGGCATAGATATTTTTAAACAAATTACTCCTTTCGGAAAAGCCGTGTATGCCAGAATGTATCCGCCGGACATTGTAATAACCACGGTTCCGGCAGGAGCCATGGTAACCATGAAAGCAAGAGACGGCACCATAATCCTTCAGAGCGAAAGTTCGAATATGCCTATTCCTTTAAGAAAAATACAGCCGCAGACTTATGATATTGTGGCTTTGAAGGAAGGTTTCAGACCGGTGCGGCGTCTTGTCAAAATTGAAGAAAGAACGTCAAGGTCCGACAGAAGGAAAAATGAAAAGATAGAGCTTGTTTTCGATTTTGATCTCGACGTAAACTCCGACCCTCAGGGAGCCGATGTTTATATAGACGGCAATAAGTTCGGCGTTACTCCGTGTAAAATACAGTTAAGCGCCGGAGAGCATACCGTAAGGCTTGCTCTTGCCGGGTTTGAAGATCTGGGTTCAAAATCCAAAGGGCACGAAGACGGGTTTTGCAACATAGATTTTTCAAGATCTACCAAAGAAGAAATATTCGGCGATGTCGATAAACGTTTCTGGGAAACCGGACTTAAAAACATAGACGGAGAAAATATATTTACCATAAAAGGCAGAATGTTTAAGAAATTTAAATTTACTTCCGTTCCGTCAAAAATGACGGTTCATGTTGACGGCGAAGGCAAGCCCAGAGGAGTTACTCCTTTAACTACAAATATGGTAGCCGGAAATTACAAAGTAAGATTTATGGATCCTGAAGGCCGCTACGGCGAGTCTGTAAAACAAGTTGAGATTTCGGCTGCGTCTGCGTCGGAACTTTTTGTTAAAATGAATAAATATATTACTTTCAGGGTTCAATCAAGCCAAAGCAGAGCCGAATCTTTTGTAGCTAAACTTAAAATTGAAGGCAAAGAATTTCAGACTACAAGAGAAGTCGGCACCGGCAAGCCGGTTACCGTTCCTCTTCCCAGCGGTGTTTATAAATTTACTTTTACCGCGGACGAATTTGAACCTTACGTGAGAAACAATGTCGATATAGAAAAAATAAATTCCGTAAAAGCGGAAATGGTTTATGCAAAAGTGCCTCTCAATATATCCGTAGTGTATTTAAACGGTGAAGGAAAAGAAATTCCGCTTGAAAGCGTTTTTGTCTGGATTGACGATAAAATCGCCGGAAAAACAAATAATAAAGGCGCGTGGACTGACACTTTTGACCCGGGTCAGGTAATAGGAAAAGTTGTCGCGCAAGGTTATATAGAACAGCAGTTTGACGTTGTTTTAGCTCCCGGCAGGGGATATAGTCATAAAATAATTATGGTGGCTGAAGCTCCTGCTGAAGAGACAGAACCGATAGTTGTTATTCCTCCTGCGCCTGACAAACCTGAACCTGACAAACCTAGGACGCCTGTCGTTACTTCTCCGGAAGAAAAAGAAGGTGACGTTCAGGTAATATTATGTCCTTATTGCGGTTATATAAATACAGTGCCGGCCGGAAGAAAACTTAGATTTTGCGTGAATTGCGCAAAACCGCTTAAATAAGTCAAATAAAATTTAGTTGAATTTTTATTTTAAGAGGTGCGGTATGAAAATTAAAAAGATGATTTCTTTGTTTGTTGCCGCAGTTATGACAGTAAACGCCGCTCCCGTGTTTTCAGCCGTAAAACGCGACGTTAATGATCCTGTTTTAAGGGAGATAATCAATGAGTTCAGTACAAAAATGCCCAAATTTATCGATAGGTACGGGGAAACCGTTTTTGTCGAGGAAGAGCCTGTAACCAGAGGATCTTTGCTTCAGGCTCTTTATGAATACGACAAAAGGACAAGAAGTGCTGTTGCCTCGCTGTCCGCTGATGCGTCTAAAACGTTTATAACCCGTCAGGAATTCGATAGTTTAAAAAACAAGATTTCTTCTTTTGAAAAAAAAGGCGGTAAATCGTCGGACGGAGTGGATATAGTTCAGCTCATTTCCGATTTAACGCCTAATATGCCGATGCTTTTGGACAGCAGTTTAAAAAATTCTAAGGTGTTCAGAGAATTGCAGCAGCAGGTTGAATCCGGAGGCGGTTCAGGCTTCAAAGGTTCGGCTTCCTTGTTAAAAAATATAGATTCTTTAAATGTGAAAGTGGATATGCTTTCAAAGAGGATGGATTTAACTTCAAACCAAATAGCGGGATTGTCAAAAACAGGTCCTAATAAAGGCGGCGATTCCGAATTTTCTTCAAAGGACATAAGCGACATCGTTTTTAAACTTAATTTGCTTTCGAAGAGAATAGATTCAAATGATAACCAAATAGCAGTATTGTCAAAAACAGGTTCTAATAAAGGCGGCGATTCCGAATTTTCTTCAAAGGACATGAGCGACATCGTTTTTAAACTTAATTTGCTTTCGAAGAGAATAGATTCAAATGATAACCAAATAGCAGGATTGTCAAAAACAGGTTCTAATAAAGGCGGCGATTCCGAATTTTCTTCAAAGGACATAAACAACATAATTTCAAAACTTGATCTGCTTGCAAAGAGAATTGATTTAAATGAAAATCAAATAGCAGGATTGTCAAAAATAGGTTCTAATAAAGGCGGCGATTCCGAATTTTCTTCAAAGGATATAAATAACATAATTTCAAAACTTGATCTGCTTGCTAAAAGAATAGATTCAAATGACAACCAGATAGCAGTGCTGTTAAAAACAGTTTCTAACAGCGGTCCTGAATTTTCTTCAAAGGACATAAATAACATAATTTCAAAACTTGATCTGCTTGCAAAGAGAATTGATTTAAATGAAAATCAAATATCAGGACTGTCAAAAACGGTTTCTAAAGGCAGCGGTTCCGAAATTTCTTCAAAGGACTTAAACGACGTCATCTTAAAATTTAATTTACTTTCGAAGAGAATTGATTTAAATGAAAATCAAATAGCGGGATTTTCAAAAACATTTAGCAGCACAGAGGCGGACGTTATTTCAAAACTTGATTTGCTTGCAAAGAGAATTGATTTAAATGAAAATCAGATAGCGGGGTTGTCAAAATCCAGAAATAAAGGTTCCGAAGTTTCTTATGATGCTAACGGGATAAACATTATTAACGAAAAGCTTAATTCGTTGTCAAAGAGACTTGAGAGCATGGAATCAACCGTAACAAGTTTAAACAAGACTTCTTATGTGCGCGATTCGTTTTCATCAGATATAACTGAAATAAAAAGAACTCTTGAACAGATACAGACAAACTATGTGCGGTTGTCTAAAAAACTTGATGAGCTTGACTCCGGGGGAGGGACTGTTGCCGCGTCGCCTGCAAAAGGGAAAGGTTCTTCGGTCGGTACGGACTTTATTATAGACCAGCTTAATGAATTAAGGAAAATCATTTCGGAAATGCCTACTGCGGGCGATATGAAAAGCGAAATAAGAAAATCGCAAGACGAAATGCGTTCGGATATTGAAAGAGTGGAAAACAGATTGAATGACATGTATAAATTTTTTATAGCCAGATAATAAAGGCAAAGTGAGAAGTAAAAGTGATTACTATGCAATCACTTAGCGCTCTTCACTTTTGGTTAATAAGGGAGTAAACAATGCCAAGGCTGTTTTTGAAGAAAAAAGAAGAAATATTAGGCGAATACGTGCTCAAACGTAAATCCAGAATTTTTGTGGGAAGCAAAAAGGGCAATGATATTCTCATAAAAGACAGTAATATTTCCGATCATCATTGTTCGATTATTTTTAAAGACGGAGGGTATTCGGTCAAGGACCAGAATACAATAACCGGAACAAAATTAAACGGTAAAACAGTTTCGGAATCCGAATTTAAAATCGGGGATATAATAGGTATAGGGCAGTACTACATAGTTATGGCGCCCGATGTTTCGCCGGAGGCGCCGGATTATTATCTTATAGGAATTTTCGGGAAATTTTTCGGAAAGAAATTTTCCGTAAAAAACGGCGATACTTTTATAGGCAGGGAACAGCAGTCTCCGCGCGGTATTGAAAATGACATAGTTCTTTCCGGCGATATGACGGCTTCGAAGGGACATGCCAAAATTTCCGTAAACGGCAGCCAGTTTTTTATTACCGACGTCGGAAGCACTGGCGGAGTTGCGGTAAACGGGCAAAAAGTCGGACAGCTTAACAGTATGATTATAGAACCGGGCGATGAAATTTCAATAGGCAGGACGATATTCAGGTTTGTAAGTTCGAAAAACGAAAATTATTCGCTCCCGGCTAAGCAGCGCATATTTTTGCTGAAAATAATAAGGCCTTTGTCTTTGCTGTTTACATTGACGGTTTTAGGCGTATCTCTGTTTTATATAGTGGCCGGCTGGAGCGGAATTTCTTTATTATCGCCGGAATCTAAAGGCTGGAAATTGTCTTTGAGCCTTAATCAGGATTTTAGAAAAGATATTCCGTTAAGAAATTTCGAGGAATTTGATATTACTTCCACTCCGGCTGTGGGAGACCTGACCGGAACCGGCAGAAACAGCATAGCTATGCTTACCGCGTCGGGGTTTTTATACGCATGGGATGCCAGAACAGGAGACCCGTTATGGCGCCAGATAGAAATTTTCAATTCAGGCAAGACTTCGCCGATGCTTGCCGACGTAAATAACGACGGGACCAAAGATATAATAGTTTTGTCGGATTCCTCAATGCTTTTTATTTTTGACGGACTGTCCGGCACCCTTATAAGAAAAGAAATGTTAGGCGGCGTGGTGTCTGAAATGACTCCTCTTGTAGCGGATTTGACCGGTAACGGAAAAATGGACATAGTCGTATGTTCAGAAGACGGCGCCGTACACTTCCTTTATAACGTCGGTTATGACAGTTTGTATGAAAAATATACCGAATATGTGGAAGCTCCTATATATGCAAGCCCCGTTCTTTACCAGACAAAAGACATTGCTCCGATGGTAGTAGTGGCTAATTACGCCAGCAAGGTGTATTTTATAGACGGCAAGTCCAGGACAAAAAAGACCGTGGACTTGTTTGCAAAAACCAACAAACCGCATCTTATAGCCGGAGCTCCGGTCGTCGGCGATATTAACGGCAGCGGCATTCCGGCCGTTATAGTGCAGTCAAACGTTCCTCAGTATATTTCCGCAATAGACGTCAGTAAATTTGACGTCAGCTGGACGTATTTTGTCGAACCTACTCCTCCCGCGGGTCTGTCCCGCAATGCTTCGCCGCTTGTAGCGGATCTTACCGGGAAAGGCACAGGCGACGTGTTTGTTGTTTCCGCAAACGGTTCTGTTTTAGGTTTGCGCGGAAAAATCGGATATCCGACCGGAGAGCTTTTGTGGAAGCTTCAAATTCCCGGCGCCGGAAGGATGATATCTTCGCCGGCAATGTATGATTTTGATAAAGACGGTTTAATGGATTTCGTAATAGCCACGGAAGACGGAAGAATAATGGTTATTAAAAGTAACCCCAGACGCAAAGAGTTTGAAGTAATGGCTGAAATAAGAGCCAGCAACAGCCCGATTACTTCTTCGCCTGTTATTGCCGATTTATTCGGGAAAGGTTTTTTAAATATTTTATTTGCAAATTCCACGGATGCGCTTCAGGTAATCGACACTAATGCGAGAACTATGAAAAACTTCCGCGTATGGCCTATGTTTTTGGGAAATCAGTCGCATACCGGTTTTGACGGGCTTGACGCTTACAAGTCAAAATACAGGAAAATGTTATTTGTAGGAATATCGCTTTTAGTCGTATTTTTAGTTATTAAAGTAAGGCTTGCCATGAGGGAAAGTTCTAAAAAGGTTAAGGTTGAATTTCTATGAAGATTCTATATTCTGCCAGGACAGACACCGGTTTAGTAAGAAAAGAAAATCAGGACGCTTACGGAATAAATTCCGCGAAAGATTTTTTTATAGTATGCGACGGAATGGGCGGCGGGGCCGCCGGCGATTTTGCCAGCAGGTGCGCCGTAGAAGTTATGCTGAACTCTTCCGATAAGCTTAACGATGCCCAGATAAAAAGTATCGTAGGCAGCAAGTTAAGCCATATAAATATCGAAATACTTCGTCCTATAGCTTCAATAATGCTTACTAATAAAATGTTATATAATCTTACCCTTAAGTATCCGAAACTCGCGGGTATGGGAACTACCGTAGTCGCGACGAAAGTTGAGGCTGAAAAGGGACTTCTGCACATATATCATTCGGGAGACAGCAGACTTTACAGAATAAGAGCGGGCATTATAGAGCTTCTCACCAAAGACCATTCCAAAGTTAATGAGCTGATTGAAGAAGGAAAAATGAGAGAAGAAGACGTAAAAACGGTCGAAATACAGAGCATGATAACAAGGGCTCTGGGAACGGGAGCGGTAATTAAAATTGATTACAGAGCCGTTGAGGTAAAACCCGGCGACTATTACATAATGTGCAGCGACGGTTTAAACGGCGAAATAGAAGATTCCGTTATAAAAGACATAGTAGATATCCACGGAAAAGATATTAACGTTGTTACGAAAGAGCTTATAGCGGCGGCCAATAATGCCGGCGGGAGAGACAATACCACGGCATTGGCGCTAAGGGTAGACGAAGATAACACTTTTTATAATCCTACAAAAGATTATGTTTTCAGTCCTGTTACGGTAGCCGATGATACTTCTCTTCAGTCTTCCGCGGAGGATAAATTTTTAGCCAAATACGATTTTAACGTGTGTATTCCTAAATCCGCCAGAGACAGAAATTTTTTTACAAGTATTTATTTTATAGGGTTTTTAGTTGTTTTGGCGACGGTAAGCGCAGGGTTTTTAATATCGTTTTCACAGAAACATAAAAAAAGCGCAAAAGAACTGCATGAAATTACCGGAACTGTTTCAGGTATTTCTTTAGATGTGAGAACGGCAAACGACGAACAAATTAAGCGTATTTTTAAAGCTGTAGACGATAAAGTGCCTAAAGCGTATAGGTTCGAGATTTTCAAAGATATTGTTAATAACTGGGAAAATTATACAAATCCGTTATCAAACGTTCATGTCGTAATAGAGGAAAACGGGGCTGTTGTGTTTGCCGGCTTTTCTTCGCAGGATCCTTTGGGCATAAAAATCCCTAAAGGCTCTTATATTATGACGCTAAAATTTCTGGGGTATAAAATTTTAGATCAAAAAACATATTATCTTGTCGATTCCGTAGATTTGGATGTGGAACCTTCCGGAGAATTAGAGAAAAAAAATATAATAATGCTTCCTGAAAAAGCGGGGGAATAAAAGTGGAAAAGAAGAAAATTCTGATTGTTGACGACGACGCGGCATTTTTAGATTCCGCGGAAAGTATTTTGGAGACTAAAAACTTTCAAATTATAAAGGCTTTAAGCGCGGAAAGCGCTTATGAAGCTTTGTCGGCCGACAAACCGGATTTAATACTGCTTGACGTAAATCTTCCCGATATAAACGGCTTTGAAGTTTTAAAGACCGTAAAAGCGAGCAAAGATTTTTCAAATATTCCGATTATACTTATAACCGGCGATATGACGGTCCATGTAGATAAGGCTTTTGCGGAAGGCGCAGACGACTGTGTGTTTAAGCCTCTGGATATTGACAAGCTCGTTTTGTATATGAACAGGCTTTTGAAATGAAAAAAAAAATAAAAATATGCGTTTGTTTTGCTCTGTTTTTTCTGTTTTCCGTTGTTCTTCATAAAACGGTTTTTGCGGCAAATAAAATTCCGGCGTCTAATATTTTTATTTTAAATTACGACGCGGGTTCGCAGGCCATGGGCGGTACTCTTGCGTCTTTTTCATTGAATTCTCTCGGTTTTACCGCAAATCCTTCCTCTAATTTCAGCGTATTGTCAAAAAGGCTCGATTTTTCCGGAATTGCCGCTTACGGCGGTCTTTACGGCACAGCCGGCGCGTTAATGCTTCCTTTGGAATACGGAAATCTCACTATCGGCGGAACTTATGACAGATTCGATTCCGTGGATATTATTACTCCCGACGGCAAAGCTCTTTCTTCCGACAGTTCTGTTTTTATTAATTTCGTTTTGCCGTTTTCGACGGAGGTTCCGGTTTACGCGGATAAGGGCGGTTTAGGACTAACTGTTAAAGGATACCAGTTGTCGGCAAGCGATACGTCTAAAATGGTTTTTACGGCGGATTTGGGCGTACATTACACTCTTGGCTCGTTTATAAGCGGGCTTTGGGCGTTTGTCGCTTTAAAAAATTTGGGAAGTTCGGTTGAAATAACCGGCGCCGAGTCTTTTGAAATTCCCGCAAGCTTCAATTTTGCTTTAAGGTATGAGATTCCTGTTAGTCCGCTTGGCATTGCGTTTACCGGCGACGTTATGAAATTTTTTTCTTACGGCACGGGAGTAGCTGCGGGAGTCGAAATCTCGCCTGTCTATCCGGTAACTTTTAAGGCGGGTTATAGGGATTTAGACGATGAAATAAACGAAGGTTTTACCGCGGGTATGTTTTTAAATTTCGATTCGTTTAATATAGGTTATTCTTTTTCCGCTATGGCGGAAGGCTACGACGCTTATCACCTCGTGAGTTTAGGGTTTATGTTCGGAGGCGTTACGGATGATAAAAAAGCTTTTGATTATTATCTAGGATCTAATTTCAATAAAGCCAAAGAATATTACGATAAAAGAGATTTTATAAACGCAAGGCAGGAATTTGAAAAGATTTTGGCTATATATCCTAATCATGCCCCGTCTAAAGAATATTTGAAAAAAATAATTTACGACCTTGACATCTATGAAAGAAACCTTGAACTGCAAGTGAACAAATATCTGCGCAGAGCGGATTTGGAACTTCACAGAGACAACCTTATAAAAGCAAGAGACTATTATTACAGAGTCTTAAGCATTGAACCTGAAAACGCTGAAGCGGAAGCGGGTCTTTCCGAGTTAAGCAAAAAGCTTTATCAGGCTGAAATTCGGGCGAACAGAAAGAAATATGAAAAAGAAATCATACAATTGTGGAACGAGGCGATTAAGTTGTTTGACGAAGGAAATTTTGTAGCGTCAAAAGACAAATTCAGGGAAATTCTCGATATAGATCCGGAAAACGCCGGTGCTCTGAAATATATGAGCACAATTAATGTACGCATATCCAAAATAAATTCAATGCAGGCGGATAAACTGTTTACCCAGGGCATGGAATATTACAATATGGCGGATTACGACAGGGCCGCAAAGCATTTTAGCGCGGTTCATACCGCTGATCCGAACCGCGCGGACGCGAAAGAATATTACGAACTTTCAAAAAAAGCTTTAAATATCGCGTATTCCGAAGAAACTGAAAAAAACGCCAAATCGGCGCAGGCGCAATCAAAACAAAAACAGGTTACAAGGCTTGCCGATAAAGACGATTCCGTTTTATCTTCAAATCAGAAAATCCAGAAAGAAATGGAGCGGTATTATAACCAGGCTGTGGATTATTTTAACAACGGAAGATACGAAGAAGCTTTAAGGGCTTTTGTAAGCCTCAGGGAAAAATCAATAAAAAACAGCTATTACGATTTAAACCAATCCATAAAAGATTATTCTAACAAAGCAAGGGAAGCTATTGCCGAAGGTTTTTACAGGGAAGGGCAAGCGTTTGTTAAACAAGGAAAATTTGACGAAGCTTTGGTTAAATTTACCGACGCCATAAATTATAATCCTAAGTTTCAGTCGGCAATAAAAGAAAAAGAAAATGTTTCGGCTGCTTTAGCCCAGCAGTATTACGACGCGGGTCTTAAGGCGTATTCTTCCGGAAATAGAAAAAAAGCAGTTGAACTTATGGAAAAAGCTTTGGAATATAATCCTAACAGAACCGATGTTGCAAAAACTCTTGAAAGAATAAAATTTTTAGGAGGATTGTAATGCCTGAATTCAGACGCGACCCGGTAATCGGCAGGTGGGTTATAATAGATTCCGACAGAAGGTTTAATAAAAGTGATCCTTCGGAAACGGAGTCGTATCCTAAAGATCATTCCGCCTGTCCGTTTTGCCCGGGAAACGAATATATGACAAGGCCTGAAATTCTGGCTTATTCAAAAATTTCCGGCAGGATGCCTAACTCCAAAGGCTGGACATTAAGGGTTATTCCCAATAATCAGCCTGTTTTGGCAATAGAGGGAAATTTAAAAAGGCGCGGCGAAGGCATGTATGACAAGATGGAAGGAATAGGCGCGCACGAAATAATTATAGAAACGCCGGAACACGATATTAAGCAGGATAGAATTACCCCGCAATACTATGAAACTATATATGAAGCCGCCATAGCAAGAATCAAGGATTTAAGAAACGATTTAAGACTCGAGTATATCCTTGTTTTTAAAAATTACGGCATTCTTGCAAATGCGGTTTTCGAGCATCCTCATTCGCAGCTTATAGCTATGCCCATAGTCCCGAAAAGGGTCAGAGAAGAAATAAACGGCGCGAAAGAATATTTTTCTTATAAAGAAAGATGTGTTTTCTGCGATATGATTTCCCAGGAACTTTCCTCCGAAATAAGGATAGTTGACGAGAACGAATTCTTTACGGCGTTTTGCCCGTACGCGGCAAGATATCCTTTTGAAACATGGATTTTGCCGAAAAACCACGCTTCGGATTTTGATACGATATCCGCGGCTGAAATTTCAAGCTGCGCGCGGATAACAAAATCTGTTTTTTCAAAAATCTCTAAAGTTTTGGACGATTCGGCGTTCAGCGCTTTAATACATATGGGGCCTTTAAAAGAAAAAAATATGCCGCATTACCACTGGCATATTGAAATAATCCCAAAACTTATCAAGACCGCGGGTTTTGAATGGGGAACGGGACTTTATGTAAATCCCGTGTCTCCCGAAGACGCCGCCAAATATCTGAGGGAAAGCGAATAATGAATATATTAATGGTCGCTTCCGAATGCGTTCCTTTTGTCAAAGTGGGGGGGTTGGCGGATGTTGTCGGTTCTTTGCCGAAATATCTTAAAAATCTCGGGCATGATGTAAGAGTTATCATTCCCAAATACAGGACCGTTGACGGTAAAAAGTACGATTTGCAGACTTTGCCATACAGGCTTCAGGTAAAAGTCGGAAAAGATACGGAAAGTTTCAGAATAAAATATTGCGAATATGACGGTATAATTGTTTATTTTATAGAAAATATGCGTTTTTTTAACCGCCCCGGCACCTACGGCGACAGCGGCATGGATTACGGCGACAACAGAGAAAGATTTATTTTTTTCTGCCGGGCCGCTTTAGAATCCGTAAAAGCTTTGATGTTTCGTCCCGATATTATACATTGCCACGACTGGGAAACGGGGCTGATACCGGCCTACTTAAAAACCAATTTGAAAAACGACGGATTTTTTTGGAATACATCTTCGGTTTTTACCATACACAATATAGCTTATCAGGGTATGTTTCCGGCCGAGACGGTTGAAACCGCCGGATTTTCATGGGAAGATTTTACTCCGGACAAACTTGAATTCCATAATAATTTGAATTGCATGAAATGCGGCATACAGCTTGCCGATGCGGTTTCCACTGTAAGCCCGACTTATGCCTTGGAAATAAAAGAGTTTAACGGAAGAGGGATGGAAATTGTTTTAAATTCCAGGAAGGATGAGATTTACGGCATACTAAACGGAGTAGATTACGAATACTGGAATCCCTCGGTCGATAAATATATCGCTGCGAATTATTCAAAAGGCAATGTTTCGGGAAAAAAAATCTGCAAAGCCGAACTCCAGAAACTGTGCGGCTTTGACGTTGACGAAAACGCGTATTTATTCGGCTGCGTTTCGCGCCTTGACAATCAAAAGGGTTTTGACATAATAACGGACGCTGTTTATAAGCTTTCCGGCAAAAATATGCAGTTTGTGATTTTAGGTTCGGGCGACCAATATATACAGTACGCTTTGCAGGAAGCAAAAAAAAGAATGCCTAAAAATGTCGCTGTTTTTTTCGGACACGACGAACCTTTGGCACATAAAATATACGCGGGATGCGACGCATACATGATGCCTTCGCGTTTCGAGCCGTGCGGTTTAAGCCAGATTATATCTTTGGCTTACGGAACAATTCCCATTGTCAACCGCACCGGAGGTTTGTCGGACACGATAGTTTATTACAATCATTACATAAAACAGGGTAACGGTTTTATGTTTAACATAACTTACGGCGAAGATTTTGTGCAGACCATTCTTAAGTCGGAAAAAATATTTAACGACAAACAGAGTTGGAATACTCTCGTGCAGAACGCTTTCAAAAGCGATTTTTCGTGGGATAAATCCGTTTTGGAATACGACAGTATGTATAGTAATCTTATGGACAAAAAGCGTTACGAAACCGTGTTTGTCCGGAGTTGACGCGGAGCCGGTATATGGATGCAAATATAAATCATATAAACGTTATTTCTAAAGCTTTAAAACTCGTTTCTCTGGCGGTTTTTTGCGCTTTCTTCATTCTCTTGTCAAACTATTATTATTCCCTGCAAAGCGACGCGGACAAGATTATTTCCGGTTTATCCATAACCGTTTTTCTCGATAAAAACCATAAAGATAAAGACGTGATTTGGGAAGCCGTCGAGTCATCCGGTCTTGTTTTAACGAAGGAGTTTGTATCCGCGCAAGACGCTTATTTAAAAACCATAGAAAAACATCCTTTTCTCAAAGACGTTTCCGTCCCAGGAGACAAAGAATCTTTTCAGGCGTATTTAAAAGTTTTGCCGAAAGGTTTTCCTGCGCAGGATAATCTGCTTTCAATTAAAAACGGGCTTTTAAAAATCGAAGGGATTGACGAAGTTGTTATTGATTTTACAAGTTACGGCGAATACGTGAAAATTAAAAACGTTATTGATTTTTATTTCAACGCGTGTCTTATTTTTGCGATTATAATATTTGTTTTTTTTGTTTTCAAGTCGGTTTTGTTTGTCGCGGAAAATGAATCAAACGCAAGGAAACTTGCCGTCGGATTTTCCGCTTATCTGCTTGCGTCTGCGGCGGGATTTGTCATTTTGTGGACGGTGTGCGTTTTTGTTCAATATCCTTTGTCCGTAAAAGAGGGAGCCGTTTTTTACATAATACCTTTTACCGCGGTTTGCGGAATTATTTTTAAAGACTAAAATGAAAAAATACACGGCAGTCATCATATGTCTTTTACAGTTTGTTTTATCATTTGCCCAGGAACCCGATATAAAAAGCCAATCCAAGCAGCTTTCCGAAGTAAATAAAACAATTAAAGCCAAACAAATTGAAAAAGATAAGCTTGCTCTTCAGGAAAAGGTTTTTAAAAGAGAACTTAAAAATCTCAACGATTTAATAGAAAGAAACGAAAAATACCTTGCTCAGATTGCAAATGAAATAAAAACGGCGCAAAAAAATCTTGATAACGCCTCAAGGCAATATAACAGCGCTTTTTCAAAAAGCGCTGAATGGAATCAATCCATACTTGACGAATTCGAGCTTTTTCATAAGGCGACTTTTGTTATCTCTTATGAAAAGGAGCCGTTCGTATATAAAATTATGGAGGCAGCCTTTAGAAGTAAAAAAGAAAATTTTGATAAAGAAAAAAAAGTCGCGGATACGTATTCTTTTGACGTAAAAAAATGGGAAAAAGCAAAACGCGAGCTTTTGGACCTTAAAGGGAAAGAAAATAAGTTCGTTTTAGAAAGAAAAAATCTTATGCTTGAAAAAAACGAACTTCTTAAAAGCACTTTGGGAAAAAAAGCCGTCGCGGAAGCCGAAATCAAATCTTTAAACGAAAGCGCCAAAGATTTACAGGATCTTATAAAAAAGTTATCGCAGGCTCAAAAACAAAGGCAGCAGGAACAGCAACAGCAGCAGCAAATGCAACAACAGCAAAAGCAGCAAAAAAAACAAAAAGAAACGGCGCGGGCGCGGACGCCTGTTCGCGAAGCGAAATACAGAAAAGCTCTTCCGTGGCCTGTTGAAGGCATAGTAGCCGTCAATTTCGGAAAAAATAAGCACAAAGAGCTTGATACTTACGTTATAAGCAACGGCATAAAAATAAAAGCCAAAGATTTTGCGCAGGTTAAAAGCGTGGATTCGGGAGTCGTTGTTTTTACCGGTAATTTCCGTTCTTACGGAAAAGTTGTTATAATAGAACATAGCGATTCTTATTTTAGCGTTTACGGCCAGCTTGATAAAATTTTAGTAAAGGACGAGCAGAAAGTTTCAAAAGGAACTGTTTTGGCGGTTTTAGGTTCGGGCGACGAAAGTGTCTTATATTTTGAAATAAGGCATGACAATGTTCCGGACAATCCGATGCTGTGGCTTATAAAAGGCAATTAGGAATTAACGACAACGGCAGAGAATAGATAATAGAGAAAAGAGAATAGCTAACGGCGAAGAGTTGGAAATAAAGCAGTGTTGTTAGCTATTCTCTATACTCTCTTCTCTATAATCTGTAGTTAAAGTGGAGAAAAAAATGAAAAATATTTTAAAAATGTTTTTGACGGCTTTTATTGTCTGTTCTTTATGTACCGTTAATCTTTTTGCCGCGTCCGACGAGACGTACGATAAACTCAAGCTTATGGTTGACATAATGGAAATAATAAACGCCAATTATGTTTCCGAAACAGACGCTAAAAATTTGGTGACAGGCGCAATCCACGGCGTAGTGAAAACGCTCGACCCTTTCTCGCAATACATGGAAGAAAAAGCTTATAAAGATATGAGAAATGAAACGGAAGGCGCTTATAGCGGCGTGGGCTTGCGAATTATGGTAAAAAATAATTTTATAACCGTGGTTTCGCCTTTGCCGGGCACTCCCGCATACAGGGCCGGTATTCTTCCGGACGACAGGATTATTAAAATAGACTCGAAATCCGCGATAGGAATGCCAAGCGACGAAGCGGTAGATTTGATGAGAGGAAAAGCCGGCGCAAAAGTAAAACTTACGATTTCAAGAGACAATGTTTTGGAAGATTTAGAGTTTACTCTCGTAAGGGAAAAAATTAAAATCGAAACCGTAAAATCCGTCCTTTTGGACGGCGGTATAGCTTATGTCAGGCTTTCCGAATTTAATGCCCAAAGCGCGACGGATTTAAACAGAACGCTTACGGATTACTCAAAACAGGGAATGACGGCCGTAATTTTAGATTTAAGAAATGATCCCGGCGGGCTTTTGGATTCCGCTATAGATATCATAAGTATGTTTATAAAAGATAAAACGCTGGCTCTTACAACCAAAGGCAGAAGCGAAGAAATGAAAAAAGAATATTTTACCAGAGGCGGCGGAGAATTTTCCGATATTCCTTTAGTAATACTTGTCAACAGAGGTTCCGCGTCTGCTTCGGAAATTGTTGCCGGCGCAATGCAGGATTTTAGAAGAGCGTTGATAATAGGAAGCAACACTTTCGGTAAAGGCAGCGTTCAGACCGTTATTCCTTTGTCCGACGGTACGGCTTTAAGGCTTACGATAGCCAAATATTATCTGCCTTCGGGAAGGCCCATTAACCGCTCAGATGACAATCTTACCAAAAACGGAATTAATCCGGACATAGAAATAAAAGTTACGATAGAAGACGAAATAAAACTGTACGCCCAATCCGATATGATTTTTTCAAAAGATAAAAATCCGAAACCCGAGGTCGCGGACGAAAATAAAATCGAGGACGCGGTTTTAAATAAAGCCATAGAAATAATAAGAGAAGGCAGAGTTTTTGATATGATAAAAGAGTCAAAAGCATTAGAGGCTGCCGCCGCCAAAGAAGTTAAAAAAGACGACAAAAAAGGCAAATAACAAATGATGCATAGATGTATTGATGTATGGATGCATAGTAACGACGTTTGTCTCTACCATGCCTCTATGCCTCCATACTTCTATGCATCTAATGAGGTTTAAAGGTGCCCAAAGAAACAAAACAGGAAAATCCTCTTATAAAATTATATATAATCGTATTATTTTTTTGCGGAATAGGATTGTGGTTCGCGATTCAGCCGCATCCTAAACAAAAAATATCGATCGACGTGGAACTTGAAAGAAGAGTTGTAGACTCTTTGGTTGCCGGAGGCGTTACGCAGGAAGACATATTGAGCCAGTACGTCAGGGAAAGGACGACTTCCCGTGCGCAATGGAACGAGTTTTATAAAAAAATAAGGCTGAAAGAGGATAAGAAGGCGGAAAATTTTGAGATACCTTTCAGAGCTATAGCGCGTTCTATGGAAGTGGGTCTGAGCAAAACGGAAAATCCCGACGGTTCAATCGCTTATAAGTTTTTTGTTCCTGACAGACACTATTCAAACATAACTTTTGTCAATTCTCCTAAAAAGAACAGTATACAATGAACATTTTTGCCATAGAAACTTCATGCGATGAAACGTCTGCTGCGGTTGTTTCAAACGGATTTAACGTCAAGTCCGTTGTAATATCTTCGCAGATTGACATCCATTCTAAATTTTTCGGCGTTGTTCCTGAACTTGCAAGCAGGGCGCATATAGAAAATATCAACGGCGTAATATTGAAAGCCTTAAACGACGCAGGCATAAGTTTTGATAATTTTGCAAATAAAATAGACGCCGTAGCTTTTACGGCCGGTCCCGGCCTTGCCGGAGCTTTGCTTGTAGGGACGCTTGCCGCAAAATCTTTGGCTTCGGTTTATTCCAAACCGCTGATTCCGGTAAATCACATAGAAGGTCATTTATATTCTTCTTTAATCGAAAATAAGTCCGTAAAACCTCCTTTTTTGAGCGTCATTATTTCCGGCGGACATACGGAACTTATTATCGTCGAAGATTTCGGCAAATATAAGCTTTTGGGCGCGACAAGGGACGACGCGGCAGGGGAAGCATTTGATAAAGCCGCGAAAATGTTAGGGCTTTCTTATCCCGGAGGACCGGTAATAGATAAAAGAGCCGGGAAAGGTAATCCCGAAAGCATTCATTTTACAAGACCTTATCTTAAAGGCTCGTGGGATTTTTCTTTTTCAGGTATTAAGACAGCTCTTTTGAATTATCTAAAACAAAATCCCGTAAAAAACGATAAACATTTAAATGATATATGCGCTTCTTTCAGAGAGTCAATCGCCGAAACATTATGTTTTAAAGCGTTTGAAGCGGCCGGGCAATTCGGATTAAAACAAATAGTTTTAGGCGGAGGGGTATCAGCAAATTCGCGTATAAGAAAAATGTTTGTCCAAACCGGAAAAAGCAAAAAAATAAAAGTTTCCATTCCTTCTCTTCTGTACTGCACGGATAACGCCGCGATGATAGGCTGCGCCGCATACCTAAAGCAGAAATATTACGGTCTTAAATATTCTTCGGAAAGTTTAAAACCAAAACCGTCTCTGCAGCTTGAAAATTGGCTTTAAAAACAGTGAGTAGTTAGTAGTGAGTAGTGAACGGCAAAGGCTTTTTTGCAGTTATTTCCCTCGCCCCTTGCGGGAGAGGGGCTGTGAGCGTAGCGAACAGAGGGTGAGGGGTTGTTGTTGACGTTATGAAAAAAATCAAAATCGGAAAAATTGAACTTAAAAATAATTTAATGCTTGCGCCTATGGCGGGTATAACCGATCTGCCGTTAAGAATACTCGCAAAAGAAAACGGTGCCGGGCTTGTTTACACGGAAATGGCTTCGGCTAAAGCTTTGGTTTACGGCGATGATAAAACAAAAAGACTTTTAAAAATTAATGACGCCGAAAGACCTGTCGCGGCTCAGATTTTCGGCGGTGACGCGCATAGTATGGGCGAGGCCGCAAAAATTGTCCAAGGTTTAGGCGCTGATATTATAGATATAAATCTTGGCTGCCCGGTGAGAAAAATAGCTAAAGCGGGAGCCGGAGCAAAACTTCTTGCAGATGAAAAACTTATTTCAAAAATTCTTGCGGCTGTAGTACAAAATGTTGAAATTCCGGTTACAATCAAAATACGCATAGGGCTTGTTCCGGGTCAAAACGTCGCTCCCGAAATAATTAAAATTGCCGCGGACAATGGAGTAAAAATGGCTGCCGTTCACGCGAGATACGCTTCGCAAGGGCATTCCGGAGAACCTGATTTACAGGCTTTTGCCGAAACTTGCGCAGGCGCTGAAATACCGATTGTCGCAAACGGCGGGATAATTGACGAAATAACCGCGGAGCGTTTTATGAAAATTCCGAACTGCTCCGGGCTTATGATAGGCAGAGGCGCGATAGGAAATTACAGTATATTTTCAGGATTAGACAGTTTTTTTAATAAAGGGAAGAAACTCCCCAAAGCGGGTAAAGGGGAAAGAATAAACTGGTTCAAAAAACACGCTGAAATGTCCGCAGAGTATTACGGGGAACCGAAAGGTCTTATAATGATGAGAAAAGTCTGTCATTATTACGTAAAAGATTTGCCTAACGCCGCAAAAATAAGGGATATGTTTAACAAAACGCAAACCTTGTCGGAATTCAATAAAATTTTTAACGATTATATATCATAAATTTTATTATTTGTAATTCAATATTTTATGCATTTGGGGCATTACGTATACGTTGGCTAGTATTTTTTTCAGTTCCGAACGGAAAAGATAAAGATTTTTTATATGCGGAATATTTTTATCGATAGACGGCTGCAGGATTACCGGTATATTTTTTGAAACTGATTTTATTACTTTCGCGCTGTTTTTTATTTCGCCCAAAAGCGTTTTGTTTGTTATAACGCATTTCACAAAAACATCTTTTTTTACTGATATTTCCAGAAATTTTTTATGTTCTTTCCAAAAACTTTTCCCGCATTCCGAGGCGAATTTAAAATCCGCTGATATTATATCGCAAAAACCCATAACTTTTTTTAAATTGTCCGGAAAAGTGCCGTTTGTTTCCAAATAAATTCCAAACCTTTTTTTTCTTAATTCAGGCAGCATTGCTGCCAAAAAATCAGCGTATATAAGAGGTTCTCCGCCGGTTATAGAAACCGAAGGTTTATCGAAAAAATATTTTTTATTTTTAACATAGATTTGTTCGATTTTATGTAAAAGTTGTTTTAGCGTGTAATATTTCGCTTTATCTGAAACTTTCAGCGAATAAGCCGTGTCGCAATACCCGCATTTTATGTTGCAGCCCGCGAGTCTTACAAAAATCTGCGGAAGTCCCGTGTATAATCCCTCGCCCTGATATGAAAAAAAAACTTCATATATCGGCGCTGTTATTGTCGTTGCTTTTAATTCCTCACTCCTCACTCCTCACTCCTCACTGTTTTTTAAAATCGGGTCTTTTATCCCTGCTTCATGAAACCCTTTTGCCCTTAATTTACACGAATCGCATACTCCGCAAGGATTTTTTGAGCCGTTATAACACGACCATGTATGTTGATAAGGCGTTTTCAATTTTGTTCCCAGTTTTATTATTTGAGCTTTTGTCATGCGCACAAGAGGAGCTTCGACTTTAATTTTAAGTCCGAGAGATTTTAGAAGGTCATTGTATGCGTTTATAAACTGCGGTTTGCAATCAGGATATCCGCTGAAATCAAGAGCGTTCGCGCCTATAAAAATTTTTTCGGCGTTTATTGATTCCGCGCAGGACAATCCGAAAGAAAGAAAAAGAGTGTTCCTTCCCGGAACATATGTTGGCGGTATGGTACCCGATATTTTTTTATGCGAGGGAACTTTTTTGTTTTTATTCGTTAAAACGTCTTTTGACCATGGCAGCATAAGCCGGACTACGGAATAGTTTACTTTAAGCCGTTTTGCTGTTTTTATTGCAGAGGCTATTTCCTTATTATGCCTTTGTCCGTAATCGAAAATAAGGCAGAGGCAATTATATTTTTTAGACAACGCGTAATATAAAACCGTAGTTGAATCTAACCCGCCTGAAAATAATACAATAGCTTTTTTTTGTTTATTCATTGTTGTGTAGTGTCATTCCGTTGAAAAACGGAATCCATTTTTGTTGTTGTAGTATAAATTTAAAGACAACATTGATACCGGCTTTCGCCGGTATGACAACAAAGCCGTTAGCTGTTTTCTTTTATCTGTTCTCTGCCGTTACTGTTGCGGATGACGTTTCGCTTTCCCAGACTTCAACTTCGCAGGCTTTAGCCGTTGAAGTTTCAAATTTTTTTAGTTCGTTTAATATATAAAACGCTATGTTTTCGGCAGTCGGATTGATTTTGTCAAAAGGCGGCGTTTCATTTAGAAATTTATGGTCAAGATACGCCATAATTTTATCGAGATGCGCTTTGATGTCCGTAAAGTCCATGAGCATTCCTGTTTTATCGAGCTCAGCGCCGCTGAAAGCCGCGCGGATTTTCCAGTTGTGACCGTGGACATTTTCGCATTTGCCTTTATATTCCCTCAAGCAGTGAGCCGAGGCGAAACCTTTTGTTACCGAAAGTTTGTATTGCATTTTTGCTCCGGATTTTCTTTTTTAACACGCGATATTTTTCCCGAAAAAAAACGGCTTCCTATTCTTTTAAATTTTTCGGGATTGTCGCTTACGTAGAAGCTAAGCTTTTTTGAATTGTTTTTATCCGCAAGCATATTGCGGTTTATTAAAATATTTTTTACTTTTTGCGCCGTGGCTTTTGCCGAATCTATAAGAACTATGTTTTTTCCGGTATTCTTTTGAATAGCGTTTTTTAAAAGCGGATAATGCGTGCAGCCGAGAACGAGAGTGTCTATATTTTTGCTTAAAAGCGGTTTTAAATAATATTTAACGATAGAATCCGTCAGTTCGTTTTTAGTCCAGCCTTCTTCTACAAGCGGAACAAAAAGCGGGCAGGATTGCTGATATACGGAAGAATTTGATATTTTCTTTATTGCTTTGACGTAAGATTCGCTTTTTACCGTGCCTTCCGTGCCTATAATTCCTATTTTTTTATTTTTTGTCGCTGAAACGGCAATTTCCGCTCCGGGTTCTATTACGCCTATAACCGGAATATCCAAATTCTTTTTAAGTTCGTATAAAGCGAAAGCCGATGCCGTATTACATGCTATAACTATCATTTTTACGCCGTTTTTTACAAGAAACCCTGAGATTTCTTTTGAAAAGTTAATTACGGCGTTTTTTGATTTTGAGCCGTAAGGCACGCGGGCGGTGTCTCCAAAATAAATAATGCTTTCATCAGGCAGCGTTTTATTTATTTCGGACATTACGGTAAGGCCGCCGAGTCCCGAATCAAATATGCCGATAGGTTTATTTCTTAACGGTTTGTTTTTTATCTTTTCTTGCATAGAATTTTTTTATTCCTTCGTAAATAGAATCTGCCACGGCCGATTGGAATCTGTCGGTATTCAATTTAGCTTCTTCGGCATAATTGCTTAAAAACGCGGCCTCGATAAGCACAGAAGGCATTTGCGCGCCTCTTAAAACATATAAGCTTGCCTGTTTTACGCCTCTGTTCGGTATTTTAAGCCTTCCCGGAGTTTCTGCCGCGATAAAGCTGGCAAGTTCCGAAGAATCGTTAATATATTCGTTTAGCATCATAGACCACAACATATCCTGGAGCCGCGCGCGTTTTTTTGTAGGTTTGCCTTCAAGCTCTAAAACGGAGTTTTCAAGAGTCGCCGTGGCCGCGGCTTCCGAATCAGTGGCTTTTTCCGATAAGAAATAAATTTCAAATCCGCTGGAGGCTCTGTTAAAATTCGCGTTGCAGTGTATTGAAACGAATAAATCCGCATTATGCTCGTTTGCTATATTTGTTCTTTCAACCAGAGGTATAAACGTGTCGTCTTTTCTCGTGAGGATTACTTCATAGTTGTCGTCCGCGTCAAGAAGCTTTTGCAGTTCGTAAGCTATGGCCAGATTTATGTCTTTTTCTTTGGTTGCGTTGGGACCGATTGCTCCGGGATCTTCTCCGCCGTGGCCGGCGTCCACAACTATTATTCTTTTGCGTTTAAAATCTTTTTTCGCCGTAACCGCTTTTAGCGGCATAACTTCGGTGATTGTAGTCGTATCGTCTATAATTACATAACTGTCGTCTATAATGTTTACTTCGTCAAATTTTACCACAGGAACTTTTGCCAGGTCAAGATTGTCTTCGCCCAATTCTATGGGGGCTATTTCTTCGCTTATCTGTAATTGTCCGTATGCCTGAGGAGTGGGGTCCGGCGAGTCGGCTGTTTCTTTTTGCGACGAGTCGATTTCTTCTCTTTCGGGTATGGTCGTTTCGGCAAGGTACGATAAATCTATATCTTCGGAATGCTCTATGTCTATAGCGATTCTGTCCGGGTTTTTAAGCCTCATAGTTTTTACAAATTTCGGAGATTGCTGTAAATTGATTGTTACTTTTGCCGATTTTCCTTCGGTATCGTAAAGAATGTCGCGTATTGCTCCGTTGTTGGCGTATATAAAGTCTCTTTGTAGTTTCCCGCGGTGGATATCGAGGGCAATAGCTCCGGTTGTTTTTGAAACCGTATAAGGAAGAGGTTCTGTAAGCTGTATTATAACCTGAGTGTTTTGAGGAGTCGTAAAATATCTTATGGATGAAATGTTGGAACGATTCGTAACGTTTAATATCAAAGCATTCTGATTCCATGTAGTGTCGGTCTCGGCTATATCGGAGAATTCCGGCGAGGTAAATATTTCCGGGGAGACATAAAGTTCGCCTTTTATAAGCCTTGAAGGCAAAGACATTCTTTTTTCGGTCTTTCCGAAAGTAACAATATTACTGTTTGTTTTTATATCTATTTTTTTATTGTTGAAATACATTGAAACCAGAGAGCTTACGGGTTTCCATTCTAATATGGCGTTATAAATTTCGGCGGCTTCTCTTATTGAGAAAAAATAAGTGTTTTCCGAAACAGTGTAAATGCTTACTCCGGGAAAATACTCTCCGTCTATAATGACGTTGACGGGCTTTGACTTCGGGGCTTTTACCGGTTCCGCCGCCCAAGCGTAAGAGATAAAAAGCGATAAAACGGAAATAAAAAATAATTTAATTGTTTTTTTCATTGTTTTTAAAATCTACTTTTTTGCCGTTGACATACAAATTCTTTATTGCCGGCGCTCCGCGGGAAGTTATTATTATTTCCGCGGACATGTTGTTTGCGTTTCTTTCTTTTTCAAGTTCCAATCCTTTATTTTCGGGAACAAAGAAATTTTCGATACCATAAATTATAGTAAAATTATTGCGCTTTTTGTCGATTTTCCCTTTTATGAAAAGACCTTCTTCGGGCATTTTTCTATATATGTCTCCGCCTTTATAAAATTTACCGTCTTTAATAAGAGAAACGTAAACCGTGCCTCCGTTAGTAACTTCTTCATCTTCAATATATTCTCCATAATGGCCTAAAATTTTCTGTTCGGGCGTTTTGCGGCTTATTTCATAGTCCAAAATAACATAATCTCCGCGGAATAAATCTCTCGGGTCAACCGGAACGACTTTAAGCATTACGCTTTTCCCGAACCGCAGATTGTATTCTTTGTAAATAACAAAAGACGCGGCAAGCAAAAACCAGGCGGACATTAAAATTAAGAAAGCTTTTTTACGGTTCATAAACTTTTATCTCCGTTTTTAAGCTTTTTCTTTTGCGTTCAAAAAATAACGCCGCGGAAACCAAAATTATTCCGCCCGCGATAAAAAAAATCGAACGCGGAAGCAGATTCCAAAACATGTCGAAATATTTTACTATCATAAAAATTATAAGCCAGAATATTCCCAAGGCCTTATAGAACATTTCTTTTTTAATATATCCGGTAAAAATCGCGATAAGAGTTACTGCGGCGAAAAATAAATTCGTAACGAGTTTAGGCATAAAGCTGTACCCTAAAATTAAAATGCAGAAAGACAATATCGCGGTTACAAGTATGTTTTCGCTTAAATTATTTTTTTTAGCGGGATTGAAAAAGAAAGACGCGAGAAACATGAACACGGATGAAATTATAATCAAAGGAGCCAGCATTACAGGTAAAAATTTAAATTTTGCCATAAAATCAAACAGTATAAATTCTTCGTCGAAAGTAAAATATGAATATGAGAAAGTAAGTATAAACAGGCTTAGCATAATTACAAAAAAACCGGATTTTTCAAAAACGTCCGATACTTTTGAAAAGTCTTTTATAAATTCATTTACTTTTCCGAAAGAAAAAAGAAAAATGCCGGACAGATAATAAAAAACCGGTAAAAACTTCATTGTGCGTTCTATATCGTTGTTAGCGAAAATAAAAATACTGAACCATATTATTAAAAGCGCGCAAACAAGGTAGGAAACCGAACGGGAATGGAAAATATAGACGTACGGGAAAACGGATATTGTCCATATCAGCACGAGCCAATGCAAACCTTCATTTGACCCGGTATGGTATATCTGCGCCAATAAAAAAATCAGAGCGCCGAAAAGTATCGCGCTTAGAAAAATCAGAGACGAGCCTGTTTTTTGGTAATTTTTGTTTACATATTCAAGGTAATATCCGCCGAAAGCGCTTGCGAATGCGAGTCCCATAAACATCAGTATTTTTACTATTGAAGGTATGGCCTGCCAGTTAGCCGCGGTAAACAAAATAAGCCCCACGCCGACAAACGCCGCGCCTATCGTGGAAAAAACGTAAATTATTTTGTTGGAATTTGACTGCGAAGAATTTTTTTCAACATCAGAAAGCATCCGCTTTGCCTGCTCTGCGTTTATCAACCCTTCGTCAAGCCATTTTGAAATATATTTTTTCATAATTTATTTGTCAACCTATAATTTGTCACCCTGCGCCCTGCAGCTACGTGCAGTGTAAACTCCGTCGCAGGGTCTATAAATCCATAGATTCTGTCCTGCGACTTCGCGCAGGATAAACTCGCAGAATTGACAGCAGCAGATGTTTATTTATTTATCTTTCTGCATTTTTTAATTACTACTTTGTCTTCTCTGAAAGCATAAAAGCTGCCTTCAATAACCACTTTTTCGTCTTTGGCAAAATCTTTTAATTTCAGGGAATCGGCTCTCGGCAAAACGCACACGGCGTATTGCCGCCCGCCTTTTTCATTCGAAAGCGAAACATACGGAGTGAGGTATTTGCTTATGCCGGTTTCTAATACATAACCTGTCACAGTTACAGGATCGTCAAACTCAAATGAAATTGTTCCGGCTTTTAAATCGTTAAAGAGAGAATCTATAGGTATGGGATCGGATTTTTGTTCTCCGTATATGCAAGGTGCCGCCATTGTGAAATAAAGCGCAAATGCGATAAGTAACATCAATGTTTTTTTCATATTACCTTCTCCGCAATAAGCCTTTTATAGAGCAATTATACATAAAATACAAGAACAATGAAAGATATACCGAGGATTGTAAAACAATAT
Source organism: Candidatus Endomicrobium embiratermitis (assembly GCA_009781315.1). Lineage (GTDB taxonomy): Bacteria > Elusimicrobiota > Endomicrobiia > Endomicrobiales > Endomicrobiaceae > Endomicrobium > Endomicrobium embiratermitis. The sequence goes on along the minus strand of WQYI01000006.1, from coordinate 27,663 downwards.
TTTATAGCACAATTTTTTTGAATTTTATATAATAAATTGCGTGTTAAAATACAGAAAAATAAATCGTATTTCGGCAGAAAATTCACTACAGGGAGATACTCGAATTGGGTATAATGGAAGCACTGAATGAATTAGAGACAATAGTTTTGATTGTATCCGCAATAGTTGCGGCATTTTTTCTTTTTACATGGTATAGACGGATACTTTCCGCTTGGCCGGTAAATCGCGGTAAATCGGCAAAGCTCGTATTGGGAGTACTTCCGGTTCTTGTCTTTTTCATGATTTTATATATTTTAGAAACGGCTGCGTCGCATGATGTTGTCAATGATCGGTATTACATTAATTTTTATCTGGCGCTTGGTTTCGCATGGCTTTATTTAGGCGTAATTGTTATGAGCATTTTTTTCAACCTGTCTTGGGTTGACGACATTTTGAATATGAACAACAAAGCCGCTTTATTTGCGTTTACCGGCGGTTTTCTTGGTCTGACTGTCATTTACGCGGCGGCAAATATCGGCGACGGTCCGGGCTGGGGGTGTGTTGTCTTTGCGGGCGCTCTCGGCTTGATATCCTGGATTCTGCTTGCTTTGATCATGAATCTTTTTACGCAAGCGTTCGAACGGGTAACGATAGAGCGCGACGTGTCATGCGGTATCCGGCTTGGAAGCTTCCTGCTTGCAATCGGAATTATTTTGGGCAGAGCATCGTCGGGCGACTGGACTTCGGCTTACATGACAATTGTCGAGTTTATGGTCGGATGGCCTGCTATTCCGCTAACCTTAATGGCAATTATTGCAGAACTATTATTTATAATCAATGGAAAATATAACAATACCCCAGTCAACAATCCGTCGGATTCTGTCTTCGGCGCATATCCGTTGCCGCACAACGTAATAACCGGCGGGAAAAACAATATATCCGGCTCTGATGTTGATATATCTATACTTGTGAGTTCTGTTCTATGGGGAATTACGCTTATAATAATCGCAGTCATCAGCATAACCATATTGCCTTCAATGTTCGGAAAATAAAACTATGGATAAAGGAATAAAATTGGGAGTAATCCCTGACGAAAGCTATTCTGATTATAGATACGAAATTATTTTCAATGCTTATAAATGGGATCCGCAAGTAGGTGATAGCAACACAATTGCAAGACACGCTCTTCTTATGGATTCAGGCACGGCTGAACAATTAGAACTGTGGGCGGAGCAGTTGTCGGCTGAAACCATGGCAATGGAAGAATCTTTGCTCCAAAGGCCCGACCTGTCAAAAAATCTGGGATTACCGAAAAAAATATTAAAGGCATTGAGCCGGCAGATTAGTTATGACAAAAGCCAAAATATCAGGCTTATGCGATTTGACTTTCATCCGACCGAAAACGGATGGGCTTTATCAGAGGTGAACAGCGATGTGCCCGGAGGTCTGGCCGAAGCATCCGTCGCTCCTGTCATCGCCGGCAAGTATTTTAACGGATTTGAGCCGCGCCGGCATTTTGCAAACTCGCTTTTGAACGCTTTTAAAACCAAAGTCAAACCGGGCGGCACAATTGCGTTTGTACATGCAACGTCATATTCGGATGACCGTCAGGTTATGCAATTCCTGGGGGATTACTTTGAAAATGCAGGGTACCATGCGTTATACGTCGCGCCGGATAACGTCAAGTGGGATAGAGGCTCAGCATGCAACATAGACGGCATAGTCCGCTTTTATCCGCTGGAATGGTTTACAAACTTGTCCAAAAAGTCAGATTGGATCGAATATTTTAACTGTAAGACTCCTTCGTGCAATCACCCTGTTGCGGCATTTGCGCAGTCCAAACGTCTGCCTTTGATATGGGATAAACTGGGATTGGATATACCGGCGTGGAAAAGCTTTCTGCCTATTACTACGGACCCAAGGTATGTGGACCGGCAAACGGACGATTGGATACTTAAGCCGGCATTGGGAAGGGTTGGCGAAGATATTTCTGTCAAAGGAACGATGTCCGAAAAGAAACTTCGTCTTATTGAAAAAGCTGCCAAAAAACATCCTGAAAACTGGATAGCCCAGCGCATGTTTCACAGTTGTCCGCTTGCTACGGAATCAGGGGAACACTATCATTTGTGCGTCGGAGTATTTACAGTTGACGGGAAAAGTGCCGGGTTTTACGGCAGAATCAACCCTTATGCGCGAATGGATAAAAATGCAAAAGACATACCGATATTGGTAAGAAAGGAGAACGATTAATGCTGAGCAATGTCGAGGTATATAAGATTTGGGCTCAAGACAACGCGCTTTGGACAGAGTGGGTGAAACCCGTATCGTTTGCTAATATGCGGAGAAAAAATTTTGAAGGTTTAAGTATTCCGAAAGCGGACTGGGTTTTACAATCCGACAGGTCTGCGGCTATAATCGTAGATTTGCCGGGTAAAGATGGTGTGCTTGAAGGATTAGCTTTGGCGCATATAGGATACCGTCCGGTTCCGCTTTACAACGGCGTACGCTACTATAATGCGTCGAAAATGATTGTTCCTGTGCATGAGATAGAGGATGCTCTTTATAACGGCGCTGTCGAGCTGTCCGGGTTGAGAATCAGCTTAGACGCGCCGCCGGCATTTCTGCTTGATTCAAACAGAATGAGCGGCCGTGTAATATCAGGCGAATATGACAACCGCTGGAGCATATTCCCGCAGGATATGCCTTCCGCTTCTTACTTGATTGGCAAAGGAATTCGCAATGTCATTGTACGCACTGACATAATGCGCAATGATTTAGAACATATTTTGTACAAGTACCAATCTTTGGGAATTACTATTTATATGGATGACGGAGTAATCCGCAGAGCTGTTAAAGTTTCAAAGCCGTCCAAATTCAGAAATTTGTTTTACCGATTCAGCGTTATAATGGGGCTTAGGCGAAACCCGGCAGGCGGGTTCGGAGGGATGGTGCCGGAGGAGTCGAGCGGAGGATATGGATGATACGGAGGAATCGGTTAACCATTGATAGCATTTAGAAAACGGGGAATTTATAAATAACAAAAGCCGTTTGAGGGTTTTATAACCCTCAAACGGCTTTTGTTATTTATTACGGTATTTACGATATATACATACGAAGCGTTTTTATAACTTCGCTAAGATTAAGCGGTTTCCCTATATGTCCGTTCATACCGGCTTCAAGACAATGCTCAATATCTTCCTTAAATACATTCGCGGTCATGGCTATTATCGGCACCTTTTTGGCTCTTGGATTGTCAGAATCCCGAATTCGGCGCGTGGCTTCAAAACCGTCCATCTCGGGCATTTGCAAATCCATGAAAATTACTTCATACTTATCCGGCTCTTCGCAAAACATACGGACAGCTTCTGCGCCGTTTACGGCGTAAGTTATGTTTAACGATGTCGGTTCAAGCAATGCCATTACAACCTCGCGGTTAATATCTATATCCTCCGCAAGTAAAACGCTGTGTCCTTTAAAGATGCCTGAAATATCTGCCGCCTTATCAGTGTCTTGCTCCGGTGCTTTGAGATATTCATCCGTAAGCCCTTGTTTTTTTATTTCAACGCGTCTCATTTTAGTGGTAAAGGCGAAAGTGGCTCCTTTGCCGATTTGGGATTCAACCCATAGTTCTCCGCCCATCATTTTAACAATAGCCTTGGAAATTACAAGCCCGAGACCTGTTCCTCCGAATTTGCGCGTCGTATCGGTTTCAGCCTGTGTAAAAGCCTGGAAAAGACGTATTTGCTGCTCTTCACTTATGCCGATACCTGTATCGGCTATAGTTATTTTTATACGGCAGATTCCGTTTTCCTCTCCTAAAAAGTAAGCATTAAGGCTGATGGACCCTTCTATCGGCGTAAACTTTACAGCGTTTGCAAGCAAGTTTGTTATAACCTGTGCCAAGCGCTGGTCGTCGCCGAACATGATTTGCGGGATATTTTTGTCTATATTTACGGTAAACTTTTGTTTCTTTTCCTTCATACGGAAGTCAATAACATTTACGACCTGCTGAAGCATTTTTTTAAAATAAAATTCTACCGGCGAGAGTTCCAATTTGTCGGCTTCAATTTTAGACATATCTAAAATATCATTAATAATAGCAAGCAGATATCTTGAAGCGTCGTTAATTTTAGTAAAGCTGTAATTCTTCCGCTCTATATCTGCGGCGGATATACCTATATTTGTCATGCCGATAATAGCATTCATCGGCGTACGTATCTCGTGGCTCATATTAGCAAGAAAATTACTTTTTGCCTTATTTGCAGATGTCGCGTTATTAAGCGCCTCTTTTAGTTTATCCTCCATTTCTATACGCTCGGTCATATCATGAAAACTTATAAGAAGTCCGTCATTTGCTTCGCTGTCATAAGCAAAGGGAATAACGTTTATGGAAAAGTTTCGCGTATTACGCGATGGACCGAAATAGAGTTTTTCGTCAGATGAGTGAATTTCGCTTGTTTTAAGAACTTTTTTAAAGATATTTTCCATATGTTCAAGCCATATATCATCGGCAAATAAGGAAAATACATGCCTGAAAGATTTGTGTTGCAAAAATCCGATACTGGGTATGCCGGCGAGCGTTAAAAAACTTTTTGTGGACAGCAGAAACTTCATCGCGCCGTCAATGAGAATGATGATGTCCGGAGTGTTCTCTATAATGACTTGAAGCTGCTTTCCCTGCTTTAATTTTTCTACGGCAATAACCGTGTTGAGGTTTTCCTTAACGCCTATAACGTTTCTGTACTTTATCATATTGTCACTCGCCAGCTTAATCTGGCGTGTCAGTTTTTTATTTTCCATCCGAAGATGTTTATTTTCTTCGGCTAATTTTTCAATTTCAATCGTACAGAACCGTTCTTCCAAGGATCTACCTCCCTAGGGTGTGTTAGTAAATTTAAAATACGCAAGCGATAACCGTATTGTTGTGGAAACTGTTTGCGTTTGCTGCGTTTTTAACAGGACAAACTTCTCCTCCGGAATACCCGAATATATACGGGATTTTGTTAGCAATAGTTTTATTTGCTATTTCCGCTTCCGATAAAATCTCAGTACCTAGCGCGTAGCTTCTTGCAACGCATGAGTGCAGTATAAGCGTGCTTATGTTTTCGTTTTGCAATATGTTCTCAATAGTGCACACGGTAGTTCCAAGAACGTCTGTTTTGTCCCACATTCCGAGATTAAATTTTGTTCCTTCCGGTATCAGACCGCCGCATATGCCGTGCCCGTCTCCTTTCCATGACAATATGACTCTGGACACAGGAATGCCTTCGCCGGCATAATCAAGGATAAACGGTATGGCGTGGGTCACATCTTTGATTTTTCCGTTTTCGGCCAACCCGATCTTTTCCATATAGTTAATGGCTGAAGAACCGTCGATTTCTTTTAGAATGTTTCCGTCGGTCTTGGTGATTGTCGCTGTTTGCGCAAAAATGTATTCGGGTGAAAACGATGCATAAATGAATTTCGGTTCAATGTTTCCGCTTGCGACAATAATGCCGTAAAAATCTCTTCCAACCTTATCATTGAACATGACATAACTGTCTAAATAATCCGCCGTATTGTCTATGGCAAGTGTGCCGAAATTAGGCACTCCGCCCGAAACCTTATCAAGCACATCGACATAATTATCTCCCGCATAATTAAGCATTAACGGGGCGGCGCTGATGATAAGCTTCGGAGCCTCGGCATGTCCCGTGAGGGCATTTTTATACATTTGTACAAACGGCTCTTCCAGCCCGTTTTCAAGAGACGATGAGCAAGCGGCGGTAAATACGACGTCATCGGAGGTGATCATCAGGATCGAGAAATCAAGCTGGCCAAAGCCGCGGTTTGTTGAGATTGCGGTAGTGGTGGTTCCGATGATAGGAAATTTAAGCTTTTTATAAAGCTCCGCAATTATGCCGTTTGTCGCGAATTCATGATAACAAAGGACAACGGCTACCGTGCTTTTTAAACAATTTTTTTCCGGATTAAGCTGTTCCAATATTTCGGATACGGCAAGTTCAACATTATCAATTTCGCTTGTGAACGCGGAATAAGATTTAATCATTTCTGTCACCTCTCTAAAATGTTTTTTATCGAACTTTATCCAACGAACTAACCAGCATTTACCGCCTAAAAAACAAGTCTTTTATTCAGCAATTATACACAAAATACAGGGATAATGGAAGTTTTCATCCATATACAAGCCCTGTTATAAGGTAGGTAGTGGTAGTAGAACTTAGTAATTAGCAGGTAGATGTGTCGAACCCATTGCGCCGCTGCCTACTTATATTCAAGTTTCTTTCTGTCTCGTCCGCCAAGAAGTTCTTGTCGGTAACCACTTTTTGTCCGGTATTCTTTTCATAAACAAGCCTAGCCTGTTTAGCTGTTTTCCCGCCTTTCTTGCCTGCAGTTTTGTTTTCTTCCACTCCGCGAGCATTTGAAGTTTCGGCTATCTGGCGTGTTGAAAGTTCTGCAAGCGCCGTAAATATCAGCCGGCTTCGCTCATGTGGTCGCGGAGGTTCTGGTTTTTAAGACCTTTCAACGCCTTATGTCCCTGATAGGAATTCAAGGAGTAGCGTTGGAAATGAAGCGTTAAAAATGCTTAAATAAAAACTTAATATTGATTATGGAAGCAAAATAGTAATCAAAAAATGCAGAAAAATTAGCATAAGAACGCAATGTTTTGTCTGCTTAAAACGTTATTAGATATATTAGAAAAGTATAAGCTATTATGGAGGCGATATGTTAAAATTTTTTAAGTTTGCCTGTCTTGCGTTTTTTAGCTGTTTGATTTTTTCCTGTGCGTCGGCGCCGGTCGCAAAAACCGTAGTAAATCATCCTCCGATTGCAAACATTCCGGGAGTTAAAAGAATAGCCGTAGTCCCTTTTGAAAATAACTATAAGCCCGATACTATTTATCAGAAAGCTATCGTAACCTATCTGCGTTTAGCGGGCAAACCTTATGTCGAAGACGAGTATATTACCGCGCAGTATATTACAAACGCGCTTATAAAAAATATCAAGTCTGTAAACCTTTACAAGGTTGTAGTTTTGTATCCACACGTCGAAGCGCCTAAAAAAATTGGCGTGACGCTTGTGGGCGATATCATTGAGTATTTTACCCGCGATGGCATTGAGGTAAGGAGTGAGATAAGGAAGGAAACAGAAAACTATTCTTATTATGATGAAGAGGGGACATGGCAATCGGGTACAAGAGAAGTAGATGTTGAATATACAATCAAAGAGCCCTACCGTGAAGTTGTTCTTGCAATCGATTATAGAATAGTCGGAATAGACGGCCAAGTTTTATATCAAACGCAAAAAAAAGGCTCGCTCAAAGACGTGAAATCTTATGTTTCCTCATTGAGAACAACGTATTCTCTTGCATCTGAAATTGTGAACAAATTGACCGCCGGAATTACTAAGGAAATAGCTCCGTGGCAGTCTGAGATTTCATTTACTCTTGAAAAAGATTCTTCAAAAGACCCGGAAATGAAAACCGCGGCCGAGTTTGTCAAACAAAGAATGTATGATAAAGCTTACGAGTTGTATGAAAGAATATATACAACTACAGGGAATCCTGCCGCGGGCTACAATCAGGCGATTTTGATGTCTATTATCGGCGATTCCGCGCAGTCGCTTTTGATGCTTGACGAATTGCTTCGCGTTTCTACGGACACGAAATTGAATAAAAAAATTATTCAACAGATAGGTGTGCTGCGTCGCAATATTGCAGATGAAGAAAAAGTGAATGCTTGGGCTGCCGGATATTATAAGGAAAGGAAAAAAGGAAACGCTGACGGACGTACTGAATAGTTTCAATAATGCAATTAACGGCAGACCCGTTCGCTTTGCTTAGGGTGACAGGCACAGGTTGTTATTTAAATTTTAAAACCGGACTATTTCAAAGTATTGGGATTTCGTAAAATTTTTTATGAATTGCGCTGATAGCATTTGAGAAGTAGAGAATTTAGAAATAAAAAAAGTTTTAAGTCTGCTTTAACTGAAAATCCCGTGAGGTGGAGAGGCAAGTAGAATTTTATCGAAATCTTTACAATGAGCTAAACGGCATTTATCGTCTTTCAACTCACCCTTTTATTCAACAATTATACATAAAATACCGGAACAATGGAAGTTTGGGTGGATAACCCCAAATACTCTTCTATGATATAATGTATTTGTATCTTTTAAAGGGACTAAAAGGGGTAAGCAATGGTAAGACTTGCGGGATTATTGGAAAATGCCAATGATTTCTTTGAAGCGGCAAAACGGTGCAGTTGGGATCGTATAATCGACAAACTGGAAAACAAGCAGATAACAAGAGAAAATGAGCCATTATATATACCCAAAATGGTAAATATGTCTTTTGCTTGTGAGTTATACCTAAAAGCCATAGCAGAAAATAAATGTGTTGGTGTGGTAAAAGGGCATAATCTTTATAAAATTTTCGAAAGGTTTTCGACAGAAATTAAAGAAGAAATTTTTGATATATGGCGTGAAAATGCAGGCGAAAACATTATTGCTTGTGATTACACAAGAAAGATGTTCTATGATAATTTAGAAGCCATTTCAAGTGTTTTTACACGATTTAGATATGCCAACGAATGGGTGGGAAGCGTCATTAGCTTACAGAGTAGTTTTACACCAGAACAATTTATGAAGCTTTCGCAATTTAGCGCAGCGCGTCCACTTGCTTCTCCGCCAGTTTACGACGGCTTTATCGATCAATTTGCATTATCTCTTAAAGTCTATGCAGAAAAGAGCAATAAGGGGTAAGCCAGGGTAATATAACTACAACAGGGTATAAATTTAAAGTCAATTATAAATCAGTATTACTTCTACCCTCAATCTTGCTCACTGCTTCATTCATAGTATAATGAACAAACTGCTGACCTAATCCTGTTAACATATATTGTTCTGAATCATCAAATGCCGATTTCATTGTTCCAGTCTTAAAAGAACTTTTTACAGGTTTATGCTTTATAAATCTTCCATCATCGGTAGTATCTCTCGCTTGCCTTATCACTCCACCTGTGCTTAATTCTCTAATTATATATTTAAATAAATCCGCATCTGAAGAATCTTCTCTTGGCAAATTACTATCTTTTAATTCACACCAAATAGAATACCTTGTCATACCAGGTGTTTTATGAATAGCCCTTATAACAGCAAAGTGTAATTCGTGATATATGTTTAGCCAATCAATGAATAATCTTATAACATCATCAGAGCATAATTTTGTTCCAGCAGAGTTTGTGAGCAAATTTGCAACATATCTTTTCTTTTCATCAGTTTCCGAATCTTCCCACACTCTAAATGATTTTCTAACAAGTGAAAGGTATTCTTCGCTATTGATTCTTTCTTCTATCTGATCTCCCATAAGTGCAAATCGCCTATCAATTTCAGACAATGTTTCAAGAAGTTTTTTAAATTTTTTTTCGTGTTCTTCAAGCCACATTGTTTGCAAACTTGATGTTTTTATACTACTTTCTTCTGTCTTAAAAGTTGCAGCATTGCTCAAAAAATTACCAATCCAAGGAATACTTCCTAATAACGCTAATATTACCTTTTCAATAATTCTCTTTTTTGTATTAGGCGTATATTGTTGTAATTCTGCTTTGATATTCTCAATTGACGCATTTTCTTCATTTTCACTCATATACAATCCTTATAACAATTACTTAGAATTCAGTTCTATTATATTTAAAGCAGAGCAAATTATATTACCCGTTTCTGCAGTATATCGGCATTTATGCCTTAAACACTCCAATAAATCTATATATTTGTTATTACTACCTTCTAAAATGAAATAGATATCCTGACCCGTCATAGTAATTAAATTAACATTTCCTTTTTCAAAGGCAGTTACAGCTTCTTGTGTAAATCCATTAAAACTGATAAAAAGCCCCCTTGTCCAATCTGCTTTACGTTTGATTTTTGCAGAGAAAGCGTCTAATTCACTGACTGATGTCTGACTATTATGCCATTTTGCTTCTATTAAATAAATTTCATTATCCAATTCTATACTTCCGTCTATTTGCTCTCCGACAACTCTAAAAGATTCACGAGGCTTAAGCCCAAATACTAAAAACATATTATTTAAAAACTTCTCAAATTCAAAACCTCTTTTCTGCGGAGTATCTTCTAAATTCGATAACGCCATTAAATCAGAGTATATTTTTTTTCTATCTACTTCTATTGGATGTTTTATGTTAGCGTCTTTTTTCTCAGTAGGCAATGACGTTAAAAAAGTTCTATCGTGTAATTCCGGAATTTTAAACTTGAGTTTTAATAGTGAGTCATTAACTTTAGAGATTTTTTCCCTGTATAATTCTTTCGGTTTATATTTTATAGAGGTTTTGACTATTTCAAGTATAAGCTGACAAAATTTTCCTCTTTCGCAATCAAAAGTCTGGGATAGCAAGATGTTTATTGATGGTCTTTTGCTCCCACCTTGCCAAAACTTTGACAACCCTATCTTATCAGCAATACCCTTGAAAGATATGCTTTGGTTAGCATAAGGATGGGCTTGTCCGGGTAGAAAATCATATAAGATATCCGATAATTCGCTAATTGCTAATTCTTCTAATGGCTGCAAAGAAAACTCCTGTATATAACATAGATTTTATAAAGTATATCATTTAAGCTTTTATAAATAAATCTTACAGGATTAAAAATTTGTAATTATGGGGTTGGTTTTATATAATACAAGCAAGTTAAATTTGAGGAATATTTGTCGTATGTGTAAGCTGTAAAAGGCTTAAAACTTAATATTGACTTTTTTGGTGGAAAGGGTTGTTTTACAATGCCTTTCTCCTATTTGTAGCAATACAGATACGGTTATCAGCCCAAAAAAAGTCGCTTATGTTTATAGGGAGTAGTATGCCGTCTTCGGACGGCATACGAAACCTTGGCGACCTTTTTTATTTGTGGGACTGATAACCGCATAAATAAAGAGGTCGCCTTCTTTTTTAAGGCACCTTTAGGAGTTAGAATGCCTTATACAATGGAAGAACTAAGCGCTCTTTGGACACAGGAAAAAAGCAGTTTTGCGCGTAAAGAAGTTGGCGGATTGCAAAACTTTGTCCAAAAAGTTTTTGAATGTAAAGATATTTTTGGGCTTGATGAAGGCAAAGAATCAACAAAAAGAGATAAAAGAAAAAACGAATTTATACGGGAAGCAAGAAAAATCGGAAAAGGCGGACAAGCTGATTTTGTTTTATGGGCACACAACAATGACATAGAAATACCTGTTGAAGTTGAAAAATACGGCAATATTAAAGCAGGAGAAAAGCAACTATACAGGTATCAGCTTGAAAGAGATAAAAAATATGGCATTTTAACCGACGGCGAAAAATGGAGATTTTACAACAACACAGCTTTCAAAGAATTTTATCTTAACGACATAATTGAAAATAACGATGTCTTTCAAACCTTTTGGTCAGAATACACAAAACCTGAAAACTACTACTTGTCATATTTCGAAGGTCAGGGACAACAGTCATTATTTAACTCTCCCTACGATAGCATTAACATAGAGGAAGACAGACAACTATTTTTTGAAGATATCACAAAGCTAATCTCAAATTTTAAAAATAAGTTAAATATTGAAGGTTATTTTAACGCTTTTGATAAAAAAGAAGCTTCTAAAAAAGCTACCGAAATAACATATGCCTATTTTATACAATTCATTCTATACAAAACTCTGGTTGATAATTGTTATAGCAATTTTGACAGTGAGTTTAAAGAACGGCTTGAAGAAATACATAAGGGTTTAAAAAGTGGCATATACGGCGAAATATTAAACCAAGTTTCGAGCATTTCAAAATTTATATCTGACAAGATATACCGCCCTTTTTTAGAAGAACAGGAATTCATTTCAAGCAAATTAGAGAATATCCTTAAAAGCCCTAAAAAAACAGTAGCTGATGTTTCCCCTTGGCTGGATATAGTCGTTTTTATAAAAAAATATAATTTTTCAAAAATTAAAAACGATATCTTTGGGTATATTTATGAAAACTATTTAAAGGAACTATACGAAGATACAAATAAGGGACAATTTTTTACAGACCCAGCGGTAGTGAATTTTATGTTGGACGAGATAGGGTTTACAAAAAATGAGATTTTAAAGAGATATAAAAACAAGGCAGACGATAAAAATATATCTTTGATAGATCCGTCTTGCGGAAGTGGAACTTTTTTGTATAGTGCGGTTGATAGGTTAATAGATTCCATATATGATGAAAGCGAAAGCAAGGCAAAACTAATAGAAGATTTAGTGAATAATAATATTTTTGGATTGGATATAGCAGAATTTCCGTTATATTTGGCAGAAATGAGCATACTAATGAGGCTTCTACCGATAATTGTAAATGAACAATACAACAATCCTATTGATAAGAAAATTAAACTATTCAAAACAAATGACAGTATAGCCGAATTTTCAGACACAAAATTAAACTCAAAAGAAAATGACTTGCCACTATTTAGGAATATAACAAAAATCGGATATGCAAGCTATATAAGAGACGAAGATGATTTAAAAGAAATGAAAGAAAGTTTAGTTGATGCATATAGGCGGCGTTTTGACTTTGTAATTGGCAATCCACCATACATAGGATATAACGAAAGTTGCAAACAAAAAATATTATTTACGCAATTAATAAAAGAAAAAAAGATGTCTATGAATAATATGTATGGGATAAATCTTAATACTGTTCCTAATAGAATAAAGCCTTATTCTCCAAAACCAAATCTTTATTCTTTCTTTTGTGCTCTAGGTCTAGGTTTGTTAAAAGAGGGCGGTAAAATATGCTACATAATTCCACAAACAATTTTAACCGCGAATGATTTAGATGTTTTGAGATATTTTTTTGCAAAACACACCACCATTGATACCATAATCACTTTCGCAGGCAAGATGTTTGTAGGTAGAGGGCTAAAGCAGAAAAAGCCTGTTTCAACAAGTTCTCTAATTTTTATTTTGACAAGGAAAGAGCCTAAAAATAATCATAAAGTTAAAGTAGTAAATTATGATAACTATGACGATGTTGACTTTGAAAAGTTTTTACATTCCAGGAAAAAGAGTGTCAATTATGTAGAGCAAGAAGAGCTTTTACAAAAGGTTGAAAATTGGAATTTTATAAAACAAAACGAAGAGTTTATTAACTTTTATGAGGTATATAAGAACAACTCATATTCTATAGAAGACTACAGAAGAACTGTATTAGCAAACTATGACGAAATTTGTTTGGACAAAGGTTTTGTGTTTGATAGAAACAATAGAGAAGATAGTAATAACGCAGATAACTTTAAAATTGCAAAATCGTCTAAGCAATATAATGTAGGGTATGAGGAATATTTTATAAACAGAAAAAACTTTGTAATTCCACAAGGCTCACAAGGCTTACCAGTTTTTCAAAAGCAGTATAAAATTGTATGGAGTTATACAAAGTTAAAGTTTTACTTTTCTGATTATAAAAACCTTATGGTTGGTTCAAATTGGTTAATAATATCCTCAGATAATAAAGAAGAAATATTATATTTATTATCGTTGCTAAATAGCCCTATAAATATTTTATTATTAAACAATTTCCTTAAAATAGATAGCGAAGCCTTGCTAATTGCAAGTATTACATCTATAAAGCAATATATTCGCATTCCTAAAATCTCAAAAGAGAATCAACACATTAAAGTCGAGGTAATAAATCAAATTACTTCATTATTATCCAAAGAAAATTTATTATTAAAGGATATATTAGACTTTTCAAAAATAACAAAACAACAGTTTGATTCGGTAGAGATAAAAAATGAAAAATTAGTTTTAAACGATAGTGAGTATGCCTTACAAATACCAAAAGAATTATTATCGGCAGTAAGCAAAGCAATAGAGGATAAATATGGCTTACTATTAAGCGAAAGGCGTATATCTTTATCGGAACTTAAAAATTTAAAAATTGTTGATACTGATTACCAAGATAAAATAAAGTCGTATATTGACGACTTGGTATTTGCATTATACTTTGGCATCCCTATTAAAAGTCTAGGTCTAAATAAGGCAGAGGATATAAAATTATATTGCGAAAAATCGGAGTTTTACAACTTAGTCAGGACAAATGGTCAAAATTAAGTATTTTCGGGCTAAAAACAGCGTTTTCACGGCTTAAACAGCAGATAAAAGGGAGTGGTTAATATGTTAGGTGCAATTGTTGGGGATATTGTTGGCTCTCGTTTTGAATTTGATGACGAAAAAGTAAAAGCATTTGATTTGTTTTCAGCAGATTGCTTTTTTACCGATGATAGTGTTATGTCGATTGCAATAGCGAAAGCTATTATTGAAAGTAAAGGCGATTACTCGCATTTAAGCGATACAACGATAAAATATATGCAAAGCATAGGACGCAACTATCCAAATTGCGGTTATGGCGATTATTTTTATCGTTGGATTTTTCATTATGATAACCCAAAACCTTATAACAGCTATGGAAACGGTGCGGCAATGCGAGTAAGTGCGTGCGGTTGGGCAGCTAAAACGCTTGAAGAAGTAAAACTTTTGTCTAAAAAAGTAACAGAAATATCTCATAACCACGAGGAAGGATTAAAAGGGGCAGAGGCAACAGCGATTTCTATTTTTATGGCTAGGCAAGGCAAAACAGTATTTGAAATTAGAAAATACATTGACGATAATTATTACGATTTAGATTTTACACTTGACGAAATAAGGGAAGATTATAAATTTGACGAAACTTGTCAGGGAACAGTTCCGCAAGCAATAACGGCATTTTTGGAATCAACAAGTTTTGAAGACGCTATAAGAAAAGCAATATCTATTGGTGGGGACAGCGATACAATAGGGGCTATTACGGGCAGTATAGCGGAAGCTTATTACGGCATTACAAACGATATAAGAGAAAAAGCATTAACCTACCTTGATAAGCCTTTAAAACAAATTTTATTAGACTTTGAAAAGATTTATACTCCTAAAATTTTGCTGTAAAGTATATGTTAAAAAAAGCCAAAACACCGAGTGAAAATAATATTTTCGCAAAATCCGTCTAAAAGCATTGAAAATTCAATGTGTATAAGAACAGCACAAAGTTAAAAAGGTCACCCCATACTATTCGGCTTTTTAAATTTTGTAAAATATTTGTATAAAATTTAACTTCTGAATGGGGGTTTTATGAAATTAGACTTCATATCTCACACGCTAAATTACAAATATCAACCCACCTCAGCTACAAAAACCATTGAGAATATTTATCGTCTTATACCTAATAAAATCGCATACAAAGAATTAAAAGACGAATACCAAACCGCACTAAATATGGCAAAAGCTCTTGAGTATAATGCTGACTTTGAAAAATTTATACTATGGTTTAGAAAAAATAAGGGATTATTTGAACAACCTATCCTCAATGAATACGATTTAAAGCGTTCGACGCTTATTTCCCCGCCGGATTTAGTTAAACAAATTAATAGTTCTGCTTTTGGAATAAGAATATCGCGAGCAACAATAAATGAAAAATATGTAGTCCATAAGGAGCTATTTAAACAAATACCCTTTATCTCTTATTACAATGCTATATTTCTTCCTTTGATACAACCCGACATAAAAATAACTACTGATACCGAAACAGATAAAATAGTAATTAAAGATAAAAACATTCCCGATGAAGAAAATTATAATACTGTAAATATCCAAATATCCTCTAACATTACGGCAGGAGCTGTTATAGATTTTTTAAAGAAACGAAGTAATCTTGTCAAAAGCAAAACAGAAATGATTAAAAGAGACAATTTTAAAATATCTAAAAAACATTTAGAAATTGTGAGGCTTCGGCAAGAAGGTAAAAAATTTGAATATATTGCAGAAGCTATGAGTGATAAATATTATAATGGTAGTGCTGATTCTCTCGTATATACAAAAGAAAATGTATTTAAGGCATACCAAAGGGCAAACTATATCTTTAGTGTCAGAGCCAAAAAAGGGACAAAAAGTTAGCTAACTTTCTGACATCTAAGTTTTAATCCTGTTTTTGTTTAATGCTTTCAAATGGTTAAGCAGAAAAAGGATTTTTCTATTTTAAATTCAAAAAAATTGCCTGCTGAAAAAGGCAATGATATTGAGTTTTGCACGCATAAGAAAATAAATGTTGTTGATGAGGTTCAAAAGGAACTTAGAGAAAATGAAGAAAATAATAAGCGGATACCCAAATATAGCAAGTATCTTAAAAATGGCAGTGATGAAGAAAAAGCAAAACTTATACAAGAAAGTCATAAGGCTATAAGTAGTATCGTTGATATGTATATAGCAATGCGGCAAAGAAATAGAGATATTGAAATTAAAGACAGCGACGATAAAAACTATGCTTTTTTAGAAATATTTTTGGCAGGCAAATATGACAAATTACCTGAAGATAAAAGAGAAAAATAAAATTGTATTGGAGTTTTTATGAATGGAGAACATAGAAATGTTGTTGTATATACAAGAGTTTCAACGCCAGAACAGGCAAAAGGTGGTGAAAGTTTAGTTCATCAAGAAAATATGTGTTTAGAATTTGCTAAGAGGAATGGTTTTAATGTCGTTGCTGTATTCAGAGAAGAGGGGGCAAGCGGTAGGACTACAGATAGAACGCAATTAAAGTTATTGACTGAATACTGCTATGATAAAAATAACAATGTTTCAGCTATTATCTGTTATAAGTTAGACAGATTTACAAGAAATGCTGGTGATTATGCTTATCTTTCTAACGCCTTTAAAAAGAAGAACATTGAAATTATATTTACTGACGGCGTAAAAACAGATACAAGCACTGGTAAATTAATGAAAACCATAGAAGCAGGCTTTGCCGAGTTTGAAAGCGACAGAATAGGCGAGCGAATTAATGACGGCGTAAGAGCCGCTAAAAACAGCGGACGCTATTACCATAAGACATTCGGGTATTCTATAGGCATAAATAAGCTTACAAATAAAAAACAAATTTATCCTAACAATGATGCTCCTAAAGTAAAGAGGATTTTTGAATTATTAAATGACGGGTATAATCAGGTTCAAGTTATAGAAATTATGAAAAAGGAAACAGGTATTAAAATACCACCTCAAACGTTTGAGAAACGCATAAAAAACGCTTTGTATTGTGGTTTAACGTATAACACTGAAGGAAAGTTAATAAAAGGCATTCACGAGCCTATTATTTCAGAAGAATTGTTTTGGTCTGTTCAAAATAGATTAGATAAAAGAAGCAGTAATAACAAAAATAGAAACTATGAAAACCCTGTATTCCCATTGATAGATTATGTTTACTGCGGTGACAAAGAACATAAAATGACCGGAAGTATGGCTAAGAAAAAATATGCTTATTATCATTGTCAAAGTAAGTGCAGTCGCTATCCAAAACAGCAAGTAGAAGAAGCCTATTCAAATTATTTAGAAACATTAAAAGTTAAAGAAGATCACCTTGAAATGCTTAGGCAAATGGCACTTGATATTTATGAGCAGAAGACGGCTAATGTTGCAGAGCAAAATAAAAGATTGGAAACAGAGATTGTCGCATTAGAAAAACAGCAATTAGACACGCTCCGCTTAATGAGAGACAAAGAAGATATTACGATAAAAAAATTAGGCGAAAAAGAAATGGAAATGTTGGAAACTCAAATCCAGCAAAAGAAAGGTTGTTTAATGGACGAAGCTAAAATAAACAAGATTACGGAAGATTGTTGGGACTTCGTAAAATTTTTTATAAATAATGCTGCTATTATTTGGGAAGTAGGAAATTTGGAAATAAAAAGAGGCGTTCAGAGTTTAATAAGCCCAAAAGGCTTTACTTTTAAAGAAAAAGTTATTGAAATCAAAGAAACGCCTCATTTTATAAGCAGTTTTAAGTCTGCTTTAACTGAAAATCCCGTTGGGTGGAGGTGGCGGGAATTGAACCCGCGTCCGAAAATGTTTTGGCAAGACCGCTACAGGCTTAGTCCGGAAATTTTTTCTCGTTTATAACGCCGTCACCGGACGGGATTACGTTATAAACCAGCGCCGTTTTGGTTTCATCTTAAACTGACGGCACAAGCCGTTTAAAACTAACCCGCTCATTGACGTTTTATCCCGATAGCGAGTATCCCAGGTAAAACGAAGCCGCGTTAAGCGGCTATTGGCATTACTCCAAAACCCATAAAGGGTTTGAAGTGCTGCACTGGAACGATTTTATCGTTGTTTATTTTTGGTCGATTTTTACGGAGCCATCGACCAACTCCGGCCTGCTGTCTGTGCCTCTGTCCACTCCCGTCGAACCCTGTTCACCCCCACAAATTTCTCTATTCTCTGTTCTCTATTCTCTTCTTTTCAAAGAACTTTTTTATTATACCGGCGCATTCGCTTTTTAGTATATCGCTTTTAAACTCTATTCTGTGATTGAGTTTTTTATTGTTTACGATTTTAAATACGCTTTTACACGCGCCGGCTTTTTTGTCGTATGCGCCGAAAAATATTTTTTCTATTCTCGCGTTTACTAAAGCGCCCGCGCACATCGCGCACGGTTCTATTGTAACATATACGACGCAGCCGTTCAAACGGTAATTGCCTGTTTTTTTTGCTGCTTTTCTTAAGGCGATGATTTCCGCATGGGCTGTAGGGTCTTTATCGGTTATACATCTGTTAAACCCTCTGGCGATTATTTTATTGTCTTTTACGATAACCGCTCCCACAGGCACCTCTCCAAGCTCTTGAGCTTTTTGAGCTTCTTTTAAAGCTTCTTTAATGAAATACTCATTATTTGAACTTTTCACTTTTCACTTTCCACTTTGTCGTTTTCAAGGTGTTTTTCAAACATTTCCCTTATATCTTTCGGAAAACGAACTGGTTTTAGCGTTTTGTTTACAAAAGGGTGTTTTGTTTTTCCGACAGCCAGCAATTTATCCACGAGTTTTACCTTGTAAGAGCAGGTTATGCTTGCGGCCGTAAGTTCCGTAAGTTTTGTTTCTATGGTTATTAAGTCGTCATATTTAGCCGGATAATAATAATCGCATTCCGCGTGAATTACCGGAAAAAAGAAACCTCTTTCCTCAATAGTCTTATATTCAAACCCGACTTCTCTTAAAAATTCGGTTCTGCCTCTTTCAAAAAAAGTCAGATAATTTCCGTAATAAACCATTCCCATTTGATCTGTGTCCGCATAGGCTATTCTTAATTGCAATATGTTCATGTTTTCTCCGTTGCAAAAATTTTTCAAATTATAACATTTTTGAAAAAATGATGCATGGATGCATAGATGCGCGGATGCGTATTAATGGCGTTTGTCTTTGCTATGCGTCCATGCATCCAAACTTCCAAGCATCTGTCTGTCGTTTGGAATCAGCGTTTATTTTATGCTAAAATACAAAAGTCTTTTTAATTTAAAACTAAAAAAGAGGGCAATATGAATATTCCTGTTGATTTAAAGTTTACCAAAACCCACGAGTGGATAAAAATTGAAGGAAATAAAGCAAAAGTAGGCATAACGGATTTTGCACAGCACGAAATTACCGACGTAGTTCACGTCGAACTTCCGGAAAACTCTAAAAACGTTAAAAAAGCGCAGCCTGCCGCGGTAGTTGAATCCGTTAAATCCGCTTTTGACATATATTCTCCGGTAAGCGGTAAAATAGTCGAGGTTAATGAAGAAGTTTTGGGAAGCCCCGAGCTTATAAACCAAGACCCTTACGGCAAAGGTTTTTTATTTGCAGTGGAGTTTAGCGACAATAACGAACTTGCGGATTTATTAAGCGCGGAAGAATACAAAAAAATAATTTAAATACCATGGATTACACTCCTCAAAATAAACAAGATAAACAAAAAATGTTTGACGCTTTGGGAATAAAAAGCGAGGAAGATCTTTTTGACGCGATTCCCGCGGATTTGAGAGTAAAACCGTTAAACGTTTCAGGCGGGCAGACCGAGCAGGAATTGCTTGAACATTTTAAAACTCTTGCCGCTAAAAATAAAACTCTCGTCTCTTTCAGAGGCGCGGGAATCTACGACCACTACATACCGTCTTTAGTCGGAGAAATTACTTCCCGCAGCGAATTTTGGACTGCGTACACTCCTTATCAGGCTGAAGCAAGCCAAGGCACTCTTCAGGCTATATTCGAATATCAAAGCATGATTTGCGCTTTGACCGGTATGGACGTTTCAAACGCTTCTCTTTACGACGGAGCTAGTGCCGTTGCCGAAGCCGCGCTTCTTGCTTTGCGCGTAAGCGGTAAAAAGAAAGTTCTTGTTTCTTCGGCGTTAAATCCCGAATATATAAAAACGCTTAAAACCTATCTTCAAAATTTTAACGCAAAAATAGTTTTACTTAATTTATCTTCAAACGGAACTATAGAGAGAGCGACTGTTGACGCTTCTTTAGACGACGATACAGCCGCGGTAATAATCCAGTCGCCGAATTATTTCGGAATAGTCGAGAATATGCAAGACTTATCGGCCGTTGCCAAAGAAAAAAACGCTTTGTTTGCGGCTGTGGTCAATCCCATATCTTTGGCTGTTTTTCAGTCTCCAGGGGAATACGGTGCGGACATAGCCGTCGGCGAGGGGCAGCCTTTAGGCATTCCTTTAAGCGCGGGCGGAGCGACTTTCGGTTTTATGTCCGTACGTAAAGGTCTGGAATGGAAAATGCCGGGACGCATAGTCGGTCAGACTATTGATAAAAACAATAAAAGAGGTTTTGTTTTAACGCTGCAGTCCAGAGAACAGCATATAAGAAGAGAAAAAGCCACGTCAAATATATGCACAAACGCGTCTTTAAACGCTTTGGCGGCTTGCGTTTATATGTCGGGCTGGGGAAATGACGGTTTTAAAAATCTTGCCGAAACCAATGTTTCAAAAGCCGTATATGCTTTCGGTAAAATAAAAAATATCGACGGATTTAAAGCAAAATTTGAAAACTCCGTTTTTTTTAATGAATTTGTAATAGAAACAATTAAAGACGTAAAGAAGATAAATAAAACTTTAATTAAAAACGGAATTTTAGGGCCTGTGGATTTATCAAACTGCGGAAAGCAATTTAAAAATTGCCTGCTGTTTTGCGTAACCGAGCAGAGAACAAAAAACGAAATAGATAAACTTGTGGAAATATTGGTAAAGATTTAAGATGTTTCCTGTACTGCCATTCTGAAAGGCAAAGCCTTGAAGAATCCAGAAAGTAGAAAGCAACAAATGGATACTTCGTTACACTCAGTATGACGGACAGAGAAAGGTAAAAATATATGGAAAAACTATTAAACGAATTATCGTCGCAATCTAATCCCTCTTACGAGGTGAAATGCGATATTGAAAACGATTGTTTTATTCCCAAACATTTAAAAAGAAAATCGGATTTGGGTTTGCCAAGCGTTGCCGAAAACGATTTGTTAAGGCATTTTACAAATCTTTCCAGAATGAATTATGCGTTGAGCACAACTTTCTATCCGCTTGGTTCCTGCACTATGAAATATAACCCCTTAATAAACGAACGAATTGCAAAACACGAAGCTTTTAATTCAATTCATCCGTATCAGCCGGCTGAGACTATGCAGGGAGTTTTGGAAATAATGCACTGTCTTGAAAGAGATTTGTGCGAAATTTCCGGAATGGATTATTTTTCTTTACAGCCTGCCGCGGGCGCGCACGGGGAATTTGCCGGGCTTTTAATAATAGCCGCGCATTTTAAATCGTTAAAACAAAAAAGAACAAAAATAATAGTTCCGGATTCCGCTCACGGTACAAACCCGGCTTCGGCGGCTTTTGCGGGTTTTGAAATTGTTCCGTTAAAATCCGAACCGGACGGGAGCCTTTCAGCTCAAAAAGTTAAAGAAATATTAACTCCTGAAACTGCCGCTATTATGCTTACCGTGCCTAATACTTTGGGAGTATTTGAAAAGGAAATTGCCGAAATCGCAAAAGTTGCCCATGAAAACGGCACACTTTTATATTATGACGGCGCGAATTTAAACGCGCTTATGGGTTTTGCCCGCCCGGGAGATTTAGGTTTTGACGTTATGCACATAAATCTTCATAAAACTTTTTCTACTCCGCACGGCGGCGGCGGTCCGGGCTCGGGTCCCGTGGGAGTTAAATCGTTTCTGGAACAATTTTTGCCGGTTCCCAGAGTTGAAAAGAAAAACGATAAATACGTTTTGGATTATAAAAAAACTAAAAGCATAGGCTGCGTAAAATCTTTTTTCGGAAATTTTCCGGTAATTCTCAGGGCATACGCGTACGTTAAAGCTTTAGGTGGTAAAGGTTTGAAAAACGCTTCTGCTCAGGCAGTATTAAACGCAAATTATATGCTTGCGAAATTTAAAGATAAAATAACTGTTCCGGCAGGTTCAAGATGCATGCACGAATTTGTTTTGTCGCCTAAAGCCGCGCTCGGAAACGGCGTAAGGACTTTAGACGCCGCTAAAAGGCTTTTGGATTACGGTTATTATGCGCCGACCGTCTATTTTCCTCTTATTGTGGAAGAAGCCATAATGATAGAACCGACGGAAACCGAATCTAAAGAAACTCTGGATAAATTTATAGAAACATTAAACAAGATAATTTTAGAAGAATCCGCCGATGAACCTCAAAGAGTTAAAGACTCTCCGTTAAACACGCCGGTTGCAAGATTAAACGAAGTTGAAGCGGCAAGGAATCCGATTTTGAAATGGAAATAAAAATTTTAACGAGTGAAAAATGAATAGCAATATTTTTATAGACCAGACTAATAACTACATAATATATAATTTTTTTTTAAAAGACTTTCGGCAAAGCGCCGTAAAGCTTTTTTCTTTTTATGACACAACAAAAAGAATAAAAAAGGAGGAGTAAGATGAAAAAAATTGTTGTTTGTTTTTTGACGGTTGCGTTAATGTCGGGTTTCGGCGCTGCGCAGGCTTTTGCTTTTGACGGGAAGTCGGATATTTATGTTACGCCAAAAATTATCTATGGCGCAACTTTTATGAAGGATGCCAAATATGTGGAGACTTCGGGTGGTAAAGATGATTTAGGAAATAATCGGAGCAGCGCTTTTGGCGGTTCTCTTGCTGTCGGATATGATTTATCGGAGAAGGTCAAGGCTCCTGTCCGCGCCGAATTGGAGTATTCCTATTCGGAAGCTAAAGCCGAAGCATCTTATAAAGTCGAAGCAGTAATACCTTATTTTAATGACTATAAGTGGTCGAAAAGAATACAGACTTTATTCTTGAACGCTTATTACGACATCAATACCGGCACAAAGGTTACCCCCTATGCAGGCGCAGGATTGGGCGCCGGATTTATTAAGACAGAAGCAGAGGCCCTTTGGGATGGAGGCGCTGTTGGAAATGAAAAAATTGATTTAGTAACCGTGACAGACTTTGCGTGGAATATAGGTCTAGGGCTTGGATATCGAATAAATAACAATATTATTCTGGATATCGGTTATCGTTTTGTTGATTTAGGTAAAGCAGATACGGATTGGGGATATTCTTCTACAACCTACGACTGGCGCATAGTCGCTGACCGCCTTTACCAGCACCAATTTTCAATCGGGGCGCGAATCAGCTTTTAACTTATCCGTTTTCAGTTTTTTGTAAAAATTATGAAAGCCCGCGGTTTTATATCGCGGGCTTTCACTATTCTATGCTGCAGTTTGACAAAAAAATAAATTGTTTGTATAATCCTTTAATCTTAATAAATCGCGGGGTGGAGCAGCCCGGTAGCTCGTCAGGCTCATAACCTGAAGGCCGCAGGTTCAAATCCTGCCCCCGCAATAATATTAACGACCTTTCGAGGTCGTTTTTTTTTGTTTATTTTTGTATAATTAGTAAAGAAATGATTGCCGATAAATTGAGTAATTCTACATTGTATGTAAAATATTTTCCTTTCCTTAAGGACGCTTTTGATTTTGTCGAAAAAAATAAATTTAACTTTGTTTCAATGCAGGGCAGATTTGATATCAATCCTTTAATGTACGCGGTTGTCGAAACTTCTCTTCCCAAGCCTTTAAGCGGACAAAAGCTTGAAGCTCACAGAAATTATATAGATTTGCAGTATATTGTCGAAGGATACGACATAATCGGCTGGAAAAGTTTAAGCGATTGTAAAAAACTTTACGCGGATTATGACGAGACAAAAGATATAATATTCTATGACGATCGGTCGGATTTTCAGATAAAACTGCCTGAAAACGGCTTTGCTTTGTTTTTTCCGCATGACGCTCATTCGCCTTTATGCTGCGAATTTCCGGTCAGGAAATGCATAGTGAAAATAAACGCGAGGTTATTAAATAATGAATAAAAATGCTGCCGTGCTTTTGCTTTTATTTATGCCGTCATTATGTTTTGCGGCATTTTCCGATTCGGGACTCGGTACTTCCGGAGCTGCTTTTCTTAAGTTAGGCGCCGGAGCGCGCGCCGCGGCAATGGGCGGCGCTTTTACGTCGGCGCAGGACTATTCGTCCGACGGCATATATTGGAACCCTGCGAAGCTTGCTTACAATACGAAAAAAGATTTAACTCTAATGTACTCCTCTTATTTTGAGGACATTTCTTACGGATGGACTGCTTTTTCCATGCC
Organism: Candidatus Endomicrobium embiratermitis; assembly: GCA_009781315.1. Classification (GTDB taxonomy): domain Bacteria; phylum Elusimicrobiota; class Endomicrobiia; order Endomicrobiales; family Endomicrobiaceae; genus Endomicrobium; species Endomicrobium embiratermitis. The sequence continues at coordinate 3,149 of WQYI01000006.1, read as the reverse complement.
TACGGGTTACGGCGTTTTCGGAGCCGCGGTTCAGTATCTTTCTTACGGGAATATCATGGGAAGAGATACTGACGGTTTTGAAACATCTGATTTTTCTCCTTACGATTTGGCGGTTTATTTGTCTTATGCCAGAGGGCATAAATTCGACGATTCGTCAAACCTAGGCTACGGCGTGAATTTAAAGTATGTTTATTCCAAAATAGAAAATTCCGCCTCGGCTTTTGCTTTTGACGCCGGCGCGGTGTATACTTTAAAAGACAATTTAACTTCTTTCGGCGCTGTTTTGCAAAATATGGGAACGACTCTTAAATATAACGAAGAGAGCGAATCTCTGCCTTTGATGTTTAAAATCGGCGCGTCAAGAATTATTTATGAAGACTTTTTGGTTTCTTGGGATATAATTTTTCCGTCGGACAATAATATTTTTCTGGCTTTAGGCGGAGAATATAAGATACAAGCGGCGGAAGAGACGGACATATTTTTAAGAGCGGGTTACGACGGAAAGTCGAAAGACGTTCCCGGTTTTTCCGGTTTTAACGCCGGTTTCGGCGTAAAATATCTGGATTATGTTTTTGATTACGCGTTTTCTCCGTACGGCGATTTGGGAAGTGTACACAGGGTTTCCATAGGATTGAAGTTTGGAAATAATTACGACGACGCGACGGTTAAGGAAAAGAAACAAAAAAAACATGAAACTAAAAAAGACAAACCGTCAAATTATGCAAGACCCGTTGAAACGCGTAAAACCGAGCCGAAAAAGCAAGAAGTTAACGCGAAGAAAAACTACAATGTAGCCGTGTTGAATTTCATATCAAAATCGATTCCTAAAAGCGAGCGCGATGCGTACTCGTCAATGCTCAGAAAAGCTTTAGCCGATTCGGATAATTTATTTTCTATAGACAAAAGATTCGTTGAAGACGTTTATAATGAAAATGCGATGCCGTCGAATTTTGAAATTTCCTCAATATTAAAAAAGACTAAAGCGGATAAACTTATAGTTTGCACCGTGGCAAAAAACGAGGGAAATCTGAATTTTAATATTTATGTTTACGATGACGCGTCAAATATGAAAAAATATAATGTCATAAGCAAAGATTCTTTTGCAGACGCGCAAAGAAAATTAAAAGAGTTCGTGAATAATTTGAGCGGAGACTAAAAATGATTATAGGGTTGACGGGTTCTTATTGTTCCGGCAAAGATACGGTCGCCGAATATATAGTTGAGGCTTACGGATACGGGCATTATTCGCTTTCCGACGTTATAAGAGACGTTATGAAAAGCGAAGGCGTAGAGCCTACGAGAGAAAATCTTATAATTTTCGGAACTAACCTGCGCGCGCAAAACGGCAACGGCGTTCTTGCGAAAAAAGTTTTAAGTTTAATGAAAGAAGGACAAAATTATTGCATTACTTCCATAAGACATTCCGACGAAGTTACGGAACTTAAAAAAAGAAAAGATTTTATTTTAATAAACGTCGACGCGCCTCAAAGCGTGCGTTTTGAAAGAATGAAAAAAAGACAAAGGCCGGGAGATCCGGAAACTCTTGAGAAATTTATCGAGCTTGAGAAAAAAGAATCGCAAACTTCAGGATCAGGACAACAGCTTGTAAAAACCGCGGAAATGTCCGATATAACTTTTATAAACGATTACAATGACCTGGAAGCTTTAAAAGCGGGCGTTGACAAACTTTTGAATAAAATATCCGAAGATTATGTCTGAAATATTCGAAGTTTTGGTTATCGGCGCGGGACCTTCCGGAATGATTGCCGCTATAACAGCCGGAGACAGAGGGCTTAAAACGGTTGTGCTGGAGAAAAAATCCAGACCGGGAATTAAGCTTTCGATTACCGGAAAAGGAAGATGCAATCTCACAAACAGCGCGGATATTAACGAATTTGTAAAATCCTTTCGAAACGGAAAGTTTCTATACGCTAGCTTCAAAACGTTTTTTAACGATGAATTAATATCTTTCTTTGAAAACCTCGGAGTTCCCTGCAAACTTGAAAGAGGCGGCCGTTATTTTCCTCAAAGCGACAAAGCGCAGGATATTGTCGACGCTTTGTCAAAACGCTTAAAAAAGATTTCAAAAATAATTACGGGCGTTTCGGTAAAATCCGTTTTGAAACGTAAAGACGGATTGTTTGAAGTTCATTCGGACGGCGGGTCGTTTGTTTCAAAAAACGTTATAATCGCGTGCGGAGGGCTTTCATATCCGTCAACAGGTTCTACGGGCGACGGATATAAAATTTCCGAAAGTTTCGGACATACGGTAAAAGAGCTTTCCGCGGCTCTTGTTCCTATAGTTTTGGAAAACCCTTATTTAAAAGAATTGAACGGGCTTAAACTTAAAAATGTTGAAGTTTCCGTGTTAAGTCCGCAAAAAATATCGGCAAAAGAGTTCGGCGAAGCCGAATTTACGATATTCGGCGCGGACGGTCCGGCTGTTCTTACTTTAAGTTCTCTTGTCGGCGAAGAAATAAAAAAAACCGATTTGTTTTTGTCAATAAATTTTAAGCCCGCGCTTTCAGCGCAGCAGTTAAATCTCCGTTTGTTGCGGGAAATAGATAAATTCGGACAGTATCCGGTTAAAGATATGCTCAAAGAGCTTCTGCCGGTTCAGGCCGTAAAACCTTTTATAAATTATTGCGGCATTAATATTACAAAGAAATGTTCCCAAATAAGCAGGATTGAAAGGGAAAAGATTGCTGCTTCGCTTTTTGATTTCAGGTTTAAAATTAAAGGCGTAAAAGACATAAAAGAAGCAATTGTGACAAGAGGCGGGGTTTGTACGGACGAAATAGAGCAGAAAACCATGCAGTCAAAACTTGTTAAAGGACTTTACTTTTGCGGCGAAATAATAGATATTGACGCTCCTACCGGCGGTTTTAATTTACAGGCGGCGTTTTCAACCGGTTATTTAGCAGGAAAATCCGTAAAGACAGAGTTGAAAGTTAAAAGTGAAAAGTGAAAATAATGTGTTTTTGCGCAGCAAAAACCATAATATGTTTCGGCGGAGCCGAAACTCAATTAAACCGCAGAGGTACCACGGGCGTGAGCCCGTGGGGGAATAAAGACCTGAATCTTTGTAGTATAATATAGAGATGGAACTACGGAAACAAGGACACAGCGTATATTATTGCAAGTACCAT
>WQYI01000005.1 GCA_009781315.1 Candidatus Endomicrobium embiratermitis | reverse complement strand
TGAAGGAAGAAGGAATACAACGGTAAGCGTGCAAATAAACGGAACGAATTTGTTATCGGGCTCAACGGCAAGGCTTACAAACGGAGGAAGTACAATAAACGCAAGCGCGGTAACATATAATTCGTCGAACAGATTAACGGCATCATTTACAATACCCAACACGGCGACAATAGGGAATTGGAATTTGATAGTATCAAGTACGGGATACGTAAGCGACATAACAAAGACAGGGATATTTGCTATAATAGAAGCTGGAATCGTGGCGAACACGGTAGAAAATGTTAAGTATTATCCAAATCCGATGCAGCCGTCAAAGGGAATGAATTACGCTAAGATGCATTTCTCAAATCTGCCGGCGGGAACTATTGTAAAGATATATACATTGCTGGGGCAGGGTGTGAAAAATTTAGAAGCCGACGCGAGCGGGATGGCTGTATGGGACGGGAATAATGAGAACGGAGAAAAAGCGTCCAGCGGGATGTATATGGTGTATATGGAAGATAGTAAAGGGAACAAAAAAAGAATAAAGATAGCAATGGAGAGATAAAAAAAGAATGAGTACGCTGAAATTTTCGGAATTGAATTTGTCGAACGAGATTTTAAAAGCAGTGCAGGATATGGGTTTTGAGGAGGCCACGCCGATACAAAGTTTAGCGATACCAAAGATGGTTACCGGCGTTGATATTATCGGACAGGCGCAGACAGGTACGGGGAAAACCGCGGCTTTCGGCATTCCTCTTCTTGAAAAAATAGACGCGAAAAACAAAAACGTACAAGCCATAATTCTTTGTCCTACGAGGGAACTTGCGATACAGGTTTGTGAGGAGTTAAAACTCCTTTCAAAGTATAAGAGAGGAATAAATATAGTTCCCGTATACGGCGGACAGCCCATAGGCAGACAGATGATAGCGCTTTCAAAAGGCGCGCAGATAATCGTAGGAACTCCCGGAAGAGTAATAGACCATTTAGAGAGAAAAACCTTAAAACTTGAATTTGCTTCCACTATAGTTTTAGACGAAGCAGACGAAATGCTCGATATGGGTTTCAGAGACGATATCGAACTTATTTTAAAATCAATACCGCAGGAAAGGCAAACCGTATTCTTTTCGGCAACAATGCCGAAAGAATTTTTATTTTTAACGAAAAAATATCAAAAGCGTCCGGAAACCATAAAAGTCGTAAGCGAAAAGCTTACGGTTCCTTTAATAGAGCAGTATTATTTCGATATACGCGAACACCAAAAGCTGGAAGCGCTGACCAGATGCCTGGATATGTACGATCCCAAACTTTCTCTTGTTTTCTGCAACACAAAAAGAAGAGTCGACGAAGTTACCGCTTCGCTTCAGGCGCGCGGTTATTCGGCGGATGCCATACACGGGGATATGAACCAGTCTCAAAGAGACAGGGTTATGGCGAAATTCAGAAGCGGATCGATTGAGCTTTTAATAGCGACGGACGTTGCCGCGAGAGGCATTGACGTTGACGATATAGATATGGTTTTCAATTATGATCTTCCTCAGGACGACGAAGATTACGTTCACAGAATAGGCAGAACAGGCAGAGCCGGCAGAACGGGCAAAGCCTACAGTTTTGTTTCGGGCAAAGAAATATATAAATTGCGCGACATACAAAGATATACCAACGCTAATGTCAAAAGGACGCAGGTCCCGTCGCTTGCCGACGTTGAAAACATTAAAACCACGCTGCTTCTTGAAAAAGTAAAAGACTTTTTAAAGGACGAAAAAGACACGGAAAAGTATTCGCGCATGGCGGAATCTTTGATTTCCGGAGACATTACTTCCCTTGACGTCGCGGCTGCGCTTTTAAGAATGATTTTCGTTTCGGAAAAAAAGGAGCAGGAAGAAAAAGCCGATATGTTTGCCAAAAAAACGCAAGGGTATGAAAATACCGGCGCGCGCGAAAGCGGCATGACAAGGCTTTTTATAAATATCGGCAAAAAAGACAATGTTCGTGCCGGAGATTTTGTAGGAGCAATCGCGGGAGAAACCGGACTTGCGGGAAATGTAGTCGGGAATATTAAAATTTTAGAAACTTTTTCTTTTGTGGAAGTCCCCGGCGAGCACGCGGATAATGTCATAAACGCTTTGAACTCAAGCAATATAAAAGGCAAAAGAGTTTCCGCCGAACCCGCAAAAGCGTCCGAGACGCAGGACACAAGACCTAAACATATGCGTAAGTTCGACAATAACAAAAATAACAAACGTTTCCATAAAGACGAATCCGGAAGACGCTACGGCGGTTTTCCGAAAGTCGTTTCCAAAAAAACTTATAAATGACATACGGCGGCGATGTAAAAAAGGAACAAAAATTAAAAATTTTTGTATAATATTCTTATATGAAAAAACCATTTGCAATTTTTGTTTCTTTTTTGTTTTTTATCCAGCCTCTTTACGCTGCCGCCAGAGCGCCGTCGATAATCAATAAATCAACTTCAAGCGACATAACGGACAAAGAAATTATTATCCCTCAGGAAGACCTTATTGCCGCGGAACAATACAACGAAGAAAATAACGCGTTTGTAAAATTTATAGAGCAGGCGGTTTCCTCGGCTCCGAAAGAAAATGAAACCAAGAGCGTTATTCTTGAAGCCGAAGCCCTTTATAAAAAAACCGTCGAATCTTTTAAGAACGGGAAAACCGACGACGCGAAAAAATATTTCAGCCTTTTTATAAACAAACTCGAAAAATCGAAAATAAACCCCGGAATTTATTTTTTTATGTTCGACGAGTTTGACAGCCTGATGACCAAGCTTAAAAGGATTTACTCCGTTGACGCGCCCGGGCCTGTTTTAGAATCCGAAAAAACAGAAATTCCTATGGAATGCGCGGATAATTCTCATGTAGAGAGATATATACGCATATATTCGACAAGCTATAGAAAGAGCATGAAAGCCGCGATAGAGCGAAGCGGCGCGTACAGAGAGATGATATTAAAGACTTTGCAAAGTTTTAATCTTCCCGAGGAACTTCAATATTTGCCTATAGTCGAGAGTCTTTTTCATAATTTCGACGTTTCAAAAGCCGGAGCAGCGGGGCTTTGGCAGATTATGCCGCACAGAGGCAGGGCTTTGGGGCTTCAAATAAATTATTGGATAGACGAAAGGCGCGACCCTGAAAAAGCCACAAAAGCGGCGTGCTTATACCTGAAAGAATTATACATTATGCTTAATGACTGGCATCTTGTGCTTGCCGCTTATAACAGGGGGGAATTCGGGATTATACGCGATATGAAATTTTCCAATGCTTCAAATATTTCCGAAATGACGGACAGGAACGCTATTCCTAAAGAAACCCAAAGATATGTGCCGCAGTTTATAGCCGTAGTGACCATAGTAAAAAACCTTGAAGAATACGGTTTTGACCCCGAAGAGTTCAATTACGCCAAGCCTCAGGTTTATGATACGGTTAAAACGGATAAAGTTATAGATTTGAAAATCGCGGCGCAATGCGCCGAGACAACGCTTGAGGAAATAAAAAAGTTAAACCCGGCGTTGAATGCCTGGTGCACGCCTCAAGGGTATCCCGGATTTGAGTTGAAAATTCCATACGGAAGCAAAGCCAAATTTCTTGAAAATATCGCGCAGGTAAAAGATTTAAACCCGTCTCCGGGATTTATAAAATATAAAGTCGTTAAAGGCGATTTTATTGAAAGGATAGCGGCAAAATATAAAACTACGGTTAGAGAAATTTATAAAGATAATCCGAAGATAGCCAAGCAAAAATATCTGCAAATAGGACAAGTTCTTACCATAAGACCTGGAAGAAAATACTACAAATAAAGACAGACGCATAGAAGATTAGATGCATAGATGCACGGTAAAAACAAAGGCCGTTGCCAAGCTTCTATGCATCCAAGCGTCCATGCATCTGCTGTTTTAATGTTATTACCGGTATTTCGCTGGGCACAATAAGTCTCATCGGCGGGCCCCAGAGGCGGGTTCCCGAAGTTATGTACATTATTGCTTTTTCTCCGATTTTGTAAATACCGTAATTGTATTTCATAAAAAATTCTCTGGCTATATCTATCGGAGGGATTTGTCCCGCGTGGGTATGTCCTGAAAACTGGATTATATTCAAACCTTTTTCCGCCCCAACCGCGGCGGCGATATCAAAACTTTCAGGCCTGTGGCTTAAAAACAGCACCGGATAATTTTTGTCGGCGGCCGAGAAAACTTTCTCGACGGCATTGCTGTTTTTATAATCGATATCGTTAATGCCCGCGATGTTTGCGAGATTTTCTATTAATGCATTTTCATTTTGCAAAACCCTGAAACCGAGCTTATTGAATGCCTTGAGAAAAGAATCAAGCCCCGCGTAATATTCGTGGTTTCCGGTTACGGCAAAAATACCGCGCGGGGCGCGCAGCTTTTCGAAACCGTATTTTTCAAACCGGTTATTTTTATATATGTCCTTATCTACGATATCGCCCAGGAAAAAAATCATATCGGGATGTATTTTTTCAACTTTATCGAATATCCTGTTGATTGTTTTCGGCGATGTCGCCATGTTGATATGTAAATCCGATAAAAGAACTATTTTTAATTCCGCGACGGGCAAATTCGGTACATTTATCGTTATGTTTTTAACTCTTAAAATGAAAGCGGCGTTTATTAAAGACCATAAGCATGTAATAACGGCTAAAAATAAGGCGATATACGTAGAATACAATCTGAAATTTTTAATATGCAATATAAAATTAATCAGATTGATTATGTCGTTTAAGATAAAAAAAGAAATGAAAATCGCCCAAATGCCCATAGAGGTATAACCGATCGGAACTATAACCGAAACCAAAGGCATTTTTGTCCCGGAGACTATAAAAGCAAGTATGCTTAAAACGCAAAGAATAAGAAAAAGAAAATATACCGCCGACGCCCTGGAGGCCGGCATATTTAAACCGTAAACTATTCTCCACGCGATATATACAAACCCGAACAAATAAACAGACATTGCGGTGATAAAAAATATTTTCATTTCTTCTCCGGTTTTAATTCTTTCAATTGGACTAAAAGTTTTAACCTTGCCGCGTACAAAAATTCCGCCGCGGTTTCCGACATATAATCGGGATACGACCACGGAAGTTTTATAAACCCGCTTTTTTTGTATATAGTCGTAACTTCTCCGTAAATACCGTCTTTAAGATAAATTCTGTGGCTGAAATCTTTTGTGCTTGCTAAAACAACGTTAGCCGGAGTAATGTATCCCGGATCTATATTTATTTTTCTTTTTCCGTCAACGGATAAAGAATCTTCCAGGGAATTTGCCCAGACCTTTACGCAGGCAAGGTCCTCTGCGGAAATAAGTCTTTCAAAGCTTACCCAAAAACGCGTTAAAGAATCGCCCATTTCAGAATTATAATAATCGCTGTAATCGTTAAAAGAAAGCGTTTTGCTCGTGAAATCGGCAGTTCCGAATTTTTTTTCAAGTTCGGCTAACGCTTTTTCGGTTAAATCCCGTCCGGAAGTTATAATGCCGCAAAAAAGTTTTACAAAATTAGGCTCATTTATCTTTCCCATGATTTACCTCTGCGTTATTATATTAATTATTAGTTATTAACTGCAATAAAATAAAAATTATTTTTTATATGCCTTCTTTTTCCGCGTATAAAATTGTAAAATATTGTCATGATGAAAAAAATATCTTTAACTGTTATTGCGTTTGCATTTATTTTTGCCCAGTCCGCGCTATGTTTGATGAATTTTATTGAAGGCGAAGATTATACCGTGGATTTTCAGCGAAAAGACGATAATATGGCTGCGGTTTTACACATAACTTTTATAAATTCCGCTCCGTCTCCTCAGGATGCGGAGGCTGTGGTAAAAGACCAAATGAAAATATACGCGCTGATAATAGAGTCTGAAAAAGAAGATCCCGGACAAAAAGAGCCTGAACAGAAAGAACCGAAACAGAAAGAACCTGAACAAAAAGAAAACGAAGACGCCATTGGAGACGAAGAGGAAGAGAAATTTAAAAATATTATAGGTTCGGCATGGTGGCACAATCCTTTAAATCCGGAGGAACCCGTAAAAATCAAATTTAAAGAAGATTTAAGCGCTTATGTCTATATAGGCAAAACAAAAAAAATAGTGCCTTTTCCGGATTACGTAGCTTTTTTGAGAAAAGAAAGAGACGATAAAAAAGAAAAAGACAAAGCGGCCGCGGCAGTCGTTTCGTCTACGACGACGGTATCAACTCAATAACCCAATTAAAAAGATTATATACATATAACGGCTTTGTTTTTGCTATGCGTCCGCGCGTCAAAACTTCCAAGCGTCTGTTTGATTTTTGCCGTTATAGTTGATATAATTTATATACAGCTCGGATTAAAACTCATCGTCGAAGAATTACAGACAGCGCAGTTTTTATATAGAAGGAAACTTTAATGATAGAACAAAGAAAACATGTAAGGCGTTTTACAGCCATAAACGTGGATTGTTATAGCAGCGATGGAAGCGTTCAGATAGATAAATGCGTTATGGTAAATATAAGCAAGGGCGGGCTCGCCATTGAAAGCAAAAAACATTTCTCTATAGGCGAAAAAATTTTGGTTTCTTTTAATACTCCCGAAAGCCAAGAAATTTCAGTTATGACGCAGATTTTGCATTCTTCGCAAGGCGGTTTTGGCACTCTTTACGGAGCCAAATACCACGAAACCGATCTGCAAAAACTTTCCGCTTTAAACAATTATCTCCTTAATTATTTTAATCTGTATTAAGAGGACTGAGATGATTCTCATCGACGGGAAAAAAATTTCCGAAGCCATAAGGTCGGAAATTAAAGAAAAAATTGAACAAATAAAGAAAGAAACCGGTAAGATTCCCGGTCTTGCGACGATTCTCGTAGGAGAAGATCCCGCGAGCCAAGTCTACATAAATTCGAAAATAAAAGCCTGCGAAAACGCCGGAATAAAATCCATGCATTATGCTTTGCCCGCCTCGGCAACGCAAAAAGAAATAATTTCGCTGATAAAACAATTAAACGATACGCCGGAAGCCGACGGGATACTTCTTCAGCTTCCGCTCCCCGGAAATCAGGGCGCTCAAGACTGCATTAACGCCATAAGCCCTTTAAAAGACGTTGACGGACTTCATCCTTTTAACGCGGGGCTGCTTAATTTATCCAAAAGCTGGGATGAAATAATTGAAAAAAATATTCTCGTCTCATGCACCCCTCTGGGGGTTATACGCATTTTGCAAAAGTCGCAAATAGCCATGGAAGGCAAAACCGCAGTGGTTATAGGAAGGTCAAATCTGGTAGGCAAACCTCTTTCAATGCTTCTTTTGGCAAATAACGCCACGGTGATTATGGCGCACTCCAAAACAAAAAATCTTAAAGAGATATGCAAAACCGCGGACATTGTCGTTGCCGCTATAGGCAAACCTAAATTTATAACAAAAGATTTTGTTAAAGACGGAGCCGCGGTTATAGACGTAGGCATAAACAGAGTAAACGGAAAACTTTTCGGGGACGCTGACTTTGAAAGTTTCAAAGATACAAACGTTGCGATAACGCCGGTTCCGGGCGGCGTAGGACCCATGACCATCACCATGCTTTTGGAAAACACGCTTAAGGCGTTTGGAAACAAAGTTTCTTTCTAGCGGCGAAGGCAAAGAATAAGATGAGAAAAGAAATCGTATTAAATCCCGTAAAAGCGAACTTAAAACTTTTTGAAGATTTAGAAAAAAGAAAACTTATAAAACTTATCAGACCTTCAAAGACCGCGTTAGAAACAAAAACGAAAACGGGAGCCGTAAGCAGATTTTACGTTTCAAAACCCGAATACGGACCGCATGTTTTGATGTGCGTAGGCAAGAGAGCACAAAATATCCGTCTAAGCTGGCACGACGGCAATGAAGATTTTATATTAATTAATCCGTCAAATTTAAAATTCAAACCGTTATATTTAATAATTTCCGTTTTGAAGAAAAAATTTTTCTTAAAGAAATTTTACTGCGGCAAATTAACCGGTAAAGATTTACTTGCGGTAGAGCTTGAGTTTAATAATCCGAAGCTAAGCTTTTGGACAATGCTCAAACACAGCGTGCACTGCGAAATAACAAATAGCTCAAAAGGGCAGCATCCGGTTTTTTTCGTGAGCGAGCCTTCAAAACTTAAAGACAATAAACTGTCAGCTAAATTCTACGATATAAAAGTGGCGGAGAAATTATGAATTTTGATTTAATTATAACTTTTTGCCTCCCTGTTTTGGCAGGGCTTATGTATTTTGCCATGGCTTTTGAAGTCAGAAGGACGAGTAAGTTCAGGTCTATGATGTTCGGCGAAATAGGTTTTAAGAAAATCGAGCTCGCTTTTATAATGTTCGGCATATATTTTATAACCCGTCCGCTGCAAAACTTTTTAGGGCCGCATCCGATGCCGCTCATAATAAATTCGGCAAGGCAGTTTTTTTTAATGGCCATTATAGCTCCTTCCATTTTAGTGGCGATATTTCACTGGGTGCCTACGCCAAGCGGCGCGCCGCGTTCTACGACTTTTGCGGCTTACGTTATGGGCACACTTATGGGGATAATTTTTGTTTTGGTTAATACTTTGGCGGTAAGCGAATCGCGGCTTATTTATTCGTGGGGCATAATAAATATGTACGATCCCGTATGGTTTTCAAACGAAGCTCCCGTAATGCAGCTTGTCGCCGTGCATTTGATATGCCAGTTTGTTTCTCCGGTCGGGTTTTTGCTTCTTGCCGCCGCGTATGTCAGGCACAGAAGGCACAATTACCAGCTTTCAAATATTTATAACCTTATGCCGACTAAATGGAGATATCTCGAAGCCAGCCTTGTGATATTTGCCGCGACGTTTATCGCCGCCGGCATCGCCGTAGTGTTCGGAAAATATTACACTTACGTCTGGTCTATTTATTTTATAGGCGCGATAGTTTCCGGATTTTTTGAAATGAAAAGCATTAAACTTCCTCCCAGAGAAACCCCTACGGACCTAAAGAAGCAATAAAGGCAATTAACAAATAACAATTTACAATTAACGGCTAAACGACTATAACTATACATCGTTAAGCATTTGCCTTTAATTATTATTTGTAAATTATAAATTGTTATTTGTCGTTATTGTGATTTTCTAAGAGCCTGATCCAAATCGTTTATTATATCCTGAGCATTTTCTATGCCGACGGAAAGCCTTATATAATCGGGAGTTACGCCTGTGGCGGCCAAATCTTTTTCATCAAGCTGGGAATGCGTTGTGGTGGCGGGGTGAATTACCAGTGTTTTTGCGTCGCATATGTTTGCCGCGTGAACGGCAAGTTCCACGCTTTCGATAAATTTCTTGCCTGTTTCTTTCCCGCCTTTTATACCGAACCCTATTATGCCTCCGCCTTTTCCGCCGAGATATTTTTTGGTTTTCCAATATTCCGGATTACTCTCAAGCCCCGGATAATTTACCCATGAAACAAGCGGATGCCCTTCCAAAAACAGCGCGACTTTTAAAGCGTTTTCCACATGCCTTTCTATTCTTACGTGCAATGATTCCAACCCTTGCAAAAGCAAGAAAGCGTTGAAAGGCGAAAGAGAAGCCCCCGCGTCTCTTAATAACCCCGTCCTGGCTTTAACAATATAAGCAAGATTTCCGAACGTTTCGGTAAATTTTAAGCCGTGATATGCCGGATCCGGTTCGGAAATAGCGGGAAATTTGCCGCTTGCCCAATTAAACTTTCCGCCGTCAACTATCAATCCGCCTATAGTCGTTCCATGTCCTCCGATATATTTTGTCGCCGAATAAACCACTATGTCCGCGCCGTATTTTAAAGGTTTAAAAATAAAAGGCGATACGGTATTGTCTATTATCAAAGGCAAACCGCTGTCATGGGCTATTTGCGCCAGCGTTTCGACATCCGTTATGTCAAGTTTCGGATTTCCTATCGATTCGGCGTATATAGCTTTTGTTTTAGAATTTATAGCTTTTTTAAAGTCATCCGGATTTCTTGAATTTACGAAGTTAACTTTTATACCGAATTTTTTCAAAGTATTAGCGAAAAGCGAATATGTGCCGCCGTAAAGATTGTCCGCGGAGACTATTTCGTCTCCGGAGTTTGTAATATTTAATATCGCGTTGTATATTGCCGCCGCTCCGCTTGAAAACGCCAATGCCGCGACTCCTCCGTCAACCAAAGCAATTCTTTTTTCAAGAACGTCGGTTGTCGGATTTGTAAATCTCGTATAAATATTTCCAAGCGTTTTTAAACCGCACAAGTCTGTCGCGTGTTTCGTATCGTTAAATTTATACGACGTTGTCTGGTAAATGGGAACCGCGACCGCCCCCGTAACCGGGTCCGGCTCTTGTCCGCCGTGAACCAAAAGACTTTCCGTTGCTAATTCGTTATCTATTTTTGACATTTTCCAACCCCTTATGCCGGAAGTTTAGAGAGCTTGGCAGTTGAGAAGCTGGGAGGGGAGGAGCTGTAGGCGTTAAAGTCCTTGCCGTTGCTCATCCTCCCAGCTGCCCAACTTCTCAACTTCTTTTCATATATGATATTACTTTTTTGGCGTCATTGTAAATTGTTATTTGTTGATTATTTTTTGTCGTTTTATTTCTTCAATCTTTTTGTCAAATAATTTGCCGTATTTTATAAATTGTTCGTCAAATTCTTCGGGCGTTAAATTTGCGGCTTCACGGGCTATATTATAATAGTATGCCGACTTCTCTTTATTGCCGGCTCTGACATTCGCAAGATAATTTAGCAGATAAAGAGCTAAATCTTTTTTATTGTTTTTCGAATAATTCGAGTAAACCATATCCAAATACTTTGAAGCGCTTTCATAATCTTCTCTAAACAAATAAATTTTGCCGAGCGAATATAAAAGTTTAGTATTTTCATAATTTGATTCTTTAGCATAATGGTCGGCGTAAACGAAAGCCTTGTCAATATAGTTGTTGCTCAATAAAACGTTTATATAGCTGTCTATTGCAAGAGCGCTTGATTCTTTGTTTTCGGAAATAACCTTGTTCCAAAAAGTCAGGGAGTCTTTTAAATATGAAGAACTTTTTAAAGTAATAGCGGAAGATAGTATGATTACAGAAATTAATATCGAGTATAATAGTTTTCTGTATTTAGGCGTCCCGGTAAAATTCTTACAAAATAAAAATATAATAACCAAATACGCAAACAAAGGAGCGTACATTCTGTTCCCGTGAAATATGAGCCTGCTTATTTTATGGTCTCCTGAAATAAAATTAGGAAGAAGAAGGATTATGGGCAGTGAAAGATAAAATAAAATTTCTTTTACGCCATTTTTATCTTTTTTGTAAAAAGCCATAAACAATGATATTAAAACCGAAATAGTCCCGAGAACAAAAATTTTTGTTTCTTTATGCTCAGCCATAGGGCTTCTCAAGAAAAATATTGCATAAATATGGTCAAAAAAAGCCGCAATATTAAGCTGGTTGCCAAATTCAAACTGCAAATTGTAGTTTGTATTAAACAAAATGCTTTTTCTTGCTAAAAGAAAAATTACTGAACACAGCGCCCATACAATATAGACATAAAACTTTAAAGATGTTGTATGTCTGTTTTTATGTATTATGTAGTATAGAAACAATATAAACGGGACGGCGACGGCAGATTCTTTTGTGAAAAGACAAAACAAAAGAAAAAGGACGTGAGTTAAAAGAAAAATCCGTTTTTCCGAGCGGAGATACTCTATGAAACAAATCAGACATGCGATAAAATATATAAAGAAAAGAGAATCGTTTCTTCCGGGAATCCACGCAACTGTTTGAACCGCTATGGGATGGACTGCAAATAAAACTGCCGCCAAAAAAGAAAGATTTTTATCTAAATTAAGATAACGCCTGAAAAATAATAAAACAAGGATTGAAGAAACGGCATGCAGCAAAACATTTGTCAGATGCGCGAAACTTTCCGATTCTCCCGCGATTTTGTGGTCTAATATAAAAGATATTGCAAGCATAGGACGGTAATAAAGAACGGAGCGTGTCCCCCAGAAGACGTCTTGTTCAAACGCGTCTTTGAAGGCCGACGGTGAATCGTAATTTTTTGCGCATGTATGTATAAATATAGTGTCGTCTAAATCAGTAACGCCGTAATTTATGGTTTTAGCGTATATTGCAAAAGCAATAAGAGCCGTGAAAAAGTAAGGAAGCAAAGGTATAATTTTGGTAAATAAGCGCTTGAAAGCTTTTTCATTCTTCATAATAAGGGTATTATAATATAAATAAAACGAAAAAGTAATACGGCAGATGCTTGGAAACTTGGATGCACGGACGCATAGCAAAGACAAATGTCAGGAACAAAGTCGTTGCCATGCATCCCTGCATCTATGCATCTCATCTTCTGCCGTTGCCGTTTGCAAAAAGCCGCTTATTTTAGATATAATCAAAAGAAAGCGGAGATAAAAATGGATAACAAATTTTTAAGAGAAGCTTTGACTTTTGACGATGTTTTGCTTATTCCCCGGCATTCCAAAGTGTTGCCCAAAGACGTTAACCTTCAGACCAAACTTACAAAAAAAATCACTCTTAATATTCCGATAATGAGCGCCGGTATGGATACGGTTACGGAATCCAAAATGGCTATAGCCGTAGCACGCGAAGGCGGAATAGGAATAATACATAAAAATATGTCCATACAGCAGCAGGCTTCGGAAGTTGACCGCGTAAAAAGAAGCGATCACGGCGTTATTTACGACCCGTTTTCATTGAAAAAAGAAGCGACGCTCGCGCAGGCTAAAGAACTTGCCGCGCGCTACAGAATTTCCGGCGTTCCGATTGTCGATAACGACGGGAAACTTATCGGAATTATTACAAACAGGGACATGCGCTTTGAAACCGACAACTCTAAAAAAGTTTCGGAAATTATGACCAAAGAACGCCTTGTGACCGCAAAAGTAGGCACTTCTCTTAAAGAAGCCAAAGAAATACTTCAGGCCAAAAAAATAGAAAAACTTCCTCTTGTCGATGAAAATTTCATTTTAAAAGGTCTGATAACAATAAAAGACATAGAAAAAGCCATAAGGTATCCCAATTCCGCGAAAGACGAAAAAGGCAGGCTTTTATGCGGAGCCGCGATAGGAATAACAAACAATACGATTGAACGCGCGCAGGCTTTGCTTGACGCGCAGGTCGACGCTTTGGTTGTCGATACGGCGCACGGACACAGCCAGGGCGTGATCGACGCTATAAAAAATTTAAGAAAAACTTTCCCCAATGCCCAAATTATCGGCGGAAATGTCGCGACGGCGGAAGCAGTGGAAGATTTAATCAAAGCCGGAGTTGACGCCGTAAAAGTAGGCATAGGCCCGGGAGCCATATGCACAACCAGAGTGGTTGCGGGCATAGGCGTTCCGCAGGTTACGGCTATTTACGACTGCGCGAAAGCCGCGGCAAAATACGATATTCCCATTATAGCAGACGGAGGAATAAAATATTCCGGCGATATTCCAAAAGCCATAGCCGCCGGCGCATCGGTCTGTATGATGGGTTCGCTTTTTGCCGGGACAAATGAAAGCCCGGGCGAAGACATAATATATAACGGCCGCGCTTTTAAATATTACAGGGGAATGGGTTCGTCGTCGGCAATGACTGCCGGAAGCAGCGACAGATATTTTCAGGAGAACACGAAAAAACTTGTCGCCGAAGGCGTTGAAGGCAGAGTTCCTTACAGAGGGGCGGTAAGCGACGTGGTTTATCAGCTCATAGGCGGTTTAAGAGCTGCTATGGGATACTGCGGAGTGCAGACCATTGACGAGCTTAAAGAAAAAGGACAGTTCGTTAAAGTAACGGCCGCCGGGCTTGCGGAAAGCCATCCGCACGACGTTATAATTACAAAAGAGGAAAACAATTATTCCTGCAACGAATGTCATTGACAATATCTCCGACAGGCTTTGTCCGAAATATTAAAAACTGCGGGCTCAATAACCCCGCAGTTTTAAGCTGTACATTAAAGATGAAAAATGATTGAAAATTTAGCGGTATTTTTTATAATTATGTCGTTGGGCGTGTTTTTTCAGATACTAAAACCCGCGGAGATAAATACCGACACGGCGCGGCATGTCATAAATACGCTGGTAATAAAATTTTTTCTTCCGGCATTGTGTTTAAAAGTAATGTCCGGCGCGGTTATAGATAAAAATACGCTTTTATTTCCTCTGTCTGCCATACTTACGATAATATTATCTCTCTTTTTGTCGTTTGCGCTTTACGCGGTTTTTGAAAAATTCATACATTTGGAAAAAAAAGAAAAAGGCGTTTTGATTTTAGCCGCGTCTTTCGGAAATGTTACGTTTCTAGGGCTTCCTATTTTAACAAACTTATACGGTCAGGAAGCCGCCAAATACGTTTTGCTTTATGATTTATTGGCTGTAACTCCGATGTTTTGGATTGTCGGAACGGCGATTGCTTCATATTACGGCGACAGCCAAAAGTTTAGTATAAAAGAAGGCGTCAAAGTTTTTATGCAGCTTCCGCCGGTTTGGGCATTGGCAGCGGCTTTAATACTAAATATTGCCGGTATAAAACTTCCGCAAATTCTTATAAAAACTTGCGATTTAATGTCTGCTCCGATAGTGCCTTTAATGATTTTTAGCGTCGGAATGGCTTTAACGCTGCCGAAAATTAAGCACACGCTGATTGCAATGCCGGCTGTTGCCGTGAAGCTATGTATTGCGCCTTTGATTGCTTTCGCGATAGCCGGGATTTTAGGAATAGACGGGCTTGCTTTTAAATCTTCGGTTATGGAAGCCGCGATGCCGACTATGGTTTTAACGCTTGTAATAGCTTCACGGTATAAATTGGATCATGCTCTTGCCGCTTTCGCTATATTATTTACTACGGCCGTATCGTTTATTACAATACCGCTGATTTCTTTGGCAATAAAATAATCCGGTATTTTGTATAATAAAAAAAGCGGATTTATTATGTACGGAGAGGGAAATGCCGTTATTTGAATTTATATGCGCTAAATGCGGTAAAGAATTTGAAACGCTGGTTTTAAACGGCGATGAAAAAACGGAATGTCCGCTTTGCAAGAGTAACGAAGTTACTAAACGGTTTTCAAGTTTCTCATCATTATCTTCCGCGTCAAGCTGCGCTAATGCCGACATTTGCCGGCCGAAGTCAAAACATAAATGCTCGGGCGGATGCTGTAATCATTAGAGGTTAATGACAAACATGGCGGAAATGAAAAAATTCTTATTTCCCATTTTGATTCTAATTTGCGTTACTGCGGCAATTTACTTAGGCAATTATTCCAACAATTACAGTTATTACGACGACTATAAAGAAATAGTTTCAAACGAATACGTCAACCCTTCAATAAAAGGCGCGGGCGAATTATTCACAAACCTCAAAGCTTTTCATTTTTACGTGCCGCTTAAACATTATACAAATTACGTTTTAAACCACATTTCTTTTTTAAACCCGCACATTTCCCATTTGTTCAGCGATTTGCTGCATATACTTAACGTTATTTTGTGTTACCTGCTTATTATAAAACTGTCAAAATCTTACAAGGTTGCGTTTTTAACCGCTTTAATGTTTGCCGTTTCCCCGGTCTGTTCAAACGCGGTCAATGAAATCGCGGCAAGGGGGCATTTATTTACGGCGTTTTTTGCGATGCTGTCGTTTTATATGTATATATTGGCGGATTCTAAAGGCTTAAAGCACAAGCAGGGTTTATATTTTTTAGCAGCATCGTTGGTTTTCTATCTTTTAGGTTTATTTTTCTGGACTACTATAATAATTTTCCCGGCGCTGCTTATTATTTACGAATTCGCAAAAGAGAAAGAAAACCGCCATCCCGCTAAAATACTGTTTTTAAAAATTTCTCCTTTTTTCACAAAAGCGGCCGTTATTTTGTTAATAAATCTCTACATTTCATATTTGAGATACAGCCTTCAAACACAGTCCGCGGCTTTTGACAACGGTTTGATATTTTCTTTAAACCTTTTCGGTTGGCAATCGTTCTATAAAATTCCCGCGCTGATCGCGTATTATATTTCCTATTGTTTTGTCCCGCCGTTTTTTGATATAGTTTTTGCGCCGCCTTTGCCGGATTTCTTCCAGTCTCCGTTAAAGTATATTTCGGCTTTTGCTATTATCGCAGTATATTTAACGGTTTGTTTTTATGTATACAAAAAAGATAAGTTTCTTTTAACGGGAATGGCAATTTTTGCCGTTTTTCTGTTTCCCGGAATCGTTTTTATGTATAAAACCGAACTTTTATCTTTAAGATATATGTATTTTGCTTCAATAGGCATATTTTTCACTGTATTTGTATTTCTTGAAAACTTCGTTTTTAATCGCGAAAACTCGTTTTTTTTAAAAAGATGCTGTGTTTATATTTTGATTATCTGGTTTTTATTTGCTGCGTCAAACAGCTATTTCCGTAAAAACACTTGGGAAAACCCTGAGACTGTCACAAATGCTATGATAAAAAACAGAAATATAGCCGAAGTCTGGGGCTGGTTTTTGAAAATCAACTGGGAAACCGACCTTCAGACGAATAAACAATATCTTATAAAAGCCAAAGAAACTTTGGAGAAAAATAAATACGGCTATGATTTACAATATGATTTAATAAACCAGAATATCGAAGGAAGAATTCAATATATCGATACCCTCTTAAGCTCTCCCGAAACAATAAAATAAAATGATATAATAACGACAATTAACAAATAACAGTTAACAATTAATAAGTTATATGTTTTTGCCTTAAATTGTCGCCGTTAATTGTAATTTGTTAATTGATAATTGTTAATTGAGGTTTTATGGCATCAGAATTTGTCCACTTACACAATCACACCGAATACTCGCTTCTTGACGGGGCGTGCAGGCTTACCGATGATGACGGCAATCCGGGCCCGTTATTTAATTTGATAGCCAAAGAATATAAGATGCCCGCGCTTGCCATTACGGACCACGGTAATATGTACGGAGCCATGGAATTTTACTGGGCGGCAATAAAAAGCGGCATAAAGCCCATTATAGGCTGTGAAGTTTATGTCGCGCCAAAGTCAAGGTTTGATAAAAGCGCCGAAAAAATTTCGGAAGAAGGCGGCAATTACAACCACTTAACGCTTCTTGCCAAAAATTTTACGGGTTATCAAAACCTTATGCGCATAGTAAGCATAGGTTTTACCGAAGGATTTTATTATAAGCCCAGGGTTGATAAAGAAGTTTTAAGAAAATATAGCGAAGGCATTATAGCAATGTCGGGCTGCCTTGCCGGCGAAGTTGCGGCAAACCTTTTAAAAGGCAATGCGGAGAAAGCCGAAACCGCGGCCATGGAGTACAGAGATATTTTCGGAAAAGACAACTTTTATATAGAAATAATGGATAACGGTCTTGAAGACCAGCGGAAAATAATCCCGAATCTCATTGAATTGTCAAAGAAAACCGCAATCCCTCTTGTCGCCACAAACGACTGCCACTTCTTAAAAAAAGACGATGCCGAAATACATGATATTCTGCTTTGCGTGGGCACGGGCAAAACTTTTGACGACGCGAAAAGAATGCGTTTTGATTCAGACCTTTTCTTTTACAGAAGCGCCGAAGATATGGCAAAAACTTTTTCGTACGCTCCCGACGCTTTAAAAAACACTATGGCAATAGCCGAAAAAATCAATCTTGAAATCAATACCGACCAACTGCTTTTGCCTCAGTTTCCGGTGCCCGTAGGTTTTAAAAGCGACGCGGAATACCTTGAAAATCTTTGCAGGAAAGGTTTGGCAAAACGTTACGGCAATGTAAAGCCCGAACATGAAGAAAGGCTTAAACACGAGCTTAACGTCATTAATAAAATGGGTTTTGCCTCTTACTTTTTGATAGTGTCGGATTTCATTAAACACGCGAAAGAAAACAATATTCCCGTGGGTCCCGGCAGAGGTTCGGGCGCGGGCGCGATGGTTGCTTACACTTTAGGCATCACGGATATCTGTCCTTTAAAATACGGGCTTCTTTTTGAGAGATTTTTAAACCCGGACAGGCGTTCAATGCCTGATTTGGACATAGATTTCGCGGATTTCGGCCGCGACAAAGTCATCGAATACGTGCGTAAAAAGTACGGCGAAGAAAAATGCGCCCAGATTATAACGTTCGGTTCAATGCAGGCGCGCCTTGTGATAAAAGACGTTGCCCGGGTTATGGGTTTTACGCCTACTGAATCAAACAACATAGCCAAACTTATTCCGTTTAACGCGAGTATTGCCGAAGCTTTGCAGTCGTCGCAGGATTTAGTGAAACTTATGAAATCCTCCGACAAAGTCGCAAAACTTATAACGGCTTCCCAAAAGCTTGAAGGTTTGAAAAGACATACGGGCGTCCACGCCGCGGGCATGGTTATAGCAAACGAAGAAATTACAAACTATTCGCCTTTGTCAAAAGGTTCAAAAGATATTATAACAACTCAATACGACGGCGTTGTTTTGCCGCAGCTTGGTCTTTTAAAAGTTGATTTTTTGGGACTGAGAACCCTTACGATTATCGCCGATACGGTAAAACTCATCAAACAAAAAAATCCGAAATTTGACCTCGACGAAATACCTTTGGACGATAAAAAAACTTACGAGCTTCTTAAAGAGGCCAAAACCATGGGCGTATTCCAGCTTGAAAGCAAGGGAATGCGCGATCTTATAAGAAAGCTTAAACCTTCGTCGATAGACGACGTCATAGCTTTAATAGCTTTATACCGTCCGGGTCCTATGGGGTCCGGCATGCTTGACGATTTTGTAAACCGCAAATACGGTAAAACTTCAATAGTTTACGACCATCCTCTTCAGGAGCCGATTTTAAAAGACACTTACGGAGTTATTCTGTATCAGGAGCAGGTTATGAAAATGTCGGTGTCGCTTGCCGGTTTTACGCCGGGCGAAGCCGACAATCTGCGCAAAGCCATGAGTAAAAAAATTCCGGAAGTCATGGAAAAACAAAGAGGAAAATTTATAGACGGCGCGGCCGCAAATAAAATAGACAAGAAAGTCGCAGAAAAAATATTCGACAATATAGTAAAATTCGCGGGTTACGGATTTAACAAATCCCATTCGGCCGCTTACGGGCTGGTGTCGTACAGAACGGCGTATTTAAAAGCCAACTATCCGCTTGAATATATTTGCTCTCTGCTTAATTCTGAAATCGGAAGATCCGCGGTAAAAGATAATGAAGAAAGCAAACTTGTAATGTATCTTTCCGATGCCGAAGAATTCGGGATAAAAATACTTCCGCCGGATGTGCGCTATTCTTACGGTAAATTTTCAGTCGAGGGAAACAATATACGTTTCGGGCTTCTTGCCGTAAAAAATGTTGGAGAGGGAATTACGGAGTCCATAGAGCGCACCAGAACGGAAGGTTCGGGATATGAGGACTGGGACGATTTCTTACAGAAAATAGATTTGAAATCCACAAATAAAAAAGCTCTTGAAAGCCTTGCTAAGGCCGGAGTTTTTGATTCTCTTTGCGGCGGCAAAGCCGCAGACAAACTTGAAATAAGGGCGCGCCTTCTTCAAAGCATAGACAGTTCGGTTGATAAAGCCGCGAAAATAAAGCAGGATAAAGAATCCGCCCAGGGTTTTCTTTTTGATTCGGCTCAGACGATTAAACAGGAAAGCTCTTTGCTTAAGGCAAAACCTTTGGAGGCGTTTGAGGCTTTGGATTATGAAAAAGAGGTTTTAGGTTTTTATCTTTCCGGACATCCGTTGACCCCGCGTAAAAGAGAACTTATAGCATACTCCAATTACAGGCTTGACAGTCTTCCGGCTCCGGAAGAAAATGTGACTTTCAGGACGGCAAAAACAGTGCGCGTGGCTGGAATGATAGCTTCAATAAAAAAACTCGTCTCAAAAGAAAAAAAAGAAACTTACGCGAGGTTTAGACTGGAAGACCTGTACGGCGGAGTGGACGCGGTGGTATTTCCTAAAAAATTTTCTCAATTTCAGGATTATCTCGTTCCCAACAGCGTGGTGGTGATAAAAGGGCTTCTTATGGGAAGCAAGGCCCAGCCTGAAATAAGCGTCGAAGAAATGATGACTATAGACGAAGCTAAAAGCAAATTTCAGCCTAATTGCGGCGAAGTTCACGTAAAACTTTCAACCACAAGATACGACGACGTTTTAAGCGAAGAACTAAAAAAAATATTTTCGCGCCATAAAGGCAAAGCCAAAGTGTTTTTGGATTTGGAAGACCCGGCGCACGGTAATTTCAGCATAGAAACGGAATTCTTGTCCGATTGTTCGGACAGTTTTATAAACGACATTGAAAAGATTGTAGGAACGAAAGACATAGTTGAATTGCACTATACAAACTAAAGAAGATTAGAAGCTGAGCAGCTGGGAAGTTGAGCAAAGGCAAAGAATTTTTTATTGTCGTTACCCAACTTCTCACCCTCTCATCTTCTCAACTTCTTACATCGGGAGATGTAAATGTTAGACATCAAATTCATAAGAGAAAATCCCAAAGCTGTCGAAGCGGCGATGAAAAACAGAAATCAAAATATAAATTTTGAACGCCTGATCGCCTGGGACTCAGAAAGGCGCACCGTGATCGGCGAAGTCGAAAGCCTGAGGCTTAAAAGAAACCAAAAGACCGAAGAAGTCGGCAAGCTCAAGAGAGAAAAACAAGAGCCGTCGCCGGAACTGCTTGCCGAAATTAACGAAATACGCGATTCCATACAGGAACACGAGAAAGAACTTCTTATGGTTGAAAGCCAGATGGAGGACTTTTTGTTGCTGATTCCTAATATTCCCGACGAAAGCGTACCTGTCGGCAAAGATGAAAGCGGCAATAAAATCGTCCGTTTTGTCGGCGATCCGATAAGGCATTCTTTTAAATCGAAACATCACTGGGAAATCGGAGAAAAACTCGAAATTTTGGATTTTACCGTCGCGTCAAAAATTTCAGGCTCGCGTTTTACGGTTTTAAAAAACGAAGGCTGCGCTTTGGAAAGGGCGATTATAAATTTTTTCATAGACGCGCACAAAGAAAAAGGATATGCCGAAATAATGACGCCTTATCTGGTTAACAGGATTTCCATGAGAGGCACCGGACAACTTCCGAAATTTGAAGAAGAAGCGTTTAAATGCTCCGAGGACGATTTATATCTTATACCTACGGCGGAAGTACCCGTGACAAATATTTACAGAGGAGACGTTTTAGACGAATCCGAGCTTCCGAAAAAATATGTTTCATACTCGGCTTGTTTCAGGCGCGAAGCCGGTTCTTACGGAAAAGACACGAAAGGACTTATAAGAAATCATCAGTTTAATAAAGTCGAATTAGTTAAGTTTACGGCTCCGGAAAATTCTATGGACGAATTGGAATCGCTGGTTTCAGACGCGGGAAACGTTTTGGAAAAACTCGGGCTTCCCTACAGGGTTTCCCTGCTTTGCAGCGGAGATATGGGGTTTTCGTCGGCAAAAACTTACGATTTGGAAGTCTGGCTTGCCGGCGACAACGCGTACAGGGAAATTTCGTCGTGCTCAAATTTTAAAGATTTTCAATCGAGAAGAATGGATATAAAAATAAAATATTCGCAAAATAAAAAAAGAGAATTTTTACACACTTTAAACGGTTCGGGCGTCGCCGTGGGAAGAACTTTTGCCGCAATACTTGAAAATTTTCAGCAGGAAGACGGTTCCGTAGTCATACCCGAAGCTTTGCGTAAATACACGGGATTTGATGTGATAAGACCGAAGTTATAAGTAGGAAGTAGAAAGGAGGAGGGAGGAAGTAAAAGTATTTTTATCGTCAATGACGAAAATCTTCTCCTTCCTCCCTCCTCCGTGCAAATAAAAAAACCGCCCCTTTTAAAAGGCGGTTTTTTTATAGATACTAAAACGGGCTTACTTCTTTTTCGCTTTTTTCTTAGGAGCAGCTTTCTTTTTCTTCGCTACGACTTTCTTCTTCTTCGGTGCAGCTTTCTTTTTGCAGCAAGCCATTGTTAGGCTCCTTTTGCCTTTCGGCATTTTTTATCTCCGCCTAAGCGGAAGTAAATTACAACATTATTATAATAAAAGAAGACGAAAAAAAGCAATAGTTTTTTTATTTTTGCATAATAATTTTTTTGATTTGTTTTATATTTTTATTGTTGTCGACGAAAAAATGTCATTTAATGTAAAAATAATATTTTAGCAATAATCGTTTTTTGTTTTGCTATTCACACTTTATTTTTTAGTTTGTAAAATATAAATCATGGAAAACTCGTCTGCGCCTTTAACTTTGGCCACTCAACCCGTAGGAAAACTTTTAGCCCAATACGCAATACCGGCGGTAATCGGTATGATTGCAATGTCGGTTTATAATATAACCGACAGCATTTTTATCGGACACGGCGTGGGACCGCTTGCTCTTTCCGGTCTTGCCATAAGTTTTCCGATAATGAATCTCGGCGCAGCGTTCGGAGCTCTTGTGGGAGTAGGCGCTGCCGCGCTTTTGTCCATACGTCTCGGACAAAAAGATTACGATTCGGCAAATTACATACTCGGAAACGTCGTAACTCTTAATCTCATAATGGGAATAGGATTGTCTGTTCCCGTGTTAATATTTCTTAATCCGATACTTAGATTTTTCGGAGCAAGCCAGGACGTGCTTCCTTACGCGCGCGATTTTATGTTTATAATCGTTTCCGGCAATGTTATTATTCATTTGTTTATGGGGCTCAATGCTTTAATACGTTCCGCCGGGCATCCGCAAAAAGCTATGTATGCCGTAATCGCGACGGTAATCATCAATCTTATTTTAAACCCTTTATTTATTTTTGGTTTTGGCTGGGGCATAAGAGGGAGCGCGCTTGCGACGATAATATCGCAGTTTTTGGTTTTACTTTGGGAAATTTATTTTTTCTCCGACAAAACGAACTTTTTGCATTTTAAGCGCGGCGTTTATAAATTAAAAAGCGCGATTGTAAACGGAATAGTTTCAATAGGGCTTGCCCCGTTTTTACTCAACGCGGCTTCAAGCGTCGTCGTTATACTCTTAAACAGACAGTTTACGTATTACGGCGGGGATTTAGCCGTCGGAGCTTACGGAATAGTTAACCGCGTGGCGTTTCTTTTTGTCATGATTGTGCTTGGAATAAATCAGGGAATGCAGCCTATCGCAGGCTATAACTACGGCGCGGGTTTATACACCAGAGTCAAGGAAGTTTTAAAAAAATCGATTGCCGTAGGCGTTATTGTGATGACGGCCGGTTTTGCCATGGCTCAGTTGTTTCCTCATGCGGTCGCAAGTATTTTTTCAACGGATAAAACGCTTGCGGATATAACGGTTCCCGGGCTTCGTTATGTGTTTATGTTTTATCCCTTGGCCGCCGTGCAAATAGTAACTTCCGCGTTTTTTCAAAGCATAGGCAAAGCGTATATAAGTATTTTCCTTTCCGTTACAAGGCAGGTTGTATTTTTGATACCGCTCATTTTAATTTTACCGAAATTTTTAGATATCACGGGTATATGGCTTAGTATGCCCATAGCGGATTTTATAGCGTTTTTAATTTGCGTGGTTTTGCTCAGAATCCAATATAAAAAACTTGGAGAGGTAAAAAAATGAACTCTAAATTTGCAATTACAATCTCAAGGCAGTACGGCAGCGGCGGGCTTTTGATAGGCAAAAAACTCGCAAAAGATTTAAGCGTTTCTTTTTATGACAAAGAACTTATAGAAATGGCGGCAAAAGAAAGCGGTTTGGGAAAAGAGTTTATAGAAAAATCCGACGAAAAACTCCCGTTTCGTTTTTTCGGAGGCCTTACGGACGCGATTTCCGGCGTTTTCGGCGCCGGGTACAACGGAGATGTGAACGATTCTATTTTTAAAATCCAAAGCGATATTATAAAAAATATCGCCGAAAAAGAATCCGCTGTTTTTGTCGGCAGATGCGCCGACTACGTTTTAAGAGAACATCCGAAATGTATTAACGTTTTCATATGCGCCGACATGCGCGACAGGGTAAAAAATATTTCCGCGTCGCTAAATACGGATTCCGCCAACGCGTTAAAAGAAATTGAGAAAAACGACAAACAGAGAGATAAATACTGCAGCTATTACACTAATATAGAAAGAGGCAGCGCCGCATATTATCATTTATGCGTGAATTCGTCGGTTTTGGGGGTAAACGAAACGGCGGATTTTATACGCGCATTTGCCGAAAAAAAGTTTAATGAAAAATGATATAATCTATAAAAGACAAAGTTGAAAGTTAAGAGTGAAAAGTGAAAAAGAGAAAGTCACTCGTTTTTTATTTTTGCTTCTCACTTTGCGCTCTTCATTTTTTTAAAGGGAGTTTAATTTGTCAAATGCTTTAAACAACATCGAAACGCAATATTTTAAATTCGACAGTTTAGTTCTTGAATCGGGTAAAGAACTTAAAGACGTTACTATTGCCTACGAAACTTACGGTAAGTTAAATGAAGAAAAAAATAATGCCGTATTGATAGTCCATGCTTTTTCTGGCGACGCGCATGCCGCGGGTTTTCATAAAAACGCCTCAAAGCCGGGCTGGTGGGACAATATGATAGGTCCGGGCAAAGCGTTCGATACGGATAAATATTTTATTATATGTTCAAACATCTTGGGCGGCTGTTCCGGCAGCACCGGGCCTTCGTCTGTCAACGCCTCTGCCGGAAAACCGTACGCTTTAGATTTTCCCTTCATAACTATTACGGATATGGTCGCTGCGCAAAAAAAACTTATAGACTATCTCGGAATAAAGAAGCTCCTTTCCATCGCGGGCGGTTCAATGGGCGGGATGCAGGTTTTGCAATGGGCGGTTTCATATCCTGAAGCGCTGCGTTCGGCAATTCCTATTGCAACGACAATGAAACATTCTCCGCAGCAAATAGCTTTTAACGAAGTGGCAAGACAATCCATAATGGCGGATATCAAATGGAATAACGGAAACTATTACGAAACGGGACAAAGCCCGGACAGCGGTCTTGCCA
The DNA here is from genome assembly GCA_009781315.1 of Candidatus Endomicrobium embiratermitis. GTDB lineage: Bacteria > Elusimicrobiota > Endomicrobiia > Endomicrobiales > Endomicrobiaceae > Endomicrobium > Endomicrobium embiratermitis. The sequence goes on along the minus strand of WQYI01000005.1, from coordinate 76,935 downwards.
TTGCCAGAATGATAGGACATATAACCTATATGAGCGATAAGTCAATGGAAGAAAAATTTTCAAGAAATCTTAAAGAACAGGCTTATTCTTTCAGTTTCGCTTCCGACTTTGAAGTCGAAGGTTATTTGAGGTACAGAGGAGATTCTTTCGTCAAACGTTTCGACGCGAATTCATATTTGTACATAACCAAAGCTATGGATTATTTTGACGTGTCAGGCAAAAAATTTGTCGGCGAGGCGAAAAATAAAGACATTAAATTTCTGGTGATTTCTTTTGCTTCCGACTGGCTGTATCCTTCTTATCAGTCGGAAAATATAGTAAGACAGTTGAAACTTAAAGGATACAATACGACATATATAGAAATAAAATCGACTTACGGGCATGACGCGTTTCTTCTTGAAGTTGAAGACGAAACCAAGCTTGTAAAGCATTTTTTGGATAAGACATACAAAGAGGCGAAAAATGACCGGTAAAAATAATATTCCTCCGGAATACCTAAAAATAGCGTCGGTAATAGAAAACAACGCAAAGGTTTTGGATTTGGGATGCGGCAACGGCGATTTAATGCACTATCTTTCGCAGGCCAAAAACGTAAATACACAGGGGATAGAGATAAATGAAGACGCGATTTATTCCTGCGTTGAAAAAGGACTGACTGTTTTTCATTCGGACATAGAAAGCGGCATAGACGCCTATCCCGACAAAAGTTTCGATTATGTCATTATGCACAACAGCCTTCAGCAAATGCATAAAGCGAGCGATGTCATAGAGGAATGTTTCAGGCTCGGAAAAAAAGTTATAATAGGTTTTCCGAATTTCGCGTATTTGTGGGCGAGAAAAGATTTGCTGCTGGGTCATTCTCCGGTAACAAAAAGCCTGCCGTACCAATGGTACGACACGCCAAACGTAAGATTCTTAAGCATAAAAGATTTTGAAAATTTCTGTAAAGAAAAAAAATATAAAATTTTAAACGAATTCTTTTTTAGCGCCGATAAAGAAATAAAGATTTTCCCAAACTTATTTGCCCAAACCGCAGTTTTTGTTATTTCTAAATAAAATGTGAAATTTGATTTTGTTGTCATACCGGCACCCGATTAAGACATTCGAGTGTAAACTCCAGCCGGTATCCACGGTTGTTGTTAAAAATCATAATGAATAAAATAGTATTTTAGTATAAATGGATTCCGGGTCAATCCTTCGGCTACGCTCAGGACAGGTCCGGAATGACAGATTGTTTGGAGGAATTAAAAGTGGATAAAATTTACGAAGTTTTTGAAAGAGTAAGAAAAGAATCGCCTTTGATTCATCACATTACCAACTGGGTAACTATTTACGATTCTGCGAATATAGTCAAAGTTTTCGGAGGCTCTCCGGTTATGGCGCACGCTCCGGAGGAAGCCGCGGATATGGCTTCAATAGCGGATGCGGTAGTAATAAATATAGGAACTTTAAACAATATGACTGTCGAAGCTATGAAAATCGCAATGGCGGCCGCGAATAAAAAAGGCATTCCCGTTGTATTGGACGCCGTGGGCGCGGGAGCCACAAAATACAGAAACGAAAAAATAAAAGAACTTCTTGAATATAAAATAGCCGTGATAAAAGGAAACGCTTCCGAAATTGCAAGCGCCGCGGGAATAAACGTGACGACTAAAGGCGTTGACAGCGGAAACGTTTCCGGAGACATGGTAAACATAGCCAGGCAATTTGCGTGCGATAAGGAATGCATTGTCGTAGTCACCGGCAAAGAAGATATTTGTACCGACGGGGAAAATGTGTATCTTGTTAAAAACGGCACTCCTATGATGTCGCATGTTGTCGGAACGGGCTGTATGGCAGGTTCGGTCATAGGAACGTTTTGCGCCGTAGAAAAAGATTATCTTTTCGCGGCGATTGCGGGTTTGGTATGTTTTGAAATCGCGGCCGAAAACGCCGATAAAACTTCCGAAGGACCCGGCACTTTTAAAAATAAACTTTTTGATAAAATCAGCACGTTAAGCGATATTTCCATAAATAAGATGAAACGTCTAGAGAAAATAAGATGATGAGAGGATGGGAAGAAGGGCAAAGGCAAAAGTAACTGCATAAATTTTTTTTGCCGTTACTCAACCTCTCAACATCTCCTCATCTCATCTTCTATGGTTAAGAACCATGAACGAAACAACCGAAAGGCTAAACAAACTTAAAAAAGAAAAAAATGCCGTGATTTTGGCGCATATTTACCAATTGCCCGAAATTCAGGATATTGCCGATTTTGTCGGAGATTCTCTGGATTTAAGCAGGAAAGCCTCCGAAACGAATGCCGACATAATAGTTTTTTGCGGCGTTCATTTTATGGCGGAAACCGCGGCGATTTTGAGCCCTCAAAAAACGGTTTTAATTCCCGATACAAATGCGGGCTGCCCTATGGCGGATATGATAACCGCAGAGCAGCTAAAGGCCGAGAAAGCAAAGTATAATAACCCTTTTGTGGTTGCTTATGTGAATACGTCCGCGGCGGTTAAAGCCGAAAGCGACATATGCTGCACGTCGTCAAACGCCGTAAATGTCGTAAAAAGCGTAAACGCCGATACGATAATTTTTGTTCCGGACAGGAATCTCGGAGATTACGTTCAAAAACAATCCGGAAAAAAAATGATTATATGGAACGGTTTTTGCCCGACCCACAACAATATGCTTCCCGAACACGTTTTAAAAGCAAAAAAAGAACATCCCGAAGCGGAAGTTTTGGTTCACCCGGAATGCCGTCCGGAAGTGGTTGCCTTGGCGGATTATGCCATGTCGACAGGCATGATGTGCAGGCATGCTTTGCAAAGTCCCGAAAAAGAATTTATTATAGGGACTGAAATGGGAATTTTGTACAAACTTCAAAAAGAAAATCCGGATAAAAAATTTTATCCGCTGTTTGAACAAGCGGTTTGTCCTAATATGAAAAAAATAACTCTTGCAAAAGTTTTGGACGTTCTTGAAAACAATAAAAACGCAGTCAAAGTCAGCGAAGAAATAAGGGAAAAAGCTTACTTGCCAATCAAAAAAATGCTTGCCGTCAATTCGCAATAACATGCGTTTCATTGCCAAGCTGTAAGCTTATTTTGTATAATCTGTTTCCCTAAGATGAAATATTGTTTAATGGAAGGGTCGCATAGTTGGTCTAGTGCGCTGGTTTGCTAAACCGGTATACGGATGAAAGTCCGTATCGAGGGTTCGAATCCCTCCCCTTCCGTTTTATTTTGGCTTTTGAATTTTTACTTCCTTACGCTCCGCCTCATTTGCGTTTAGCAAACTTCGGCGTCGCAAGCGTAGTAAAAATACAAAAACCTGCGTAAAAGTATTATTTAACAGACATGATATCGCGAAAACACAAAATACTTTGTAAAAAATATTTAACGGCATTTGAAAATCTTCCTTGTCCAAACTCAAAATACTTCACAAAAAGCATGTCGCTTCCGACGTCGTAAAAATTTATGAGGCTAAGCAATAAGTTTTAAATCGGCCGTCGGCAAAAAGGCATAGTACAAATATGAAAAAGATTTTAGCGGTTATATTTGCAGGAGTGTTTATTATGATAAATACCGAGGCAATGGCGTTTGATATTTACAGTAAAACCATACGTGATAATTTGTTTATGGCAATCGAGCAGGTTAGCGACAAATGCGGCGGATCAAATGTTTCTCCGGATTTAGAGTGGAGCGGAGTGCCGAAAGAAGCAAAGAGTTTGGCTTTAATAGTTCATGATCCGGATGCGCCGCGCGAGCATGGGTGGTATCACTGGATCGTTGTTGATATTCCAATAACAACGGCGGGCGTGGGAAAAGGAATGAAATTCGCCGAGCCTGCCCGTGAAATTGCCGGATATAACGGGCCATATCCGCCGGTCGGGCACGGGGTACATCATTATCATTTCACCATATATGCGCTGAATATTGAAAAAATAGAATTGGCGCCGGATATGAAACCGTATGAGATAGAAGAAGCTGTTAAGGCGCATGCGCTTAGTAAGGCGACGATTACCGGACTTTACGAGAGAAAGTAGGTTTTAAATTTAAAAAGCTTTGCTTTACGCGCTATGCTTATTTCGAAATTGTTTTATTTGTAATATTTACAAACCGTTAAGCCATATCGCGATTTTGTTATCAACGGCTGCGTCGAATTTAGGCGAGATATTGTTAAATCCCCGGTAAGTCAGCACAACGGCGTTTCTGGCGTCGTGTAAAAAATCCCTTTCGAAAGTTCCGGGATTACTGCCTTGCGTCGAAAAGGGAACAACCTTTTTTCCTTTAAAATCAACTTGCTCTAAAAAAGACAATGCCGGAGTAGCGACAGTGTACCACCATACGGGTGCTCCGACAAAAATCAAATCATATTTTTCAAAATTTGGAAAATCGGTTTCAATTTCAGGATAATTTTCAGACCTAATCTGTCTTATTACGCGTACATTTAAAGCCATGCCGGACGGCAGAGGTTCTTTTGTTCTTATCTCATATATGTCGGCATTTGTTTTTTCTTGTATTCTTTTGGCAATATCTCTTGTATGCCCGCTTAACGAGTAATAAACCACGAGAACTCTTCCGAAATCTCTTTCCAGGGCAATTTTTTCGCCTTCATAACGCGACATTTCTTTTTTGTTTCTGAAATGAACTCTTGTTGAATGGAATACGCTTGCCGCAACTATTACAAAAGCCATCAATAAAACAGCATAAACAATATACTTCAACTTTAACATAATTCCTCCTTATGTTAAGCACCAATTGCCGTTTATTATAACAAATATAAATATGCTAAAATAGCCGTATGATAAACGTTTCGTCAGTACAAATACCATACGACAAACTTTTGGCAAGGCTGGGATATCTTAAAGCAAAAACAAAAATAGACGAAAAAATCGAAAATCTTATTAAAGAGAATCTAAACATTGCCCAAAAATTAATAACCCCTAAAGCCGCGATTGTTTTTAGCGATATAACCGTAAAAGATGACGTTGTAGCATTTGATAATGGTTTTGAAATCAAAAGCGCGGATATCGCTAAACTTTTACACGGCTGTTTTAAAGCGTACGCAGTTGCCGTAACCATAGGTTCTAAGGTAGAAAAGAAGAGAGACGAATATCTCTCGGAAAAAGAAACTTTTAAGGGCTTGATTTTGGATGCGGCAGGATCTGTCGCGGCGGAAGAAACAATAGTTTTGGCAAATCAACAGATCGAAGATTTCGAAAAACAAAACAAAAACGTTTTAACAAAAAGGTTTTCTCAGGGATACGGCGACTGGCGTTTGGAAAACCAGAAAGATTTTTTAGAATTTATCGGAGCGGATAAAATAGGAATTACTCTTACGGAAACTTTCCTTATGAAACCGGAAAAGTCAGTATCTGCGATAATAGGAGTAAAAAAAACAGAATGAGGAATTAGGAATGAGGAGTTAGGAATTAACAACGCGAAAATCGTTTTTGCCGTTAACTCCTCATTCCTCACTCCTAATTGCAGTTAAATGGTATAATATCAAATCATGAAAAAAGAGCAATTTTTAGACTTATTAAAAACAAAAGTTTTAATAATGGACGGCGCCACGGGTACGGAGCTTCAGAAGAAAAAATACCTTGACGGCGTTGTAATTCCCGAAGAACTGAATATAAAATTCCCGGAAAGAATTTCCGATATATACTCTTCTTACGTAAACGCAGGTTCGGACATAATTCTCGCCAATACCTTCGGCGCAAATTCAATACGCTTAAAACACCATGGACTTCTTGATAAAGCAGACGATATTATAAGAGAGGGCATAGCCCTTGCGAGAAAAACCGGAAGCGGAAAAGACATTATTGTTGCCGGAGACATTTCGTCTATAGGGGAATATATACATCCTTTAGGGGTTTTATCTTTTAACGAAGCTTATGAAAGTTTCGCTTTTCAGGCAAAACTTTTGCAAAAATATAAAGCCGATATAATAGTCATCGAGACCATGACGGAAATAAAAGAGCTTAAAGCCGCCATACTTGCCGCAAGAGATAATTTTGACGGAGCAATTATCGCGCAGATGACGTTTTCAAAAGACGGCGTAACAGTTACCGGAAACGATTTAACAAGTTTTATAGCAATGGCTGAAAGTTTGGGCGTTGACGCTTTAGGATTAAATTGTTCAATAGGTTCGCGGGATTTGGCGGATCTTGCGAAAACATTATGCGAAAATACAAAGTTGCCGATATCGTTTAAACCTAACGCGGGCGTGCCGGTTTTAATCAACCGTGAAACCGTTTTTCAGGAAACAAAAGAAGAGTTTATTGAATCTGCGTTAAAAGCTTATAGTTACGGGGTAAATATGTTCGGCGGATGCTGCGGAACAAATCCCGAATTCATAAAAGCGCTTTCAGGCGAATTAAAAAACAAAGTTCCGAATAAACGCGTCGTAAAAAACAGATTTTATCTGTCTACGCGCGTAAAGGCGATAGACATAAACGAATTGGCAAAGCCTGTAATAATAGGCGAAAGAATAAATCCGACAAACAGAAAAAAACTTCAGGAAGAACTGCTAAAAGGAAATTTTTCTTTAGTAAAAGACGAAGCTCGTTTGCAGACCGAAGCCGGAACAAATCTTTTGGACGTAAACATGGGAGTTCCCGGCGCGGATGAAACAAAACTTCTTTCCGAGGCCGTAAATCAAATACAAGAAATAGTTTCCGTTCCGTTATGCATAGATTCAAGCAGTCCGAAAGCGTTGGAAGAAGCCGTTAAAAATTGCGCAGGAAAACCTTTAATTAATTCCGTAAACGGGGAAGAAGCAAAGCTTCTTTCTATATTACCGCTTGCAAAAAGGTACGGGGCCGTGGTTATCGCTCTTACTACGGACGATAACGGAATACCTAAAACTGCCGAAGGCAGATTAAATATTGCAAAGAAAATTTTGGAGTATGCCGATAAATACGGCGTGCCGCGAAAAAACATAGTTTTTGACTTTCTTGTTCTTTCCGTAAGTTCGTCTCCCGAACAAGTAACCGAAACATTGAAAGCCGTCAAAAAATCAAAAGAACTTTGGCCCGAATGTAAAATACTTCTCGGCGTGTCTAACATTTCTTTCGGTTTGCCGTCAAGGCAGACAATAAATTCGACATTTTTGAAAATGGCTGTTGACGCGGGAATCGATTTCGCGATAATCAATCCCCACGAAAACTGGGGGATCTTCGATCCCTTGGCAAAAGAGTTGCTTGAGAATAAAGATAAAGGCGCGGTTAAATATATGGAAGCGTTTGCTTCTTATAAAAAACAGGCTTTGCCTGTTGAGCAGGAAAAACTTCCAATTGACAGGCAGCTTTATTTTGCGGTTTTGCGCGGAAACAAAGAGTCGGTTCCCGACATAGTAAACAAAATTATTTCAGATAATGCCGAAGCGTTTAAAACCGTCAACGGCGCGGTTTTGGAAGCTTTAAATCTTGTCGGCGAAAAATTCGCTTCAAAAGAATATTTTTTGCCACAAATAATAATGTCCGCAGAAGCCGCCCAGACGGCATTCGCCGTCATTAAAAAGTTACTTAAAAAAGAAGCGGATGCTTCTGCTTCCACGGGTAAAGTTATTATGGCTACGGTTAAAGGCGATATGCACGATATAGGCAAAAATATTGTTTGCGCTGTTTTGGAAAGTTACGGTTTTGACGTAATAGATATGGGTATTAACGTGGATTCCCAAAGCATTATAGACAAAGCCAAAGAAATTAAACCTTTGGCAATAGGGCTTTCCGCGTTAATGACGACGACTATGCCTGAAATGGAAAAAATTATAAAATTGATGACGGCAGACAATATTGACACGCCTGTAATAATAGGCGGCGCCGCGGTCACACAAAAATACGCCGATGAAATAGGCGCCGACGCTTATGCTAAAGACGCCATGGACACCGCAAAGTACGTCAAATCTTTAAAACCATAAATCGGTAAAAATGGATTCCGGGTCAATCCTTCGGCTATCGCTCAGGACAGGTCCGGACAGACAAATCAAAATGAAAAATTATTCCGAAGAGCTAAAAATAAAACTCCTTCTCTGGATTGCCGCCGCAGCGATGTTTATGCAAATGCTTGACGGGTCGGTTTTAAATACCGCGCTTCCGTCTATCGCCAAAAGTTTCGGCGAAAATCCTTTGCAAATGCAGGCGGCTGTAATTTCTTATTTGCTTTCAGTCGCGATATTTCTGCCTCTTTCAGGCTGGCTTTCGGACAGATTCGGGGTTAAAAAAGTATTTCTTTTCGCAATAGCAGGATTTACTTTCGGTTCGTTTCTTTGCGCATTGTCGGGTTCTTTGTTTACTCTTTCCGTTTCCAGAGTTTTGCAGGGTATGGGCGGCGCGTTTCTTGTGCCTGTGGGACGGCTTGCGGTTTTAAAAGTTTACCCGAGAAGCCAATACGTAAATGTTTTAAGTTTTATGGTTTTACCCGCTTTGATAGGTCCTCTTATAGGTCCCGTGCTTGGCGGTTTTTTAGTGCAATACGCGAGCTGGCATTGGATTTTTTTGATAAATATTCCCGTAGGAGTTTGTTGTTTTTTCGCGGCGGCATACCTTATGCCTCATATAGAACGCGAAAGCAACGTTGCAAGTTTTGATTTCAAAGGTTTTTTTATTTTTGACTTTGCTCTCTTGTTGCTTTTTGCCGTAGGTTCTTCCCGAAGTATTTTAAGCGGCTTTTCAAACAACTGGTTTTTATTGTTTGCTTTAATTTTTGTATGCGTTTACGTTATATACGCGAGAAAAAAACAAGACGCTTTGTTCAATCTTGAAATGTTTAAAATCCCGAGTTTTTCTTTAGGCATTGCGGGAAACCTTATAATAAGGCTTGTCGGCGGCGCGCTTCCCTATCTTGCTCCGCTTTTCTTTCAGACGGCTTTAGGATTTTCACCGTCAAAAGCGGGCGCCACGCTTATTCCTATGGGGCTTACCGCAATATTTGCAAAGACTTTCGCGGCAAAATTGATATTAAAGCTGGGGTACAAAAAATTTCTGATCTCAAATACTATAATTTTAAGCGTTTTTATAATGATGTTAGCCTTTGTCAAAATTTCTACGCCTTATTACCTTATTATAATTCTGTTTGCTTTTATAGGGATGGCAAATTCGCTTCAATTTACCGCCATAAACACTCTTGCTCTTATAGACGTTCCGAATAAATTTATGAGCGGCGCAAACAACGTGCTGTCGGTTTCGTTTCAGGTGTCTATGTCTTTAGGAGTCGCTCTTGCGGCAGTGCTTGTCGAAAAGACGCCTTTCTTAATGAAATCTTTTGCGATTGTTTCGTTAAATACCGGCATAAGTTTGTTGTACTCTTTTCACATAACGTATATAATAATAGGGCTTCTGTCTATTTCCGGGTCTTTGATTTTTATTTTTATTCCTAAAAATGCCGGAAACAACGTAAAAGAAACCGATGTTTATTGACGGAGGAAATATGAAAAAATTATTATTATTTTTTATTGCGGTTTTTGTAGTGTCAGGCTGCGCCGCCTCAAAATCTCCCGATGTCGTAAAGCAGGAGATGTCCGGAAGTTATAAAAGAGAGTTGAACAGTAAAAAAACGTCGGTTGTCATCATAGGGGCTTATAATAATCTTGAATTTGACGACGTTAAGAATTTCAGGGAAGTGCTGCAATGGTCTGACGGACATGGCAATATACATCTTACGGATTTTGCCGACAAAAATAATCCGCTTTATATTCAGGGCAGACACGGAGTAAATTATATAGCCGTAAAGGTTTTGCCCGGAAAATATACGTTGAAAAATTTTATAATCAGATGGTCTGCCATAAATTACGCTTTTGAGCTGAACTTCGGCAAACGGTATTCCGCTAATTTTGAAATAGGTGAAAACGAGGTTTTGTTTGTGGGAATACTGCGCACTACTTTTGATAAATTTACCGCGGAGCAGCTGAAACTTCCCGGCGAAACAAAAATAAAAGTTTCGTCTTTCATTGAAAACGGAAAGGAAGACTTATATAAAATCACGAATTTTTACAGTATGATGACGAAAACCCCTGTAATAACAAAAGTTATGTATTGGAACGATTCAACCCCCGGAAATACCGAAACCCTTATCGCGGTAGAACAATAATATACATACAGCGACGGTTTCAAAATTGATTTACCCTCATTATTTTTGATAGAATACAAAAATAATCAAATTCGTTTAGAGCAGGCAATATTATGGCAAAAAAAGATTTACTTTCTATTTACGACCTTTCGGCAAAAGAAATCAAAACATTATTAAACAAAGCTTTTGAACTTAAAGCCAGAAAGAAACATTTAACTAATTTAAACGGCAAGACGCTAGGGCTTATATTTGAAAAGCCTTCCACGAGAACAATGGTGTCTTTTGCCGCGGCTATGGTTCAGCTTGGCGGAACTCCCATTTTGCTTAATGCCCAGAATTTACAGCGCAAAAGAGGCGAATCCATACACGATACCGCTTTGGCTTTGTCGAAATATTTAAACTGTCTTATGATAAGAGCTTTTAAGCATTCCGATGTGGAAGAATTTGCCAAATATTCTTCCGTGCCGGTGATAAACGGACTTACCGATTATGAGCATCCGTGCCAGGTTTTGGCAGATATAATGACGATGATGGAACTTCATAAGTTAAAGAGCGCGGAAGCTTTAAAGAAAATTAAAATCGTTTTTATCGGAGACAGCAACAATGTCGCGAATTCTCTTCTTGCGGTTTCGGCCGTTTTAGGGCTTGATTTTACTCTTATTTGCCCGAAAGAATTTGTCCCCGAAAAATCAGTATTGGATAAAGCTTTAAAATGGACTTCCTCAACCGGAGCGCAGATAATGATTACAAGCGATATCGAGGAAGCTAAAAACGCCGATGTAATATATACGGACGTTTGGACTTCAATGGGCGCTGAAAGCGAAGAAAAAAAGAGAAAAAAAGCTTTTGCTCCGTATCAGGTAAATACCGATCTGATGAAAAAAGTTTCGTCAAAATGTATAGTCTTGCATTGTCTGCCCGCGGTCAGGGGCGAAGAAGTTACGGCGGAAATCATGGATAAGTACGAAAACAGCATATTTACGCAGGCTGAAAATAGGCTGCACGCCCAGAAAGCGGTTCTGCTTTATTTATTAAATTGAAATGAAAACACCTTATATAATAGTATTCGTTACCGTGCCGGACCGTAAAACCGCAAATAAAATCAAAAATATCGTTTTGGAAAATAAAATAGCCGCCTGTGTAAGCGTTACGGGCGGTGTTTCATCTTTTTATTGGTGGAAAGGTAAAATTGGAAGAGCTAAAGAATATTTACTTGTGATGAAAACCGTGAAGGCGAAGTTTTCGGATTTGGAAAAACGCGTTAAGAAAGTTCATCCTTACGAAGTTCCGGAAATAATCGCCGCGGATATTTCCGCGGGAAGCAAAGATTATTTGGACTGGATAAAAAAATATGCGTGCGGAAAATAACCGGAAAATAATTTTAGCTTCGGCTTCTCCGAGAAGAATTTCGCTTCTTAAAGAGTGGGGGCTTTGTTTTGAAGTTTTACCAAGCAGCATTGACGAAAAAACAAAATTAAAAAAACCTTCCTATATCGTAAAAGATCTTTCTTACAAAAAAGGGGTTGACGTAGCCCGCAAAATTCCTAAAGCGCTTGTGATATCCGCGGATACAATAGTGTTTTTAAACGGAAAAATCGTAGGTAAACCCGGAAATAAAAAAGAATCGGAAAAAATAATAAGAGAACTGAACGGAAGCGTGCATAAAGTTTACAGCGGCGTTTCGATAATAGATAATTTGTCCGGCAGGAGTTCCATTTTTTACGACGTTGCTTTTGTCAAAATGAGAAAACTTCCGGAAGTAAAATTAAAAGAGCTTTTCGGGAAACATATGGATAAAGCCGGAGCTTATGCGATACAGGACTCCGGCGATGATTTTGTTGAAAAAATTTACGGGGATTATTATACGGTTGTCGGGCTTCCGTATATAAAGCTTGCCCGCGAACTTAAAAAGTTCGGCGTTGTATTGAAAGATACATGTAAGAAATAAAAATGTCTAAACATAAAAACAGCCTCCGAAAATTTATTTTCGGAGGCTGTTTTTATGAAATGGAATTTCTTTTTATTTCGCAAAAATCGAATTATTGCTTATAACATTGGATTTTTTAGCCAGATTTATATACCACTCGTTAAGAAACTGGTTTATTTTCATTTGGTGTATTTGGTCTCTTGTTATATCAGCGTTTGCTTTGGCGGCGGCTTCATATTCGGCGTTCATAAGTTTTATAGACGACGCTAACAATATTTTCAATTTATCGCCGGCAATCTGCTTTTTTCTCATTGATTCGTACTCTTTCGGCGTCATCTTTATAGTCTGCAGGAATCTATAATACAAACGCGGATCGAACATATTTTCGTTTTTAAACATTAAGGAATCTTGTATGTCATTTTTTAATTCAAAATCGGAAACAATTATTCCGTAATTTTTGGACTGCTGGTAAAAAATTTCGTCTTGAACTAACGCCTGCAGAGTTTTTACTTTTATCTGCAAGAGTGTTTCGTCGGTTATTTCTTCTGCCGACTCTTTGCGCATCATTTCAACCGCGCTCGAATACAGAGAGTTGAAAAGTTTTAAAGGTATTTCAACGCCGTTTACGGTTACGGCTGTTTTGTAATTGTCTTTTTGGAAAAAGTAAGATCCGAAACCCATAAAAATTCCGGCTAAAAAACCGAGGATAGTAATAATGAAAATCTTCCTCATATGTTTTCTTAAAAAATTCATCATTTTTTTTGCGCTCCGTTGTTCGCGTTAGGTTCTTTGTCGGATATCATCGATGATTTTCCTTCAAAAAGCGCGCCTTCCGCGATGGTAAGCAAATTGGTGTGAATATCTCCAAAGACTTTCGCTTTGGGGAGAATTTCAATGCTTTCCGATGCGAATATGTTTCCTTTTATAAGCCCGCCTATTAATATAACTTCTGTTTTGATACTTCCGGAAACCGTGCCGTCGGAACCTATAAGTATGCCGGCAGCGTCAATGTTGCCGTTAAGTTTTCCGTCTATTCTTACGACTTTGTCCGTTTTAATATCGCCCTCAATAACGGCATTTTGGCCTATCAGCGTTTCAACGGCTTCAAGCAAATCTTTTGAACTTTTTTTGGTCATAAAAATTCCTTTCGGATTGAATGTAAAAATAATCCGTTAAATAAGAAACAGGATTTACGGTTTTTCCCTTATACTGAATCTCATAGTGAACGTGCGTGCCTGTCGCGGAACCGGTGCTTCCCATTCTTCCTATTATATGTCCTCTTGTAACAAAATCGCCGATTTTAACAAGCCTTTTTGCCAGATGCCCGTACAATGTTATGTAATTATACCCGTGGTCCACTACTATTATATTTCCGAATCCCGACTGCCAGCCGGAAAGTATAACTTTTCCGTTTGCCGTGACGCGAACGGGAGTGTTCGGTTCGTTTGCTATGTCAATACCCGAATGAAAATCGCGGTTTTGAAAAAACGGATGATATCTGAAACCGTAAGGAGAAGATATTGATCCGTCGGCCGGCCATCCGCGCGGAGTAGCCATAAAAAGGGAACGCTGGCTTTTAATATGCGACATTATTTCGCTGAAACTTTGCTGCATAAATTCGTATTTTTGGTTTAACTGAGACGTCTGCTGGGAAAGCGCATTGTAATCTATGGCGTTTATTTTTCCAGATAAAATCAAAGACAAAGCGGTTGACTGCATGGGCGTAGGGCCGCCTTCTCCGAGATTTTTTCCCAAGCCTTCTTCTATAATAGCCTTTTTTGTGTCCAAAGCGAGCAGCGAACGGATTTTTTCGTCGTTCATCTGAAATTTTTCCACAAGGTCTTTTGTTTTTTCAATCTGGTTGGCAAAAAACAAAAATCTCATTTGCATTATTTTGTTGTCGGCTTTAGTTTTCACGTAATCGATATGGCGGCTTGCAAGAAAACCCGCCCATAGCGTCAAAGAAGTCCATGATATTACAAAAACGAACAAAAACAGCAGAGAAACGCTTAATCTCAGCGGTTTATTTTTTCCGTGCGGAATAATCATTACGGTTATTTTTTTCCCGAAATTTTTTTTCATTCTTGAGAAGATCTTCATAGATACTAAAAATGATACCATTTAAAGGTAAAATCTGTCAAGAAATGAAACTGCAAATTACAATTAACGGCGCATACATTCAAACATAATTGTTATTTGTTATTTGAAAATTGTTAATTGTCGTTAAAAATTGACTTTAATCCGTTTTTTTTATATTATAACGCACACGCCGACGTAGCTCAGCTGGTAGAGCAGCGGTTTTGTAAACCGCAGGTCGTAGGTTCAAATCCTATCGTCGGCTGACAGCCAAAGCAAAAATTCAACAAGTTTACCGCAAAGCAGCTCTACCGAAATAGACAAGGTTTTGTAAACCGCAGGTCGTAGGTTCAAACCCTATCGTCGGCTGACAGCCAAAGCAAAAATTCAACAAGTTTACCGCAAAGCAGCTCTACCGAAATAGACAAGGTTTTGTAAACCGCAGGTCGTAGGTTCAAACCCTATCGTCGGCTTTCAGTTTATCTTTTTATCCTTTCTTAAAAGCTTCTTAATTTTAATCCTGCTATTTTGCAGCTTGCCGGACGAAGACTGATTGATTTTATAATCATTTTTTATTATCATTTATAGAAATAACTTGAGGTGTTTATAAATGAAAACAGGGCTGCGCATAAGTTTAAAAGTAAAACTGCTAACTATGATTATAGGCATAGTTCTTTCCACAGCTTTGATACTTACCGCATTTTTTATATATACTCAAAGAAATATACTTAAAAATAATCTTGAAAAAAAAACCAGGGATATAGCCGAAATAATAGCCAATTCCAGCGAGTTTAGTATTTCAACCGGACAAGAAGAAAAGTTAAAGATTTTAACCGCGAATGCTTTGATTGATAAAGAAGGAGAGATAATTTACGCAGTAATATACGATAGGGACGCAGTTGTGCTTGCCAAGTCAGTCACTCAAACTTCCATCGGTACGGAAATTAGAGAGTTTTTGTCCAGCACTAAGCCCGATGAAGCGGATCCTATGCTTTTCTGGGAAAAAGAGAAAAGCAGATATTTTAAACTAAAGAATGTCGGGAAAGTATTTGAGGTGTTTGTTCCGATTGTCACTTACGACCAATCTCCCAAAATAGCCGGAGTTTCTCTTGCAAATGACAATATGGGAAACGAAAACAGGGGATATGTCATAGGAATAGTGCGGGTCGGCGTTACGATAGAGATACTTAATAAACAGCTTGACAGCTTATCAAAAAGCGTGGGTTTGCTTACCGTAATAGTAGTACTCGGAAGCTCAATAATTTCTTTTTTGCTTATCAAAATACTGATTGGTCCCATAAAAGAACTTGTCATCGGGACTAAAAAACTTTCATCCGGCGATTTGTCTTACAGGGTACCCCTGATTTCAAACGACGAACTGAGCGATTTGGCCCAGTCTTTTAACTCGATGGCGCAGGATATAAAAGGTTACGTTGACGAGCTTAACAGAGAAAAACAAGACTTAATGCGTTTGAAAGTTATGCTTGAACAGCGAAGCAGGGAACTGGAAGAAACGCTTGTAAAAATGCAAAATATGCAGGAAGAATTGCTAAAATCGGAAAAATTCGCGACTATAGGACGCCTTGCCGCTTCCGTAGCCCACGAACTCAGGAATCCTCTGGCGAGTTTAAAAAATATATCTTATTACCTTTCAAAAACCGGTAATTTCCAGGATGAAAAAGCAAAAAAAATGCTTGATATGCTTTCTGCCGACGTTGCCAGATCTAATAAAATAATCACGGATTTGCTTGATTTTTCAAGAGCGAAAAAACTCAATAAAATAAGCATTATGATAGACGATTTTATAGATAAGGCGATTTTAAACGTTACGATGCCGGACAATATTAAAATTGAAAAGGATGTCGGACATTTCAACGTGGTTATAGACCCTGATAAAATGATGCAGGTTTTAATTAACATTATTTCAAACGCCAGGGACGCTATGTCGGGCGGAGGATTAATAAAAATATCGTCCGAGCGTATCGGAAATTATGCCGAAATAAAAATTATTGACAACGGGTCGGGCATGGACAAAAATACTTTACTTCATATTTTTGACCCTTTGTTTACGACAAAACTTAAAGGCATAGGCTTGGGACTTTCAATCGTAAAAGAAATAGTTGACGCTCATTTCGGCACTATAAGCGCGAAAAGCGTCGAAGGAAAAGGAACTGAGTTTGCTATAACTCTTCCTATGGAATAAATTTATGGAACAAGAAAAAAAACTGAACATTCTTATAGCTGACGACGAAGAAGGCTTAAGATTTTCGCTTGCAAGCATTCTCGAGATTGAAGGTCATACCGTTAAAACCGCCGAAAACGGAATTAAAGCTTTGAGCTTGGTCAAAAACAGCGATTTTGATATCGCGTTTTTTGACATAAGGATGCCAGAAATGAACGGCGTCGAGACATTTAAGGAAATAAAAAAAATAGATACCTGCATAATTGTCGTTATGATGACGGCTTATGCCATGAACGATTTAGTAAGAGAATCCATAAAAGAAGGGGCTTTTGCCTGTATAAGCAAACCTTTTGAAATAGACGATATTTTAGATACGGTAAAAGAAATAAGCGCAAAACCTGCCGCCCTTATAATAAGTTCCGACAGTGAAACAATAAGTTTTTTAATGTCAAATCTAAGGCAGTCCGGTTTTATAGCCATCAACGAAGCGAATGCCGATAAAGCGTTAAGGTTTATTGAAAGAAGGCGGCCCGTGCAAATTTTCATAGACGATTTTCCAAGCGATTATCCGGGATTCGCAGAAAAGATAAAAACTGCCGCAGGCGACGCCAATATTGTGATTATAGGAAACCACGGGCTGCAAATTAAAGGCGCAAAGTTCATAAACAAGCCGGTTACAAAAAACGTCATAGCGGGGTTTTTAAAACCAACCGGGAAAGGAAAGGTTGCTATCGTAAGCCCTGATACGCTCAGTTCGAATAATTTAAAGCTTTCTATTATCGCGAAAGGTTACGACGTAATGTATTTTTCGTCAATGGACAATTTTTTAAAATATACGGATTTGAATATTTTTGACGTCGTTATTTCCGAAACCGGCGTGAACTCCGAATTTGAAAGTTTACGCAAAAGAGCCGAGGCCGGAGATATAACGGGGAAATTGATAATTATTGTCGATTATGAAAACCCGCTGGCAAGCGCTTTAAACGATAAAAAAATAAAGTTTTTGCAAAAATCATTTGAAACTTCCGAACTTTTTAAAATAATGGAGGAATAAAATGCAGAAAAAAAGTCGTGTCTTGATAAAATTTTTGCTGGTTTTTGTATGCGTCTTTTCTATTATGTCGACGCTATTTACGAATATGCTGCAGCAATTGTTCGGTTTCTCGTCATTTTTATTTGCTTTAATCGTTTTAATTTTAATGTTTCTTTGCGCTAAAAGCAAAGAAGACGGAAAAAAACACGGGATATGTCTTCCTCAGTTTATTCAAAACGCGTCGCCCAAACTGCCTCAAGACGAATTAAACGCCGAGAAAATGAAAAATTTAGGCAAATTTGCTTCCATAGTTTCACATGATTTAAAAAATCCTCTGGCAAGCTTAAAAAATATATCTTATTATTTTACCAATTCGGTTAAGCTTGACGGCGAAGTGCCTAATAAAATGCTGAAAATGTTTTCGTCGGAAGTCGACAGGATGAATAAAATTATAGTCGAATTTCTAGATATGACGAGAATAAAGCAGCTTAATCCCGCTGTAAGCGATTTGGACGTTTTAATAAACGAGGTTGTTGAAAAAGAGAAAGACGACAAAATAAACTTCAATTTAAATCTTGCAAATTACAAAGCCAACGTGGACCCGGAAAGATTTAAGCAGGTTATATCCAGCTTGATAAAAAATTCAAAAGACGCCATGGCTCCCGAAGGCGGAGCGATTTCGGTAAATATGTCCGAAGCGGAAGGCGGCGCTGTTGTTATAGAAATAACTGATACGGGAAAAGGAATGGACGCCGAAACGCTTGATAAATGTTTTGACCCGATGTTTACGACTAAAACCACAAAAGCCATGGGAATGTCTCTTGCCGTTTCAAAACAGATAATAAATATGTCCGACGGTGCTATCAAAGCTGAAAATTGTCCCGATAAAGGCGTAAAAGTTACCATAATTCTGCCTCTGGCCCGATAATGGGAAAAAAAATACTTTCAACGAACAGAAAAGCTTTTCACGACTACGAAATCCTTGAAAAGATCGAAACCGGCATAGTTTTGTCCGGGTATGAAGTTAAATCGGCAAGACGTTCAAACATAAGCCTTATCGACAGTCTGGTGCGTTTTTCAAACGGGGAAGCTTTTGTGGAAAATATGTATATTGCCCCTTATGAGCAGATATCAACGCACGTTTTTGATTATGATTCCAAAAGAAAAAGAAAACTGCTGATGCATAAAACCGAAATAAACAGATTCTGTTCCAAAGTAAAAGAAAAAGCTCTTACCGTTATTCCTCTTGAAGTTTACGTTTCGCCTGAAGGCAGACTTAAACTGCTTATAGGTCTTGCCAAGGGCAAGAAAACTTACGATAAAAAAGAAACTCTTAAAAGAAAAGATATTGCCAGGGAAACGGCGAGGGAAATGAAATAACGGCAATTACAAATTACGAATGACGAATCAACTACTATAACGACAAAACAACAATTACGAATGACGAAGGGGACATATAGGGAAAATATGAAAAGAATAAAATTATTTATTTTCGCATTTTTTATTTTTATGCCTATTGCCGCATATTGCCAGCAAATAGATTTTATAAATCAGAATGTCGTAAACTCCAGTTGGACGGCAAGTTTTTCCACGGGAGTATTTCACGGCGGTTATACGATTTCTATTTCGACTGAGAAAACAGTATCATCCGGCAATCTTACTCTTAAATCAAATGACGATTCCATGCGTACTTTGTATTCAAGCGGAACTCACAGATTTTTATCTTTCAATTCGAATAATTCTTCCGTTAATGCGAGCAGCATAACTTTTTATGGCGGCAGATATGACGGCGATACCGGCGGAGGCGGAGGCGGAGCGATATACATAAATGCCACTAATTTTACAATAAGCGGCAATAATGCGATTTTTAGTCTGAATCAGTCCAACACGTCGGGCGGAGCGGTGTATTTGGCATACGGAACGCTCACATTAGACGGTCATATAATTTTCAATTATAACAGGGCGATAACCGGTCTGGGCGGAGCGGTTTTTAGCGGCGGAAATATAGTTTCTTTGGCAGGAAGTTACATTGAAATAAATTCAAGCACCGCATCCTACGGCGGCGGGGCTTTTTATACCGGAAACGGCTATATAGCAATAAACGGAAAAGCCGATATAAACGCTAACCGCGTTATAACGGATAGTACCGGCACATATGGCGGAGCTTTTTATGCGAGCGATTATATTTTGTTCGGTTCAAACGAAGCCGTTATTAATATAACCGCCAATAGCGGTCAAGTTTTCGGAGGAGCTTTATATTCGGGCAGCTCGATAACTTTTAACGGCGGCGCAAAAATAGAATCAAATAGCACTACCGCGGGTTCAAGCACCAACACAGTGCGCGACGGCGGCGCCATATACGCCAGAGGCAATGTTATTTTTTCATCTTCTTCGGCGACTATAGAGATTACAAAAAATTCAGCTACGGGCAACGGCGGCGCGATATATTCTCAGGCTTCCGTAACTTTTGCAGGGTCGGCCGTTATCACTAACAACTCTACGCAAACAAGCGGACCCGCAAGCGACGGCGGCGCGGTTTGGGCGCAAAATAAAATTACTTTTTCCAACATATCTTCAACCGCTGCTATTTCTTATAATACGGCAAAGTCGGGCAATGGCGGTGCTTTGTTTTCAAATTCATACGTACAGTTTGACGGTTACGTTACCGCTGTCGGCAATAAAGCTGAAAAAGGCTACGGCGGATTTTTGGTTTCAAGCGGCGTTATAGTCAGGGACGGCGGAGAATTCGCATATAATACCGCTTATTCAAGCGGCGGCGCGTTTTACATTGCAAACAGCACCGCTTCTTCGGTTTCTGCAATTACAAGAGACGTCGTTTTCAAAGATAATATGATGTATGTCCAAGACAACAATTTTAACAGCGGGACAAGAAACGACATTTATATGGCGGGAAACAGCACCATTACTTTTAACGCGGCTTCAGGCAGAAGCATAACTCTTAACGGCGGAATTACAACCGGCGGAAATAATAATTTTGTAGTTAAGACAGGTTCTGGGACTCTTGCGTTAAACGGAAGTTTCAGCCTTCAGACGTTTTACGTCAACGGCGGAACGGTTACATTTGGCGATACATCGACTTTTACAGCCGTAAACGCTGTTTTTTCCGCCGGAACTATTATAGATTTAAGAAATAATGTTATTAAAAACGAACTAATAATATCTTCCAATATAACTTCGTCGGCTCTTATTTATTATGATTTTGATTCGGATTCCAGCTCTTCGGATTTAATTGACGCGTATTCCGCCAATATGCAGGGGACGACAATTAAAGTCGGAGTAATGGGTATATATTCTTCCACAAGAACTTATACGATTATTACAAGTACAAACGGTTCGGGCGCCATATCCGTAAATAAAACAAACTCGCAGGGTAACGATATGAGAAGAGTCAGCGCCGGTATTGCTTATCAAGGCGGTTCGAATTCTCCAAGCAGCTGGAACAATGTCAATTTAAGCGTTTTTATAAATCAGTTAAATGCTATTAAAGGGCTTACCGGCAACCAGCTTCAAGTAGCGTTAGCGTTGGATGATGATTACGGAAACGCTATTGACGATCTGTTTTATATTATAGATACCATTGACGCTTTACCAAACGACGCAGCAAAGAAAGACGCTTTAAACGATATTTCAGGTCATATATACGCGAACGCCGTTACGCTTCCGGCTTTAAACGCTTCCAAAAACAACATTTTATCGAGGCTTAAAAAAAGTTATTTCATCGCCGATGACAGCATGATTAAACGAAATGTCTGGATTCAAGGGTACGGCTCGTTGAATTTATACAATGGCGACAAAGATTCTCCCGGAGATTTTAAAGCCTCAAACAGCGGACTGCTGGCGGGATTTGACACTTTAAGAGACGAAAGATACATATTCGGAGTCAGCGCCGGATATGTCGGAACTAACGCCAAACAGAATAACGACAATATAGACATCGACGGATACAGCATCGGCGGGTACGGCGCGTATTTTTTTGAAAATAATTTCGAAGCAAAATTTATGGTTGTGGGTGGCAGACAGAATTACGCGTCTTCAAGAGAAATCAGATACCTCAACAGAACCACAAAGGCTTCTTTTGTCGGATACAGCTTAAATGTTTCGGCCGAAGGGGGATACGACTACTACTATAAAAATAATATTTATTTCAAGCCTTTTGCCGGGTTTGATTATTCGTTTGTCGCGACAAACGAGTTTAGCGAGACCGGAGTAAATTTTTCCACCAGCGCCGCGGACTTGACCGTGTATGCCGGTTCGTATAACAGGTTCAATACCGGTTTGGGGTTACAGATTAACAACGGAACGCAGATGAGGCTGAAATGGTACGGCGAAGTCAAGATGGATTTGCTTTTACTGGGAAGAACCGGAGAGTTTGACGGAAAATTTAAATACGCAGATCACGAAATTGAAATAAAAGGCATTACGAACGACGTGATGAATTTTGCAATGGGCGTCGGAGCTTTATATGATATATCGTCAAGTTTCAGCGCTTATGCCAATGCCAGCTGCTCGTTATCCGGAACCCAGACGGGTTATTACGGCAATATCGGCTTAAACTATAAATTTTCTACGGAAATTATAGGCTTTTACGACAGATAATAAACAAAAAAGTGAAAAGTGTAAAGTTGAAAGTGGAAATGGTGTGTTTTCGCTTTGCGAAAACCTGTTAATTTCATTTCGGATTTGACAAAATTCTGAATTTTCACTTTTCACTTCTCACTTTCCACTCTGCCGTTGACAAAAAACCTCTTTAAATGTTATATTTACCCCTACAAATCAATAAAAATCAAACATATTTAGCGGAGGAAAAATGTCTTCTCCAAAAGAAGCGCTGCAGTCAATAAAAGAAAAATCAAAACAAGAACTTGAAAAAAGCGGTTTTTTTAAACCCGTAAAAATTTACGTGGGTTCGGCGACATGCGAAAACGCGGCGGGCGCGCATAAAGTTATGGAAATTTTTGAAAAACTTTTAAAAGACGGAACCGCAGATTTTTATTTAAGCAAAAAAGGATGCGCGGGCAGGTGCAATCTTGAGCCTACGGTTGAAGTGGTTACGGAAAAAGAAACGGAAAAGTATATTCAAGTCGACGAGGCGAAGGCGTCTCAAATAATAGAAAAATATTTAAAAAATGCCGGAGCGTCAAAATGACAAAACAGCATATTTACGATAATTTCAACAAAACTTTCAGCGGCGTCAAATATTTTGAGCAGCAAAAGCGCATAGCTCTTAGAAACTGCGGTTTGATAGACCCTGAAAATATTTACGATTACATTTACAATGCGCAAGGTTATTCGGCTTTGGCATCGGCTTTGATTGATAAGACGCCCACGGGCGTTATAGAGTATGTAAAAAAATCAGGATTAAGAGGCAGGGGTGGCGCGGGATTTCCGACGGGGCTTAAGTGGGAATTTACGGCTAAAGAAAAAGATCCGGAAAAATACGTGGTATGTAATGCAGACGAAGGCGATCCGGGCGCGTTTATGGACAGAAGCGTTATAGAGGGCGACCCGCACAGCATTATAGAGGGAATGATTATAGGCGGTTATGCCGTCGGCTCGCCAAAAGGAATAATTTATATAAGAGCCGAATATCCTCTTGCCGTTGAAAGGCTTGAAAAAGCTTTTGTCGCGGCAAGGCGCGAAGGTCTTTTGGGTAAGAACATACTCGGTTCGGATTTCAGTTTTGATATAGAAATAAGGCTTGGCGCGGGCGCTTTCGTATGCGGAGAAGAAACCGCGCTTATAAATTCGATAGAAGGAAAAAGGGGAATGCCGAGGCCTCGGCCTCCTTTTCCGGCTTCAAGCGGGGTTTTCGGCAAGCCTACGCTTGTCAATAACGTCGAGACATGGGCAAATATTCCGGCGATAATTCTTGAAGGTCCCCAGTGGTTTGCGGACATAGGCACCGAGCATTCGAAAGGCACAAAGGTTTTTTCGCTGGCCGGAAAAATAAAAAATACCGGTCTTGTGGAAGTTCCTATGGGGACGACTTTAAGACAAATTGTTTACGATATAGGAGAAGGAATTCCTAACGGCAAAAAATTCAAGTCCGTTCAGACGGGCGGTCCTTCCGGAGGATGTTTAACCGAAAATTTTTTAGATACAAGCATAGATTATGAATCTTTGGCGGCCGCGGGTTCTATAATGGGTTCCGGCGGAATGATAATTATGGACGAAGATTCCTGTATGGTAAATATCGCAAAATATTTTATAGAGTTTACAAGAAGCGAATCATGCGGGAAATGCGTGCCGTGTCGCGAAGGCACTACCAGAATGTATGAAATTCTTACAAGAATTACCGAAGGGCAAGGTCAGGACGGCGATATAGAAAAACTTGAAAATCTTGGCGATATGATAAAAAAAGCGTCGCTTTGCGGTCTGGGTCAGTCGGCGCCTAACCCCGTGCTAAGCACGATAAAAAATTTCAAAGAAGAATACGAAGAACATATAAAGCTTAAAAAATGCCGCGCTTTAGTTTGCGAAAAACTTATAAATTTTTCCGTAATCGACGAAAAATGCGTAGGCTGCGGCGCCTGCAAAAAGGCTTGTCCCGCAGGGGCCATAGAAGGGCAGCTGAAAGAAAAACATAAAGTTATTGCCGAAAAATGCATAAAATGCGCAAAATGTTTTAAAACATGCAAATTTGCCGCCATTAAAAAAAGTTCGGGGATACAACAATGATAAAAGTTTATATTAACGACAGAGCTTACGATGTTCCGGATGGAATAACCATTATGCAGGCAGCCTCTATAGCGGGCTATAAAATCCCCAGTTTGTGTTATCACCCCAGGCTTTCTCTTTTCGGCGGGTGCAGAGTCTGCATTGTGGAAGTCGAGGGAATGAAAAATTTTGTCGCTTCATGCGCTTATCCCGTAAAAGACGGAATGAAAATCCATACAAACACGGAAGCTATAAGGCAAGCCAGAAAAGAAATAGTTGAGCTTATTCTTGACAATCATCCGCAGGACTGCAATATATGCAAAAGAAACGGCATATGCGAACTTCAAAATCTTGCCCGCGTTATAGGCGTGGAAACGAGAGATTTTGAAGGCGAAAGAAAAAAACATCCGAAAGACAAATTATCCCCCAGCGTTACCAACAATCAGCAAAAGTGCGTTCTGTGCGGAAGATGCGTAAGGGTTTGCGCGGAAATACAAGATATTCACGCGATAGATTTTATGAGCAGGGGAATAAATACGAAAGTCGCGCACGCCTTTGATATGTCTTTCAGGGACAGCGTCTGTACGACTTGCGGCCAGTGCGTAAATGTCTGCCCTACCGCAGCTCTTATGGAAAAATGTTACATGGACGAAGTTTTTGCCGCTCTTAACGATAAATCGAAAGTGAAAATCGCCCAGATTGCGCCGTCGGTCAGAGCCGCGATAGGCGAATACTTCGGAATAAAGCCCGGCAAAAACTGGGAAAAAGAAACAGTAGCGGCTTTACGCAAACTCGGTTTTGACTATGTTTTTGACACCCAGTTTACCGCGGATTTGACTATTATAGAAGAAGCAAGCGAGTTTTTAGACAGGCTTAAAAACGGCGGCGTTCTGCCTATGATAACTTCATGTTCAAGCGCGTGGATGAAAGCCATGGAACAGTTTTACCAGGATCTTATTCCAAATGTTTCAACGTGCCGTTCCCCTATGTCAATGTTAAGTTCGATTACTAAAACTTACTTTGCCCAGAAAATGAACATTGATCCGAAAAATATAGTCAATGTCGCTTTTATGTGCTGCGTCGCGAAAAAATATGAAGCCCAAAGACCGGAGCTTATGATAGACGGCATGCAGATGACGGATTACGCTCTTACCACAAGAGAACTCGGCAAAATGATAAAATCCGCGGGTATAGATTTTCCCGATATAAAAGGCGAAGAATTTGATTCTCCGCTGGGTATGTCGTCGGGAGCTGGTACGATTTTCGGCGCGACCGGCGGAGTGATGGAAGCCGCTTTGAGAACCGCTTACGAATTTGCCACGGGAAAAACTTTGGGCGATATAGACATACAGGCGGCCAGAGGCACCAAAGGAATAAAAGAAGGAAAAATTGACGTCGGCGGTACTGAAATCCGTTTTGCGGTGGCAAGCGGTTTGGGCAGCGCCGCGAAACTTTTAGACGAAGTCAGAAAAGATAAATCAAAATATCATTTTATAGAAATAATGGCATGTCCAGGCGGCTGCGTTGGCGGCGGCGGCCAGCCTTACGCGGGATTAGGTTCGGAGCCTTTTGACGTCAATCTTTTGAAACTGCGCGCCCAGGCTCTTTATGATTCCGATAAAGGCAAAATGATAAGAAAAAGCCACGAAAATCCGGACATCAAAAAACTTTATGATGAATTTTTAGGAAAACCTTTAGGCGAGAAATCGCATAAACTGCTTCACACGCATTATAAAGAGCATTTCCCGAAAGGAATAATTCCGAAGAAAAATAAAGTTTAAAGTGCAAAGTTCAAATAAGGAGATTTTGAAACATGGACGCAAAACAAACCGAATTAAAAGATTATATAGCCCAATATTTGAAGAAGGAAGACGGCGATTCTTATCTTATTGCCGTTTTGCATAAAGCCCAGGAACTTTACGGTTATCTGTCCAGAGAAACAATGGAATTTATATCCGAAGAGATGAATGTGCCGACTTCAACAATATGGGGCGTGGCGACTTTTTATCATTATTTTAATTTGACTCCGAGAGGAAAATACGTTATATCGGTTTGTTTAGGCACTGCTTGCTATGTCAAAGGCGCAGCTGAAATAATGGAAACTCTTAAAGAAGAACTCGGCGTTAAAGAGGGCGAAACTACGAAAGACATGCTTTTTACGCTTCAGGAAGCAAGATGTTTAGGCGCGTGCGGACTTGCGCCGGTAATAATGGTCAACGGAAAAATCCACGGCGATTTAACTCCCAAAAAGGTCGTTGAGGTTATCAACAGTTACAGAAAAGAAGGCTGAGAAACTTGAAGCATATAGACGAATCAAAAATAAACGCCCTGTTAAAAATCGAAGCAAAGAAAGACGAAATAGATAAAATTCTTGAAAAGACGAAACAGTTAAAAAGGCTTACGCTCGAAGAATCCGCAAAGCTTCTTGCCGTCCAAGACAACGAACTATTAAAAAAAATCTATGCTGCCGCGGCTTATGTAAAAAATACGATTTACGGCAAAAGAGTGGTTTTATTTGTTCCGCTCTATATAAGCAATTTGTGTTCTAACAGCTGCGCTTATTGCGGTTTTGCCGCCGATAATAAACATACCGTAAGAAAACATCTTACTTGCGCCCAGATAAAAGAGCAGGCCGAAATTCTCCTTAAAAGGGGACATAAAAGAATTTTAATGGTTTCCGGCGAAATTGCCGACGAAAATAAAAATATAGAATATTATGTACAAGCCGTTAAAGCCATTTATTCGGCAGAGTATCAAGGCAATAAAATAAAAAGAGTAAACGTCAATGCCGCGCCTTTAAGCGTCGAGTCTTTTAAAAAACTTAAAAATGCGGGAATAGGCACTTACCAGATATTTCAGGAAACATATCATGACACTACGTACAGAAAACTCCATATTAGCGGCGTAAAATCCGATCCCGACAATCGATTAGACGCAATTGACAGAGCTTTTGAAGCGGGAATTGACGATGTCGGCATAGGCCCTCTTTTGGGGCTTTACGATCATCGTTTTGAAATCCTCGCGCTTCTTATGCATATTGAGTATCTTGAAAAAAAGTTCGGCATAGGTCCTCATACGATTTCCGTACCGAGAATAGAGCCGGCTCCGGGGTCAAAATACTCTTCCAATCCCGAATACCCTTTGGCAGATGAAGAATTTAAAAAACTTGTCGCGGTTTTAAGATTATCCGTGCCTTATACGGGCATTATAATGTCGACAAGAGAAAACGCGAAATTAAGGGACGAACTCGTAAATCTGGGCGTTTCGCAGATAAGCGCGGAATCTAAAGTTACTCCGGGCGGTTACGAAGAAGAGTCCGTTCACAACGATAAACTTGAAAGACAATTCAGCGTCAGCGATCAGCGTACGCTTGAAGAAATTACCGGCTCGCTTATTTCGCAAGGATTAATACCCAGTTTTTGCGCGGCATGTTACCGTAAAAACCGTACGGGCGAACGGTTTATGGATTTGGCAAAACCCGGCGCAATAAAACATATGTGCGATATAAACGCTCTGATAACGTTAAAAGAATATCTTGAAGATTTTGCAAAACCCGCGATAAAAGAGGCGGGAAATAAACTCATAGAAAGTTATAAAAAAAACCTTGATCAAGAAAGTTTGAAACTTCTGGAACAATTCTTTAAAAACATAGATAACGGCATTAGGGATGAATATTTGTAAACTAACTATGTAATCATGACAAAGAACGAGCCGTCCGGATAAATCCGGACGGCTCGTTCTTTATAGTTTAATTATTATTACAGATTACTTTTCAGGTTTTTTTCGGTTTTGTCATTGCCTTTTTTGTTTAGTCTTTCCCGCGCTTCCTTTATTTTTTCCTGTCCTTCCGGAGTTAAGGCCTCCGCGACTTTTTTATTTATATAGTCTTCTTTGTCATTTTCAATTTCGGCTATCTGGGCTTCATACTTAGCTATTCTTTCTTTTTGGGCGGCGAGCATTTCTTTTTTCTGTACAAGTTCTCTATCGGTTTCGCTCGCAATAAAAGTTTTAATTTCTTTTATTACCGATTCTTTGTTTTTGCCGGAAGCTTTGTTGTATTTATTCGTTAAGGCTCCAAGTTTTTTTAAATAGTTTTCTTTGTCTTTCATGATTTCAGCCATTCTTTCTTTTCTGTCTTTTGCGTCGGATTTTTTAGTGTCCAAATTTTTCGGAGCCGCAAACGACAAGCCGGCTGCTAAAAATACCGCGCATAATACCGCTGATGCTTTTTTCATCATATAAAGCCTCCTTTAGGCTAAAAATACGTTTTCAAACTCGTCTAGTTCCGAGTCTATATTATATATGTCTTCATACGATATGGAAAGTCTGTCATACGGAGCATAAATTTTATTGTAATTAGTATTATTATGCGAGATAACCGAGAAAACGGCTATCATAAGGCACGCTGCGGCCGCAAGCCCGATCTTCCATGTTTTTACGTAACTGAAAAAATGCGGTTTTCTTGTAGTTTTATCAAAGATATTGTTTATTACGTTCAACGGCGCGCTTTGAAGAGGCAGAGAATTTTTTAGCGAAGAACAAGTTTTAAGATTTTCACGGCATTCTTTACAGCCTTTCAGATGTTTTTCAAACTGTTCTTTTTCATCTTTATTCATTTCATTATAAGTATAAAGAGGCAGATTATTGCACATATTCATTGTACACCTCCGGTTCGGTTTCTAAAAGAATTTTTTTAAGTTTGCTTAAAGCCCTGTTAAATTTTGAAAGAAGCGTTCCTATGGGCTTGTTCTGCATTTCTGAAATTTCTTTAAAAGTCATCGAATCTTTAAGATATATCAATTCCCTTTCTTCGCCTGAAAGACAGTCCAATGCTTTTTTTACGGATTCAGACATGCTGTTTGAAATTGCTATGTCAAGCGGCTGCGGTTCTTTATCGGATAAAGAATCTATTAATGACATTTCATCTTCGTTCTGCACTTCAAGCGGAATCATGGTTTTATTGTTTCTTCTGTAATAATCCATAGTCATATTCCTTGATAAAGTGAACAGCCAATTTTTAAATTTGTTTTCGTCATTATAGTTTTTTAGTTTTTTGAACGCTCTTACGAATACGTCCTGTAAAATGTCGCTTGATATCTCGGGATTTTTTGTTATTGACATTAAATATGTGTAAACATGCGCCTGATATCTCATAACAATTTCCTCGAATGCCTCATTATTGCCTGTCTTAAAAAGACTTACCAATTCCGAATCATTTAATTGTTTCATGATTAATTAACGCATCCTTTCGCAAATTTATTGCAATAATTTGAAAAATTCGGATTATATTTTCTGGGTTATGTTAAGGTTTGTTATATTCAGCGAAGAATATTCCACTTCTGCCTGCGAGAATAAATCTTTATATGAGTCGTCCGGATATACTATACTCATAACTATCTTTTTTATTCCGGCATTGACAATCATTTTAGCGCATAGAATACACGGAGAATGGGTGCAATATAAAGTTGAGCCTTTAATATTTATTCCGTGAAATCCGCCCTGTATGATGGCGTTTTGTTCGGCGTGAATGGCTCTGCATATTTCGTGTCTTGTTCCGGAAGGAATTTTCATCTCATTTCTAAGGCAGCCGAGTTCCACGCAGTCTTTTACGCCCGCGGCCGCGCCATTGTATCCCGTAGTTAAAATTCTTTTATCTCTCGCTATAACGGCTCCCACGTGATGTCTTTCGCATGTTGACCTTTCGGCCACAAGCCATGCGAGCTTCATAAAATATTCGTCCCATGAGGGACGTTTACCAGCGTTTAAATTTTCTTTTTTCATAAGCGACATTAAAACAAAAAACGCGCGAATGTGTCAATACAACAGCAGAAGTTGAGTTGATGAGATGGTGAGCAGTTGGGCAACGGCTTTGTTTTTGCTCAGCTTCTCAACCTCTCAACTTCTCATCTTCTGCCGTTTATTGCTTTGAACTTTTGTTCGTGATATTGTAAAATCTAAACATATTAATAACTATGGGGAGAGGCATGAAATATTTGAGATACAGGCATTTATTCAGAATGTATGAATTTATACAGCCTTTCATAAATTATTCCGTGCCGCTGGAAGAATCTCTCAAGGGCGGAAGGGTTTTGGTAGTGGCGCCTCATGAGGACGATGAATCTATAGGCTGCGGCGGCACTATAATAAAACATATTAATGCCGGCGGTTACGCGGAGATAGCTTTTTGTACTCACGATACGCCCGAAAGAATGAAAGAAGCCGAAAAAGCCGTTTCGGCGTTAGGCGTTAAAAGAAGCCATTTTTTACAGTTCCCGCTGAGAAGTCTTGACGGAAACAGGAAATTTGAGGATAATCTTGCTTTTTTACTGCACAGAACAAAGCCTGAAATAGTTTTTCTGCCGTTTTGGC
This sequence comes from Candidatus Endomicrobium embiratermitis, assembly GCA_009781315.1. Classification (GTDB taxonomy): domain Bacteria; phylum Elusimicrobiota; class Endomicrobiia; order Endomicrobiales; family Endomicrobiaceae; genus Endomicrobium; species Endomicrobium embiratermitis. The sequence goes on along the minus strand of WQYI01000005.1, from coordinate 46,609 downwards.
TTGACAAACACGAAGATCACCGCGCGGTTTCCAAAGCTTTGATAAAAATAAAAAAGAGGATAAGCATGAACTTTATGATTTATGCTTATTCAGTATGGGCGCCGCTTAACCCGAACGTTGTTTTTGACATAAGCGAGGAATGGGAACTTAAGAAAAGAGCGATAAAATGCTATAAAACCCAGCTTGCGTCAAGAGATTACGTAAAAATGGCCCAAGGACTCAACCAATACTGGGGAGAAATAAAAAGTTCCGGAATGCAGTACGGCGAAGCTTTTTTTAAAGCTACTGCGGCGGAATATATTTCTCTCGGTAAAAAAATCTTCAGATGAAATATAAAATACTTCATATATTTTCCTCTTGGACAATAGGCGGGGCGGAAAAAGCCACGCTTTTTTTAGCCGATAGTCTTCAAAAGTCCGGTGAAACACAAAACTTTATCGCGGCGCCGGCAGGCAGTTTTCTTTTTGAGCAGGCAGTTAAGAAAAACCTTACGGTATTCCCTTTTAAAGCAAAAAATTCTTTCGGTCCGTTCGCGATTTTAAACCTTATTCGTATAATCAAAAAAAATAATATAAACATTATCCATGCTCATCAGGGAAAACTTTACTGGACTGCTCTTATAGCAAGATTTTTTTGTCCTAAAATAAAAGTCGTTTTCCATAGAAGGCAGGACACAAGGCACAGTTTTTTCAGCAGAAGTCATTATAAGTTTGCCGATGCCGTTATAGCTGTTTCCAAAGCTGTTGCCGGAGGACTTGTTAAATACGAACAAGTCGCTCCTGAGAAAATCAAAGTCGTTTATAACGGCGTAAATTTAGACAAATTTTCTTTGGATATTGATTTTTCGGATATTGTTAAAGATTATTATCTTGAGTGGAAAACAGTTGTCGGCACGGTCGGAGCGATAGTTGATTTAAAAGGAAAAGGGCAGATATTTTTAATTGAAGCGTCTAAAATTTTGAGAACCGATTTTCCAAATTTGTGCTATTTAATTGTCGGCGCGGGCAACGGGCTTGAAGATTTAAAGCAGTATGCTAAAAATATTGGCGTTGACGATATAGTTTATTTTACGGGTTATCAGGAACAGGTGCAAAAATATGTTTCTGCCATGGATATATTTTGCCTTTTATCGTGGGACACAGAAGGCATGCCCAATGTTTTAATAGAAGCGCAGGCGCTCAAAAAACCGGTAATTGCCACAAATGTCGGCGGAATTCCCGAAGCCTTTTTAGATAATGTAACCGGTATTATGATTGAGCCGTCAAACGTTGCGCAAACGGCAAAAGCCATAAAAGAACTTGCTAGCGATTCGGATAAAGCAAAGCATATGGGCGAAAACGGCAGAAAATTTGTAGAAAGAAAGTTTACAATAAAAAATATGGTCTCAGACGTTTTGGACGTGTACAATAAAATTATGCCGGTAAAAAAATGACCAAACTTTTATACCCGTTATCCGTTATTTATAAGCTTTTATCCGAAGCGGACAAATGTTTAAAATCTCCGAAAACTCTTCCCGCGCCTGTTATAAGCGTCGGCAACCTTACGTGGGGCGGAACAGGTAAAACTCCTGTAGTGATAGAGCTTTTGCGTTTTTTGGTAAAAAATAATTTAAAACCAGCGGTATTAACGCGCGGATACAACCGCAGGAGCAAAGCCCCGGTATTATTAAATAACGGCGGAGTTAATGTAAGCGCTGCCGAAAGCGGCGACGAGCCTCTTTTGATTTCTAAGTCGGTTCCCGAAGCGGATGTGATTATAGGGGCCGACAGATATAATAACGCTTTGCGTTTTGCTAAAGAAACCAAAGCCGGCGTCTATGTTTTAGACGACGGTTTCCAGCACTGGAAAATCTGCAGGGATTTGGATATTGTCTGTGTCAATGCCGCAGACCCTTTTGGGAACGGTATGTTAATTCCTGCTGGTATTTTGAGGGAAAAGCCAGACGCTTTAAAAAGAGCAAAGCTAATAATAATTACAAATGCCGATATGGTTGACGCCGCCGTATTAAAAAAACTTGAAACCGAGATTGAAAAATATTCCGGCGGGCTAAAGGCAATAGTTACATATTACGGAAATTACGAATATACGCAACTTGACATTAAAACAAAGTTTGACGAAGAAAAATTAAAACAGTCTGAAGTCGTTATTTTAAACGGAATAGGTTTTTCGGGCGGTTTTAAAAATTCGGTTGAAAAATCAGGGCTTAAAATAAAAAAAGTTTATGATTTCAAAGATCACGAGAAGTATGATTACAATAAGTTAAAAGAAATTTATTCAGGCAATGATTTTTTCGTAATTACCGCGAAAGACGCCGTAAAACTCGAATCTCTTACGGATGATAAAATGAAAGAAAGAACGGCTGTTTTAAACGTAAAACCGCTGTTTAAAACGGGGAAAGAACAATGGGAAAAAACAATACTTCAAACGCTAAAACTAAAATGACGCCCGCGGTTTTTTTAGACCGAGACGGAACAATTATTTTCGATAAAAATTATCTGAGCTTGCCCGGGCAGGTAAAACTTTATTCTTTTTCCGCGGCCAGCGTAAAAAAATTACGCGAAGCGGGTTTTAAAATTATCGTAGTTACAAACCAGTCGGGTATAAGCAGGAAAATGTTTACGGAGAAGGATTTGGAGAAAGTGCATAAAAAATTTTTGTCGCTTATTAAAGAAAATGGCGTAAAAATAGACGGACTTTATTATTGCCCGCACATAGACGATGATAAATGCGGCTGCAGGAAACCCAAAACAGGAATGGCGCTGCAGGCGGCAAAAGAACACAATATAGATTTAAAAAAATCTTATACGGTAGGCGACAGCATAAGAGATTATATGTTAGGCAATAATTTTGGCGGCAAAGGCGTTTTAGTATTAACAGGTCACGGAAAAAGGCAGTTTTTAAAAGTCAAAAACGAGAAAATAAAACCTTTAGCCGTATGCAAGACTTTAAAACAGGCTGCGAGGCTGATAATCAATGATGCCAAAAAGAATTAAATCCTTAAATTGTCATTGCGTGAGAGGCAATCCGGTCATAAAAACGGTTGTCATATTTTTCTGTATTTTTCTTTTTGCTTCGAATATTTTATCCTACGAGCCTCAATCTTCTTTTCTCGCGGAAAAGCTCAAAGCTGAAAGAGCACGGATTCAGTCTGGCAAAGATTCTTTCGTTTGGCGTAAACACGAAGGCAATCCTTTGCCGGAATTTGAAAAACTCACGTACGGCGTCAAATGGCAATTTATTTCCATAGGAGAAGCGACTTTAGAATTAAGAGGTTTTGAAGATATAAACGGACGCAGCGCGCATCACATATATTCTATGGCGAAAACTAAACCGTTTTTTGACGAAGTTTTTAAAGTCCGCGATATAAATGAAGCGTGGTTGGACAGGGAAAGCCTATCGTCTTTAAGATTTGTAGCAAATATCAGCGAAGGCGGCTGGACAAAAAAAGAAACTTTGGATTTTGATCCTATAGAAAAAACATACATGCTTTTTGATAACGGCAAAATGCAAAAGGGAGCAACCCCGGAATATGTTCAGGATGTTATGACAGCTTTATATTATATGAGAACTCTTGATTTAAAAGTCGGAGAGAAATATACTTTGGAAGCCCATTCCGGCGATATGTCCTGGGCTTTGGCCGTAAATGTTTTAAGAGAAGAGAAAATGAAAGTTCCGGCGGGCGAGTTTAACTGCCTTGTTCTTGAGCCTTTTGTCAGGGAAAACGCAGGTATAATGAAAACTTCCGGACAGATGTTAGTGTGGGTTACCGCGGACGAGAGAAAAATTCCGGTATATCTTAAAGTGAAAATACCTATAGGCTCGGCGATCGCGGCATTAGAAAAAATTGAAAAAAAATAAGCCCGGAGAGAAAACAATGACAGACTTAGAAAAAAACGCGGTCAAAACTGCGGCGCTTTCCGTTTTCTCAAACGCGGTTCTTACGATTTTAAAGATTGTCGTAGGTATTTTTATAGGGTCTGTTGCGATAATATCCGAAGCGATACATTCCGCGATAGATTTGATAGCCGCTTTAATAGCTCTTTTTGCCGTAAAAGAATCTTCAAAGCCTGCGGACGACGCGCATCCTTACGGGCACGGCAAAGTTGAAAATATTTCCGGAACAATAGAGGCTCTTTTAATTTTTGTCGCCGCGGCGTATATAATATACGAATCGGTTAACAGGCTTATTAATCCCCAGTCCGTTGAAACTCCGTTAATCGGCGTGTTTATAATGCTTTTTGCGGCGGCGGTAAATTATTTTGTTTCATTAAGACTTTTTAAAGTCGCAAAACAGGCGCAGTCTCTTGCTTTGGAAGCCGACGCGTGGCATTTGCGCACGGACGTATATACTTCTCTCGGTGTAATGGCGGCGCTTGCTGTTATCGTTATCGCGGAATTTTTATTTCCGAAAGCCGATATGCATTGGATAGATCCGGCCGCCGCTCTTGTTGTTGCCGCTATGATTATAAAAACAGCTTACAAACTTACCGTAAAGTCCGCAAAAGATTTGTTTGACGTAAGCCTCTCGCAAGAGGAAGTGGCGCTTGTCGAAAATATAGTGCGTTCTTACAGAGATATTATTTCCGGATACCACGATTTAAAAACAAGAAAATCCGGGAACAGGTGTTTTGTTGAAGTTCATATTCTTGTAAGCCCCAAAATGACGGTTTTGCAGTCCCATGAAATTACAAGAGAAATCGACAATAAAATTGCCGAAAAACTTAAAAATGTTCTTGTAACCATTCACGTTGAACCCTGCGATTACACCTGTACTCCGAAATGCCAATGCGGTTGTCTTACAAAGTTCTGTAAATTTGAAAAATAAAACGAAGTTTTTTATTTAATAAAAAACCGGCATATAAGAATTCTTATATGCCGGTTTTTGCGTATCTTAAATTTTTATTCGAATTTAAAACCTACGTAAAGGGAAATCGTGGAATATGTTCCGTCTTTATCTGCGGGATTTTTAAAAGAAAACTTGTTTGCCGCGTAAGCCGCTTCTATAACAAGGTAATCTATGCTTACTCCTAATCCTAATGAATAATAGAGCCCGCCGCTTGACGATTTAATATAATCTGAATTGTTCATAAACGCCGAATATCCGAGTCTTCCCACGATAAACGGGAAATTATTGTCAAACCCCTGAAGCGGCGTGCGGGCTTTTACCGCTATAGACAATGGGAGAAAAGAGACGGAGCCGTCAATAGCGTTATCTTTAAATTTTCTGGGCAAATCATATGAAGCCCCGGCTCCTACCGCTACTATGTTATTTAAATATTTGAAATATTCAAAGCCTGCGGATATGCCTACATTGGTGTCGCTGCTGTTACCGTCAATCGATACCGAGCCTTGCGGCTGTATTCCGGCCTTTACTATAAATTCATTATCCGTACTTGTCATTGCAAAAACCGCCGTTGACGAGAGGCAAATTAAGGCTAAAACCGCTAAAAACTTTTTCATTTACAACCTCCTGTTGTTTTATAAAACTTCCTATTTATTATATAATTATAAAGAGCAATAAAACAAGGCGCGCGGATTATGATAAATTATTCTTCAAATTCAAAAATACTCCATACCAAATCTCCGGACGATTTGGTATTTTTAGATATTGAAACCACGGGGCTTGACTGTTTAAAAGGCGCAAAAATAGTTGAAATCGCGATGCTTAAACTTAAGGACGGCGTTGAAGAAAGGTATGAAACGCTGGTAAATCCCGGACATACCATTCCTTTGGAGTGTTCAAAAATTCATTCCATATATGACGATATGGTTTCAACGGCTCCGGAATTTAAAGATATCGCAAAGGATATCGTAAATTTTATAGGAACCGGAACGATTGTCTGTCATAACGCAAAATTTGATTTGTCGTTTGTCTCTAAAGAGCTTAAAGAAAGCGGAATCGTTTTAAAAGACGCGCGTTATATCGACACTCTAAAACTTGCAAGACAGTATTTTTCTTTTGATTCAAACGTTTTGGGAAACATTGCCGAAACCATAGGCGTTGAAGTAAGTTTAAAACACAGAGCAATGGCGGACGTACTGACTATGGTTTCCGTCGCCAAGTACATATTTAAAAATATGTACAGAAAAGGCATAGATTCGATAGAAGCTGAGTCTTTTAATTAAAGAACAAGGAGTAAAAATGGATATTTTACTTGAAAGAAAAAGCGTAAGAAAATATACGCGGGATGACGTTAAAGAAGAAGATTTAAATTATATTTTAAAAGCTGCGATGTCCGCGCCGACTGCAAGAAATACCAGATGTTTTTCGTTTATAGTATTGAAAGATAAAGAGACGCATAAAAAAGTTGCCCAAATTCACAGGGCCGCGCAAATGATTCTTGAAGCTCCCGTCGCCGTTTTAATTGTCGGGGACGCAAATGCCGTATATGAAAATTATCTTTCGCAGGATTGCGCGGCGGCTACGCAGAATATGCTCCTTGCCGCTACCGCCAGGGAATACGGTTCCGTATGGTGCGGAATTTACGGAAACGAAGAACGTATGGCGGCGTTTTCAAAACTGTTTGAACTTCCCGAAAACATAAAACCGTTTTCGCTTGTTGTAATCGGGAAATCCGCGGACAGTAACCCGCCGAAAAACGGCTGGCAGCCTGAAAAAATAAAGTATGAAAAATGGCAGTAACTACAGAAGATGGGAAGCTGAGAGGTTGGGCAACGGCAAAAACTTTAACGACCGGAGCTCCTCTCAACTTCTCAGCATCTCATCTTGTAAAATATTAAAACGGAAAATAAAATGATAAAACAACAGCTTACCGAAAAACTTGAAGAAATTATCGGAAAATACGCAAAGGAAAAAGGCATTGAAAACTTTGTTTTTTCGGTAGAAGAGCCGCCGAAAAACATTGCCGCGGATTTTGCCGTTAATGCCGCTATGCTTATCGCGAAAAAAATAAAAGCAAATCCCAGAAACATTGCCGCGGAAATTATAGATTTAATTTTAAGCGGTATGGGCGATATTATAAATAAAGCCGATATAGCCGGCGCCGGATTTATAAATCTTCATTTAAAGGACGAAGTTCTTTTTGACGAACTTAAAAAGATTGTTTCCGAAAAAGATAAATACGGAAGCAAGGCTTCAAATAATAAAGAAAAAATTATGGTAGAGTTTGTCTCGGCAAATCCTACGGGCCCTTTGCATATAGGGCACGGGCGGGGAGCCGCAATAGGAGATTCTCTTGCCAGAATTTTAAAACATCTTGGTTATAACACGACAAAAGAATATTATTTAAACGATGTCGGAAACCAAATGCTTGTTTTAGCCGAATCCGCAAGAGTAAGATATTTACAGTTAATGGGGGACGAAGTCCCATTTCCGGCAGATCATTATCAGGGCGATTATATAAAAGATATAGCGAAAAGGCTTGTTGACGAAGGCAGAAATATTGACGAAATAGATTTTAAAAAAGAAGCGGTAAAAGATATACTCGCGACGATTGAAATCGATTTGAAAGATTTTGCAGTAGAGTTTGACAATTGGTTCTCCGAAGGCGCTATCGCGCTTGATCAAGATAAAAACGGTAAAACTGAAGTCGATAAAGCATGCGAATATCTTGTAAGTAAAGGTGACGCTTATGTAAAAGATGACGCTTTGTGGCTTGCTTCGACAAAATTCGGCGACGATAAAGACAGAGTTCTAAAACGTTCCGACGGCAGATATACTTATCTGGCTTCCGACGTCGCGTATCATAAAAATAAGTTTGAAAGAGGTTTTACAAAACTAGTAAATCTTTGGGGAGCCGACCATCACGGTTATGTGGCAAGAATCAACGCCTGCGTGCAGATGCTTGGTTTTCCGAAAGAGGCTTTAAAAGTTGTTTTATATCAGCTTGTGTCTCTTGTAAGAAACGGCCAGCCTGTCGCTATGTCCACGCGCACCGGCGAATTTATAACTCTTAAAGAGGTTGTCGATGAAGTAGGTAAAGACGCCTGCCGTTTTTTCTTTTTGCTTCGCGCTCCGGATTCTCAGCTTGAATTTGATTTGGAACTTGCAAAAAAACAGTCAAGCGAAAACCCCGTGTTTTACGTGCAGTATGTTAATGCCCGCTGCAATTCGATTTTCAGGGAAAGCAAAAGCAGAACCGATATAACCAAAAACGCCGATTTTTCTTTGCTTAATACGAAAGAGGAGCGCGCTTTAATAAAACAGCTTACCGCTTTTTGCGACACTCTGTCGTTATGCGAAAAAACAATGAGCCCGCATCATTTCACTTCATATTTGATAGAACTTGCCGACATTTATCATAAATTCTACGAGAAATGCAGAGTTTTAAGCGACGATTCCGCTCTGACATCCGCAAGATTGAAATTAATAGAAGCGGTTTGCGTAATAATTAAAAACGGTTTAGGGCTGCTTGGCGTTTCAACGCCTGAGAAAATGTAATAACGGCAATTAACAGTTTACAAATAACAATTGACAAATAAAAAAAGTAATAATACGGAAAAGCAAACATAATTGTTATTTGTTAATTGTAAATTGTTAATTTTTCAAGGTTTATGAAAAAACTTACTGCGTTTATATTTATTTTAATATTTTCGGTTATTGTATGGGCGGACGTAACAGTTACTCCTTACGGCGCCGCGGGTATGGTTTCCGGCAGTTGTTTTTTGCTTGAAGCCGAAGGCAAAAAAATAATAATAGATTGCGGTCTTTTTATGGAAGACAATGACAACGAAGAAAACTCCGATTCCAAAAATTTTTATATGCCTGAGGAACTTATAAACGCCGACGCTTTAATTTTAACGCATGCTCATTTAGACCATTCGGGGAGGATTCCTCTTTTAATAAACAAAGGTTTCAAAGGAAAAATATATTCGACCCGGGCTACAAAAGAATTAGCGCTTGCTCTTTTTAGGGAAAGAAACGGTTTTGATTTGATTGAAAGAAAATGGTTTTGGTCGCAGAGCCAGAAAAATAAGTCCGTTGATTCCAATACCAGCGTTGTAATACACTGGAAAGATAATTGCAGAAAAAATATAAAAACTATAGAAGAATCAAATAAAATTATGCTTTTATCGGAAGTTAAAAAAGAAGAAAGAGTGCCTTTCAGGCTTTGTAAAGAATGCAGCGCCAAAGAAGCGGAGAATATTGAAAAATTTTTTATAACAAAAGAGTACGGCGAAGAAAGCTTGTTTCAAGAAATTTCGTTTCCGGAAGGAATAAATTTTAAGTTTATAGACGCGGGGCATGTCCCGGGTTCCGCAAGCGTTATGTTTGCGATAAAAGGCAGAAAAATCCTGTTTTCGGGAGATTTGGGCAGCGGTTATTCGAGGCTTAACGGAATGTTTGATATCCCCCAAAAAGCCGACGTTATTTTTGTCGAATCGACTTATGCGGGAAAGAGAGAAAATTTTTCAAAGAAAGGTTACGATATTTTTCGAAAAGATTTGGAAGAGGCTTTGTCAAAAGGTAAAATAGTCTGGATTCCCGCGCTTTCGTTTAACAGAACCCAAAAAGTGTTATACGAACTTAAGCTTATGCAGGACGCGAAAATGCTTTCCGAAAATATTTCTATATATTCCGTTTCGCCAAGCGCCAATGCGATAACTAGCGCGTATCAAAAAGAGTTGTTGAAAAATACCGGCGAATGGTTTTTTGAAGACGTTTATAAAACAGGAACGATTTTGCCGGAAAACACCAGGCTTCAGCCCGTAAGAAGTTATGACAAACAGATGATTCTTATTTCTTCAAGCGGCGATATGGACAAGGGAATGTCCGGAAAATTCGTTTCAAAATTAGTTCCTAAAGACAACGTTTTTATTATGATAGTTAATTACGTCCGTCCGTCAAGCAATGCCGGAAAACTTCTTGCCGGCAAAGGCCTTGCCGGAGTAAAAACGCGCGCGAAAATAAAAAAATACGAAATATTTTCAGACCATCCGGATTTTGATACGCTTGAGAAATGGCTTTCAAAACAGAATAAAGACGCGAAAATATTCCTGATACATTCCGATGACAAAAATTCTTCGGCGGCGCTCAAGTCTCTTAAACGGAGCGGATATAAAAACGTTTTCAAAACCCGTACGGAAGAAAAAATAGATTGTGTAAATTAAAAAGGTATCCTATAATAAAAGTATGACGGCGAAATCATTTGTGCATAAAGCCTTAAGTAAAAAGAAAATCGATAAGAACTTCAAAATAAGCGTTATTTTGACGTTGTGTTTTGTATTGGCGTGCTGCGCGGTTTATGTCATAAAAAATAAAAGTTATTCCAAAGACGTTATTTTACATAAAGCCAACACTCATTATATAAAAGAACAATATTTTATGGCGGCTAAATATTTTGACAAAGCCATAAGTTTAGGCGCCGAAGGTTCGGAAATTTTCAGAAATTACGCGATTGCTCTTTTAAAACTCGGCAATTACGATTCGGCGATAAAAAATTTAAAGCTTTCCGAGGAAATAGATCCCTACAACGCCGAGACTTATTATTCTCTCGGAAACGCCTATTACCAAAAAGCTTACGCGTCGAATAATTCAGACCAATTTATACAGGGTATAAAATATCTTGAAAAAGCGATTAATCTGTCTCCCGCTATGGAAAAGGCTTATATTCTTATAGGTTTGAGTTACCGCAACTGCGGTATGCAGGAAAATGCCAGAAGTTGGTATAGGAGGGCGCTGCTTGCGAGCAATTTCAGTAAGGCCGGTTTTTACAATTTGATAGGACATACTTTCAGGGAAGAAGAAAGATATAAAGAGGCCGCGGATTATTACCAGAGAGCTATAGACAACGATTATTCTTTTGCTGCGGCCTATTGTAATCTCGGCGATATGTACTTAAAAATGAACGATAAAGATACCGCGATGCTTAAATATAAGAAATCCATAGCGGTAGGTCCGGATTATATAGTGCCGTACATAAAAATCGGACAAATTTATTATGACGACGCTTATTTTGACGATGCGGTTTTTTGGGCGCTTCAGGCTTTTAGGATTAATCCGGACAGCGACAAAGCCAACTATCTGCTTGGTATGGCGTATAAAGAAATAGGCAGAAAAATCGACGCCGTAGAGTATCTTAAAAAAGCCGCTTATTGCGGCAGCGACGACGCGGTCTACGAATTGAAGAATATAGGAATAGATTTGAGGTAAAAATGTTTTATAACAAAAAATGGATTTTTCTTATAATTTTATACGCGATGAGCTCGGTATTATATTATTTTATAACCAAACAGCTTATTCTTACCGGACTTATGTCGGGGTTTCTGGCAGGCTCGCTTGTAGTTTTTGCGTTAATTGCGGCGGTTTGTTTTTTGATTGCAATGACGCTCTTCTTTTTAGTTAAAATTTCATATATGGTAATACGCGGAATATTTAAAATACCTTCAAAAGAAACGCTTGCTAAAACGTTTTGGACTATTTTTACGGTTTTATGTTACGCTGCGGTTTTTGTCGTATTTTTTAAAATGATAGAGTACTGATTAAAATAATAATGTAAAACAAGGATGCAGTGTCTGGAAATAGCGGTCTAAAATGGATACAATAATGTCGGAGAGCTAATATGAAATATGAATGGAGCAGTGATTTTGAAACAGGAAACGAAATAATAGATAACCAGCACAAAGAATTATTTTCAATGTTAAATAATCTTGTTGATGTTTACGTTCAAGGTAAAGGGGTAGGCGAACTTTCCAGAACAATGGAATTTTTGACTGCTTATGTTATAAAGCATTTCGCGGATGAAGAGAAACTTCAGGAAGAATACAATTATCATGATATATTAAACCATAAAATGTACCACCGTGATTTTAAACGTACAGTAGGCGAGCTCGTAGCGAAACTTGAAGAAGAAGGTTATACCGATTCTATTTTAGAAAGTACTATACAAACCGTAGCGAGCTGGCTTGTTAATCATATAAAAGGCGATGATTTTAAAATGGCTGCCCACATACAGTATGTTAAATCATTAGGTAAATCCAAAGATAAATAATTTTAGATAAATATAAGAGTTTTCATTATGATTTCCCTCATTTATTCCGCCGCGATTAACGGTATAGACGCAAATTTAATTGAGATTGAAACCTATATATCTTCGGGGATGCCTGTTTTTTCCATAGTCGGGCTTCCTGATGCCGCGGTAAAAGAGTCCCGCGACAGGGTTGTAGCCGCCTTAAAAAATTCCGGTTTTGATTTCCCTTCCAAAAAAATCACCGTAAATCTTGCGCCTGCCGACATTAAAAAAGAAGGCGGGGCTTTTGATTTGCCGATAGCCTTAGGGATTCTTTCGTCTTGCGGTAAGATCGGTAAAGAAAAATTAAAGCATTTTTGCGCGGCAGGGGAACTGGCTTTAGACGGTTCGATACGAAAAGTCAAAGGAGTTCTTCCGATAGCGTTAGGACTTAACAAAAACGGCATTGAAAAATTTATAGTTCCCTTTTCGAACAGACAGGAAGCCGCTGTCGCAAAAAACGTAAATGTTTATTCCTTTAAAAATCTTTCGGATGTCGTTAAATTTATCAACGGCGAAATAATGCCTGAACCGTTTGTCTATGATACGGGCGAAGTTGGCGAATTTTTTGAAAGCGAATATGATTTTGCGGATATCAAAGGTCAGCTTGCCGTAAAAAGAGCTGCGGAAATTGCGGCCGCGGGCAGCCATAACATGATAATGTCCGGACCTCCTGGTTCAGGCAAAACTATGATAGCCAAAAGAATTCCGGGAATTTTGCCTCCTATGTCTTTTGATGAATCTGTCGAAACGACAAAAATCTGGTCTGCTTTAGGCCACAATTTTTCCGGCGGGCTTATAAAACAAAGAACTTTCAGAAACCCTCATCACACGGCTTCCGCCGTGGCTTTGGCGGGCGGCGGAAATTACCCCAGACCGGGCGAAGTAAGCCTTGCGCATAACGGAGTTTTATTTCTCGATGAGTTTGCGGAGTTTCGCAGAGACGCTTTGGAAATATTGAGGCAGCCCTTGGAAGATAAATGCATATCGGTATCGCGTGCGAAAAACAGCATAACTTTTCCGGCATCGTTTATGCTTGTGGCTGCCATGAATCCGTGTCCGTGCGGAAATCTCGGGCATAGGGAAAAACAGTGCGTATGCAATCCTTATCAGGTGCAAAAATACAGAAATAAAATCTCGGGACCATTGCTTGACAGAATAGATATGCATATAGAGGTTCCCGCGTTAAAAGTTTCGGAACTTGCGCAGATGAATTCTTCCGGAGAAAGTTCTTCGGAAATAAGAAAGCGCGTTATAAACGCAAGAGAGAAACAAAGTTTCCGGTTAAAAAAATCCAAAATATACGCCAATTCCCAAATGAACGTAAAAGACATAAAAAAGTTTTGCGTTTTAGACGCCAAAGCCGAAGAAACTTTGAAAACCGCGATAGAAAGACTTAATTTTTCAGCCCGCGCTTATGACAGAATATTGAAAGTCGCAAGAACAATAGCGGATTTGGAAAACAGCGAAACCATAAAAAGCGGACATATTGCCGAAGCCGTGCAATACCGATCCTTTGACAGATAAGAAGCGAAAATCAAAGTGAAAAGTGCAAAGTTAAAAGTGAAAATATTGTGTTTTCACTTGGTGAAAACTTAATAGGTTTCGACTTTGCAGAAACACAGCATTTCCTCTTTTCACTTTCCACTTCCAACTTTGCCGTTAAATAAAGGTAATGAAAATGAAAAGATATTTGAGGGATTTTGAAAAGCTGGTAGATATTATGGCAAAATTGCGTTCTAAAAACGGCTGTATGTGGGATAAAGAACAAACGCACGAATCCCTTGTGAAATATCTTATTTCCGAAAGCAAAGAATTAAAGCTTGCGGTGAAAAATAAAGACTTTAAAAATCTTGAAGAAGAATTGGGCGACATACTGTTGCAGGTTGTTTTTCACGCACAGATAGCCAAAGAAAACAGAAACTTCGATATAACCGCGGTAATAAATACTCTGAACAAAAAACTTATCCGCAGACATCCTCACGTTTTCGGCAATTACAAGGTAAAAACCACAAAAGACATAGAAGAAATGTGGAAAGAGGTGAAAGCCAAAGAAAAAGCCGGTAAAAAGAAAAAATCAGCGTATAAAAAACAGGAGGAGTCTAATAATGACAATTGAAAATCAAATAAGGGCTTTTGCTGGGTCATTTGTTTTGATAAGTTTGGCTTTAGCTTATGTTCACTCTCATTACTGGTTATGGTTTACGACGTTTGTCGGAATCAATTTACTTCAATCCGCGTTCACAAAGTTTTGTCCTCTGGAGATAATCCTAAGAAAAATTGAAAAGAAAAATTAGTTCCAAAATGTTTGAAATATTTTAAAGGTCTTTAAGCTTTTGAAAGGATTGAGGTTATTTTTAGAATATCCAACTGGGCGGCATTGCTTATTCTATCGACATCATTATCTTTTTTGCTTGTATCCGCAACGACGGGCTTGATAAATTCAAGGTCTGACGCTGCCAGGATAAGCATCATTCCTACTCTTATAGTGTATAAGTCTTTTTCTATGTGTCCGTCGAACTGAGAAAAATATTTATCAAAAAAATCGAATAAAAAATCCGAAGAAAAAAACCTTAACCTGCCGTATTTTTTAGCGTCTTGTATTAACTTATTAACGGCTTCAACCTCAATTTTATTTTCATCATTCGGCAGCAGTTCCAAATCGCTCTGATTTATGTCAAACAGGAGTCCGCTTCCGTTTATTGCGTCTTTGCCGCTTACCAGATGCGGTATTTTATCTTTATACAATATCATGCAAGCCATAAACCTGTCGAACAAATCTTGCCTTAATTCTAAAGATTTGTCGTAATTGTTTCTTTCTGTAAGCTTATAAATTTTATTTCCGTACGCTCCTTCCAGATATTTTCTTTTAACGTTTTCCGTATATAACCCCAGAAGGAACGATCTTGATATGGAAGGCAGGGTTTTTTTAGATTCTACCATAAAGTCAAAGAAATAAGGGTGTCGTATCATTATATATTCCGCAGCCGCGCCGAAATCGGACGATCTAAGGATTAGGGCTATTTCTTCTTCTTCGTCATCATCGAGTATGATTTTCTGTTCTCTGGCGAACTTATAGGCAAAATATTTGCGCTCTATAATGCCTTTAGTTTCTTTCATAAACCTCATAAAGCTGACCATGGAGTTGATAACGTTCATATTGTAGCCAAGGCCGCCTCTTTCCGGGTCTCTAAGAGGCTGGGCGTAAATAAGGTTTACCGGAAAAGTAACTTTAGTTATTTCCCTGGAGTTGAGAACTTTATTTAGTATATTTAATAAGCGGCTTTCCAAAAGGGTTGTATCCATATATTTGATTAAAATAGCTTTTAACGTTTCCGGCGATTGATCTGAGTTTTCAAATTTTTCTATTAAACTTCTTATGGTTCTATCCGTAATTTCGCCGTAATTTAAAGTGCCGTCGGGATTTTTAGCTTTGTAATAAATGTCATCTATAAACTTAATCATATACTGAATTTTTCTTTCATATTCATGCTGATTTTTATACACTGATATTTCATAATGCGCGTTATAACTGTTTAATTTATAATCGTTATCCATAAGCTCTTCTTTGCTGGATAAAATTCTTGTCATGCCGTACTCTAAAAATTTGTAGCAGTATTTATTCCATATTTTTTCCGACACATAAACCGACATGTCAGGCTTTTGAAGATAATAATAATCGGAGAAATAACGCCACATCTTTGTCAAAAATTTGTCAATATTGTCTTCGTTGCAGTCAAAGAGATCAAATTTTATGCCGTCATAGCCCACATCATTTTGATTTTCCGCAAATTTTTTCAAGAAAGCGTCAAAATGGTCGTCTATGCGGGTAAAAGTATACTCAACAAGCATTTTTTTGTCTATTTTATGCAATGCTTCGGCTAATTTCTTTAAATTTTCTTTTACGGTGGTATCTCTGCCCAGCACTTTCAAGCCTAAATCATTGTCCCTTATAACTACGGTGACAAAATCTATTCCGATATCCCTTGTTATGTATAAAAATTCCGCCTCTTCTTTGGGGCTATTAAATATGTGTTCGTCCGAAGCTATTTTAACACCCACGATAGAGGCTTTTTGATCGTTATATTTCCCCAAAAAGGATTTCCGTTTTAACGCTTTTACTACTCTTATAACGTTTGCCACGTGCAAAGTAGCATCCGCCACATGAGGATATTTGAGTTCTTGATTGCCCGCCCTGTCTGCGATAGATCTTTGTTGCAAAATAGACGGAAAGCCCTTTTCGCCGGCTAACTCTATTTCTTCCTGCGAGGAGTCCGCGGGCATCATTACTACGGGTTTAAACGAATCTCCGAATATATCATTAACCACAGTGTTTGATAAGGCGGGAGTACCTTTAAACTCTATAATGCTGTTTGAATATTTTGTAAGCAAAGATTTTATTTCTTTTAATACTTCAGGCTGCCATAAGGCATCGAACCCTTCGGGAAATTCGAATACGTCTATAAAATAAATTGCATGATTACCGTCAACCTGCTGTTTGTATATCCCTACTTTTTTTCCCGCCGCGTAGCAGACTTTAAGAAGAGTATTGTTTTCTTGCGATAGTAAACTTTTATCTCTTGTAGGGCATATCAAAACCGCTTCAAATCCGTGCCTTCTTATGACTTTAAAATAATCTTTCAAAAAACCGATATCGTAATTTTGTTCCTTGTAAACTATAACCCAATTTCCTTTCATATACGTCATCCAAAGAGGCTTTTTAAATAAATCCGTCAAAACGTTATCTCTGTTATAAATGTCCGTAAGAACTCTGGTAAGCTCGTAAAAAATATATGAAACCAGACCTCTTTTTATCGAAGGGTTCGCATTTATCAATAACTCTTCGATATTTAAATCTTTCTGCGAGAATTCTTTGTTGTGATACAAATATTTTATCTCGGCGGATCTCCACGGCAAATTTGTTTTATCAAGATATTTTTCGAAAGAGTCTCTTGCCGAATAATACACGGATGTCAAGCTTTCAATGTAGTAGTTTTCATTATGGGCTCTCTCTCCGTCAGGATAAAAAACGAAAGTCATTCCGTCTATTTTTATAATGTCAAGGCTGCCTTCTGTTGTGCTGGCAAAATTTTTATTTTCGAGTTCATCTTTATAGTAACTCCGGAAAGCAGGATCTACATACTTCGGGATAAAAAATATAATGTCGGCGTTTTCGGAACCTTGTTTATATTTTTTTGCCGATTCTATAAAATCCGTAAATGGTTTGTATTCAAAGTGATACTTGTAGTTTGTAATTGATTCTAGCACCAGCTTTGTCGATTCTACGGGCCATATAAGCATTACTGCGTCTTTGGTAAAATCCGGCAAATATTTCAAATGTTCATTTTCATTCGCATGATCTTCTTCTTTCGAAGTTGATTTTGCCGAGGCGTCAAAACTTCCGCTTGCGCCGCCGACTATGCCAAGCGTTAAAAACATAAGCGTAGTGTTTAAGGTTTTTTTGATTATTGAACTTGTCGCAGGCTGTTTTTTCGGACCGGCGTCCGAGTATGAAGAAACACGGCTGTTTCCCGTGTTATTGCCATTTGTATTGTTTTCATTTTCGCTTATTATAAATTCTCTTGTTTCTTTGCCGTCGATAAGAACTGTCGCGATAAAAGTATGCTCGTCCTGCCTGTATAGTTTTGTGATTTTGGCGGTTTGGCTGATTTTTTTGTCCGAAAGTATCTTATCAAGATATTTGTTAAGCGTGTCGTTAATATAATCATTCTTGTCGCCCGCATGTTTCCATAGCTCGTCCAACAATGAAAAATTTAGAAAGTTTGAAAATATTACTTTTAAAGGGTCCTGCCACTCAAGATTAAAAATACCGCCTGTTACAAATACCTTATAAGTATTTTGCATCATTTCTTGTTTAGTATAAAATTCTCTTTTAAACAAATGTTCGGTCTGCTTTGCGTCAAAAGACGCTGTTACCGGCATTACTATGGCATAGTTAACGGAATTTGCGTTCATTAAGTCCATCATCCCCTGCAAGTGGAAACCGCCGGAAACAAGTATATCAACCTTGTCTTTAGTTGTTTTTAGCATATCGGCAAGGCTTATATTAAAGGAATTCTTAAAAGCTAAAGATTGCCTTATGCCGGAGGGATTTATGTCTGTTGCGGGGACGTTTAAGGCGTTAGAAATAAAGTAATTGTTTCTTAAAAGATTGTTTTCGTAGAATTTGGACGCTATGGAAAACTGTATTTTAATATCGTTTATATAAGCGGCAGTAACATAGTTTTCAAGCAGCACGGAGTATCTTGCAAAATTGTCCGCCATATACGCGTAATCTTCGGACATAAGCTTGTTGGTAAGCATATTTAACAATTTAGCCGTGTAATGGTAAGTAAATATTAAGTCTTCTTCATTTTTTGTCAGCGCGTTCGCGTATAATAACTCGCGGGACAAATAATCTTCCTGTATTAAAAGAGAGCGGTAATCAAAAGAATCTTTCGCGGTTAAAAACAAATTGTAACTTTTAATATTCGGATATTTATCGGCTTCGCCCCGGGAAGATAAATAAAAACTTATCCTTTTTATATATTCCAAAGGGTGTTTTTGCGCAATATCTGATATTTGTTTGTATTCTCTGAAAGAGAGAACGTTCTTTAAATCCTCAGATACGGCTTTTAATTCCTTGTTTAAATTTTTTGTATTTATTTTTCCGAAAGATTTAATAATAGAATTATATTGCGATATATATCTGTAGTTAAAATACGGCATACCGCTTTTTTTAGCGGCTTTTTCCAAAGCGGAATAATACCGCTCGTCGCTTATTTGATCAAGCTTATATTTTTGTTTAAGTTTATATAAGCGTTTATTTTTAGCGCTAAAGCCCGTTTGTATTAATTTTGAAAGATTGGTTTGTATATATTTAATAAGCTCGGTATTTTCCGCTTCTTTGTCGAACATTTGACCTAAAATTTTAAAATTTTCAAGATAAACCGCTTTATCTTCTATACCTTTAAATTTTATGCCTGAATTTGTATTATTGATTAAAAAATATTCCGCGCCGCTGATTTTACCGTCTCTAAGCAGTCTTTGCGAAATAGCTTTGCGCAGTGCAGAGTCAGTTTCTTCTTTTAACCAGTCCATATGAACCGCGCCGTAAGCGCCTTCAAAATATACGGAGCCTATTTCATAATTGTCATTCAGGTAATCGATAATATCGGCTATGTTTTTTTGGGTTGCATAATCGGCATGCAGGTCCTGGATGTTTATTATAGTGTTGTCGCCGCCAAAATAAAAATCATACATTATATTGCCCATATCCTGAGGGATAAGAGGCATGCTTGCGTTATTATGAACGGACGGCGCAAAGTTAATTATTTGCGATGAAAATACTTCTTCAGGCAGAGAAGAGGTAAGCAAAACAAAAGAAATAAGAAAGGTAAAAAACTTTCTCAGCATTTTGAACTCTCTATAGGTATATCAAAGCCTATATTATCATTATAGTATACAAAAGAGGTTTCGCGCAATGAAATTTGCTACATAGTATAAGGAAAAGACAAAATAAAAAAGCTCCGACGATTGGACTCGAACCAATAACCGATCGGTTAACAGCCGATTGCTCCACCATTGAGCTACGTCGGAACTAATTTATTTAATATAGTAAATGTAATAATTATACATATTTTTAAAAAAAATTCAAATATCTTAACTTAACAATATCTTAACAATAGCTTAAAAAAAATTGTATAATTATACTAATGGATAAAATAAAAAGACTGATCGTAACTTTAGTGTTTCCAAGAGTTATAGTATTAATATTTGCCGTTTTTGTAGTACTTATAACTATTACTATTCTTGAATTTATTCCCGTAATATTCGGTACTACTCTTACCGTTATTCTGCTTGGACTGCTTGTATCTTTCCTTTTGATGATAATATACAAGCCCATACAAATACTGTACGCGGGCATTTGGGTTCTCAATCATACCATTTATAAGATAAAAACCGTAGGTCATGAAAACATTCCTTTAACCGGCGGCGCGCTTTTGGTGTCAAATTCCGTTTCTTATATTGATCACGTCGTGATATTTTCCGCAATTAAACGCCCCGTAAAGTTTTTTGTGGGAAGAGAATTTAAAGAACACCCTTTTCTTAAGCCTTTTTTAACTCCCCAAAACAGTATTCCTATAGATTCAAACGATAGTCCTAAAGTTATCGGCAGGGCTTTGGAAGAAGCCCGCAAATCCATAAAAAACGGAGAGCTCGTCTGCATATTTGCGGAAGACGAGTTGACGCATACGGGCAATATGCTTCCTTTTAAAAGAGGGCTTTCTTTTATAATGAGGAATAATCTTGACGCGCCGATTATCCCTTTGCATTTGGACAGAATGTGGGGATCGGCTTTCTCTTTTGAAGGCGGAAAACTCAGATGGAAGCTTCCAAAAGTCATTCCCTATCCTGTTACCGTAAGCGTGGGAAAACCGATGCCGTCGTCTTCTCAGGTTTACAAGGTTCGTCTTGCGGTCCAGGAATTATCGGCCGAAGCCTTTAAATTAAGAGGGGACAGCCAGAGAAAGCTTCATATAGGTTTTATATATGAAATGAGAAAACATCCGTTTAGATTTTGTTTCGGAGATTTAAGCGGTAAACGCTTGAGTTATTTAAAAGTTTTTGTGGCCGCGGTTGCTTTGTCGCGCAGAATGGGAAAAACGGACAAAGAAGGCGAGATGATAGGCGTTTTGCTGCCTACTACCATAGCCGGAGCCATAATCAATATTGCGGCGGCTTTTGCGGGGAAAATTCCGGTCAATCTTAATTTTACGTCTTCAGTCGAGACTCTGGAATCGTGCGTAAGCCAATGCGAGATTAAACAAATAATTACTTCGCGCGCTTTTACCGAAAAAATCAATTTACATCATTTTGACGCCAGGGCGGATTTCGCGGAAGACATAAACGAAAAAGTGACCACATCCGAGAAATTAAAAATTCTTATAACGGCTTTAATGCTTCCCGCGAAATTTCTTATAAAAAAATATGTCAAAGGCGATACTAAAAATATTTACGATTTAGCGACGGTTATTTTTTCAAGCGGAACTACCGGCGAGCCTAAAGGCATAATGCTCACGCACCAAAACATTGTTTCAAATATAGAAGCTTCGTCCCAGATTATAGGGCTTAAAGACAACGATGTCTTAGCCGGAATGCTTCCTTTGTTTCATTCTTTCGGATATACCGTAACGGTTTGGCTTTGCGCCTATTACGGAATAGGCGCGGCTTTGCACACAACTCCTACGGAAGCGCAAAAAATCGGCGAACTGGTTGAAAAATTCAAATGCACGCTTTTGGTAGGCACGCCGACATTTTTAAATTCATATACCAGAAAATGCTCTAAAGAACAATTCGAATCTTTAAGGATTATTATTGCGGGCGCTGAAAAATTAAAGCAGGTAGTGTCTGCCGCGTTTCGCGAAAAATTTCAAAAAACTATATTTGAAGGTTACGGCGCAACCGAACTTTCGCCTATAGTTTCGTTCGGAACCGAGTGTTTTATCGATCCAAAAACAAAAAAAGTTCAGGTTGGAAATAAAGCCGGAACAGTCGGACATCCGATACCCGGAGTTGCCGCAAAAATCGTCAATCCGGAAACTTACGAACTCTTGCCTTTCGGCCAGGAAGGTATGCTTATGATCAAAGGCCCAAATGTTATGAAGGGTTATTTAAATAATCCGCAAAAAACCGACGAAGTTATAAAAGACGGATGGTATGTAACCGGCGACATTGCGATTATAGACGAAGACGGATTTATAGCAATAACGGACAGACTCAGCAGATTCAGTAAAATCGGCGGGGAAATGGTGCCTCAGATAAGAATTGAAGAAGAGATACATAATGTTTTGGGCGAAGAAGACCATTTTGCCGTTGTTACCGCGGTACCGGACGACAAAAAAGGCGAAAGACTTGTTGTTCTGTATAAAGGCGACAGAGACATTTCTTTGATTACCGATAAGTTAAAAGATGAGTGCAATCTTCCTAATTTATGGATACCCAAAAAAGAAAATTACTACAAAGTCGAAGAATTTCCTATGATGGGCAACGGAAAAATAGACCTGAAAAAAATCAAACAAATGGCATTAAGCTTAAGTAGCAATTAACAAATAACAATTAATAATTAACAATTTTTGTGTTTTGGCAAAGCCAAAACGGATTTTTAGTTTTTGTCGTTAATTGTTATTTGTAATTTGTTAATTGTTGTTTAGAGTCTTTTCTTTGATATTTCGTATAAAATAACCGCCGAGGCGCACGAAGCGTTTAAAGAGGATATGATATTTTTTTGAGGTATTGATATTAAAAAGTCGCAGTTTTTCTTTGTAAGGCTATGAAGACCGAATCCTTCGCTTCCTATTATGACTGCCAGAGGAAACGGGAGTTTTGCGTTCTCAAGAAGTTCCCCGCCGTTTTCGGCGCCCGCAATCCAGAAACCCTGTTTTTTTAATAATTCTATTGTTTGGTTTATATTTGTGACTCTTGCTATTGCTATATGTTCTATTGCGCCGGCTGAGGATTTTGAAACCGTTTCTGTTACTCCGGCAGCGCGCCATTTTGGTATTATCACTCCGTCCGCGCCGAATGCCACGCAGTTTCTTATAATAGCGCCTAAATTGTGCGGATCTTCAATGCCGTCCAAAATAACAAGCAGGGGTTTTGCCGCTTTTTTTGACAAGGCAATCAATTCTTCAGACTCTAAATATTGCATGGGAGAAACTTCTGCGGCTATGCCTTGTGAGTTTTCGGAATATTTGTCCAGTTTTTCCGGCGGAACATTATGTATAGCGATACCTTTATTTTTTGCAAGATTTATAATTTCCGAAATCGCGCTGCCTCTTGCGGTTTGCGCTATCATTATTTTATTTACGGTTCTTTTTCCGGCTTTAAGCAATTCTAAAACAGGATTTCTGCCGTAGATAATGTTGTCTAAAGGTTCATTGTTTGGTTTTTTTCGGAATTTGTCGTATGACATAACATCCCTTGGAAGCTGAGAGAGCCGAGCAGTTGAGAAGTTAGGCAAAGACTTTAACTGCAAAAGCCGTTGCCTTTGCTCAACTTCTCATCTTCTGAATTTATATTTTTTTCACAAGCACCGAGCTGCCGTCTTTATTATCGACTATTTTATAGCCTTTTTCATCTAAAAGGTTTCTTAATTTGTCGGCTTCCTGCCAGTTTTTCGCTATCCTTGCGGCATTTCTTTGCTCAAGCAGATTTTGCAAATCTTCATTTACGCAATTTGCTTCCGGAAGAGTTATTCCAAGCGAATCCCGGACCGACTCTTCAAACAATTTTTTTAGCTGCGACAGCCTTTGGCTGTCTGATTTAAAAAGTTCGTTTAATATAAGACTTTTAACTTCATGCAGGCGCGCCAGAGCTTTTTCCGAGTTAAAATCATCATCCAGCGCTTCAAGAAAATTTTCTTTAAGTTTTTTTAAATCCGTATTTGTAACTTCGCCTGCATTTTCTTTTACAGCCGCGGAAAGCCTTAAGTAAGCGTCATCAAGACCTTGCAAAGCGTTTTTTGCCGCATTTAACCCTTCATCCGAAAAATCCAGCGGGCTTTTATAATGCTGCGTTAAAAGATAGTAGCGCACGACTCTCGGGTCGTATTTTTCAAAAATCTCTCTCAAAGTGAAAAAATTGTTGAGAGATTTTGACATTTTCTCTTTGTTTATGGTCACAAATCCGTTATGAATCCAGTATTTTACGAATTGTTTTCCGGTCGCGGCTTCGCTTTGGGCTATTTCATTTTCATGGTGAGGAAAAATCAAATCCTGCCCGCCGCCGTGTATGTCTATAGTATCGCCTAGCAGTTTTGATGACATAACTGAACATTCTATATGCCAGCCCGGTCTTCCTGCGCCCCATGGGCTTGGCCATGTCTTTATATTATCCGGTTTGTCTGAAAAGTAACCGCCTTTCCACAAAGCAAAATCATGCGCGTCTTTTTTAACTTCGCTAAAAGCGCCGGCAGAAGCGCCTGCGCCGGCTTTTAAATCTTCCAAATTTCTTTTTGAAAGTTTTCCGTAATCTTTAAACTTTTCAACTGAGAAGTAAACGTCGCCGCCAACTTTGTAAGCAAAACCTTTATCCATAAGAGTTTGTATGAAACGGACTATTTCCTGCATCATGTCTGTATCCGTAACGCGCGGATAATCGGTTGCTTTTAAAATATTAAGTTTTTCGGTTTGTTCGAAATAGTTTTTTATATATTTTTCTGCGATTTCAACGGGAGTAACTTTTTCTTTGGAGGCGCGGTCTATAATTTTATCGTCAATATCTGTAAAATTTTGTATATGCTTAACGGCAAAACCTCTGTTTAACAGATGTCTTTTTATTATGTCAAAAGTGACATAAGCGCGCGCGTGCCCCAAATGCACTTCGTCATAAGGTGTAACGCCGCAAACATACATTGAAACTTCATTTTGTTTTTGCGGTATAAAATCTTCTTTTTTATTCGTAAGAGTGTTGTAAACTTTTATTGTCATTTTACTTGTTTTATCGAAGCAACAGCCATTGCTGCCATGCCTTCGCCTCTGCCTATAGAACCCATTTTTTCATTTGTCGTGGCTTTTATTGCAATTCTTGTTTTGCTTAACTTTATTGCTTTGGAAATATTTTCTTTCATCTTATCTATATGCGGATAAATTTTAGGAGCTTCAGCGATTATAGTCATATCTACATTATTAATTTTGAAGCTTTGCTTCTTCAATTCTTTATAGACTGTTTCAAGAAGTTTCATACTCGAAATGTTTTTATATGAGGGGTCGGTATTCGGAAAAAAATGCCCTATGTCGTTAAGTCCCGCGGCTCCAAGCATTGCGTCCATTAAAGCGTGTATTAAAACGTCGGCGTCGCTGTGCCCGTCAAGCCCTTTCGGACTTGTAATTTCAACGCCTCCTAAAATTAACTTGCGCCCTTTCTTAAACCTGTGAACGTCATAACCGAAACCGACAAACATAATTCAATCCTTTGTTTTTTAATATTTGTCTGGCTGTTTCAAAATCCAGTTTGTTTGTTATTTTAAAATTCGGGAATTTTGTTTCAACAACAGCCACTTTTACGCCTGATTGTTCTATTAACATCGAATCGTCTGTAGTTTTTTTTGCAATCTTTTTTTCGTATGCCTTAAAAAGCAGCTTTGCTGCAAAGATTTGCGGGGTTTGGACGTTATACAGCATGCTTCTGTCTAATGTATTTTGTACAAAACCGTTTTTAACGGCTTTTATCGTATCTTTTGTTTTTTCAGCAGCTATCGCCGCGCGGTTTTCAACCGCTTTTTTAAGAATCGCAAGAATATCTTTTTTATTTATTAAAGGTCTTGCCGCGTCGTGTACTGCTATAAAATCTATGTCTTTATCGATTGCGGCAAGCCCGTTTTTTACCGAGTCGAACCTTTCTTTGCCGCCGGAAACAAATATAAATCGTTTGTATTTTTTCGATAAACTTTCAAGCATATCCCGCGAAACGACGATTATTATCTGTTTAAAAACCTTTAAAGAGGCAAACGCTTCAACGCTCCATAAAAATACCGGTTTGTCTTTCAATTTTAAAAACTGTTTAGGCGTATGCGAACCGAATCTTTTCCCGGAACCGGCCGCGACTATTATTGCCGCCGCTCTCACGATTCCCTGCCGCTTTTGCGGGGATTGGTTTTGTTTTGATTTTGCTCGGGCGCTTCTACTCTTCCGAAAACCATTTTGCCCGAGGATGTTTGTATGATCGAAGTGACGTTAAGTTCCACTCTTTTGCCGAGATATTTTCTGCCGTCTTCCGCGACAACCATAGTTCCGTCTTCAAGATATCCTACGGCCTGATTTTGCTGCGAACCTTCTTTGACCAGGAATATCATTATGCTTTCGCCCGGCAAAAATATCGGCGTGAGAGAATTTGCCAGATCGTTTATATTTAAAACGGTTATTCCCTGAATGGACGCCATTTTATTTAAGTTAAAATCCGTCGTTACTATTTTTGCGTTTAAATCTTTGGCGAGTTCCGTAAGCTTTGCGTCGACGCCTTTAAGAGAATCGTAATCTTTATCGTATATTTTTGTCATTATGTTTTCGGATTTTTTAAGTTTTGCAACTATGTCAAGCCCTCTTTTCGAACGCGTGCGCTTTATGGCGTCGTTTGAATCGGCAAGAGCCTGAAGCTCGTTTAAAACAAATTTAGGAATTATGAACGTGGCAAACAGAAACTTAGTTTCCGAAATATCGTAAATTCTGCCGTCGATTATAGCGCTCGTATCCAAAAGGAGCATTTCGCGAACTTTACCTATTTTTGACATTTTAAAAATATCTTTGTCCAGTAAATCGACTTCGTCTTTTTTCTTCACTGCTACGACCATTCCGAAATAGGCAAAAAGTATTTTTATCAGAAGCGAATATTTTTCAAAAAATTTGTCGATATCTTGATTTCTAAGCATTGCCGCCCCGAAATCGATAATATTTGCCGCTATAATACCCAAAACTATTCCGACAATCGCGATTACAAGGGTGTCAAGAGGGGTTTTTTGAAATAAGTATTCAACGCCTACTATAGCCATAGAAATTGAAAGGCCTATAAGTATGCTTGATAATGACTGTTCTACCTGAAAAAAAGCTATTAAGGGACCTGCTAAAATAACAAGAATACGTACAATCCAAATAAGCATAATAATTACCTCGAAAATAAAATAATGTTTAGGGTGTCTTTGAAACCCTTTTTATATTTACTATTTTAAAACTTAGATCCCGTTCTTTCGACTAAGCTCAGGACATGCTTTCAGCGGGGCTGCGCTTCGCTACGATTTTTTAAACAGCTTTAACGCTTTTTTTACGTCCGGATATATTCCTGTCCAAATTTTAAATCCGTCCGCTCCTTGGCGTATAAGCATTCCCTCGCCCGTAAAAAACTTTACGCGTTTTTTTTGCGCAAGTTTAACAAAAGGCGTAGTTTTATTGTATATCAAATCGTATATAACCGCGTTTTTTTTAATTTTTCCGATTTTAAAAGGGAGAAAATCTCCCTTGGACAGTCCGCACGCCGAAGCGTTTATAATTAAATCGGCTTTTTCAATAATGTCAGGGATTTGAGCCAAAGTTACAGCTTTAACTTTAAATTCTTTTGCAAGTTTTGCCGCCGTTTCAAAAGTCCTGTTTGATATGTAAATTTCTTCTGCGTTTTTGACCGCGTACAACACTGCCCGCGCCGCGCCGCCGGCTCCAAAAATAAAAACCGTCTTATCTTTTATTTTTATTCCTTTAGCCTCAAGGTCTGCCGTAAATCCCGAGTGGTCGGTATTATATCCGTGAAGATCTCCGTTTTTTATCGCTATTGTATTGACGCTTCCGATCGATTTTGCGGCTGTGTCAACGAAATCAAGGTACTTTATTATTTCGGTTTTATGAGGTATGGTTATATTTATTCCGCGAAATCTCAAAAGTTTGAGAGCTTCGACCGTTTGTTTTAATTTTTCAGGAGCAGTTTCAAAAGAAACATACGCACAGTTAAGTTTTTCGTCTTCAAACCACGCGTTTTGCATTTGAGGGGAAAAAGAATGTTTTGCCGGATAAGCAAGAATGGCGAACAGTTTTGTTTCGCTATTTAACATTCAGCCTCTGTTTTGCGGTTTCATTTTCGGGATCTACCGCGAGAATCGTCTTCCACGCGGAAGAGGCTTTATTTTTTTCGCCGAGCGCTTCATAAGCGTAGGCTGATTTTGTAAGAAGCGTTATATTTCTCGGTTCCGACGCTAAAGCTTTTTTATAAGATACCAACGCGTCTATTATTATTTCTTTTGCGGAAGAGTTCTCTCTTGCGTCCGGTATTTTATTTTTTTCTTCGTTTGAGCAGGCAAAAGCCGTTATGCATAAAATAAGCGACGCGAAAAAAAATACGACGGCTATTTTCCTTCTCTTTATAAGAATGTGTTTGTCGTTAAAAATATTGGTTTTGAAAAAATCGTTAATTTTTTGCACGGCATCAGGCTTGGCGTAATAAAGCCATCCTAAAACAAGAAACAGTAAAGATAATAAATATATTGTCAATATCATTTTTGAATTTTATCATAAATTTCATTGACAAACAAGATTATTTTCATTAAAATTAGTCCAAGATGAAAAAAAAGAACCCGAATAAACTAACAATAATTTCCATATCGTTTTTGTTTTTTTTGGTTGCCTCATGTGGGATTATGCAGCCAAATACGAATACTACGGTTCTTGAAGAGCCTAAGATCTGGGGGAATATCAACGAAAATATTGCTTACGGAGTGCTTGAGGGAGCGTTTTACGAGCAGCCCAAAAAGTATTTAAGAGGTATTCATCTTACCCAAATGATTGTCAATTCCACAAAACTCAGAAACTTTGCCTTAGAATTTTTTAACGAGACTGAGATTAATATGGCCGTAATAGACATAAAAGAAGCAGACGGCCAGGTATACATTCCCGGCGTGAAAATGGCAGACGAAAACGGCGCTTATTCTAATATAATGCCCGACATACAACAATACCTTTCGAAGTTAAAAGAAAACGACGTTTATACGGTGGCAAGAATAGTCGTATTCAAAGACAATTACATGGCAAGAAAAAAGCCGTCTATGGCTGTAAAAAACCCGGACGGCACAATTTGGACGGACAGAAAAAACATAGCGTGGCTCGATCCTTATAATAAAGACGCCTGGGATTATATCTTAAGTATTGCCGAACGAGCCGCGGATTTGGGTTTTGAAGAGATACAGTTTGACTATATACGCTTCCCTTCGGACGGCAATATAAAAAACTGCAGGTACGGCAACAAAAATCATTCTCCGGACGAAGCCTCAAAAGCAATCGTGGATTTTTTAAAGAAAGCCAATGAAGTGCTTAAACCAAAGAATGTCAAAATATCAATAGACGTTTTCGGTCTTACGACTACGTCAAAAGACGATATGGGCATAGGGCAGAAAATAGTCGAGATGTCGGAATGGGTTGATTATGTAAGTCCTATGGTTTATCCGTCTCATTATGCGAAAGGAGAATACGGTATTGCGGACCCGAATAAAGCGCCGTATGAAGTAGTTTATAAGGCCATGGAAGGCGCGTTAAAAAGAATTCCTCTTGAAAAACTCAGACCTTGGCTGCAGGATTTTTCTTGGGGCGGCTATAAATACGGTAAAGACGAGGTTCGCGCTCAGATTCAAGCCTGTTATGACAACGATATAGGGGATTGGATGCTTTGGAATCCCAGATGCGTTTATACAAAAGAAGCTTTAAAAGGAAATGACGCGGAAACGAGTTTTGAAAAAAGCGATCCGCCTACCCCTGAAATGCTTAAAACTAAGGAAAGATTAGAGAAAGAAAAGAATGAGACTGAAATAAAAGAGGCTGAAATAAATTAACCGGTTTTCCATACAAAAATAAATAGAACGATACATTATTAAATGTATCGTTTTTTATTTTTCAATTTTCGTGGATCCCCGACTAAGACGCTCGGGGATGACAAAAGAGAGGATTTAAAACTTGCTTTTGTCAGTTTGACATATATTAAAAAATTTTTTATATTAATCTAAGATTTTGAATTTTAGATTAGTCTAAAGAGGCTTTTATGACACAAAATATTGATAATTTAAGCGCGGCTTTAGAGAATTATCTTGAAACTATAGCGGATTTAAAAAAAGAAAAAAAGTATGCCAGAATAGGCGATATTGCTAAAGTTTTAGACGTCAAAAGTTCAAGCGTGAATGTCGCCATAAATTTTTTAACTGAAAGCGGGCTTGTAATTCACGAGAAATACGGCTATGTGGATTTAACCGAAAAAGGCGAAAGAATTGCCGCTGAAATTCGAAGAAAGCACGATATTTTATACCGGTTTTTCAATGATTTGCTGTTTCTTGACGCAGGTATTGCCGCTAAGGAAGCTTGCGAAGTCGAACATTGCGTAAGTTCTGAAACAATATACAGGCTTGAAAGGCTGTACTCTTTATTAAAAACTCATTTTCTTACAAAACCCGAAGATATGCGTAATTTACAAGATTATTTGGAAGGGAAAAAATAATGACAATTATTAATTCAAAATTACGAATTACGAATTGTGGATAAAAGGCAAGAAAATATAAAGTCTTTTGGTTGAAATATCAATATAAAAGACTGTTTTTTAGAGAGCTTGATTTAGCTGTAACTAAAATATTTATATCATACTAAATATATTTTACAAGAAAAACAAATATGGAAGAATCTAAAATTATTAAGACGTCCGCTATAAAATCTTTTATAAAACGTATTTACGAATACTGGAAAAAACGTTGGATAAGAGCGCGTTTTAAAAAATGCAAGTCTTTTAATAAATGCATAATGTATAACGGTATGGCAAAATTAAGCGACGCGCACTCCGGCACATATAGGTTTATTGCGGCATATTGCGATGAGAAACTGGGACGTAGGCTTTTGGAAATGGGCTTTGTGCCTGGTGAAGCGATATCGGTTTTAACAAATACCGGCGCAAAAGGCAGCATAATGGTCAAAGTCAAAGGTTCAAAAATAGTGTTAAGCAATAAAATTGCCGATAATGTTCTGATAAAAAGGTAAGATAAAAATGTGGCAAAATAAAAATATAATTGTTGCTCTTGCCGGAAACCCCAATAGCGGAAAATCGACGATTTTTAATACTTTGGCCGGTGCAAACCAGCGCGTCGGAAATTATCCCGGCGTTACCGTTGAGAAAAAAGAAGGCTTCAAAACATATAAAGACTGCGACATAACTTTTGTGGATTTGCCCGGGACTTACAGTCTTTCGGCTTATTCGCAAGACGAAGTCGTCGCGGGCGATTTTCTTATAAACGAAAAGCCGGATATTATAATCCACGTAGTCGACGCTTTGAATATGGAACGCAATTTGTACTTGTTTACCCAGCTTGCCGAGCTTGATATACCTATAATAGTAGCTTTGAATATGATTGACACTTTACAGTCGCAGGGAAAAATAGCCGATGAAAAAGTTATGTCTGAATTACTTGGCGTTCCGGTTTTTAAGACTGTCGGAAGCAGAGAAATCGGAGTAGTAAATATTTTAGAATATATTGCCGATGATAACGTAGAAAGCAAAGCTTTTGAAAAAATTAAAGCCGCTAAAGTAGATTATGGACAAGACATAAAAGCCGAAGCCGATATTTTAGAACCTCTTATTTCAAAAGATAAAGGCCTTACGCAGCTTCCTAAAAGCTGGCTTGTGATGAAACTTTTAGACAACGACCCTCTTGCCTTAAAATTTGTTTCAAAAGCAGATAACGGCGCTGAAATTTTAGCCCAAACCGAAAAAAGCAGAAATCATCTTAAAGAACATTTCGGCGCTCAAACGGAAATTATAATAACGGGCCGGCGTTACGGTTTTGCAAATGCCGTGACAAAAAATGTTTTGCAAGACGTATCGAGAAAGAAAACCGACATGACCGAAATTATAGACATGTTCGCGTTAAACAGATATCTCGGAATTCCTATTTTTGCCGCGGTTATGTACGTAATTTTCAAATTTACGTTTACTTTGTCAAATCCCGCCGTAAAATTGTTCGGGATGTTTTTTGAGCGGTTTGGCGCGCTTATGGGAAAGCTGCTTCCCGCCGGCGCCGTAAAATCTTTGATTGTCGACGGGGTAATCGGCGGAGTCGGAGGGGTTTTAAGTTTTTTTCCTCTTATACTTTTTAT
The DNA here is from genome assembly GCA_009781315.1 of Candidatus Endomicrobium embiratermitis. Lineage (GTDB taxonomy): Bacteria > Elusimicrobiota > Endomicrobiia > Endomicrobiales > Endomicrobiaceae > Endomicrobium > Endomicrobium embiratermitis. The sequence continues at coordinate 14,979 of WQYI01000005.1, read as the reverse complement.
GTTTTTTGCGATCGCGTTTTTTGAAGATTCCGGCTATATGGCAAGAGCCGCGTTTGTTATGGATAAAATAATGAACAGGTTCGGCCTTCACGGGAAATCTTTTTTGCCTTTGATGATTTCCACAAACGGCTGCGCCGTGCCGGGAATTCTTGCCGCCCGTACTTTGGATTCAAAACGCGACAGACTGATAACAATGTTTGTAACGCCGTTTATGATATGCGGCGCGAAACTTCCGATTTTTGCATTGATTATAGGAGCGTTTTTTTCGGCAAAATATCAGACCGGCATTATGTTTTTAATGTACTTTTTAAGCGTTGCCATAGCTCTGGGCGCGGCAAAATTACTCAGCAAAACAATTTTGCGCGGCGAACCGGCGCATTTTGTTATGGAACTTCCGCCGTATCATATGCCTACTTTGAAAGGGCTGCTTTTGAAAATGTGGGAAAGAGGCTGGCTTTACGTAAAAAAAGCCGGTACTGTTATAATGCTTGCGTCAATTCTTATATGGGCGGCATTTACTTATCCTAAAGCGCCTGTAAATGAAAATCTTACCGAAACGGAAACCGCGGCAATACAAATACAATACAGTGCCGCGGGGCGTATCGGAAACTTTATAGAACCATTCTTTAAACCCATAGGCATGGATGGAAACAGGGCAGTGGCTTTGGTAGCGGGGTTTGCCGCTAAAGAGATAGTAGTAAGCACTTTAGGCACTATTTATTCCCTGGGAGAAGTAAACCCCGAAGAATCGCAGCCGTTGAGAGAAAAAATTGCCTCTGATCCGGACTGGTCGCCTCTGAAAGGAATAGTCTTTTTAATTTTTTGTCTTATTTATATACCTTGTATAGCTTGTGTGGTTGTATTTTTTAAAGAGAGCGGTTCAAGTTTTAAATGGCTTGTGCTTTTGGTTGCGGGAAACACAGTATTTGCGTGGATTATGTCTTTTATTGTTTTTCAGATCGGAACGCTTCTGGGATTGTAATGGCGATAAATGATACTTTAAATAGTAAAAATAGTGTGATATAAAATATTTAGTCTAGACTAAAAAAGTAATACTAATAAAAAAAGGAGGCTTTTCTCAATGAAAAAGATTGTAGTTTTATTATTCGGAATGTTATTGTTTTCTGCAGGCAATGCTTTCGCGGGTGTAACTCTAGAAGACGAACTCGCACAGATTAAAAAAGACATTGCGGAGATGAAAGAGGCAAAAGGGAGCGGAAGTATTTCCGAAGTTTTGGAGTTTACCACAGACATTGGCGGGACAATTATTTTACAGGGCGTAAATAAGGCAAACGACGGTTCGGATAAAGGCAGAATAGACGGTTCGTATTATTTAGATTTGAGTTTCAGGAAAGAGTTTTCTAACGGCGGGATTGCATATGTTCGTATTGAGGGCTATAACGGCGAAGGATTAAATAACAAGCTTGAAGTTTTCAGCGATTTGAATTACAATGCGTACCAAGATTTTTTTAATGTCAGCCATTTGTGGTACGAGCAAAGTTTGCTTGATAAAAAATTTACATTTACTTTCGGAAAATTAAGGGCAAGAGACTATTTTGACGAAAATGAAATAGCAAATGACGATACATGCCAGTTTTTAGCGGCAATGTTTATAAATAATACTACGATTTTATTTCCCGACAATCAGCTTGGCATAAGGGCGAAATATTCTCCAGCGGAATTTTTAGATATTACTTATGCGTATGTTAACCAGGATGATGATTTTGACAATATAGACGCAAATGGTTTCAATGCCGTTCAGGCGACGTATAAATTACCGGGAGACAAGCTCTCCGGAAATTATCGTTTAATGTATTGGTCAAGCAATAGCAATAAAATAGGCGATGAAGATATTTATGGTTTTGCATTAAGTTTTGATCAGTCGGTAAGTGAAAATCTTTCGCTTTTCGCAAGATACGGGTACAAAAATCCGAAAGCCTATACCGACGAAAATCCCCTTGAAAATTCATGGAGCTTAGGCGTACAGGTCAAAGGAAAACTCTGGAACAGAGAAAATGATGCTTTTGGCTGGGCGCTGGGACAAAATATAGCCTCAAAAGAATGGGCAGACGCTAAGGGCTTTAAAAACGATTCTGAAACCCAGACTGAATTATATTATAAACTAAGCGTCAGTGACCACATAGCAATTTCGCCGGTATTTCAGTATGTTTCAAAGCCTATGGGCGGGAATGCCTCGGCCGATAACGATCTGTTTACGTTCGGAATAAGAACACAAATTAATTTTTAGCCGAAAGATAGAGGATAAATGCGCGGCAACGTCAAAAGTTGTTGCCGCGCATCAATCATGGCAAATTAAAACACATTGCTGTTTTAGGTCATAGTCGTTTCCCTCGCCCCTTGCGGTAGATGGAGGGGTGGATGTTTTTGTTGTTTGCAAAAAATTTGCTATAATACCTAAAATTTGTAATTGTGGTGTAGCTCAGCTCCGCGCTCGTGTTTAAGTTTGTAAATTCGTAATTTGAAATTTGTAATTGCAGTTATATTGGGGCTGTAGCTCAGCTGGGAGAGCGCTTCGTTCGCAACGAAGAGGCCGTCGGTTCAATCCCGATCAGCTCCATTTTTACTTTGGCTTTTGAATTTTTACTTCCTTACACTCCGCCCCACGTACCGTTCCTTGTGCGCTTCGCCGTCGCAAGCGTAGCAAAAATGCCAAAATCGTTTGCAAAAAAAGTTTAATAAGCAACTGCTCGCCTCAACCAATTTCTTGAAAATTTATAACAGCTAATACAAAGACGTTTGAAATTATCAAATTTTGAACGTCTTTTTTTATTCCAAAATAACATATTTGTTTGTTGTATTTGTTCTTGTTTTAGTATAATTATATAGGAGATAGAAAATGAAAAAATTATTTCTAATTTTTTTATTAATAGCGGTTTTTTGCATATCTTTAGCTTTCTCGTCAAGTATTAAAGAAACAAAAAGAGTGCTATCGCAAGAACTTACAGATGAAAGAGATACTTCAATCGCAAGTTTTGAAAAAACAAATAAATTGGCAGAACACGGTGATGCACAAGCACAATATAATCTTGGAATGATGTACTTATATGGTGAAGACACGAAAGAAACTGATAAATTGCTTAAGCAAGTTGCAGAGCAAGGTCTTATCGGTACATTTGCGGCACCAGGAGATAAACTTTATACTCTTGAAAAACCCAAGAAAGATTACACTGCAGCTCTCTATTGGCTGACAAAATCCGCTAAACAAGGGAATGCAGATGCACAACTTATTCTTGGGCGAATGTACGTTAACGGAGAAGGAATAAATCAAAACTATAAAGAAGCGGTTAAATGGTTTAGAAAAGCAGCAGAGCAGGGCAATGTTGATGCTCAATATAGTCTTGCACTGATGTATAGTTTGGGGACAGGTGTAAAGCGAAACCGTATGGAAGAATTTTATTGGTGCAGAAAAGCGGCTGAACAAAACCATAAAAAAGCCCAAGCTATGCTTGGATTGATATATTCGGAGAACCAAGATTACCAAGAAGCTACTAAATGGTTTGAGAAAGCGGCAGAACAGGGCGATGCAGATGCTCAACATGACCTTGGAATGATGAACTTTAGAGGAAAAGGAATAAAGCAAAACAATCAAGAAGCTGCTAAGTAGCTTAAAAAAGCGGCGGAACAAGGCTGCCAGAATGCTAGAAATTTTTTACAAAACAATGAGTTCAATTAAAAAATAATATAAATTAATACCGTAACTTGTTCATTTACTTTGAGAGCTTTCAAGTTCAGACAATTTTTTCTCTGTTGATTGAGCGTACTTATCAGCGGCTTCCTGGGCTTTTGCCTTTATTGAGTCCATGGCAGTGTGAAGATTTTTATTTTCTGCGATGTTTTGGGTTTCTGCTTTTCCTTGCCCTATAAGTTCATGTATTTTGTTAATATTTTTTCCATAGAGTGAGAACATAAAATATACTAACAGCAAAACTAACGATAATGTTATCAAAAGCCGAATCATTTTGGCATCCTTTGTTTTAAAATTTAACGCTGTTTAAACAATTATATCTAAAACCGTTTTATCTTTTCAACTTATGAGCGTCTTTTAATATTTGTCCTATTTATGTTATAATAAACATACAAAATTTAATAAACGGCAAGTATAGATTCCGCCTATTAATCGCAGTTTCGGTATCTTTGCGCCTTATCTCGCGGGCATAAAATGTCATATCTTGTTTTAGCTAGAAAGTTCAGACCTCAGAATTTCGATGAAGTCATCGGTCAGGAACGCATATCGCAAACTCTTAAAAACGCAATACTTGAAAAACGCATTGCTCACGCTTATCTTTTTTCCGGACCAAGCGGCTGCCCTATAAAAGATTCGGGCAGACGTTTTTTTGTTTTTTGGATGTCAAAATGGCGGAAGCTATAAAAGCGGGTAGTGTGGAGAGCGGAGTTAATGTGGTTTCGCAAGCTGTAGTTTAAAAAAAGGAGAAACTATTATGAAAAAAGTATTATCATTATTTGTGGCAGTAATGTTGTTTGTAAGTCCGGCTTTTGCGGGGCATACGGTCACGTTTGACGGCGGAACTGCCACCGGCAATGTTTACGGTAACGGTCCTGATGATACCGTCTCTTCCGGCACAGAAAACGGCGGCTGGGACCAGAGTGACGCTATTGACCTTCTGCCCCCTGACGGCAACACTGTCAACTTTATCAACTACAGCGATACGGACTATAGTGTTTACGGCGGGTATATGGACACTTCCGGCTCCGTTCCCAACAGCGCCAACGTCACTGCCAATAACAATACCGTGAACATTACCGGCTACAGCTTCGTTTCCGAAAATATTTACGGCGGGTATGCCAAAGGCGGTAGCGGTGACGGTAATGCTACTACTGATGGCAACACGGTGATTATCACCATCGGCAGCGAGGTAAATAAAGACGTCGATGGCGGATATGCTTACGCCTACGGTACCGGTATTGCCGCGGCTTCGGGCAACACCGTCAAAATTGACAGCAGCACAGTACACAAAAATGTTTGCGGCGGGGAAGCTTACAGCGAAAGCGGCAACGTTACAACCAGCAGTAACACCGTAAATGTCATCGGCAGTAGTACGTACTACCTTGCCGGCGGGTATAACATAAGCTACCTCGGCGGCGGCGGCGCGTCCGATAATAACGCTGTCAATATCATAGGCAGCACGATGGGTGACAAGGTTGTCGGCGGGTATGCTCGTGCTGTATACGGTGGTAACGCGGTTACGGCTTCGGGAAATACCGTCAAAATTGACAGCAGCACGGTGAGCAACTATGTTTACGGCGGGAGCGCCGAAAGCTTCAGCGGTACCGCAACGGCCAATGGCAACAGCGTGACCATTATTGACAGCGTGGTGCACAACAATATTTACGGCGGGTCTGCCAAAAGCTCCATCGGCGGCACCGCAACGGCCAACGACAACACAGTAACCATAATCGGCGCGCCCACCCTAAGCACGGTCTATATCACCGGCGGCTATGTTGAGACTATAGGCGCGGCTTACCATACAGGCAACACTCTGAACGTCAAAACCGTCGCTGGCACGAGTATCGGCGGGATATATAACTTTGAAAATTTGAACTTTTATATTCCCACGGACATGGGCGACGGTGGAACAATGCTTAACGTTGCCTATGCCGTAAATATTACAAGCAGCACAATCGGCGTAGGTATAAACGGCTTGTCTTCAGCATTAAATGTCGGAGACACGGTAACGTTGATTACTTCTACAAACGGTATTACTGCCGACGGCGTTAACACAACGGCATCGGGTCTTGCCGGGATTTCCGCAATCTGCGAGTTTGATATTGACTGGGACGCAAACAATCTTTATGCCATAGTTACAAGCAAAACGTCTAACAAACAGACAAAAATTTTGTCCGAAGGCGCGGCGGCAGGGGCAATTATGGTATTGCAAAACAGGGACAATATAAACAGCTCGTTATTAAATAATCTGCAGGAAGGCAAAATAGAAATTGTAGGAGCATTTTTCTCGGATAACTCAAAATACGACACAGGCTCAAGCATAGAAATGAGCGCGTTCGGTGCGTCAGCCGGTATTGCAAAAAAATTTGCGGCATTTGATGCGGGCGCTTTTATAGAATACGCAAGCGGAAGTTATGACACGGAATGCGTCAGCGCAAAAGGTAGCGGCGACGCAAACGCAATAGGCGCGGCAATTTTAGCGAAAAAAGATATAAATGAAAAAGTTTACGTTGAAGGAATAATAAGAGCGGGACAGATAACTAACGATTACAAAAGCGGGCTGGGGACTAGCGCGGATTTTGATTACAGCGCAATATATTTCGGCATGAGTTTAGGAGCAGGATATATTTTTGAAGTAAGCGAAAAAATAAGCGTTGACGCTTTTGGGAAATACGCCCATACAAATGTAGGAAGCGGTGAAGCAGACCTAGCCGCAGGTGAAAAATACGAGTTTGATTCGGTGCTTTCCAACCGCATCAAAATCGGAACCAAAGGCGAATACAAAATAAACGATAAAATAAAGCCGTATTTGTCATTGTCTTACGACTACGAAATCAGCGGAGACGTAACCGCAAAACTAGACGGAGACGAAGTCGAAACGCCAAGCTTAAACGGCGGGACAATTACCGGCGCATTAGGCGCGAGCGCGAAAGTTGCGGAAAAACTGACGCTTGATTTAAGCGCGCAAATATACAGCGGCGCCAGAGAAGGTTTTGCGGGATTTTTGAAAGCAGCATATAAAATATAACATATAAAAAATAGAAAAACGGCAAGTAAAAAATAAGCAAAATACAAAAACCTGTAATGCAATCGCCAAAGGCAACATAAAAAACCACGTTCCCCGTTACCAATCTGGGGATTGCGGCTTTTACATTATTATCTTTTAATATCTGTCCTATTTATGTATAATAAAGAAACAAAATTTAATAAACGGCAAGTATAGATTCCGCCTATTAATCGCAGTTCCGGTATCTTTGCGCCTTATCTTGCGGGTATAAAATGTCATATCTTGTTTTAGCCAGAAAGTTCAGACCCCAGAATTTCGATGAAGTCATCGGTCAGGAGCACATCTCACAAACCCTTAAAAACGCAATACTTGAAAAACGTATAGCGCACGCTTATCTTTTTTCTGGGCCAAGAGGCTGCGGAAAAACCACAATGGCAAGAATTCTTGCCAAAGCTTTAAACTGCAAAGAAGGACCTGCAACACAGCCTTGCGGCGTATGCGAAAATTGCGTAGAAATAGGCAAAAGCGCGAGCGTTGACGTTTTGGAAATAGACGGCGCGTCCAATAACGGCATAGACGAAATAAGAGCTTTAAGGGAAAATGTAAAATTTTCAGCCGCAAGTTCAAAATACAAAATATATATTATCGACGAAGCACACCAGATAACCACGCAGGCTTTTAACGCTTTGCTAAAAACGCTGGAAGAGCCGCCCGAACACGTTGTTTTTATACTTGCCACAACCGAACAGCACAAAATTCCCGTCACAATTCTTTCAAGATGTCAGAGATACAGATTTAAACTTATTTCTTCAAAAGAAATCGCCTCGGCTATAAAAAATATCGGCGTAAAAGAAGGTTTTGAAATAGATGACGAAGCGTTAAATATTGTCGTAAGCGCTTCAGGCGGGTCAATGAGAGACGCTTTAAGTTTGCTTGATCAGGCGGTTTCGTCGAATTCAGGCAAAATTACGGGCGAATATATAAGAGGACTTTTAGGTCTTTTGCCAAGGGAAATAATAGCTTCGGTAACCGACAATCTTTCAAAAGGCGATATGCAGACGATTTTAAAAACAGTTAAAGACATATCCGAACAAGGCTATAACGTTTTACAGTTCGCAAGAGATTTAAGAGACCATCTGCGAAGAGTAATGATATATTCCATAAATCCCGAAATCGCGGAAATTTCATCCGAAGAAAAGAAACTCTACGAGACCCAGAAAACGTTGTTCTCGGTTTCAAGGCATGTGAGAATGAATAATCTTATTTCAAAAGCTTTGGAAGAAATGCGCTGGCACGACCAGCCGAGAATTTTACTTGAAATGTATCTTTTAAAAATGTCCGAACCGTATTATAATGTCGGCGAACTTATAAACAAAATCTCAGAGATTGAAAAAAACGTTAAATCGACCGGAAATTACACGGCTGAAACGCCGTCTTCTTATTCTGTAGCTGAAAAAAGTCCGGCTTTGCAAAATGAAGTTCCGGTTATGGTTGATGCCTCTGCAGACGCCGCTGATTTGATAGGCATATGGGACGAAATCGTATCTGAAATAACAAAAAAACATCCGCTTACTTCGCAGTCGCTTGCCAAGACCCTTGTAAAAATAATATCTCCGGCTTCAATACAGATATCGGTTTCAAGTAAATTCGATTATGACGGCGTTATGGAGTTTCACGAGCAGATTACAAAACTGTATAAAAGAAAAACCGGTTTGGATATAGCCGTGAAAGTCATAGTTGAAGATATATCGTTTGACGATAAAAAAGAAACCGAAATATCGTCAAAAGAAGAGCAGCCTGAATCAACTGTTGAATATAAAGTAGTGGAAGATTTGAAAGAAAGCGCCAAAACGGCCATTCCGAGCCACATAGAAGAAATAGCCAAAAAATTCGGCGCAACCACTGCGAAAAAAATATAAAAGGCAGGTAGGAAGTAGGATGTAGGAAGGAGAAAGTAAAGTGTTTTCGCTTTGCGAAAACTCAACACATCCTCCCTCCTCCTTTCTACTCGTTGTTAAATCATGAACAGACCACAATCCGTAGAACGAATGATTGAAATAATAAAAAAACTGCCCGGAGTCGGTCCGAAAATGGCGGAACGACTGAGTTATCATATATTAAAAATGCAGCAGGGTGAAGTTGACAGGCTTATAGATTCCATACAAAAAGCAAGAATGACGATGAAATATTGCGACGTTTGCTATAATTTAAGCGAAACTAACCCTTGTCCTGTTTGTTCGGATATGTCCAGAGAACGCAATATAATTTGCGTTGTCGAAACCCCTCAGGATTTGATAGCCGTAAGTAAAGTAAAAGAGTATAAAGGGCTTTATTTTGTGCTTGGCGGCGCGCTTTCGCCTTTGGATGCCGTCGGGCCTGACGACATAAGAGTTGATAAGTTGATAAAAAGATTAAAAAGTGATAAAATTGCCGAAGTAATACTTGCGACGGATACGGATTCGAAAGGCGAAACCACTGCAGTTTATCTTGCAGAGATAATAAAAACACTCGGAATTAAAGCGACAAGATTGGGGTATGGTTTGCCCGTCGGCGGAGATATAGAATATGCCGACGAGCTTACTATTTCCCGTGCCATTTCCGGCAGAAAAGAAATGTAAAAAAAGACAAAGTTCAAAGTGAAAAGTGTAAAGTTCAAAGAAGTTTTGAGCCGTTATTTGAACTTTGAACTCTGAACTTTTAACTTTGCCGTTAAAATAAAGGAGTATAGCGATGTCAGCAAAAATGATTGAAGTTCGTTGGCACGGACGCGGCGGTCAGGGCGCAAAAACAGCCGCGCTTTTGTTTGCCGAAGCTGTTTTAGCGACGGGCAAGTATATTCAGGCGTTTCCTGAGTACGGGCCTGAAAGAATGGGCGCGCCCGTTCAGTCTTTTAACAGAATAAGCGAAAATCCCATAACGATTCATTCGGGCGTTACAAATCCGAATTTCGTTGTTATTCTTGACCCTACGCTTATTGAGTCTGTTGCGGTGACCGAAGGTATCGGAAAAGAAGGCAAGGTTATTGTCAATACGTCTTTTCCGTCTCAGGATATCGCAAAGCAGCTTGGTATAGACGCAAGCCAGGTTTATGTTGTCAACGCAAGCCAGATTGCAAAAGAAACCATAGGCAAAGATTACCCGAATACGCCGCTGCTAGGCGCTTTGGTAAAAGTTATCGGAAATTTAGACATTAATCACGTTTTGGAAGACACGAAAGCAAAACTTGCGGTAAAATTCCGCCACAAACCCGAAGTTATAGAAGGAAATTTATCGTCGATTAAACGCGCGTATGATGAAGTAAAAAACTGACATCCGCAAGGATGTCATCCCCGAATATTTCTATCGGGGATCCACGTTAAATATAAAATGGATTCCCGACAAAGACTTTCGGGAATGACAGAGTAAAAGGAGTTAATAAAATGTCAGAAAATAAAAAATTAACGGCTGCCGAACTTCCTGTCGGAGATATATTAGAAGCCGGTACGGCGCAAAATTTTCATACGGGAAGCTGGCGTTCAAACAGGCCTGTTTGGAATAAAGATAAATGCATACATTGCTTAGCTTGCTGGATTTCATGCCCGGATTCTTCAATTAAAATCGCTCCGGACGAGAAAAAGACTACGGTTGTTACTGGTATAGATTACGATTTCTGCAAAGGCTGCGGAATTTGCGCGAAAGAATGTCCGGTTAAAGTTCAGGCGATTACAATGGAAGTAGAGAAAAAATAAGAGGCAGTTAATAGTTAGTAGTGAATAGTGAGTAGTTTTGGAGTGCGCAAAGCGCACTTATTAATAAGCGGGGTAAAGCCCCGCACAAACAACTACTAACTACTCATTACTCACTGCTAATTGTCGTTAAAAAGAGGTTAAAATGATAAAGACAGTATATCCTAAAGGCAAAATAGCCGCAAAAACAGGCAACGAAGTAATGGCTGAAGCAATGCGCCAGATAGAGCCTGATGTAGTAGCAGCTTATCCGATAACTCCGGCAACGGAAATCGTGCAGATTTTTTCCCAGTTTGTCGCGGACGGCATTGTGAAAAGCGAATATGTCGCGGTAGAAAGCGAACATTCCGCAATGTCGGCTACAATAGCCGCATCCGCCGCGGGCGCAAGAGCAATGACGGGTACTTCATCCCAAGGTCTGGCTCTTATGTGGGAGATGTTGTACATAGCTTCAGGCTTAAGACTACCGATAGTTATGGCAGAAGTGAACAGGGCGCTTTCCGCTCCTATTAATATTCACGGCGACCAGTCAGACACTATGGGCGCAAGAGATTCTGGCTGGATTCAGATTTATTCGGAAAATTCGCAGGAAGCTTACGACAATATGATTCAGGCTACAAAAATTGCCGAAAAAGCAAAACTTCCCACGCTTGTAACCACTGACGGATTTATTATTTCCCATTGTATGGAAGTTGTCGAAACTTATCCGGATGCCGACGTAAAAGCGTTTGTCGGAGAATACAAACCCGAAAGATACCTTTTAGATATTAAAAAGCCTTACACTTTAGGTTCAATAGATTTACAGGATTATTATTTTGAACACAGATATCAGCTTGCCCAGGCTATGAAAGATTCTCAAAATGTAATTCTTGAAGTTGCGAAAGATTTTGAAAAAACTTTCGGAAGAAAATACGATATGTATGAAAAATATAAGCTTGACGATGCCGAACTCGCTATAGTCGTAATAGGTTCAACGGCCGGTACGGCAAAAGTCGTAGTTGACGCGTTGAGAGAAAAAGGCGTTAAAGCGGGACTTTTGAAAATCAGAGTTTACAGACCATTCCCTGCGGAAATGATTGCGAAAGATTTGGCTAATGTTAAAGCGATTGCCGTTATGGACAGAGCCGATTCCTGTTCCGGAACTTTCGCGCCTGTTTATTCCGATGTTGTCGCGGCTTTGTATTCGGCGGGATTTACTGTTCCTAAAGTCGTAAATTACGTTTACGGACTCGGCGGCAGAGAAATAAATACCGAACATATAACTCAAGTGTATGACACGCTCGGAAAAATCGCTTCAGGTAAAGAAAAGCCTTTTGCTGGAATTGAGTATATCAACGTTCGTATAAAATGACGCGAAGCGTCATCCCCGAGTGTTTCTATCGGGGATCCAAGTTAAATAAATAAAAATGGATTCCCGATGACGGCCTTCGGGAATGACAAAAAGGATTAAGAAAATGGCAAATTTAAAAGAATTAAGCAAAAATCCGGAACGCGTAACGGGCGGACACCGTCTTTGCGCAGGCTGCGGGGCGGGTATAGTTGCAAGGCAAACTTTGATAGCCGCTGGCAATACTCCCGTTGTACTAACAAGCGCGACGGGCTGTCTTGAAGTTTCAACGACTGTTTTTCCTTACACTGCGTGGAAAACTCCGTTTTTTCACAGCGCGTTTGAAAATTCCGCCGCTACCTGCAGCGGAATAGAAACCGCTTACAGAAGTCTTAAAAAACAGGGCAAAATATCGGATGATATAAGATTTATAGCTTTTGGCGGAGACGGCGGAACTTACGATATAGGACTCCAGTCTTTGTCGGGCGCGATGGAAAGAGGGCACAGAATGCTTTATATATGCTACAACAACGAAGCGTATATGAATACCGGTATTCAGCGTTCGGGCGCGACGCCTCTCGGGGCGCACACTACCACGGCTCCCGCGGGAAAAGCCCGGCAGGGAAAAGAACAGCACAGAAAAAATTTAACCGAGATTATGATAGCTCACGGCATTCCTTACGTTGCCCAGGCTTATGTCGGAAATTGGAATGATTATATAACGAAAGTCCAAAAAGCTTTGTCAGTTGACGGTCCTTCGTTTATAAATATTTTTACTCCCTGCAGGCTCGGCTGGAACTATAAGCCCGAAGACACAATGCCTCTGGCAAGGCTTGCGGTAGAAACCTGCGTATGGCCTTCTTACGAAGTTGAAAACGGAGTTTATAAAATAAACGTTACGCCCAAAGAAAAGAAACCGGTAACGGAATTCTTAAAACCCCAGGGACGTTTTAAACATTTGTTTAAACCCGAGAATGCTCATATTATCGAGGCTATACAAAAAGAAGTCGATATGAAATGGGAATTGCTGCAGCGTAAAGCTTCGGCAGGCTGCCAGGCTTAATTCAAATAATATTTACGCGCGTATAAATAATAAAACCAGACCGAAATAATTAATTTCGGTCTGGTTTTTTTGTTTTGCCGTCATTAGATTGCGGCATCCCCGATTAAGACGCTCGAGGACAGGCTCCGGCCGCAATGACGACTAAAGAATGATGTTGGTTTTGTACCGAAAAAACTAAAAGCAAGCAATCAAAAAAAATTGTTATGGTATTTCGCCGATTTCATTAAAGTAACAGCGTATAAAATTTCTGGCGTAAGCAATATGAAGAACCATAGCATCCGCCGCACCTACAGGGTCGTGTTTTTCTATGGCTTCAACGATAAGTCTGTGAAATTTAATTGTTTCCTGTTTATTAACTTCCTGCAGAGGTCTTGAAAGCACTATTATGGTACGCTGAGCGCGTTGAATGATAGGCAAAAGTATAGGAATTACTAAATTTCCGCTGGTTTGCGCTATTTTTGCATGCAGTTCAGTATCTTTTTGCGTATAGTCTCCGTTATTGTTTATTGTATTTTCCGTTTCTTCGGCAAGTTTTTTTATAACGGTTATATCGTCATCGCTTGCCACAGTAGCTGCTATCGCGGCAATACGCGGTTCTATTGCCATCCTCACTTCAAGCAAATCAAAAATCAGTTTTTTCTTATTTTTAATAAAAGCTAAACCAAAAGGATCTTCGATAATGCCTATCTGTTCGCGAACCAAAAAAGTTCCCGAGCCTTGACGGACTTCAAGTATGTTTCGCCCTACAAGCGCTTTCACTGCTTCGCGTATTGTGCTTCTGCCTACCTGAAGCAGCAATGACAATTCAAGTTCAGTCGGCAGTTTTGAGCCTGCCTGCAGGTTATTGTCTATGATATAACGCATAAGCCTGTCTGTAGTTTGATTGATAAGATGACTTGCAGTACCCATAGGACTATCCTTTATTTTTTAACTTACAACATATTATAAGAAAAAGAATTTAAAAAATCAATATTTCTTAATTTTAAGTCTTAAAATTTGTTTAAGGATAAACATTTGCAAAATATTAAACTCATCATATGTATTTATTCCTGATATCTTATTTTTCTGCTTTACCAAGAAGGTTAGATTTTTTTATAAAACTTTAAAACCCAGTCAACAAAACAATGTAATAGTACCAAGTCATCATATGTATTAAATTAATATCATCAGATAACTTCATATATTTTAGTCTTGACAAAATTCAGTTTATGTGTTATATTGATAACGGAAGACGAGAATATTCGTTAAGTCATCCGATGATAGTGTGACTTTTAAGTACATGACATCATATATTATAAAAGGTAAAATAACAGGGTTGTCTGATGATTAAATAGCATCAAAAGGAGGAATTTATGAAACTGAATAATATTGATTCTTTGTTTAGGAATAGAGGAGTGATGGCTGTATTTGAAATTGAAAATATTGAGAATGCGATTCCGGTTTGCAAAGCATTGTTTGCCGGCGGAATCAGTATTGTGGAGCTTATTTTAAGGACTCCTGCTGCCGAAACCTCCATAAAAACTATAAAGGAGGCAATCCCTGAAATGATAGTAGGTGCCGGAATACTCATTCAAAAAGGACAGTCCGGACGTATAAAAAAACTTGGCGCGGATTTTGCTTCGGCGCCGGGATATAATCCTGTAATAATCAGGGAGACAAAAGAACTGGGTTTGCCTTTTGTGCCCAGCGTGGTTACGCCTTCCGAGCTTGAAGCCGCGATTTCAGACGGAATAAATGTGCTAAGAATTTCCCCTGCTTATAATTTAGGGAGAATGCCGTTTTTAAAAAGCATGAATTATCAGAATGATTTTCTAAATTTAAACTATATTCCTGTCGGCGGAGTCAATGAAGAAAATTTAAATGCATATGCGTCTATGCCGCAGGTTTTAACCGTCGGCGGAACGTGGATTACTCCGAAAGACCTTATAATAAACAAACAATGGGATGAAATTTCCGCGCTTGCAAAACGCGCTATGAAAATTTGGAATGCAAACAAAAATCCAAAATCTCAAATATATTACGAAATCAGCAGAATAGGAGGATAACATGAAAAAACTAATTTTTGTTTTTACAGTTTGTATGCTTTTGTTTGGCGTTAAGGCGTATCCGGCAGATAATGTATCGGGCTTCAGTGATTTTAAGCCTCTATGG